>JALHNQ010000018.1 GCA_022843405.1 Methylocystis sp. | reverse complement strand
CGCGCCATTCTCGCCTCCATCGCTATCGCGAGGAAGGAATCATGCTCGGGCCGATTCGGGAATCCCCATCAGAATCGAAAAATCACGAACGCGCTCTAGTGGTCTCAATAGCAGATCTGGCGTTTCTGGCTGAATTTCTTTCCACAAAACAGAACTCAGCGATTCTCTCGCTGCGGCCTTGTACTTATTTGTTCGCCGCCCCCATAGATCGACATGTTTTATGGATCGGCCGTTAGCCGATCCTGATTTCACAAATATGCTGATGGCTACGCCTTGTTCGATGTCGAAGACATTCTCATCGTCATCTCCGTCCGGCGTTCGCTCCTTCTTCTTCGAATTGCCGTGCAGGTTCACTATCAAGATTTGATCAAACGTCTCGAGCAATGACTTGCGCATGCCTTTGAAGGTCGGATTGTCGAGCCACGAGTGGTTGGTGATAACGCCGACAATTCCTTCTTCAACAGCATCCATTTTCATCTGTGCAAACCTGATAAATTTCACATAATCGTCTTGTAGCCATTTCCCCTGTGCAGGCTTGGAAAGTTCGGGAAAACCCTCGCGATAAGCGGCAATCGCCGTCGTGATCCATGCGCCTTTGTTTTTCGAATGGCCGGAATAGGGCGGGTTCCCCAATATCACCAGTATCGGCTTTTCCTTCACCGCCTGCGCCGCCTCCACTTCGGCGGAAATCGCCGGCAGCAGGAAATTCTTCTGCGGCTCGATCGGCTCCAGCGTGTTGGTGAGAAACACCTGCAGCCGCTCATTGTCCTTGAGCGGATGGCCTCTGTCGCGCAGGAATTGCGACAGTTTCAAATGCGCGATGGTGTAGGGCGCGATGAGATATTCGAAGCCATAGATGTTCTTCAAAATATGTTCGCGCACGATCGGGTCGGCGCGGCCCTTGTCGGCGCCGCCGATATTGTCGAAGATGCGTTGGAACACTTCGAGCAGAAATGTGCCGGTGCCGCAGGCAAAATCGAGCACAGTGACGCGCTTCGAATCCGCGAGGCCCTCGCGAATGCCGAAGCTCTCCTTCAAAATATCGTCCACGGCGCGGACGATGAAATTCACGATCGGCGGCGGCGTGTAATAGACGCCGCGGCTCTTGCGCATCTTGGCGTCATAGGCCTTCAGATAGTCTTCGTAGAAATAAATGAAGGGATCGCGCTCGAAGAGCCGATGCTCCTCTTCGTCCGCCGCACGCACTTTGCGGTTGATCGCTCTGCGCGCGCGGAACGACAAATCCTCGTGGATGGCGGGTAGGTCGAGCCCGTTGACGATGGAGAGCACTTCCTCGACTACCCAGCGCACGTCGCGATAGTCGTCCTTCTCCAGTTCCGAGAGAAAATCGACGAGTTCGCGAATGAGGCGGAAGGAGCCGGGGATGAACTCCTCGGCGTTTCGCAGCGTCACCTGCTTGTCGTAGGAATTGAGCCGCGCGAGAAACAAGCCGTAAGCCAGCATTTGCGCGAAGGCGTCGGCGAAATCGGCCGTCGTCAGTTCGTGAAACACCTGATCGCGAAAAATCTGGAAGAGTCCGAAGAGCCGGCCCTCCTGATGCTCGCGTTCCTGGCGGATCAACTCCTCGCTTAAGAATTCGCGCAGCAGCTTGCTGCGCGTCGCCAGCGCCAAGGCGAGTTGCTGCGCGCGGCCGATGCCTTCGGGCGCTTCGGAGAAGAACGCCGATATGAGCTTGCCGACCGCTTCCGCGCGCTCCGGGGCGATGCGAATTTTGCGGGCGTCGAGGTCGGTTGGGAAGGCGAGCGCTTCGCGCGCCTTCACATGCGCGCCGTCGATCCAAATCCACTGCAGATAATCGGTGAGGATGATATTGTCGGAGAGTTCGCGATAGCGCTTGATCTGGTCGGACTTGAGAATCTTGTCGAGATTCGTCCCGATTTCCTTAACTTCGACATAGCCGAGGATCATGCCATGGCGCGAAATCTTGAAATCCGGCGCGCCCTTGTCTCTCTCTCGCTTGGGTTCATGCTGGACCCGCAGGCCTGTATGCGCATCCTTGGCGAATTGGCCCAGCAGCGTTTCAAGAGCCGCGCGACCGGTATGCTCGGTGTGCTCGGCGAGCGGCGTTTCGCGCAGTTTTAAAAGATAGGTTTCAAAACGATCGATCATTGATTGCGCTTATGCGCGCCGTCCCACGCCCCGTCAACGCGACCCTTGCCGCAATCGGGGGGCGCGCATGCTACAAGCGGGGCGATGGCTTTCGGATATTAGCCCCGTCCCATGCGCGCCTGTCTGATCCTCGACTCCGACGCCGGCGATGAAGACCTCGCCGCCGCGCTCGATTGCGGCGCCGACGCCCTGCTGTTGCGGCTGGGTCCTTGCGCCGAGGATGACGCGCGACGCGGCGCCCGCGCACGCGCCTGTGCGTTTTTCGACGCGGCGCGAGCGAAGCGCGGGGCGCCGAAGCTCTTCGTCGAAGTCGCGCCGCTCGATAGCGATCTCGTCGAGGCAGATCTCGACGCCCTGTTCGGTCCCGGACCGGACGGCGTCTTTCTTCCCGCCCGCGACGGCGCCACCGGGCTGCAGCGTCTCGCGGTCAAGCTTGCCGTGCGCGAGGCGCAGGCCGGTCTCGCCGACGGCGCGACAAGGATCGGCGCCTTTGTGGGCGGCGATCCTGCGGGCGTGCTGGCGCTGCGCAGTTTCGCCGGCGCGTCGCCGCGTCTCGCGGCGCTGGCCTTCGACGACGCCGGGCTTTGCGCCGGGCTCGGCTTGTCTGAGGGTGGGGCCGCCATCGAGACGGCGCGGGCGATGGTGGTGCTGGCGGCGGCCTCGGCCGGCGTTCCGGCGCTCGCGCCGCCCATCGACGCTGGAGAAGAGGCCGCCTATGCGGCGGCGCGCCGCGACGGCTTTACCGGCGCGCTGGCGCGTTATCCGGGGCAGGTCGCCGCCATCCGCGACATCTTCCCGGCGGGCGAGAATCGACAAAAGCCGAATTGCCCGGCATAGACAGACCGATGAGCAAGGTCCGATCGGACGCGCTTGGCCGGGCCGCAGCGGCGCTCTTGAGCGCGGCGGTTGTTTCGACGCTGGCGCAAGCGCAGCAGCAAGCGCCCCATCATCCCCGCCCGCCGCATGGCCCGCCGGAAGCGGCTGGACCGCCGCTGCCGCCTGCGAGGCTGTCGACGCTGCGGCTGAGCGCGACGCTCGCGGCCAATGATCCGCAGCCGGTCCGTTCGGGTCTCGTCTGGCGGGTCTTCGAGGAAGGCGCTCAGCCGGATGGCTCGCATAAGCTTGTGGTGCAATCCGAGGAGGCGGCGCCGACTCTGCCGCTGCCGGACGGCGCCTATATCGTTCACGCCGCCTATGGCCTGGCGGGCGTCACGCGCCGGGTCGCGATCGAAGGAAGCAATGTTTCCGAACGGGTCGCGCTGAACGCCGGCGGGCTGAGGCTCATCGACAAGCTCGGCGACGCGCAAGTTCCGGCGCAGCGGCTGTCGATTTCGATCTATGTGCCCGAACGCGGCAATTCGGAAGCGAAGCTCATTCTCGCCAACGCCAAGTCGGACGAGGTGATCGGCCTGCCCGAAGGCGCCTATCACATCGTGTCCAAATTACTCGATACGGGTCAGGGGGCGCAGGGCGGGGCCAATGAAACCAATTCCGTCGTGACGGCGGATTTGAAAATCCCCGCGGGCAAGCTCATCGAAGCGACCTTGCGCCATCGCGCGGCGACGATCACCTTGAAGCTCGTCAAGCAGGCGGGCGGCGAAGCGCTCGCCAATACGAGCTTCTCGGTGCTGACCCCCGGCGGCGACGTCATTCGCGAATTGATCGGCGCCTTTCCCTCGCTCGTTCTGGCCGAAGGCGAATATGTCGCCATCGCGCGCCACGAGGGCAAGACCTTTCAGGGAACCTTCCGCGTGCAGTCGACGAAGGACGCCGACGTCGAAATCCTGATCCGCGATCATCCGCGCGACCGCGCCGACGAGGAACAACCGCAATAAAAAGCCGCCCGGCGAACCGGGCGGCTTTCTAACGCGCTTGGGAAGCGTTTGGTTTCTACAGGATCGTGAAGGGAATGATCACGTCCATGTTGAACATGCCCTGCGACGAGCTCAGGCCGTTGCGATTGAAGAAGGGCGTCGTGCCGTTGACCGACGTATCCCACCGCAGTTCCGGCCGCATGATCAGGCCGGTAATGATCGGCATTTTGGGCAGTTCCGGGGTGATCGTCATGCCCAGCGTGAGCGCCAGATAGCTCGTGCCTGAATAGATCGGCCGGGTGGCGTAAAGGCCGGTACCCAGGTTCTGGTTGAGGCAGGATGGGCACCAGAAGCCATGGAACAGATTGACGGCGTCAAAATAGCCGGGATAGGCGCCGACGAAGAAGTTATTGTTATCCCGGAAGTATTCGGCGCGCGCATTGATCTTGAAGATATCGTTGATCTTGTAGGAAGCGTATTGCGCGATGCCGAAGGCGGTGGCGCCCATCGGATTGGCCGGAGCCGTTCCCCAGAAGCCGGTGCCGGTGATCGCATTGGCCGCGGCCCAGGCTTTCTGCGGCAGGCCGAAGGAGCTCGGATTCCAGCCGGTTTCCAGCATGAAGCTCATGTCGGTGATGAGCGTCAGATTCTCTGTCGCCTTCCACGTCGTCGTGAGGTTGTTGAACGAGCGGATCGCGGTATTCACGTTGCAGGCGCAGAGGTTCGGCGCGCCGAAGCCGCCCTGGTTAACGGGCCAACCCGCCGTGAGGACATTCGGCCAGCCCGTCGGCACCCAGGGGGTGCCATTGGCGAAACCAACCGGCCAGCCGACGCCGAGCGGATCCGTCTGCCTCGCGTTCTCGGGACCGGTATGGGTGATCGCCATAATGGTCAGATTGCCGTCGAGCAGGTTGAAGCCGAAGCCGCCGTGGAAGGCTGCGGCGGCGTTGTTGTCGCCCGGCCAACCAATGCTGGTGTTCACGCCGCTGGTCACGCCCGTATAAACGTCGAGCCAGGGCTTGACATGGGTGGTGACCATCGCGCCGGTGTGAATGAACGGACCGAAGTTGAAAATGTAGGAGTGGCTGTAGAACAGATTGTCCTTGGCCGGGATGACTTCCGCGCCATTGTAGGTCGCGAACATGCCGAGCTTCAGGTCGACGCCGCCCTCGCTGATCACGCTGATCCAGGGGAGATGGGCCGTAACATTGGCCTCGATCGGTCCGATCTGCGTTCTTGAACCAATCGCGTAATCAAGAATGCCGAGGTAATGGTTGTAGCGCATGTCCTCGCCGACCATGCCCTGGAGCTTGAAGCCAAAGTCATAGCCTTCGGCCTTCGGGTCGAGCGGACGCTGCACGGTCAACAGGGCGCCGTTGAAGGTCGGCCAGTTGGCGCGGTCCGTATAGAGATGGCCCCAGCTGAGCTTGTTGAACGGCTGGTTGAAATTGAGGGCGATGCCGCCTTCAATATAGCCGTCGATCGTGATGGCGTCGATCCAGGCCGGCGTCGGCGCGGGCGCGGGTCCCTTGACGATTTTCGCCCCGGCCTTCTTTGCTCGCTTGACCGCCGGAGGAGCCGCCGGTTGATTTTCCTCAACCAGAGTTGGATCGACTTCCAACAGTTTCGATTGAGCGTGAGCGGCGCTGGTGATGCTGGTTGCCAATGTGAGCGCAGCAACGCTCGAAAGATAGAACCACTTCATTGCTGTTAACTCCGGCTGGTGGCGAAAGTTGATTGATATCACTCGCGACCGGAGTTCCATTCAAGTCTAAGGTCCGCGCATTTGCCTAAGAATTATGCAAAATGGGCCTTGGCGAATATTTGTTCTTATTGGTGTGGCTCCAATGTCACATTTTTTACGTACGCCCATGTGTCTTTCGTTGACTTTGTATGGGCTCGCATTGTCAGAAATGTAACAAGGCATGCGCGGCTCCCCCGAATCACCTCTCGCATCGATCGTTGACCGAGGCTTGTCGCGTCTCAAGCGTCGCCCTTTTTAAAGAACGCGGTGATTTGGCTGGCGCGTCGCGCCGAGCCGGCGGAAGAGGGAGAGCGACATGGCGGAAGAGGGGCGTGATCAACCAGAGGGCCCCGACTTCTCGCAGGGCGTCGCTCTCCGGGATGTATCGGAAGATCGTCCCTTGCTCGGTCATGTGGCGGGCGAGGAGGCCGTCATGGCGCGACAGGGCGACGCGTTCTTCGTGATCGGCGCCCATTGCACCCATTATCACGGGCCATTGGCCGAGGGGCTCGTGGTCGGCGGTTCGATCCGTTGTCCTTGGCATCACGCCTGTTTCAGTCTGCGCAGCGGCCGCGCCTTGCGGGCGCCCGCCTTTGATCCCTTGCCGCGCTGGCGGGTCGAACAGGCCGACGGCAAGGTTTTCGCCCGCGAAAAACTACCCGATCCAGGGCCGGCGGCGCATAAGGGCGCGGCCCAACCGCGCAGCGTCGTCATCGTCGGCGGCGGGGCGGCGGGCTTCGCCGCCGCGCACATGTTGCGCGCCGAGGGCTATGACGGACTGCTGGAGCTGATCAGCGCGGATTCGGCCGCGCCCTACGACCGGCCCAATCTTTCCAAGGACTATCTGGCGGGAACCGCCCGGCCGGACTGGCTGCCTCTGCGCGACCCGGCCTGGTATCGGGACACTGGCGTGCAGCTGCGGCTGGGGCGCCGCGTCGAGTCGCTCGATCCGGCGGGCAAGCGCCTGACGCTCGCAGACGGGGCGGCGCTCTCATACGACGCCTTGCTGATCTCGACCGGCGCCTTCCCGACCAAGCTGCCGATGCCGGGCGCCGATCGAAGCCATGTGCACTATCTGCGCTCGCTCGCCGACGCTGATCGGCTCATCGCCGCCTGCGCCGGAGCGCGCCGCGTCGCCGTGATCGGCGCGAGCTTCATCGGCCTTGAAGTGGCGGCGGCGCTGCGCGCCCGCGATCTCGAGGTCCATGTCGTCGCGCCCGAGGCGATCCCGATGGCGCGCATTCTCGGACCTGAAATCGGCGCGCATGTGCGGAAGCTGCATGAGCGCCACGGCGTCGTGTTCCATCTCGAGGATACGGCGACCGAAATCGGCGAACGCACGCTAATCCTAAAAAGCGGCGCGACTCTCGATGCCGACCTCGTGGTCATTGGCGTTGGCGTCCGGCCGGACCTCGCCCTGGCCCAGTCGGCGGGCCTCGCCGTGGACCGCGGCGTGCTCGTCGACGAATATCTGCAAACCAGCGCGCCAGACGTTTACGCGGCCGGCGACATCGCGAGCTGGCCCGACAAAATCACCGGCGAGCGGATTCGAGTCGAACATTGGGTGGTCGCGGAGCGTCAGGGTCAGACGGCGGCCCGCAACATTCTCGGCCGTAAGGAAAAATTCGACGCCGCGCCCTTCTTCTGGAGCCAGCACTACGACCAGACGATCTCCTATGTCGGCCATGCCGCCTCATGGGATCGACTGGACATATCGGGCGATCCCGCCGCCGACTGCGCCGTGTCGTATTTTAAGGGCGACAGGCTGCTCGCGGTCGCGACGATCGGTCGAGACCTGGACAGTCTTCGCGCCGAGGCCGATTTTGAAGCGCGCATTGGCGCCGCGGCGCCGGAAGCGGTCGAATAGGTCCGAGCGCTATTCGAAGCGCCCGGAGGCATGGCCCAGCATTGTGTAAACCTTGCCGGCGTCGCCAGTCAGCAGATCGAGCGCTTTCGCGCCGTCGCGATCTCCGCGGCTCGTCTCGACCAGCAGATCCTCGAAATGCTTGATGTAGTGATCGGCGGTCGCGCGAAAATCCTGATCCACGCGATAGCGGCGTCTGATTTCCTCGAAGGTCTGATAGCCTTGCGCAGTGTAGAGACGCCGACCGAAAAGCGCCCCCTTCTCGCCGCGCTGATACCGGCGCCAGATTTCGGTCACGGCGGCGTTGTCAACCATTCGCGCAATGTCGAGCGACAGGCTGTCGAGCGCGCCGGCGCTCGCCAAGGACCGGGCCGGGCGCGGCGGCTTCGCGGCTTCGTCGAATGAGGCGCGCGCCAGCAGGTCGCTCAGCCATCCGCCGTTCGGCGGGCGGTTCGACAGATTTTGCGCGGCGGCTCGCGGCGGAGCGATTTCCCTGCGTGCGGCCTGATCCAAGACGGCGCGGCGAGGCGGAGGAGCGCTCTGCTCGGCGGCATCATAGACCTGGCCCGAACGCGCAACGATCTCGGAGAGTTCGTTCAGCGCATTCACCTGATCGCTGACGACCCGCTTCAGCATCGCCGCTTGCTCCGCCGCTTCCTGCGGAATCTCGGTCGCGCCGCGGCGCACTTCCTGGCGCGTCTTCTCGATCTCGCTATGGATGGCGCGCGCCATGCCGCGAATCTCGCTTGCCGCGGCGTCGAATTTCGAACGTGCGCCGTCAAACAGCCGGACGATTTCTTCATTGGCTTGCGCGAAGGCGGCGTTCAGCGCCTCGGAGGTCTGCTCGCGTTCGCCTTCCGCAGCGGCGCGCACCGCCGCAAAGCGCGCTTCGATTAGATCGGCAGTCTGTCTCGAGGTTTCGCTCAGCGCGCCGCCAAGGTCGCGCGACCGCGCCTCGATCGAGTGGAACGAACGCTCCATCAGCTCGCTGAATTGCGCGATGGCGCTTTCGAGTTCGGCGCGCCTTCCATCGATGACCGTCGTCAGTTCTTCGAGCGAGTGATGGCGGGCGCGCATCGTCGCGTCGAGCGCCTGCTGGCTTTGCGCCAGTCTCTCGGCGCTCTGGGCCAGCGCATGCTGTCTTTGGTCGAGCGCCTCGACGATGGCGTTGGCGTCGCGCATCGTGTCGCCTGTCGTCGCGGCGACCTGCTCAACCTGGGCCGAGGCTTCGTTGACCGCTCCACGGAACTCGTCGAGCCGCTTGCCAAGCTCGTGCTCAAGCGTGACAAGATTGCCGCCAGTCTCGTCGACGATCGCGTGCAGCGAGGCGCTGGTCTGGCCGAGCCCGTCGAGCAGGATGGGCAGCTCCGCGCGAATCTTCTCGTTCGTCGCCAGCAGAGTCGCGATCGAGTTCTGCGCGCTGGTCTCCAGCGTCAACGCCAGCGCCTCGCGCGAAGCGTTGAGCGTGTCCGTCAACTCGTCGCGCTTCGCGCCGAGGCGCGAGACAAGGGCGGCGCCGGCGTTATCGACGGCGGTCGCCGCCAGATCGGCAATCTCCGTCAATTCCTGAGCGACAGCGCCGCCGCGCTCATCGAGCACCGAGTGCATTTGGCTGAGCCGCGCGTCGAGCGCGCCGCTGATCTCCGCGACACGGTCGGCGAGCGACTGGCCGAGAGGGCCGGCGTGCGCGAGAAGCGTCGCATCGAATTCTTGCCGCGCGTCGGCCAGAATCTCCTTGATGTCGTGCAGCCGCGCGCTGATCATGTCAACGACCAGCCGGCCTCTTTCGTCAAGCTCCGAAGAGACCTCGCTGAGCCGGCTGACGACATTCGTCTCAAGCAGCTCGATCCGATTGTCGAGGGTCGATTCCAGCGCCTTGGCCTGTCCCCCCAAGGTTTCGTTGATCTGCTCCGTCCTCGACGTCAAAGCCTGGTCGAGTTCGCTCGATCGCGACAGGAGAATCCAGTCGACGTCTTTGATCTTCGCGTCCAAAGTCTGCATGACTTGGCGTCCGCCATCTTCCAGCACGCGTGCGACCTCAGCGGCGTGTTTGGAGAGCGCCTCTTCCAGAATTTGGCCGCCCCCGCCGAGGCCGGCATCGACGCGTTCGACCAGTTGATCGATGCGGTCCGCCGCTTCCATCGTGCGCGCGCTGGCGACGCTCTCGAAGGCTTCGATCTTGTTGGACATCGTCGAGGCGATGTCGATTGCGCGGGCGCCAAGCCGTTCGAGGAGATGGCCGCCCTTGTTCTCGATCGTTTCGTCGATTTCGGCCAATTTCGCATCGATCTCATCGGCGAAATGGCGGGAATTGTCGCCTATGCGGGCGTTGTAATGCTCGACTTGCGCCGACAGTCGATCGACGAGCGCGCCGCCTTCCGTGCGCAGCGTTTGATCGAGCGACTGCAACCGGTCGTCGATCTGACGCGCGATCTGCTGTGTTTGCGCGTCGAGGCGCGCGGCCGCATCGGCCGTCCGTGTCGTCAGATCGTCGACGAGTTGCGTTCCCTTGTTGCCGATCACGTCTTCGACGGCGGCGAGACTTTGCGTGAGTTCGCCGGTGAGGCGTTCGGCATGCGCGCCGACCCGATCGGCGACCGCGTCGCCGTCGTGCAGCATCGCTTGTTCGAATTGCGTCAGCTGCTTGCCCAGCGTCTCCGCAATGCGCTGGCCATGATTGGCCAGCGAGGCCACAACTTCTTTGCTTTCGGACAGGACGGCGTCCTCGAAGGAGCCGAGCCGGTCGTTCAGCAGTTCATGGAGCCGCTCGCCTTGGGTCGCAATCGCCAGAACGGCGTCACTGGCCGTCGTCGACAAGCGCTCATGCATTGTTTCGGCGTTTTCGGCGAGCGCCGAAGAGGCGTCGTCGACGCTTTGACGAAGCTTTTCGCGCAGGGCCGCGCCATGCGTGTCGAATTCCTGCAGCGCGAGTTCGCGCGTCGTCTCCATCGTTTTGGCGACGAGCATGCCAGCGGTCTCCAGCGCGTTAAGCCGCTCGTCGAGCAATTCATCGACGCGCGTCGCATGTTCGCCGACGACCGACGCGACGCTATCGCTATGGCGCTTGATGGAGTCTTCGAATGAGCCGAGCTTTTCGGCAAGGCTCACGTCAACGCGATTGGCGTGCGCAGCCAGGCGTTCGGCGATCTCGCCGCCGCGGCCCACAAGCACGTTCTCGATGGCCTCGAGACCCTGCGTGACAGCGTCTTTGACCTGTCCGGCATTGCTGGCGACGCTCTCTTCGAAGGCGGAGACCTTGTCGCCGAGTTCGACGGCGGCGCGTTCGGTGCGGGCGGCCACTCGGGCCGCCAATTCTTCGCCCTGGCGCGCGACCAGGTCTTCAAACGTCGAGAAGCCCTGAGACAGGGCTGCGGTCGCACGTTCGCCATGTTCGCTGACCTGCTGGACGATTTCTTCGCTGTGGCGCGTGATCGCCTCTCCGAAGGCGGCGAGCTGCGACGAGAGGCCCGATGCGGCGCGTTCGCCACGCTCGCCGACGCGCTCGGCGATGTCGTCGCCGTGACGCATGACGGCCTCTTCAAAGGCCGCGAGTTGCGCCGAAAGCGTCGACGTCGCGCGTTCGCCTTGCTCGCCCACGCGTTGCGTGATCTGTTCGCCGCTTCGCGTGACGGCGCTTTCGAATGAGGCCAGCTGCGCCGCAAGCGTCGACGTTGCACGCTCGTTCTGTTCGCTGACGCAAAGGGCGATTTCCGTGCTGTGCCGCTCGATCATCTCCTCAAAGCCGGCGAGTTGGCTGGCGATTGCCGAGGTCGCGCGTCCGCCGTGCTCGCTCACGCGCGCGGCGGCTTCGTCGCTGTGGCGTGTCACCGCCTGTTCGAACGCCGCGAGCTGAGCCGACACAGCCGCGCTCGTTCGCTCGGCTTGTTCGCTGACCCGCTCGGCGACTTCGCCGCTGCGGCGATCGACCGACTCTTCAAATGCCGCGAGCCCGGAAACGAGCGCCGAGCTGGCGCGTTCGCTGTGTTCGCCGACGCTCTGCGCGATTTCCTCGCTGCGCGACGCGACGGCGTTTTCGAAAGCAGCGAGTTGGGTGGCGACCGCCGTCGCGGCTTTCTCGCTATGTTCGGCGACGCGCGAGACGACCTCGTCGCCGTGCCGCGCAAAGGTGTCTTCGAAGGCGGCGAGCCCGTCCGAAATGGCGGAGCTGACGCGGTCGCCATGGTCAGCGATGCGGATGGCGGCTTCGCCGCTGTTGCGCACGACCGCGTCTTCAAAGGCCGCCAGCCGCTCGACGACCGTGGTCTCGATCTGCTTGCCGCATTCGGCGATGCGATCGGCGATTTCGCCGCCGCGGCCGAGCACGGTCTCTTCGAAGACCTCAAAATTGTCGGCGAGCGCTTGTGTGACTCGATCGCCATGCTGGCCGATGGCCGACGCCGCTTCGTTGGCGGCGGCGACGAAGCGCTCCTGCAGGGCGTCGACCTGTTCGACGAGCGCGGTAGAGTTCTGGTTCAGGCTGCGTGCGACCGCCTCCTGCAGCGCTTGGCCGCGCAGCTCGAATTCGCTCTGCGCCTTTTGATGCGTTTCATCGAGCAGGCCGACGATTCGCGTTTCCGCCGTCTCGAGCGTGGTTCGAGCATGTTCGACATGTTCGGAGACGCGGGCGGTGAGGCGTTCCTGGGTTTCGGCGAGCGAACGCTCAAACGAACCGCCCTGCGTTTCGATCGTTTCGCGAATGGCGTCGCCGGTTTCGGCGAGTTGCGCGACGATCCGCTCTCCCTGGCCGCCGACCGCCTCCGAAAAACCGGCGCCGATCTCTTCAAACCGTTCGAGCAATTCGGCGCCGCGCGCGCCAAAGTCGCCGGCGATCGCGTCGCCCGCAGTTTCCAGCTTGCGGCCGAACTCCTCGATTCCTTCGGCGAAACGTCGGCTGACGTCGTCGCCTGCGCCGGCCACCTTTTGCGCGACCTCGTCGCCCGTCTGAGTGAGTGTGAAGAACACACGTTCGCCATGACTCGCCAGAGTCGACTCGAAGGCTTCTCCCGCCTCGTCAAGCGCGAGCCGAATCTCCTCGCCCTTCGAGCCGAGTGAAGAGGCGACCCGCGCCCCCGCTTGGCTCACCGCTTCGGCGAGATGGACCGAGGTCGTCGCGAGTTCCTGAGAAAGCGTTTCGCGCGCGCCAAAGAGCGCGGTCCGCGCGTTGTCGGCGTTGACGATGATGGCCTCGCGTTCGCGCGTCAGTTCGTCGATGAGCAGACGAATGCGCCGCTCATTGTCGGTGTAGGAGCGTTCGAGGTTGGTGACCTCCGTGCGCACGATTACTTCCAGCTCGCCGGCGCGCGCCAGCGCGCGTTCGATGCCGTCGCCCATTGAGGCGGCCTCACGTCGAATCGCCTGAGAAAGCGAGACGATCTGTTCGGTGGCCACCGTCTCCGGCTCGATGAGCCGAATGGCGACTTCGGTCATGGAATTGGCGATGAGCCGCATCTCATGGGCGCGGCGCGCCATCAATCCGGAGAGGAAGAGAAAGACGAGAGGCGCGATGAGCGCCGCGAGAGTCAGCACCGGCTTCGGCGCGAGCATGGAGCTCTCGCCGTCGAGGAGTTCTCCCTGATGGAAATAAAGATACAGCGCCCAGCAGGCCGCCCACAGCGCCATGGCGGCGAATGTGAAGGCCATGATCGAGCGGTTCGGCTTGATCTGAAGCGCCTGCCGCAACTCGCCGACCGTGCGGCGATCATCATTGGCCGGCGCAAAGGCGGGAGCGATGACCCCGTGCGGATCGCGGTTTTGCGGCTCGCCGTGAGCGGGCGCCGATCGGCGCTTATCGCCGGCTGGCGCGTCGGCTCGGGAGGACGCAGCCGGGCTCGATCCGTCGTTCGCCTCGTCCGCGGCGTCTGCCGCGGCCTTCGGCGTTGCGCCGATGTCCAGCGCCTCCTCGACCGCCGACAGAGCGGCGGAGGCCGCGTCCTGGATTTTTCCCGATGTCGCCATTCGCCCACTCCAGGCGGCGCAGAACCGTGCGGTCCGGCCGAATTCACGGCCTGCCGCTAAACGGCTGCCGGTGAATAAAGATTAACCAAACTTTACAGCCCATTCCGGGCAATTGAAACATGGGGGCGGCGCGTATCGGGAAACTTCGTTAACGCGTCCTTCAGGTTACGCGCGCCAGTCTAGCGGATAAGCGTCGCTTGGCGCATTGGTCGAGGCCTCCCGAAGGATCGCGCTCTGCTATAAATATCAAGGAGAACAGGGAATGGGGATGGCGAAACTCGCGGAATCCGCCTTTTTGAACTGCGAAGCTCAGCCGCAGCCGCTTTTAGACGGGCAGCCGGAATTGCCGATCGACCTCGTTCATCTCTCCCGCCAGACCTTCGGCGACCATGATCTCGAACGGGAGCTGCTGGAGCTCTTCGACGCGCAGGCGGCGCAATGCGCCGAACGCTTGCGCGCGCCCGCCAGGGTCGGCGACGGCGACTGGCGCATCGGTCTTGCGCATACCATCAAGGGCTCGGCGCGGGCGGTCGGGGCGTTCGGGGTTGGAAATGCGGCTGAGGCCTATGAGCAGGCGCTGCGCGACGAGAGGTCGAGCGCCGGCGAGAAGCGCGATCAGCTCGACGCTGCCATAAAAAGCGCGCGCGCCGCCATCGCTCACTTGCTGGGCCGCGCGGTTTAGAACGGCCCGACGGGGAAATATTTCAAATAAAGCTCGGCGAAGACGCCGCGTTGGGCGAGGCGGGACAGCGCATAATCGAGCGCGCGGCGCAGCGGCGTATTGCCTTTTTTCACGGCGATGCCAATGCCTTCGCCAAAATATTTCGGATCGGTGAAAGGTCCGTCTCGAAAGACGCAGCAACCGGCCGCTTCTGCGCCGTTCAGCCAATATGAAAGAGAGATCGCGTCGCCGAACATCGCCTGAACGCGGCCGTTTTTTAGCGCGTTGCGCGCCAAGGCAGGCGTCTCGAAGGTCATCAGCGTCGACTGAGGATAGAAGGCCTTGAGAAAAGCCTCGTGCCGCGAACCAGCCACCACGGCGATCGGCCGGTCGGCGAAGGCGGAGGGGGAGGCGGATTTAAGGGTCGTGTCGGCCTGCACCGCGAACCGACCCGGCGTCATCATGTAAGGTCCAGAAAAATCAACCTGTTTTCTGGTTTCGTCGTTGATCGCGAGCGACGCGATGATGGCGTCGCCGCTATTGTCGTTGAGCGCAGGGATCAGCAGATCCCACCGTCGTCTTTGGATCGTGCAGGCGACGTCCAGTTCGACGCAGATCGCCCTTGCGAGATCGATGTTGAAGCCTGCGACCTGCCCATCCGGAAGCAGGAAATTGAACGGCGGATAGTCGTCCTCGGTCAGGAACCTGATCTGTCGCAATCCGGTGAGATCCGGCTTTTCCGGAGTCCGGCTGGGGTCCCAGAACGAGGGCGCGGTCGGTGCGGTCGCTGCGGGCGGCGTTGGCGCGGTCGGGGCGTCGCCAGCGTTCGCGGCTGGCGGACAGGACGAAAGAACGAACGCCGCGAGCGCCGCGCGAAGCGAAGCGAGAAGAGCGAATCTGGGCGACTTGTTGATACGGCGCAAAAAGTTCATACGGCGCATAAAGTTATTGCATAGCCCCTGCTGGAGTTTGATAGTCGTTGGAAGGCTGACTGCGTTTGCCGGAATAATGCATGAATTTTGTTCCGATCGATAGTGCCGCTTCCGCCGCTTCGCCGATCAAGGACGATCTTCGCCAACCGGCGCGAAGGCGTCCGCCCGCCGGCTCCGCCGCCGTTCGCCGACCGCCGCCGCGTCGCGCGACCGCGCCGCAACCCATCCCCGTCGAAATCGCCTTTCTGTCCGGCCATGGCGTGCCGGAGCAAGTGCTGCAGTTCGCCGCGGCGACGGCGCGCCGTCAAGGCGTGTGCGCGGACGAAGCGCTGCTCGCCGAAGGTCTGGTCTCGGAGGATGTCTTCTACCGGGCGCTGGCGAAGCATCTCAACGTCGACTTCATCGACAGACCGGTCGATGTTTCCGCGCCGGGCGTCGCGACGGTCGAATGCGGCTATGCCCGGGTCCGCGACGCGTCGAGCGGCTATCTTTGGCTATTGGCGCCGAGCGGCAGCGGCGTCTTCCGGCTGATGAGCGCGCGACGCGTGGCGCGCGGCCGGCCGCTGTTCACCCTCACCACGCGAACGCGGTTTCTGGAGGCGGTGCGCCGCGCCGATCCCGACGCCGCCGCCCGCAACGCAGCTTTTCTCGCTGAACGCGTCGACAGTGAGCTGTGCGCGCGCGGCGGCCTGCAGCGCGGACAGGCGGGACTGCTGCTCGTTGCGCTGATCGGGCTCGCGGCGAGCCTCTTTGCGCCGATTTTCCTGCTGCGCTTTGCGGCGGCCTTGCTTCTGGCGAGCATGTTCTTTTGCGGCGTGTTCCTGAGGCTTTTCGCCTGCGCGGCGAGTCTTCGGGAATGCGCCGACGTTGAACCGCTTGAATCCGATGCGCGACTGCCGGTCTACACCATCGTGCTCGCGCTCTATCAGGAAGCCGCCGTTGTGCGTCAACTCACCCGCGCGATCGACCGACTGGATTATCCCGGTATTATGGCGCAAACGCCACAAGCGATCTAGCCGGCAACGCCTTATTTTCTAGGCATGGCCGAGATTCGAACCGTCACCACGCTGCGCAGGAAGCGCGACGAAATCATTGCCGTCATTAAGCTCTATGAGCGCCAGCTAGAACAGGCTCGCGCCGATCTTGCGCACGTCAACGCCGCGATGCGCCTTTTCGATGCTGGCGCCGATGTTAGGCCCTACGTCGATATTCACCGCGTCTTTAAACGGGCTGAGAAGATCGCCCTATGCCGGGAAGCGCTCGCCAGCGGCCCGATGACGACCAAGGAAGTCGCGCTGTTCTTGATGCGCAAGAAAGGTCTCGACACCGGCGATAAGGTTCTTGCAAAGGCCGTGGCCAACAACCTCATTCACTCGCTGCGGATGCAGGCGATGCGCGGGCGCGTCGTCATGGACGGGAAGCGCAAGGGCGTTTGTGTGTGGCGGCTTAATGAGCCTCTTTCACTTCTGCGTTTGTCGGAAAATCATTGTGCGTAAACGGCCAAAAGTGACGGACAATTGAGCCGCGCCAACCTGTTGTAAGTAAAGCGTCTGCTGGCCGTCCATATGAAACCATAGCGCGATTGTAGGCTACGGCATTCGCCGCGTGCATGCATGGCGGCTCATCCGCATAAATGAGCGTCAATCTGCGCTCCAATTCCTTTAGATCGATATGACCAACATCGGCAAGAACAGCGTAAATCTGTTTCCTTAAAGTAGCGTGGAGACGCGCTTTCCCGCTCACATCAAAAACAAGATCAATTAGACCTGCGAAGGTCGCAATTCCGGTCAACAAAAGAGGATGCTCGGCTTTTATCGGCAAGAACGCAGCAGTTCCTGACGCGACGACAAAAAACATCGCCCAACGGTGAAGCCAAGCAAAAAATCTCTCGCGATCCTCATGATAGAGCGCGCTCGACAAACATCTAATCTTGAATCCAAGTTCTGTGTCTATTTCGGCGGGCGCACTGGCGGCGGAAACGATTTCGTCCCGTTCCCCGGTCCTGGTTGGGGCGGCAGCGGTGGAGGTGGGGGCGGCGGTGGCGGCGCCGGCTTTTTGCTCATGCGAAAATTCATTCTGCATAATGACAAACGCTCCCGTTTCGTGTAGCCATAAGGCTCACGACGAAGCGCGTCGATATTGCGAATCAGGCGGGGATTCCGCCCCCGCCGATTCACCTCTCCCAACATAATCGGATTGTCGCGCGCCTGCTAGTCAGGCCGCAATATGCCGCTGCCAATAACCCGTGAAGTCAGGGCTGGCCTTTTTCTTCGTCATTAGACCGGCAAGGCGCTCCACCTGTTCGCCGTTCGACATGCGGCGGTGATCCTCGCGCCAAGACGCTTCCTGCGCATAGCGGAGCAAATAGACGCCCGCGACGTGATGGTGATGGCCAATCTCCGCGCGGCGCAGGCGCGAGAAATAGGACTCGGCGTCATTCGTGCACGCGCCGTCAGCGCTGTAAGCCTCTTCGTGATTGATCCGGCGCATTTCGTAATGGCTGTGAAGCGCGTTCCAAGCGCCGGCTTCGTCGGCATGGACGATTGAGCCCTTAGCGATACGGGCGCGGATGAAATCGAGCGCGTGGCCTTCCGCGCGGAAGACAGCGGGGACCGATCGGCCGTCGCGGGCGCGGACGATGACGACGCATTGACGCTTGCCGGTCTGATTGACCGCAAGGCGACGATCACGGCGGTTCTCACGCATATTCGCCGGTTTGACATAGCCGCCGAAATAGCCGCCATCGATTTCCACTTCCTCGCCGGCTCCGCCGACAACGCGGCCTTTCATCTCTTCCGCCATCGCCTCGCGCAGCTTGTGCAACAGGACGAAGGCGGCCTTGTAGGACGTTCCCAAGTCGCGGGACATGGCGAGAGCGCTCTTGCCCTTCACCTCGTTGGCGAAGATGGCGATAGCAGCGAGATAGACCCGCAGCGGCAGCTTATGAGACGCAAACAGCGTCCCCGAGGTCACGCTGAAATCTTTCGCGCAGGCGCGGCAGCGGAAGCGCGGTGCGCCAGTCGGGCGCCGGCAGTCGTAAGCGTCAACGCCGCCGCAATGCGGGCAGACCGGCTTGCCGTCAGTCTCTGGCCAGCGCACGCGGCAGAACATGGCTTCCGCGTCCGCATCGGACATGCGGAAGATCGCGGCGAGCGAGAGCGTCTTGGCGGCGCGGGAGAGAAGGAAGTGTTGGCTCATTTGTCATCATTTCCAGTGCGTATGCATGGAATATGATGACACACTGTCACCTTGTCAAGCGCTTTTGCATCACATATGATGACAAAATCACGCGAGAGGGTGACATGCCAGAGCGAACAGACTGGGAAGCCAAGGCGCGCGGCCTTCTCCGCGCCGAAATGGCAAAGAATAGCGTCACTTACGCGCAATTAACCGCCAAGCTCGCCGAGCTTGGCGTATCAGAAGACGAGCGCAATCTGCGGAACAAAGTCAGCAGAGGGAAATTCACGGCCGGATTCTTAATCCAGTGCCTGTCGGCAATGGGCGTAAAAACAATTCGTTTATCAGAGGATTAGTCTATACCTTTGAATACGAACATTGCGCGTCTGAAAACATTGGCAAAAGAGTATGTGTTGCATACTGTGAACTAGTTATTTTACCGAGATTGCCGTTAACATACACCTCTTCTAGATATGCGCCGGGACAAATCACCGTTACGAGACTGCCGGATGAATCTATTATTTTAAATAGCTGGCATATTACGGCTATGTTGTATCCATCTCTCAGCGCTTCAGTGCTAAATCTAGCGACTATATTTTTTGTAGCCGTAGTTGAGATATAAAAATTTCGTTTTGCTGTATTGCCAGCGCTGTTGGTTGCACTAAACGGCCTTGCAAATGAAACTAATATGCCTTCGTCGACATAAACGGCTGGAGGCAAGCCATTCGATGTTTCCCCAAACGCCAAGTCGAAAATTATATCATGGAAAGATAGGTTAATACATAACTTTATGTAATCATCACCTTGTTTTAAGCGTTCCTTTTTGATCATATAATAGTAAATGCCCATATCTTGTATGAGTATATCTCTAGCACTTCCGTTTGTAATATACATGTCAATTGCGTGGCTGCCGCCTCTATCTACATAAATCCTCGTCGTTAGCCTAAGTTCGAAGTTCTCCGACGTAGGGATTGTCTTAGTATTATTTTTATGGCGTGTTTTCCACAGTAATAATCCGCCTATAGATAACGACACTATCGTCGGCAGCCAAATTATTACGTGGTCTTGCGTTATGGGGCCAATCAGAGGGGTCGCCATACTGACCCCCCGATCAAATACCATCCCTTTAATGCCGTCCCATATCCAATGCCAGAAAGCAGCGAAAAGGACAGAAAATATCCCAAAAATTCTCTGCATAAATACGATCCTGCCGTTGCGCGGCTGATTCCGCAGCGCGCCTCGATGGACCGAATATTAGCCGAAAACCCGCCATGGGCAGCCGCGATCATTCAGCGGCTCCCGTTGTGGCGTTTGCGCCATAATACCGGATTATCCGGCATTAGGTAGCAAATACACCTAGTCTGAATCCATTACACTATTGACGCTCCCGTGAATATGTGCAAACATACATATTGTCAGGGGAGGAAATCCTGAAAAATCAATAATAAGTGCCTTAACGGCCAGCAAAAGGAGGAAGCACATGGCGCATCGCTATCAAGGATGGTTTGGAGAGCTAAACTATGAAGGCGCTTCACTGGATGGGATCAAGTTTGAAGGATGTTCGAGGTTTTCCTGATGAGGTAAAAGATGAGATTGGGTTCTCGCTCTATATGGCGCAATGCGGCGATAGGGCGATGAACGTTGTGCCTCTCGTTGGGTTTTGCGGGGCAAAAGTTCTTGAGACTGTCATCGACAGCGACAGGAGCACTTATAGGGCGGTCTACACCGTAAGGCTTGCCGGGGCGATTTATGTGCTTCACGCTTTTCAGAAAAAGAGCGTGAAGGGAATCGCGACTCCGAAGCCAGACGTCGAGTTGATCAAGGCGAGGCTGAACGCTGCTGAGAGGCATCATGCCGCGCATTATGTTAAAAACGCCAAGGAACGGAGCCATGGTAAAGGAGCTTGATGTTTCTGGGGGCGTCGAGGTCATTGATAGCGCCGGGAACGCGTTCGCTGATCTTGGCCTGCCGTCAAACGACGAAGATATTTTGAAAGTCGCGCTCGCGCGCGCCTTCACCAATGCTGTGCGGAAACGTGACCTTACTCAGATCGAAACCGCTAGCTTGATTGGGACTAATCAGGCTGAAGTGTCTAAAATTCTCAGCGGCAAGCTACGCGGACTATCAGTCGAAAGATTGATCCGTATGCTGGTCGCCCTCGGTCGCGATGTGGATATCAACATCGCGGAAAATCCGCGAAGAAACCGCCCCGGACGGATGCGTGTCAGGGTAGCCTGACCATCCTAAAACGGCCCAGAAATTCTGGGCCGTTTTTGCATGGGCCGGGAATTGGTATTCGAGGCTGGTTTTCCACCCGTGTCTCAGGGGTCCAATCCCCCTCCGGTCCACCTATCCCTTATCATAACTAGGCGTGGGCGGCAGCTTCCTTTTGCGGTTCCGCATACAGAACCCCCAATGCACCATCATCGCCACGATCAACGAAGCGAACGCCTTTCGTCTCAAGCGCCGCCCGCATTGCAGCTTGAGTTGCCGCTATTGGCGCCCGCTTGCCTACTTCGAAGTCGCGAACCGTCGAAACGCCGACGTTCGCGGCTTTCGCCAAATCGTCTTGCGAAATTTGAAGAAATGCGCGCGCGGCGCGGCACTGTCCCGGCGTCATGCGCTGAAAATAGCGATTGCAACTTTTTACGTCAAGGTCATATTTTTAAGTTGACGACATCTCTAATGTCATTTATAAAAGCTGACATAAGCGGAAAACGCGGACAGTCAGCAAACCATGTCGCAGCACTTCCTTCTCTCGAAACATGCAAGGAGCCTGAGCCTAGCTCGGGTTGCTCGCATGTCCGAAGAGGAAGCTCGCGACGCCTTCAAACAAATCCGTTGGGCCTCTACCGAAGGAGAGCCGGTCTGCCCGCACTGCGGCTGCCTCGGCGTCTATGCCTATAAGAGCCGCCCGGTTTTCAAGTGCAAGGCTTGTGACCATCAATTCAGCGTCACGTCCGGGACGATCTTCGCCAGCCGCAAGCTGCCCATCTCGACTTACCTTTTGGCGATCGCGATCTTCGTCAATGGCGCGAAGGGCCATAGCGCCCTGCAACTCTCTCGCGACCTCGATTGCCAATACAAGACAGCCTACGTAATAGCCCACAAAATCCGCGAGGCGATGGCTGCGGAAGTCGAGACGATGAAAGCCGGCGGCGAAGTCGAAATCGACGGCGCCTATTTCGGCGGTTACGTGAAGCCGGCTAACTACAAAGAAAACCGTCGCGACCGCCGCCTTGCGATTAATCAAAACGGCAAGCGCCGCGTCGTCGTCATTATGCGCGAGCGCGAAGGCCGAACGCTGCCTTTCGTTTTCAAGAGCGAAGCGGAGTCGGTTCCGACTCTTGAGGCCCGTATTGACGCCAGCGCAACCGTCCACGCCGACGAAGCGACCCATTGGGACCGCCTACATGCTCGCTTCCTGACGAAGCGCATCAATCACGAATGGGCCTATTCAGACGAAGGCGCTTGCACGAACAAGGCCGAAAGCTTCTTCTCTCGCCTTCGTCGCGCTGAAATCGGGACGCATCACCATATCGCGGGGCCATATCTCAAAGCCTACGCTCGCGAGATGGCGTGGCGCGAGGATCACCGCCGCGTGTCGAATGGCGCGCAATATTTGATGGTCGCCAACGCGGCGCTTACGCATCCGGTTTCGCGCCAGTGGAAGGGTTACTGGCAGCGTAGCGCTTAACCGAACTTCATAAAGCGTGGGTCTATAAACTCTCCTTTGGCTTGTTTTATATCCAATCCCTCGAATGGCAGCAGCATTTCGAGTTGATCGCTCTTTCGCTTTGCGCGAGATGGCGCTCTTGATCGTGATGGCACTGGAATCGAGGGCAATTTTGGCGTCCGTCCGTCCAAAATATCGGCGATAGTCACAATTTGAATTCGTGGAATCTTCCCATGTGCCGATTTTCTCACAAACCCAGCTGCCGCAGCCTCTGAAATCATCGGCGAGGTCGGTTCAGCCAAAGTAACGAGGATTCCCATTTCCGCTTCCTCGCGCTCAATAACTCCACGCAAGTCTCTGACCATTGCAACTCCGACGTTTTCACCGCCCTTCACTGAAATGATAATTCGGCCTGTTCCATATGGACCGTTCGCAAAAAAGATGTTCCCGTCCACACCACGATCAGCGCCTTTCTTTTCCTCGCGGTATGTCTGTGCGCCAAGCCGCCACGCGGCCCACCACTGAAACTGATGTTTGTCGCGCCGTGCAAGATCACGTGCGCCCGCAATATCTGTTGGCCGGCCGCGCACAATATATTCTTTTTCAGCCACGCCAACGCGGGCGAGCCGTTGTTGTATGAGAGTAACCGCGTAGTGTGTTACATCTATACCAATCCATTTTCGTTTCAGTTTCGAAGCCGCTTCAATCGTCGTGCCACACCCGCAAAACGGATCAAGAACTATGTCTCCTTCATTACTTGACGCGCTTATGATCCGCTCAAGTAGCGAAACGGGCTTTTGCGTCGGATACCCAAGAGTTTCTTCGGACTGAGACTGAACGGGCCTAATATCGGTCCAAACGTCACCGACTGGCGTCCCCTCTTGTTCGTCAAGATATCGTTTCAATCTAGGCACTGAACCGGGCGACGTTTGGACGACAACACCCTTCGCGTATGCGTCTTCCATGCGGTCGCGCGTCCATCGCCAAACCCGCGTAACTCCTAAAAATTCATAAGTTAGATTTGGGCGATTTTTGTTGGGGTTTAGCAAATTGTCGAGGGTATATTTCCTTCCCGTATCCGGCTCAGTATAACGATAGAATTTTTCCACATATTCAGGGTCGTGCGCCGTATATTGAGGGTTCCACGTCCACGTCTCTGTTTTCGTGTATCTTAGGATAACGTCGTGATTGCGCGCAAACCGCGTGAATGCGAGTCCCTTTGCGCTGGTCCGCTTCCAGATGATCTCATTCCCATAATTCGTTTTTCCAAATACAGCATCGAGTAAGATTTTCAAATAATGGCTTGCCGTTGAATCACAGTGCAAATACAGCGATCCCGTCGGCATCAGCGCTCTATGTAGCTCTATGAGACGAGACGCCATCATCGCAAGATAGGCCATCATATCGTTAGTGCCGATTGCAGAACGCATTGCCCTGAGCATTATTGCAGCGTTTTGATGGGGGCTATGTAAAACGTCTTCGAAAGATAGTTCGGCGGCTTCGCCCCATCGCCAAGTATCTATAAATGCCTCGGCTTGCGCCTCAGACATTTGTCCAGAAGATGCTTTAAACAGCACGTTGTAATTTGCATTCGAATTGAAAGGTGGGTCTAAATAGACGAGGTCGATAGACTCGTCTTTCACATGATCTCGCAAAACGGTCAGGTTATCGCCAAAAAAAAGCTGATTCATAGCCCGCCCCATCGATGCGCGCAGATTCGCAAGGATGAACGGCGAAGCCGTTAACCCTAGTTGGCGACCTGCGAATATGGTGAACAGAAGGTTTAGGAGCGCCCGCCGAGCTGCCAGATGCGGACGCCCTTACGCTTTCCTGCGCCGGCGATGCGCCCTCGCTTTTCCTGCATCCGCATCGCCTGCACGATCCGGTAATTGATAGCCTTGCGCAGCACGGCGTCGCCTTCGTCCATGCCCTTGGCTCGGATCACTGCTAGAGCTAATTCCCGCGTGTCCAGCCCCTCAGGCGCGCCCGCTAGCGCCTCTTGGCATATTCGATGAACCTCCCCGCGCTTGAACAGCCGAGTCAGGTCCATATGGACCGGAAAAACCTCATGCTCTCCATTTAGCTCGAACATGCGCAGCGTCGCGTTCACATGGGCCAGATCGCGGCGGAGCACTTCCGTCTTTTTCTCATAGGCTCGAATTGCGGCTTCCATCTCATCGCGCTTGCGACGAAGAGTCGTGAGGACATGCGGATCGGCCATGCCGCCGATTGTCGCTCAATTCCGGCTTCTCCCGCCATATCCCGCTAGGTGCGCTTGCTACCTAATGCCGGGATTATCCGCGCGCAAAGCTCGACGTAAAATTCGTCACCGAAGCCGACGATGAAGCGACGGCAGCGGCGTTGCGGGCGCACCCGCCCCGCGCGCCCCACGAGATCGTGGTGGCGCCCGAGGGCGTTCCGCGCACCAAGCCGCGCGCCCTCAATGTCGCCATGCCGTTTGCCCGCGGATCGCTCGTCGCCGTGTTTGACGCGGAAGACCTGCCGGAGCCGCGTCAATTGCGCCGCGCCGCGACACGCTTTGCAAGCGCGCCGCCGAACGTCGCCTGTCTGCAGGCGAGCCTCGCCATCGACAATGGCGCCCTCAACTGGATGACGGCGCTGTTCGCCATCGAATACGCCGCGCTCTTCGATGTTTACAACAGAGGACTGGCCTTGATGGGGATGCCGCTTTTTCTCGGCGGCACCTCAAATCATTTCCGCATCGAGGCGCTACGCGAGATCGGCTTTTGGGACGCGTTCAACGTCACCGAAGACGCCGATCTCGGCCTGCGGCTGGCGCGCGCGGGCTTCGAGGTGCGAACGCTCGCCTCGCAGACCTTCGAGGAGGCGCCGGCGACCTTCACGGCGCTGGTGAAACAACGCACCCGCTGGTTCAAGGGCTGGATGCAGACCTTCGTGGTGCATTGCCGCCGGCCGCTGCGCCTATTCGTCGATCTTGGCGCGCGCCGCGCCGTTGCGACGCTGGCGATGTTCGCTGCCGGACTGTTCGGGCCTCTGCTCGGTCCGTTCCTGGCGGCGCGCATGGCTTATGACGCGATGTTCGGCGCGCTGCTGACGCCGGTTTCGCCGCTTGAAATCACGTTAAGCACGTTGTGGTGCTTTCTGGCGATCGCCGGCGCGGCCGCCCTCATTCTCCCGCTCGCGATCGGCATGCGCTGGCGCGAACTGACGCGGTTTCGAGCGTCGCTGATCTATCTGCCGCTGTGGCTCATGATGCTGAGCCTCGCCGCCTGGCGCGCCGTTTACGAACTCTGGCGGCGTCCCTTCCATTGGGAAAAGACCGAGCATGGGCTCACAGTTCGCAGCGTTCTTGATGTGGAAATGGAAGTCGATCCATTCGCGTCACGAGAAGAGCCATTGTTTGATCAGGAAGCCGGCGCTTAGCGCCTTGCTGTAATGTTCATGCAGCGCGACATGGCTCATGCCGGCGCGCGGCAGATCGGATTTCTTCAAGCGCTTGAAGAAGGGAATGAGCACGTCCTCGAAATTCGCCACGGTGTATTTTCCGCCATGGCGGTCGGCGACGCGCTCGGCGACATTGGTGAAGAGCAGCGCCAGCGCCTTGAACAGCGCCGGATGGGCGATCTGCTCGTCGGCGTTATGCAACCCGAGGCCATGCCGGCAGGCGCGCAGATAGGCGTTGAGCACGGCGAAAACTTCCTCGGCGCGCGCATCGACGAAGGCGCCCTTGATCGAGCGCAGGGCGGCGTTGAAGGTGACGCGCGAAATCGTGCCCTTACGCCGCTCCGCCGGGCTGAGCAGCCCCTTCAGGGCGCTGTCGTCGCGGTTGTGGAAGAGATCGAACACGTCGTGCAGCAGCGCGTCAGCCTGCGTCTCGACTTCCGACAGGCGGCGGATGTCCAGCAACAGCTCGTTGGGGACCGGGCGCTGCTTGGTGTTGATGTCCATGAACAGGCGGCACTCTTCCGAACGCTTCAGCCTGTTGTAGATCACAACCGGCACGTCGACGGCGTGTTTTGCAAGCTTGAAGCCGAAGACGCGGTGCTGCCCGTCGATGATGAGAAAGGCGCGGGGGTCCTGCCGGAAGGTCAGCGTTCCGCTCGCGCGGTCGTAATGCACATGGGCGCGCGATTGCGCCGACAGCACCACGGCGCCGGGAACCGTGCCGAAGCCGGCGTCGATATATTTGGCGATGGACTTCGCGCGCTTTTCGTCGAGCAGCCGCTGAAAACCCTCGATCGGATTTTCGACGCGCGGCTCGACCATGCAGGTCTGCGCGAGCAGCCCGCTCGGCAGCACCAGCGCGTAAAAGCGGTGCTTGCCCTGGGAGACGAGCTGCGCCGGAACGCTGACCGAATTTTTGCTGGCGGCGGCGGAGGAGCTGCGATCGTCGGCGCTTTCGCCCGCCAAAGGGGCGGACTCGGCAAGATCGCCGAGCGTATCCCGATCCATGTTCTGATCCCTCGAAAGCGCGAACTTTATACAGCGTCCGCGACAGCTGACTCGACGAATCGACCGGCACTCGCGCGAGAGGCTAAGCGGGAAAGGAGTCAAGAGCAAGACAAGTCGAGGCGGCAGCAGGGCAATCGGGCGAAGAGTTTCCTCATCCTCGTCCTTCGAGACCATGCGCCTTTGGCGATATCGCGGGCGACATCCATTTTTTTCCCGTCGCGCCATCAGCGCGAGCCGCCGCCCTCCAAGGCGGGCTTGGCGTCGAAGACGCAGGCGCGATGCGTGACTTTGCTATAGAAGGCGATATCGCCGGCATAGATTTGGCTGACGCTTGCGATCAGACTCGCGTCATAGAGCTGTGCGACTCGCGGAATCCTGCCCGCCCGCTTTAATTCGGCGATTTCGAAAGCGGGTTTGTCTGCAAAAAGTTCGTCGCCGTCGAGCGGCTCATATCGATCGGCTCCATGTTTTGTGAGATCGCGCGCATCAAGGATTTCGAGCCCGATTCGCTCGCGCAGCGTTGCAATTGCTTCCGAAAACGCTTCAAGGCAGAAAAAATCATCATAATCTTGATAAACAAGAAAGTCTGTCTGAGGGCGCCAATGTTCGTTGCTTCGAAGCCGGGATTTGAGAGAGGTTATGAATTGACGAAATGTTACCATCGCAGGCGCAGTCTGATAGTTCGTCAATTTGTGATAGTGCCAGCCGACCTCTGTCTGATCCACAATCTTGTCGAGATAACAACTGCCCACCCGTAGATACGGGTCCCGGAGAATGGCGAACGTATATTTTGCTTTTGCCAGTTCCGCCAAGGTCGCTCGAAAGGTTTGATTGTTGGCGTGAATCCAGTTGAAGTCCTCCGGCCCTGCAATTGCTCCATTCGCTGCTCCAATTGTATATCGCATCGTAGAGCACGCATTTTTTGGAATGAAGGAATAAATCGAATCGGACGCATAAATGGACAACGCATATTGTGATGCGAATTGGTGAGCGGCGTTCGCCGCAAGATTCAGTATATTGTCTTTCGTGTAGCGCAGGAGACGACGATTTTGAAACATCATCTGTCGCAAATCCTATTCGGCGATTTGGCGTAATCTACGCGCTTGGATCGAATTTCACGCTTGGCGTCTGACGGGACGATGATTTTGTCTAGATCGCCGGTCCAGGTAAAGCGCTTGGGCGAAACGACCCGCCGAACCCCCCGTCATCCATGGAAGATCGGCAGCGCCTGAGGCTGGATGATGATCAAGAGGCCGTAGGCGAAAATGAAAACGCCCAGGGCCTGCGCCACGGCGGCGCCCAGGGGCAGGGTCTTCTCGGCGAAAACGATGAACGTCACGGTCGCGAGCGCGGCGACGTTCATCATGCCGAGCGGAAACATGATCGCGCACAGCAGCCAGCAACAGCCAAGGCACCAGGCGCCATGGATCGCGCCCATCTGCAAGGCGCCGAGCGGTCCCTCGCGCCAGGAGGTCATGATGAAGCTCATCGGCGTGCGGCACTTGGTCAGGCAGAGATCCTTTAACGGCGTCAGCTGGTAGAGGCCCGCGGCGACGAGGGTCAAACCGCCGATGCGCGCCGACGTCTGCGCCGAGAGATCGAAACGGGTCGCGATCGCCTCCGCGGCAAGCGCGCCGACATAGGCGACGACGCCGGAAGCGACCCAGACCACAAGATAGCCGGCTAGGAATATCCATGTTGCTACGAAGGCTTGTCGCCGTTGGCGCCGGGCGCTCTGCGCCTTGTGGAAGGTGAGCGCCATCGGCGCGGCCGCCGGAAACATCATCGCGATCGTCATCGCCAGCCAGACGGCCAAAAAGAGCGGCGCGCCGAGACCCATCGACGGGGACGCCATGCGGCTGTCGGCGCCATGAGCTGCGCCCTGCCGGATCAGAAGGATCCAGGCCGCGATCGACAAGGCGATCAGCGCGGCGAGGATCGCATTGCGGTGAACGGCGGTCGGGTCCGGACGGGTCTGTTCCATGCCGTCGGCGGCGCCCCTCAGTTCGACCATTCGATCGGCGCGTAATGGCCGTTGCGGCCCGAGTTGTTCCAGCTCCAGCCGTGGTCGTTGAAGCCGTTGCCCTTGCGCCCGACGCCGAAGGCGATTTTCTCCGGGGCGAGCGGATGCCCGGTCGCGCCCCAGATTTCGCCGCTCGGATGCATGCTGGCGAGCGGATCGACGGCGACGCTCAGCACGCCGGGGATTTCGACCAAGCGCGACTTGCCTTCGATCGCATAGCGGATCGGAACCTTCCTGACGCCGAGATGCGTCCCGACGAGCGCCGCGAAGACCGCCATCGGGCCGCCTTCATCGCCGCCGAAGATCGCTGCGAGAGCGTTCGTCTGTTCGCCGGTCGCGCGCTCGTCGATATAGGCGGCGAGCGTCCAGTCGCCCTCCGCCATCGGACCCGGCGCATGCGCCGCAAGCACGACGTTCAGCCCATCCAGCACGACGTCGCCATAAATTCCCAGGTTGATGTGAAACGCCAGAACGTTGTCGCAGCAACCCTGCGTCGGCGTCGCCATCATCGCCTTGGTCGAGACCAGGCAGGGACAGACGATGTCGCAATTGCAGTTCTCGAGATAGTCGCCGACAAGGCGCCACTTTGTTCGCGTCGCCATTTTTCTGGTGTCTCCGCGGCGGTAACGTGCGGACCTTTAGAAAGGCTCCTTGAAGGGCCTGAGGTCCATCTCGTGAGTCCAGGCGCTGCGCTTCTGGCAGTGCAGCGCCCAATAGGCGTCGGCGATGTCGTCGACGGCAAGGACGCCGTCCGCGCCTTTGGAACGGGCGTATTCGGCGAAAGTCGTCGCCGCATATTCGCCGGCGATGACGCCGTCGACGACGATATGGGCGACATGAACGCCCTTTGCGCCAAACTCGCGGGCGAGACCCTGGGCGACGGCGCGCAGCGCGGCTTTAGCGGCGGCGAAGGCTAGAAAGGGCGGGCGCGCCCGCAAGGATGCGGTTGCGCCGGTGAAAAGGATCGTGCCTTGCCCACGTTCGGCGAAGCGACGGGCGGCCTCTCGCCCGACAATGAAGCCGCCGAGGGCATTTTGTCGCCAAAGCCGCTCGAAGAGCTCCGGCGTCGTGTCCTGAGCGGAAGCGGCGAAATTGTTCCCCACATTGTACGCGACAAGCTTCAGGTCGCCGTCGCGATCCGCTTCCTCGAAGAGGCCGGCGACATCGGCTTCGCTCGTGGCGTCGGCGGGTTTGATCGCGACCGCGCCGCCCGTCGCGGCGATTTGCTCGGCGACGACCCGCAGCCGCTCCGGCGTGCGGCCGGCGATCGTGATGCGGAGCCCTTCTCGCGCGAAACGCCGCGCCAGCGCGGCGCCGAGACCTGACTCGGCGCCGACGCCGACCACGATTGCGGCGCCCTTATTCACCGTCGCCCCTTGTGTCATGGCGCCTCAACTCTCTTGGTCGCCATCATGCGCGTCCAAAGAGAAGAGTGAAGTTGTTCGCCGGCATGTCCACGATCTTTTTGAGCGCGATATTATGTGCGTTGGCGGCGCGCTCGAGGTCGCGTACGTCCTTAAGACCCCATTCGGCGATTTTGGGGGCGAGGATTTCCTGATCGAAGGCGGCGTTCGACTCGGTCGTATAACTGCCATCAACCTTGAAGGGCCCGTAGATCGCGACGAAACCTTCCTCGGTCAACACGCGGTCAGCGACTTGAGCGATGCCGTCGCAGATCGACACGGGCGCGACCTGAAAAAGGTTCACGACGAAAATGACGTCGTAGAGCCGATCGCTGGCGCTGGGCCAAGTCTCGGGCGCGGTCAGATCGATCTTGACGGGATCGAAGATATTCCTGCTGCCCGCTTCGGCGCGTTTCTTTCTGATGGTGTCGAACACTTCGACGTTATAGTCGGAGGGTTGGAACGACAGGTTCGGGAAATGCGGCGCGAAATAATTTATGTGGTTGCCGGCGCCGCTCGCAAGTTCGAGCACATTGCCGCTTTTCGGAAAAATCTCCTTGAATATTCTCAGGATGGGATTCCGGTTCCGATCTCCTGCCCATGCGACGTAAGGGCTGAGCGGATGCGGATCGATCGGCGGACGGTCTGCAGGCACATCGACGGACATGGCGGTCCTCCTTGGCTTTCCTCGAAGCTCGCGCCGCTCGCCCCCTGGCGCGGAAGTTCTGACGCTTCGCGCGCGTTCGTACTTGATCTTGTTATGGGTTGAGCCAGGCCCGCGAAGCTTTATCGAGTGTGACCGACGCAGTAAAATTCGAATATCTTATAAGCTCATTCAGGGAATTAAACCTCTAGAGGAGCTTTCGTTCGACTGGGCTCGGAACCGCGGACATCGTTCGTAAAAGGTGGCGACAGGATGGTCAACCTCAAGTCCTTCGACCTTAATCTGTTGATCGCGCTGAAGACTCTTCTCGAGGAGAAGAACGTGTCGCGCGCCGCGGAAAAGCTCTGCCTGAGCCAGCCGGCCATGAGTCATGTCTTGCGCAGGCTGCGCAGCCAGTTCGATGATCCAATACTCGTGAAGTCCGTGTCGGGCATGGTCCCCACGGCGCGCGCGCTTGCGCTGCTGGAGCCGACGGTCGCGGTGCTTCGGGAGATCGAAAAGATCGCCCAGTCGCCGCCGAAGTTCGATCCGGCGAAAAGCCGCCGGCGTTTCGTGATCTCCACAAGCGATTATGTGGCGTTCGCCGTGCTGCCGAAGCTCGCCGAGTCGATCATCCGCATCGCTCCCAACATTGAGGTGCAAATTCGCCAGCCTATAGTCGGGTCGCCTCACCTTGCGCTTGAGGAGGACACTATCGATGTGGCGATCGGCTTCGACGCGATCTTCGGCAGCGCGCCGCATATCTGCTCTGATACGTTGATGGCCGAGAGCATTGTGTGCCTCACAAGGCAGTGCAATCCCGCGGTTCCGGGCGATGAAATCACCCTGGCGCAATTTCTGGAATGCAAACATATTCTGATAACCTGGCGGGAAGCGGGGACGGGCCTCATCGACGACTGTCTCGCGAAGCTGGGACTCCGTCGAAACATATCTTTCATCCTGCCGAATTTCCTGACGACGCCCTGGATTCTCGAGAAGACGGACTTGCTGCTCTGTCTGCCACGAAGGATGGCCGATAAGTTCGTAGAGCTCGCTCCGCTCAAAATCCTGCCGATCCCGATCGACCTGCCTCGCTATGAGTTGAGGATGCTCTGGCATCCGCGCCACGAGAAGGATCGCGCGCATATGTGGCTGCGAGAGCGCCTGCTGACAATCTGCCGTCGCGACAGCGAAGACGATGCGAAGGCCGATGGTGGGGCGGTGGGACTGCTTCACTAGAAGACGCCGAGTCGACGCACCGCTAGAGTAACGACCGACGAAGGTCAGGCGTGGTCGCAATCCGAATTTCAAATCGTAAGCGACGATGCGATGGCGGGTCGCCCTCCCGCCCAGCGTCAATCGCTCGTGCGCGAGGACGGGGTCGCGTGCGGCGATGCGCCCCTTGAGCGCCCCTTGGGCTTCGCATTGACCCTGACGCCGCGCTCCTGTATGAAGACTGCGCTGCGCCGCAGCATGAGGCGCTCCAGCCGCGTATGTCGACGTGACCGTCGACGAGCTGTCGAGCGCCCCCTTTATCCCATATCGACGGCCCGTTACGCGGGGCCCGATCTCTTTTTAGCCCGGAGCCAGCCGGCGTTCTTTACGCGCCGGTCCTCGGGCTCGAATCAACAACTGAAAGCAACAAACAGTGACCACATTCTCCGATCTCGGCCTGAACGAGATCCTGCTGCGCGCGCTTGCGCATGAAGGCTATCAAATGCCTACGCCGGTACAGGCGCAGGCCATCCCCGCGCTTCTGCAAGGAAGCGACCTGCTTGGCGTCGCTCAGACCGGCACCGGCAAGACGGCGGCGTTCGCGCTGCCGATCCTGCAGCGACTCCTTGCCGATCGCCGCCGCCCGGCGCCCCATACGGCGCGCGCGCTCATTCTCGCGCCGACGCGCGAACTCGCCGCGCAGATCGCCGACAGTTTCCGCGCTTATGGGCAGTTCTTTCGCCCGAGCGTCGGCGTCATCGTCGGCGGCGTGTCGCATCGTCCGCAAAACGACATGCTGGCGCGCGGCCTCGACGTGCTGGTGGCGACGCCGGGTCGTCTGCTCGACCATCTCGGCAGCGGCCGCCTGCGGCTCACGACGACCGAAGTGCTGGTGCTCGACGAAGCCGACCATATGCTTGATCTCGGCTTCATCATCCCGATCCGCCAGATCGTCGCGAAATTGCCGAAGCAGCGCCAGACATTGCTGTTCTCGGCGACCATGCCGCGCGAAATCGCGGCGCTTGCCGACGATATGCTGCGCGACCCGGTGAAAGTGTCGGTGACGCCGGCGGCGACCACCGCCGAGCGCGTCGAACAGCATGTTTATCTCGTCGCGAGCGGCGCCAAGCGGGACCTGCTCGTCGAGTTGATGGGCGATCGCGAGATTTCGCGCGCGATCGTGTTCACGCGCACCAAGCGCGGCGCCGATCGCGTCGCGCAGCATCTTGAAAGCGCCGGCGTCGGCGCCGATGCGATCCACGGCAACAAGAGCCAGAGCCAGCGTCTGCGCGCGCTCGACGGCTTTCGCAAGGGCCGCACGCGAGTGCTGGTCGCGACCGACATCGCCGCGCGCGGCATCGACGTCGACGGCGTGACCCATGTCGTCAATTTCGAATTGCCGGAAGTCGCCGAAGCCTATGTGCATCGCATCGGCCGCACCGCGCGGGCCGGCGCGACCGGCAGGGCGATTTCGCTCTGCGACAATGGCGAGCGGCCGCTGCTGCGCGCCATCGAAAAGCTGACGCGCCAGACGCTCGAGTTCACCGACCGGCGCGCTGAGGGCGCGCGCCACGACGACGCTGAGCCGACGCGCCAGGCACAAAGGGGGCCGAAGCCGCCAGCGCCGCATCGAAACGGCGCGCAGCATCCGCGGCGCGACGGACAGCGCCCGGCGGCGAAGCGCCCCGGCGCCCCGAATGGCCAGAAGCGTCCCGCCAATGGCGGCGCGGGCCGCAAACAGGCGAGCCGTCCGCAGGGATAACGCTATAGTCATGGCCGCTTCGAATCGAGGGCGGCCATGATCTACGATCTTCTCATCGTCGGCGGCGGGATCAACGGCTGCGCGATCGCCCGCGACGCCGCCGGGCGCGGATTGTCGGTCAGACTCGTCGAGCAGGGCGATCTCGCGCAAGGCACGTCCTCCGCCTCGACGAAGCTCATCCACGGCGGCCTGCGCTATCTTGAACTTTATGAATTTCGCCTCGTGCAAGAGGCGCTCGCCGAGCGCGAATTGCTGCTCGCCGCCGCGCCGCATGTCATCTGGCCCTTAAAATTCGTTCTGCCTTACGAGAAGGGGCTGCGGCCGGTATGGATGCTGCGTCTCGGGCTTTTTCTTTACGATCATCTTGCGCGCCGCAAGCGTCTTGAAGGCTCGCATATGGTGAGGCTCGCGGGCGATCCGCTCGGCGCGCCGTTGCGCGAGACATACCGCGTCGGATTCACTTACGCCGATTGCTGGGTGGACGATTCGCGCCTTGTCGTGCTGAACGCGCGCGACGCGGCGGCGCGCGGCGCGACGATCAGCGTCGGCGCGAAGCTCGTTCACGCCGCGCGTCAGGGCGACCGCTGGCGCGCGACGCTTGAAAGCGGCGAGACGATCGAGGCGCGCGTATTGGTCAACGCCGCCGGCCCTTGGGTGTCTGAGGTGATCGAAGACGCCCTGCGCATCCCTGCGCGCAAACATGTGCGACTGGTGAAGGGCTCGCATCTCGTTCTGCGCAAGCTCTTTGAGGGCGCGCAGGCCTATATTCTGCAAAACCCCGACGGCCGTATTGTCTTCGCGATTCCCTATGAGCGGGCGTTCACGCTCGTCGGCACGACCGATGTTTCCTATGACGGCCCGCCCGGCGCCGTTGCGATCAGCGACTCGGAGACCGATTATCTGCTCGCTTCGCTCAATCATTTCCTGCGCCAGCCGGCGACGCGCGGCGACATCGCGTGGAGCTACGCCGGTCTGCGACCGCTTTATGACGACGGCGCGCTCAAGGCGTCGGTCGTGACGCGCGACTATGCCTTCGATCTCGATGCGCCCGAGTCCGCGTCGCCCTCGCTGTCGATATTCGGCGGCAAGATCACCACGGCGCGCCGACTCGCCGAACATGCGCTGAGCGAACTCTCGCCCTTTCTTGCCGCGCATGGCGGGGGTTGGACGGCGAACGCGACCTTTCCAGGCGGCGACATGCCGGAGGGCTTCGACAGATTTCTCGACGATCTCAAGCGCGACAAACCCTTTCTAGGAGATGCTCTCGCGCTTCGCCTTGCGCGGGCCTATGGAACGCGAGTCGTCGAGATTTTGAAGAATGCGCGGACGTTGAGCGATCTCGGCCGCGACTTCGGTTGCGGCCTGAGCGAGGCGGAAATCGTTTATCTGCGCGAAACGGAATGGGCGCGCACCGCCGACGACATTCTCTGGCGCCGCTCCAAGCTCGGGCTGCACATGAGCGACGCGCAGCGGCAGGCGCTGCGGGAGTTTATCGGCGCCTGAGGATTTCTCGCGCGTCATGGCCGCGCTTGTCGCGGCCATCCAGAAAATTGTTCCGCAACTTCCTGGCGTGGATGGCCGGCACAAGGCCGGCCATGACGCAGTTAGATCGTCGTCGCGCGACTGCCAGCGGAGCCGAGCAATGACTATTCGTTTAGCGCCGCATGCGACTCGTTCACTGATGCGCCGCCTTCGATCACCGTCTTCGTCAGACCGGGCGCGGCGACGGCGAAATGATCGGCGAAGAATCGGGCAAGCGCTGCGTAGCGCGGCGCGCCGGGATGTTTCTCGCGCGTCGCGGCCCTGGCGCCTTTCACGAGCAGCGTTGCGCCGCGCGCCAGTGCGAAGAGGCGCAGATAGGGCGTCGCGCCGGCGAGCGCGTCGGTAACCTCGGCCTTCGTCAGAAATGCGCTCGCCTGCGCCAGCGCCTCGACGGACTCGCGCAACGCCTCCTGTGAGAATTCGGCGTCGCGCGCGATGGCGCGCATGTCGTCGATCTCGCGCGCAAGCGCCGCGCCGTCGCCGCCGCGAATCTTGCGCATGACGAGATCGATCGCCTGAATGCCGTTCGTGCCCTCGTAAATGGCGCAGATACGCGCGTCGCGCATCAGCTGCGCAACGCCGGTCTCCTCGATATAGCCCATGCCGCCGAAGACCTGCACGGCGAGCGACGTCGTCTCATTGGCGATATCGGTCGAAAAAGCCTTGGCGACGGGCGTCAGTAGAGAAGCACGTTCATGCGCCGCCGCTGCGCGCGCTGGATCGCGCTCGCGTTGCGTGCGGTCGATGGATGCGGCGGTTTCGTAGCAGATCGCCCGCGCGGCGGCCGTGTTGCTCGCCATGGTCAGCAGCATGCGTGCGACATCGGGATGCTCGATGATCGCGCTCGTTTCCTTGGCGCCGGGCGCGCGTCCCTGTTTGCGCTCGCGGGCGTAGTGAAGCGCCATTTGCGCCGCGCGCTCGGCGAGCGCCACGCCTTGCAGCCCCACCGACAGGCGGGCGTTGTTCATCATCGTGAACATGCAGGCGAGGCCCTTGTTCTCCTCGCCGATGAGAAAAGCGACGGCGCCGCCTTCGTCGCCAAAGATCATGGTGCAGGTCGGCGAACCATGGATTCCGAGCTTATGTTCGATGCCGGCACAGCGCACATCGTTGCGCCGCGTGAAGGCGCCGGCCTCGTCGGGCAGGAATTTCGGCGCCAGAAACAGCGAAATGCCGCGCGTGCCCGCCGGCGCGTCGGGAAGTCGCGCGAGCACGAGATGCACGATATTGGGCGCAAGATCATGCTCGCCATAGGTGATGAATATCTTCTGGCCGAAGAGGCGGTAGGAGCCGTCGTTGGCGCGTTCGGCGCGCGCGCGCATCAATCCGAGATCGGAGCCGGCTCCGGGCTCGGTCAGATTCATCGTCGCGGTCCATTCACCGCTGACGATCCTGCGCAGATAGGTTTCTTTCAGGGCGTCGGTCGCATGCGCCTCCATAGCCTCGATCGCGCTATGGCCGAGCAGCGGGCAGACGGCGAAGGCCATATTGGCCGCGTTCCAAATCTCGGTGCAGCCGGCGTTGAGCAGGGCGGGGAGGTCGAGACCGCCATAGTCCTCGCCGGCCGCGATGGCGTTCCAGCCGCCTTGCCGCCATTGGGCGTAGGCCTCTCGCCAGCCTGGCGGCGTCGTGACGGCGCCATTGGCGTAGGTCGCGCCGACGCGGTCGCCGATCCCGTCGAGCGGCAGCAGAACCTCTTCGGCGAATCTCGCAGCCTCGGTCAAAGTCTGTTCGGCGACCCCGTCGGCGATGTCGCCGTACACGCCGCCCGGCTCGATCGCGCCTTCGCCGGCCGCGAGGCGGAGGGCGAAGAGAATGTCGTCGAGCGGCGCGCGATAGGTCATCCCAATGTCCCTGTTGCGAATCGATAAGCAGACTTTAGCGCGCCGCCTGAAGGGCGGGACCGGCTTGCTTTCCCCGACGCGCCTTGCGCCCAGCGAGCGGACCGGTAAAATCGCCTATCCGTCTAATGAGCCGCCAGAGAGGGCTAATGCCGCTTTTCGCCTATCGCTGCAATGATTGCGCGCATGAGTTCGAGACACTGTCGCGTTTCGATGAAACGCCCGAATGTCCCGCTTGTGGCGGCGCCCATGTCGAGCGCCAGTTGTCCTTGATCGCGCGTCCGGCCGCGGGCGGAGAGTCCGCGGAAAGCTGCGCCGCGATGTCGGGCGGCGCGCCCTGTCCCAGTTGCCCCGCGTTGGCGGGACAGATGTGACCTCGGCGGCGGCGACCCTTCTCGGCGCGCGTCGCATCATCATTCCAGCCAATGGAATTGAATTCGAGGTTTTCGAGGCGGGCGCGGGCGATCGGCTCGCGCTCCTTCTGCACGGCTTTCCCCAGCACGCCGTCATGTGGCGCCATCTCGTCGGGCCGCTCGCCGCGGCGGGCTATCGGGTCTGGGCGGTCAATCAGCGCGGCTATGGCGCGACCGCTCGGCCGCTCGCAAAGGAAGCCTATTCGCTCGACGCGCTGACGGGCGACGTCGCCGGATTGATCGACGCCGCCCGTCCCGCTTCGGTCGCGCTCGTCGGCCATGATTGGGGCGGCTTCATCGCCTGGGTCATCGCTATTCGCAAACTGCGCCCGATCGACGCTCTCGTCGTTGTGAATATTCCGCACCCCTTATGCTTTCGACGGGCGCTCGAACAGGAATGGCGACAAAAGCTCAAATCCGTCTATGCAGCCTTTTTTCAACTGCCTTGGCTACCTGACCGGCTGTTGTCCGCGCGCGGCGGCGCTTTCACTGAGAGGCTTATGCGGTGGTCGGCGGGCCGCGACGGCGTCTTCTCGACAGACGCGATGGACATCTATCGCGCCAATGTCGCGTCCCCCGGCGCCGCGACGGCGATGCTCAATTGGTATCGCGCGGCGGGCCGCGAGATTCTCGAAGCGGAAGACCTCGATTCGACGATCGATGCGCCCACGCTTGTCGTCTGGGGACTTCGCGACGCCGCGCTCGGCGAATCCTGTCTTAATGGCGCGGAACGCTTCGTCCGCAATCTGAGGATCGAACTTCTGCCGGACGCGTCGCATTGGACGCCGGAAGACGCGCCGGGAAGGGTTAACGCGCTGATTTTGGATTTTGTGGAGAATATTCGACGCTTGTAGCGCAAAAAGCGGCGTCGGGGAGCCTCGAACGGTTGACTTGGCGCGCTGGCGTGGGAATCTCTCTCCATGGTCCCGGACCTGCGAGTCCGGCGGTCGCCGTTTTGCGCCTATGGCTCGGCGGCCGGCTTTTGGCCAAGAGAAGGAGATGATCCATTCGCCGTCCACAGAAGAGCGTCGCAGCCCCCCAGAAGGAAGGGCCGCGCACAAATCGAGAAATTCGCGCGCGAGAAGTGCAGCTAATCGATTCCGAGGGGAAAAATCACGGCGTCATCCAATTGCCGGATGCGCTCGCCTTGGCCGAGGGGGCGGGGCTCGATCTCGTCGAAATCGCGCCGAATTCCACTCCCCCCGTCTGCAAAATTCTTGATTACGGGCGTTTTCGCTTCGCCGAGCAGAAGAAGGCCGCCGAGGCGCGCAAAAAGCAGAAGGTCGTCGAGGTTAAGGAAATCAAGCTTCGGCCCGGCATCGACGACCATGACTATGACGTGAAAATGAGGGCGGTCCGCCGTTTCTTCGAAGAAGGCGACAAGGTTAAGGTCACCCTTCGCTTTCGCGGCCGCGAAATCGCGCATCAGGACATCGGTTATCGGCTTCTGTCGCGCGTCAAGGCGGAAACGGCCACGCTGGCCAAGGTCGAACTCGAACCGTCCATGGAAGGACGGCAGATGGTGATGGTGCTCGCGCCTCGTTAGCGCGCGCCTCGCCGCGAAGGCAGGGGCCGGGCTGCGGCCGGGGGATGGCGATCGCCATGTTGACATCGGGGTTTCGAACTCTCGCCGCGCGCCGCGCCCGCATGTTCGGCGCAGCGGCGTTCATCGTGGCGGGAGCGGCCTCCGCCAGTGCGCAGCTTGCGCTCCCCGGAGCGGTGGCCCCCACACCTGAGGGGACAGTCGCCGGCGCCGCGAAGAAAAAAAACGTGGGCGGCGAGATGGGCGCGGCCGCTGGCCCCGCGATTATGCCGAAGGCGCCGACTGAAGACGCTATCGTCGGAAAACCGCTCAAGCGCGACGGCGTGGGGAGCGCCATCGAATTCTCCCGCGCCGGCGCCGAGCTGCAGGTCGCAAAACTCACGCTCGTCGGGGACGATTTGCGGCGTTCCGGCGAATCCTGCCGGGTCGAGGTCGCGGGCATGCCGCTGAAACTTACGGCGCGCGAAAGCGACAACGGATTGCGTCGCTATCAAATCGCCTTTCCCGCCTGTCCCTTTGCGTTCAGCGTTCTCGACGGCGCGATCCTCGTCACCAATGAGGGCAAGGCCTGTGAACTGAAGGAAGCAGGGTGCCGCGCCGATCCCGAAGGGCTCTGGGGGATGGGCGCTGACGAAATCGATCCCAAGAAGGGCGAAGAAATGCTCGGCTCCCGCGCGCGCGTCGAAAAAACGGTTCGCAACACGTTTCGCGAACTCTACGACCGCAACAAGAAGGAAAAGCCGATCCGCAATTACATCGTCAAGGAGCAGGCGGGTTTCTCCTCCTGGCGCGAGGAAGTCTGCCGCTCCTACGCGCGCGAGCCGGATTTCGGCTATTGCGCATTGCGATTGACCGAGGCGCGCGCGATCGCGCTCGGCGCTCAGCTTGCGTCGGGCGTCAAGCTGCCGCCGGGAGTCGCGGAAGAGATCGCGGCCGAGAGCGCCAAGAAAGACGCTAAGAAATAGGCGCGAGAAGGAAACGGAGGGGCGCAATGTCGAGATTGGCCGCGACGACAATCTTTCTGGCGATGCTCCTCTCGCCGCACGTCGTCACGGCGAGTCCCTGGACCGAGGGACAGGCCGAGTGGTTCAAGCATGGCGCGCGGCACGGTCGCTGGGACTGCTACGGCAATTGTCCTGAAGGTCGCGCGCATCGTCACGATACGCGCAGCTATCACTATCGCCGGCGCTGACGCCGACAGCGTCAGCGCCTCTCAGCCGCCCCTTCGCATCAGCATGCCACGCGCCGGATCATAAGCGACGATGGCGGCGACGAGGAATGCGCTCGTGTAAGCGAAGACGAGGGCGAGCGACGTCCATGCGATCCTTTCATAAAAGGCGAAACGGATCAGTTCGACCGCGTGCGTGAATGGATTGACTTCGCAGACGTAATAGAGCCAGGGGCTCGACTCCTTCACGCGCCAAAGCGGATACAGCGCTGAAGAGGCGAAGAACATCGGGAAGATCACGAAGTTCATTACGCCTGCAAAATTTTCGAGCTGTCTGATCAGCGAGGAGAGCAGCATGCCAAGCGCGCCGAGCATCAACCCGCTGAGCGCCAGCGCCGGCAGCACCGTCAGATAGCCCCATTTCGTCGGCGGCTCGATCTCCCAAAAATAGGCGATGAGCAGGAAGGCGTAGACCTGCAGAATCGAGACGGCGACGCCGGCCAGAAGTTTCGAGCCGAGCAGAAACCAGCGCGGGAAGGGCGAGACGAGCAGCGTGCGCATATTGCCCATCTCGCGGTCGTAGACCATCGAGAGCGACGACTGCATGCCGTTGAAGAGCTGGATCATCGCCATCAACCCGGGCGCGATATAGACTTCATAGAGCACGTAAGTTTCGTAAGGCGGGATGATCGAAACGCCGAGCACCTGCCGAAATCCCGCGGCGAAGATGAAGAGCCAAACGAGCGGGCGCACCAGGGCGGAGACGAAGCGTTCGCGCTGATGCAGAAAGCGCAATCCTTCGCGCCAGACGACGCCCGAGAGGCAGATGAGATATTGACGCGGCGTGAAGCCACTGGGCGCGGTGATTTCGCTCATGCCGAGAGCTTCTCCGGAGCGACGTTCGTCACTCGCGCGAAAGCGTCGCCAATGTTCGCGGCGCCTTGCGCGGCGACGATCGTCTGAGCCCGTTCGTTCGCGAGCGCCTTGCCCTGATGCAGAATAACCACCTGATCGTCGTCGGCGATCTCGTCGATGAGATGCGTCGCCCATAAGACGCCGAGACTCTTTTCCTGCACCAGGTCGCGAACCAAAACGAGAAGATCGGCGCGCGCCTTGATGTCGAGTCCGACCGTCGGCTCGTCGAGCAGCAGCAGCCGCGGATCGTGCAGAAGCGCGCGGGCGATTTCGACGCGGCGAATCTGTCCCCCAGACAGGGAGCGGGCCTTGTCCTTGGCGCGGTCGGCGAGTCCCGCCCGCGCTAGCGCCGCCTGTGCGAGGCGATGCGCCTCGATCGGGCCAATCCCGTGCAAGGCGGCGTGGTAGATAAGATTCTGCATCACGCTCAATTCGAGATCGAGCGTGCGTGCCTGAAAGACGACGCCCAGCTGGCGTAGCGCCGCGCCGGGCTCGCGCATGACGTTATGGCCGAAAATGTCGATCTCGCCGTGGCGCGCCGCGTAAAGCCTCGTGATCAGCGAGAACAACGTGCTTTTGCCGGCGCCGTTGAGGCCGAGAAGCACGGTGAAACTGCCCGGCGGCACGCAGAAGCTCACATCATCGAGCGCCTTGCGCGCGCCATAGGAATGGCTGACGTTTCTGACCGCGAGCGCGGGGATCATTGCGGCGCCACGACGACGCCCCATGGAAAGGCGCCGACGGGAATCGACTTCACCACTTTGAGCGACGCGACGTCGATCACCGAGACGTCGTTGGAAACGCCATTAGCGGTGAGCAGATATTTTTCGTCCGGGGTGAAAGCGAGGTGCCAGACGCGCTGGCCGACGAGCAGATATTTTTCTATCCTTTTGGTTTCGGCGTCGATCACCGCGACGCGATTGGCCGGCCCGAGCGCGACGAAGGCGCGCTTTCCGTCGCGCGTGAATGAAATGCCGATCGGCTGGATCGCTTCCTTCGACATCGCCGGCATCTCGAAGCTGATCTTCTGCTTGAGTTCGCGTTTCGCCGGGTCGATGACGGCGACGGTCCCGCCGACTTCCGACGAAACCCAAAGCTCCGAACCGTCCTTCTTGAATTCGGCGAAACGCGGCCTTCCGTCGACGAGAATATTGGCGACGATTTCTTTCGACTGCGTGTCGATGAGATGCGCCATATTGGTGGTTTCCGAAGTGTTGACCAGCAGCTTGCCGTCAGGACTAACCGCCATGCCCTCTGGTTCGACGCCGACCGGAATGTCGCCGATCATCTCCTTTTTCTTCACGTCGATGAGCGTGACGAGATTGTCGTTCTCATTTGAGACGTAGATGACATTGCCGTCGGGACTAAGCGCCAGAAGCTCGGGATCGGGGCCGGACGGCAGCTTGCCCGTGATTTTCAAGGTCTTCGTGTCGAGCACCTGAATCGCGTCGTCGTCGCCGGCGCAGATGTAAAGTTCGGAGCCGTCCTTGTTCAGCGCGACGCCGCGCGGGCGCCGGCCGACTTTCACGGTCGCCGTCGCGTCAAGCTTGTCTGTGTCGATGACCGTTATCGAATTGCCCTTCTCGTTGCTGACATAAGCCTTGTAGGCGTGGGCGGGCGTGACGGATAACGCAGCGCAAAGCGAAGCAGCCATAGTCACGCTAATCGCATAACTCGCGTCATGCCCGCGCTTGTTGCTTGCATCCACGGCGTTGGGACCCACGCGTGGATGGCCGGGACAAGCCCGGCCATGACGCGGCAAGCGAGCAAGCATTGTGGAAAGGCCGAATCTGCTCCCTCTCCCACGCCAGCGGGGGAGGGTGGGGGAGGGGGCGTTCGTCAATTCAATTTGCATTTCGTCTCCGGCTGGTCGAGCCCCAGCGTGTCGAGTTCGCTCGTTTGATGGAGGAAGCCTTCCTGCGGCGAAACCGAGACGATGATCCGTCCGTCGGAAAGAAGGATCGGTTGGCGCAGTTGCAGGTTCCACGGCCGCAGCGTCAGCCGCACGCCTTTGAAGGCGGCGATGGAGAAGTCCTTGCCGAGCATGTAGAGGCGCAGCTTCTCGGGGTCGTTGGAAGCGGTGCGCGTCGCCGCTTCGCCGATCATCCGCATCGCCAGCCACGCCGCATTGTCGCGGGCGTTCATCAAGCGCCGGAACGTCTGAATGAAGCGGTTCTGCAATTGCAGCGCGCCCCATTGCTCATGCGCCGGGTCCCAATTCGTCGGCGTCAGACCGGCCGAGCCGGCGACAGGGCGCGGGTCCCAGGTTCGGTAAGGAAGATAGCCGCCAAAGACGTCGCTCTCGTCGGCGGCGATGAGCGCATCATAGGCGGACGCATTCTGCGTCAGCAAAGGCATCTGACGCTGCGTCTGCACCGAGCCGGAGTCGCTGCGCCGTCCGCCGCCGGTGTCTTCATAAAGGCGCTCTTCGACGATTTTCGCGCCGAATTTCTTGGCGCTGTTGCGCAAAGCCTGCGCCAGGAGTTCGTCTTTCGGATGCGATCCCTTGATCAGCAACCAACGTCGCCACTGTTTCCAGACGAGATATTGCGTCAGACCATCCGCGAGCATCGAACGCGTCGGCGCCACATGGACGACATTGGCGCGACAGTCGTCTTCGCGCAGCCTGTCGTCCGTCGCGGAGACGTTGAAGAGCAGCGCGCCTTTCGGTTTGGCGCGCTCAGAGGCCGCAAGCAGGCGTTCGGGCGAGAGGTCGGCGATGATGAAAAGCGCGCCTTTGTCGAAAAGCGAGTCGAGCGCCACGACCACATCGTCGCCTTCCTCGAGCCTGGCGTCGATCGCCTCAAACGTCTGGTTGGTGAATTTTCCTGTGGTGTTGTTGTCGGCCGTTCCCAGCAAGGCGCCGGCCAGCGTGTCGTCGGCGGCGGGAATGTCGAGAATGGAGATTGTCTCGCGCGAATGCGTTTCGCGCAGGACGCCGACTTTGACGTTTAACGTTTCCGCCGCGGCCGGCGCGGCGAGAAGCAGCAAACAGAAGGCGGCAACCAAGCTCTTCATATCGCCTAAATGGCCGCTTTGGCGCGCGGGATCAAGTTGCTCGGCGCTCCCGCGCGCCCCTGCCCATCACCGCGTCACGCGCAGCAGCGCCTTGCCCTTTTTGGAGGCGAGTTCCTTGGCGTCGAGCGTGCCGTCGCTGTCGGGGTCCGCATCCTTGAACATGCCGGCGACCATGACGAGAAACTCGTCCTTCGACAGCGTGCCGTCATTGTCAGGATCGGCGGTCTTGAAATCCTTTTTCGAGACGCGGCCCTTCATTTCTTTGATGTCGACCGTCCCGTCCGAGTCCTTCTCGAGGCGGGTGAAAAGCTCAGTGGCGGATTTTTTGACTTCGTTGAGGTCGACGGTGCCGTCATTGTCGGTGTCGAGCGCGGCGACAGGGCCGGTCGCCTTGGCGAGCGCGGACGTCGCCGGCAGCGCCATGACGCCGGCGAACGCCAGCGCGCCGAGCAGCATTGTTTTCTTCATTTGCGACTCCTTTGAATAAGGTCATCACCACGAATATAGCGCGGGCGCCGTCAGATCGACTAGCGCCGTTTGGGCCGCGCCCGATAAGGCGCGCGCCTGGATCGCGGTTTAGCGGTCCGTCGCGACGTCATCGCGCAAGGGCAACGACGCGGTCAGCCTCGCGCCGCCTTCTGGCTCGTTATTAAGCATGAGAGCGCCGCCCAGCGCGCCGACTCTTTCGCTCATGCCGCGCAACCCAAGACCGCCGCTCGACGGCGAGTGACGCTTAGCGTCGAGACCCGCCCCATTGTCCCGCACGACGATATGCAAGGCGCCCTTGGCGCGCGTGACAATCACTGTGACTTGATCGGCGCCCGAATGCCGGAGCGCATTGGCGAGGCCTTCCTGCACGATGCGATAGGCGGTGAGCGCGGTCGCCTCTTCGAGGTCGCCGGACGCGCCGTCGAGCGAAAGCGCGATGGCGACGCCAGGATTCGCCTCGCGCCAGCCTTGGGCCAGCGCCTGCAAAGCGTCGGCGAGTCCCATCTCCTCGAGCGCGGCCGGACGCAGCCGCCCGAGAATGCGCCGGTTGACCTGCTGCAAGGCGGCGATCTGCGCGTCGATGCGTGCGCAATCTTCGGCAAGACGCGCCGGCTCGGCCCCTGGAGCGGTGGCGCGGCGCGCCAGCGCGCCCACGCCCGCGCGGACAGTGAACAGGAAAGGCCCGATCTCGTCATGCAGGTCGCGCGCGATGTCTTTGCGCTCTTCGTCCTGGACATGGATCATACGCCGCACCAGCCGGCGATTTTCTTCATCGAGCTGTTGCAGGGTCGCCGCCAGCGCGTTGATCCGCTCGGCTATGATGATGAATTCGGCAGAGCCGTCGGCGGGAACGCGCACCAAATGTTCGCCGCGCTCCAGACGCTGCAGGCCATCCGCGAGAATCGCGATGGGACGCAGCGTTCGCGACACGGCGAGCGACACAAGGCCGAAGGCGGCGACGGCGATTCCAGCGCCGCCGATCGCAAGCCAGACGATCTCCTGCCAAATCTCGGCGATTTCATCGGCAGGATTGGGGGAGATCAGGATCGCGCCGCGGCCGGTTTCGATCCGCATGGCGGCGGCGTTCGGCAGAACGAGCCGCGAAAACCACTGCGGCGCGCGGCCGTCGTTCTCGGCGGCGGGCGCCTCCTCTCCGGCGAGCGTGACGCGGACATGGCGTAGTCGGCGCGCATCGGCGAGAAGTCGCGCGATTTCCACTTGCGGATCTGGCGCCGCATCAAGTCGCGGCAACGTCGCTTCGACCAGATCGCGCGCAAGGCGCGTCGACCCGTCGGCCTCGGCGCGAACGCGCGCGCCCGCATGCAAGACCAGCAGACCGACGCCGAGCGCCAATCCCAGCGCCAACACGGCGCCGAGCAGCAGCGACAGGCGCAGGCGCAGGGAGAGCCTTCGAAGCATGAGCAAATTCTGTAAAGAAGCCGAAGACTTTACGAAAGGCTGCGATGCCGTCAATGTTCGCCGCTTGTCGTCCCAGCACGTTCGAACTTACGGAGCCAAGCCGGAAAATGCGCGTTCTCATCGTTGACGACCATCCGATCATCGTTTCCGGCTGCGCGGCGATGCTCGCCGGCGAGGGCGACATTGACGTCGTCGACGCGCGCGACGCGGAGACTGGCCTTGCCGCCTTCCTAGCGGAAAAGCCGGACGTGACGGTTGTCGACATCGGCTTGCCGGGCGTTTCCGGCTTCGAGTTGGCGCGGCGGATTCTGGAAACCGATCCGGGCGCGCGCATCGTCGTTTTCAGCATGAATGACGATCCGATTTTCGCGGCGCGGGCGATTCAGATGGGCGCCAAAGCCTATGTGACGAAGAACGACGACCCCTATCTCTTGCTGACGGCGGTGCGCGAAGTCGCGTCGGGCGGCGTGTTTCTCATGCCCAAAATCGCCAATCGGCTTGCGTTCGAAAAAGGCGGCGCGGCCGCCAGTCCGCTCTCCGCGCTGACCGCGCGCGAATTGGAGATTCTGCGGATGCTCGGACGCGGGCTTGGAATGGCGGAGATCGCCGATGCGACTCAAGTTTCCTACAAGACGATCGCCAACAGCTGCTCGATCATGAAACGAAAGCTTGGCGCCCGCACGCCGATGGAGCTGTTGCGCATCGCGTTGGAGCACAGGCTGACGTGAGGCGAGAGCTCGTATTCACCCTCACCCTGCCGAAGTCGGCTGTTGCCGACTTCGGCCAATCTAAAAGCGCAAACCGGGAACACCCGGTTTGCGAGGGGAGGGTGTGTCCGGCCTATTTCGCTTCCGCGTCCGGAAAAGGCTCCAGCGGCGCGTAATTCGCCGGTACGGGACCGTTCAGCGCGCCGAGAAAAGCGACGATGTCGGCTGAATCCTTGTCCGACAAATCCTGCCCGAGCTGCGTCTTGCCCATGATTTTCACGGCTTTGCTCAGATCGTCGACCGACCCGTCGTGAAAATAGGGCGCCGTTTTCGCGACGTTGCGCAGGCTCGAGACCTTGAACACATACAGGTCGGCGTCGTTCTTGGTGACGTCGGCGCGGCCCTTGTCGGGCGTCGCGACGCCGGTTTCCTTCCAATAGTCGCTGACGACGCCAAATTTCTGGAAGGAATTGCCGCCGACGCCCGCGCCATTGTGGCAAGAGGCGCAGCCAAGATCGATGAATTTGTGCAGTCCCGCCTGCTGCTGCTTCGACAGCGCCGAGACGTCGCCCGCGAGGAACGCGTCGAATTTGGAAGGCGTCAGCAAGGTGCGCTCGAAGGCGCCGACCGCGACGCCCCAATTCTTCGAATTGATCGGATCCTTGTCGCCGGGGAACGCCTTGGCGAAGGCGTCGGCATAGGCGGGAATCGCCTTGAGCTTGCTCATCGCCGTCGCCTGATCGGGATTGCCGAAGCTTACCGGCCCAAGCAGCGATTTTTCGGCCTGGTCTTCAAGCGACTCGCGATCGCCGCGCCAGTGTTGCTTGAAATTCAGCGCGGCGTTGAAGATCGACGGCGCGTTGCGGGGGTTCTCCTTGCCGAAGACGCCGATCGCCTTCGGCAGTCCGTCGCTCGCCTGCTTGTCGGCCGGATGGCAATGACCGCAACTGACATTGCCGTCCATCGACACGCGGTTCTCGAAAAACAGCCGTCGGCCGAGCTCGACGCGCGCGGCCGTCACGGAATCATTGGCGGGGGCGGGAACGGCGATCGGCTGGAAAATCCGCTTCGCGTCGTCAAGGAGCGCCTTGGCGTTCGGACTTTCCGCTCGGGCGGTCGCCGCGGCGAACAGAACGAAAGGGAAGACGATGAAAAGCGAAGACGAGCGCAAGTCGACGCCTCCTGCTCGCGGCCGGCCGCGCCGCCGATCTGGGCCAAAATGATTCGAGCCGGCGCTTCGAAAAGCGCAACCGCTCTGCGCAGCGCTCTTCTTGCCGGCTCGATTCGGGAATTCTTTGGCGCCCTCGCCGAAGCGAAGGCCGCCCCGGTCTTTAGATCTCGGCGGACTCGTAGCTGGTGATTTCCATGCCGACGCAAACTTCGACAATCACGGGGGTCGTCCAGGCCATTTTTTCCTCCGTCTGGGACTTTATACGGCTCTGCCCTGCTTATATGGGCGTGGCCCCCGCAGGTTTAAGCTCGGCGCAGCATTTAACATGATCGTCGCCGCTTCGCAAATGGGATGCGGCGCACAATGCAACTGTTCCACGGCGCCGTCAGAGTCATGCTGCGGAAGCCTCGGATGCAAATGACGCAGCCGAACGTCTCGACAGGCGACTTGACGGCTGCTAGGCATAGCAAAACGCGGGAGGAGCCGCCCGGCTCGACGAGTAGGCGCTAAAAAACAAATGGATAGCGCCAAATTGGCCATCACGCTTTTGAGCTTGGCCGGGACGGGTCGCAAATCGGGGTAGGGATGGGGACAGCGACGCTCGACGGCAAGGCGATTGCGCTTGACGAGGCTTATCGACACGCCGCCAAAATTCTCAACAGAGCGGCCTTTCCGCTCATCGCCGGCCTTGGCGCCGACATAGCCGGCGCGCGCGCCGCCGTCCTTCTGGCCGAGCGGCTGAAGGGCGTTTTCGATCATCTGGCGTCCCGCGAAACGCTTGCCGACATCGACGTCAAGCGTTCATTCGCCATGTTTACGACGACCGCGAATGAGGCGCGCATTCGCAGCGACTGCGTCGTGCTGATCGGCCCAGGGCTGACGCGTGCTTGGCCTGGAATGCTGGAGCGGCTTGCGCTCGATCAGCCGCCACGCCGTGGCGCGCAGGCGCAGCAGCCGCGCAAGGTGATTTGGGTCGGGCCCGAAGGCGATGAAGCGAGCGCCGTGCCTGGCGCGAAGGCGATCCCGGCCTCGGCGCAGGAGCTCTCGGGCGTGCTCGCTGCATGGCGCGCCCGATTTGGCGGACGCCCGGTGGCGCTCGACCCTGAAAAAGTGAGCCTCATTGACGGACTCGTGGAGACGCTGCGAGCTGCGCGTTTTGGCGTGTTCGTCTGGTCGGCGTCGACGCTCGATCCGCTGGCGATCGAGATGATGCAGGGCCTCGTGATCGATCTCAACGCCACGACGCGCTTCACCGGCGTTCATATCGGCGCCCGCAGCGGCGCTTCGGGGGTTACGCAAGCCGCCGGCTGGATGACGGGATTTCCGCCGCGCACCGGCTTTGGCCGCGGCTATCCGGAGCATGACCCGTGGCGCTTCGAGGCGTCGCGCCTCGTCGACAGCGGCGAGGCCGACGCGGCGCTGTGGATCTCCGCCTTCGACGGCGAGAAGCCGGCCTGGTCTCGCGCCGATCTTCCGCTCGTTACGCTCGCCCCGGCGCATGCGGCGGCGTCGCAGGGACTCTTCATCGAGGTCGGTCAGCCCGGCGTCACCCATGATTCGGTGCTGATGAGTCAGGAAACCGGCGGCATGACGCTGCGCAAAGCCAGCGCGCCGACCGACGCGCCGAGCGTCGCGCAGACGATCGACTCCATCATGGCGGAAGTTTCGGAGGGCGCATGGCGCTGACAGTTTTGCGCGGCGGCCATATCGTCGACCCCGCGACCGGGCAGGACGCCATCGGCGACGTCTGGTTCGAAAACGGCCGCATTGTCGAGCGGCCCGAGGGCCGCAGCGCCGACGAAGAGATCGACGTCTCAGGCCATATCGTCATGGCCGGCGCGATCGACATTCACTCTCACATCGCCGGCGGCAATGTGAACACGGCGCGGCTGCTGCTGCCGGAACTGCATCGCGCGATACGCGCGCGGCTCGCCGGCACGCCTTTGTCGACCGCCAAATGGTCGAGCTATGAGATCGGGCGTCTCTATGCGCAGATGGGTTTCACCACCGTCGTCGAACCGGCGATGGCGCCGCATCACGCCTTGCAGACCCATCTCGAATTCAACGACGTGCCGATCATCGACAAGGGCGCGCTCACCGTGCTTGGCAATGATGATTTTCTGCTCGGCATGCTGCGCGACGGCGAGACGGACGGCGCGATCAACGACTATGTCGCTCAGACCGTCGAGAATACCCGTTCGCTCGGCTTAAAATGCATCAATCCCGGCGGGGTCGAGGCCTTCAAGGAGAACATGCGCGCCTTCGGGCTTGACGATGTCGTGCCCTTTTACGGGCTGACGTCGCGCCAGATTTTTCAGGCGCTGCAGAAGGCGACTCAGGCGGTGGGCATCGCCCACCCGCTGCATCTGCACATGAACAATCTCGGCATCGCGGGAAACATCGACACGGCGCTGGCGACGATCGACGCGGCGCAGGGTCTGCCGCTCCATCTCGCCCATGTGCAGTTCTACGCCTATGGCAAGGAAGGCAAGAACGGCTTCTCGTCTGCCGGCGCGATCTTCGCGGAGAAAATTAACGCCAATCCGAATGTTTCCGTTGACGTCGGCCAGGTGATGTTCTCCGACACGGTGACGATCTCGTCCGACGTTCTGAAGCAATTCAACAGCCTGCCGGGCGCGATCCCGAAAAAGGGCGCGATTTTCGACGGCGACGCCAATGGCGGCGGCATCGTGCCCTACGTCTACAAGATTTCGAACTACTATAACGCCATTCAATGGGCGGCGGGGCTGGAGCTGTTCCTGCTCATTAACAATCCCGAGCAGGTGTTCTTCACCACCGACCATCCGAACGGCGGTCCCTTCACGACCTATCCGGAACTGTTCGCGCTGCTGATGAGCGCCGACCTTCGCGCGCAATATCTCTCGCGCCTGCCGGCCGACGTATTGGAGCACACCACGCTGCCGTCGATCTCGCGCGAATATACGCTTTACGAGATCGCGCAGATGAGCCGCTCTGGCGCGGCGAAGCTCTTCGGCTTTGAAGACCGCGGCCGGCTCGGCGCCGGCGCGGTCGCCGACATCGCCGTTTACAAGCCCGGACGCGACGTCGCGGGCATGTTCCGCCGCGCGGCCCTCGTGTTCAAGGACGGCAATCTCGTCGTGCGCGATGGCCAAGTCTCGCATTACACGCGCGGCAAGACGCTGCATATTCGCCCGCGCTACGACCAGCGGATTACCAAGCGCCTCGATTCCTATTACGACGACCTTTACGGCCTGCCGCGCAGCATCTTCGACGTGCCCGACGCGGCGCTACCGCACAAGGACGCCTTTGCGGAGGTTCCATGCCGGATATAGTCCGCAATGGCGTCACGATAGACGACAATTTCGCCGAAGCCTTCCCGATGAGCGGGACAGGCATACTGATCACCGCGCCGAACCCCAAATGGGCGCGACAGGCCGCGCTGACGATGACGGGCTTTGCCACGTCGGTTATCGGCTGCGGCTGCGAGGCCGGGATCGATTGTGAAGTTTCGCCGCAAGATACGCCGGACGGCCGTCCCGGCGTGCGCGTGCTGCTCTTCGCCATGTCGTCGAAGGACGCCGAGAAGCAACTCGTCAATCGACTCGGCCAATGCGTGCTGACCTGTCCGGGCTCGGCGGTCTATTCGACGGTCGCCGGCGAATTCGAGATCAAGGTCGGCGACGCGGTGCGCCAATTCGGCGACAAGTGGCAGATGTCCAAGGTCATCGACGGAAGGCGTTACTGGCGCGTGCCGGTGATGGACGGCGAGTTCTTCTGCGAAGGCAAGGTCGGCCTGACCAAGAAATCCGTTGGCGGCGGCAATCTTCTGATCATGGGCGCTGACTGGGACAAGACCATGCGCGCGACCGAGGCCGCCGTATCGGCGCTCGACCGCGTCGCCGACGCCATCGCGCCATTCCCCGGCGGCATTGTGCGCTCGGGCTCCAAGGTCGGCTCGCAATATAAGGGCATGAGCGCGTCGACCAATGACGCCTACTGTCCGGCCTTGCGCGGCGTCACCAAGAGCGCGCTCGACGAAGATATCGGCTGCGTGCTCGAAATCGTCATCGACGGGCTGACCGACAACGCCGTGCGCGAGGCGATGCGCGCCGGGCTGCGCGCCATCATCGAGATGGGGCCGGAGCAGGGCGCAAAACGCGTCGGCGCCGGCAATTACGGCGGCAAGCTCGGCCCGTTCCATTATCATTTGAAGGATTTGCTGCCGTGAAGCCGTTTACCTTCGCGCTTCGCCAGGAGCCGCCCCAGCGCGTCGATCTTTCGCCGCTGACGCCTGATCGTCTCGCCGGCAAGTCAATCGCGCAGATCGAAGAGATCGAGATCGGCGTAACGCGGATTTCGACCAAAGTCGGCGATCTCTTCAAGATTTCCGAAGGCGATCTAAAAAATGTTCGCTTTGAGGGCGGCTCGACGCGCTTCGATCTTGTCGGCGCGAAACTTCTGCCCGGCTTCGCGATCCATGTCGAAGGCGACGTCGGCGCGCAATGCGGCCGTCTCGCCAAGGGCGGTACGATCACCGTCGCTGGCAGCGCCGGTCCCCACGCGGCTTCCGGCAACCTCGGCGCCGACATCGAGATCAAGGGCGACGCCGGCGATTTTCTCGCCGGTCCGCTTGCCGGCGAACTCGCCGGCATGGCCGGAGGCCGGATCATCGTGCGCGGCAAGGCTGGCGAACGCGCCGGCGACCGGCTGCGCCGCGGCATTCTCATCATCGAAGGCGACGCCGGCGAAGACTTCGGCGCCCGCGTCATCGCCGGCACGATCTTCTGCTTGGGCGAGGCCAGGGGCCGGATCGGCTATCTCAACAAGCGCGGCTCGATCGTGCTGGCGCGCGGCGGCTGTTTCGGTTCGACCTATGTCGATTGCGGCGCGCATGAGCTGAACTTCGCGCGGCTTTTTGCGCGCAGACTGAGAAATCATAGCGCCCAGGCGGCCGAGGTCCTGTCGCGCAGGCTGCGCCGCTATGGCGGCGACACGGCGGTCTATGGCAAGGGCGAGATATTGACCCCGGACTGACCGGCATTACCCTTGCTAAGAAGCAAAACGCCCGCTGAGCGGGCGCTAGCAAGGAGATTACGATGAATTTCGTCGAACTCATCCTTACCGTCTGCGCGCTCGCGCAGCCCGCCGCCTGCGACGAACGCAAGATCGTTCTTGAGTCCGCCACGGGCTCGACCAATAATTGCATGATGCAGGCGATGCCTTATATCGCTCAGTGGTGCGGCGAACATCCGCAACTCACCGTCACCAAATGGCGTTGCGCGCGGCCCGGAGCGGAAGGCGACAAGATTTGATCGACGCCTGCGGGCGCGGTCGATTCCAGGACGAATGAATCGGACAGACGATCGGCCGGCGCCCTTTGCGGCGCCTTACGCGCCTCCTGACGAGAGCTTCGCCGAGGCTTTCCTGAAGTCGCGTCCGGACGCCGCGACCTCGCTGGCGACAGAAGAAACCGCGCTGACGCTCGTGCGCGGCCTGCGCGCCAGGCGCGATCTGATTGGCGGCGTCGAAGACTTCCTGCACGAATTTTCACTTTCGTCGCGTGAAGGTCTCGCGGTGATGGCGCTCGCCGAGGCGTTGCTGCGCGTTCCCGACGACGCCACCGCCGATCAGCTCCTCGCCGATAAGCTCGCTGAAGGCGATTTTTCTCATCATGAGGCGTCGAGCGACGCCCTTCTCGTCCAGGCCTGCGCTTTCGCGCTGGGGCTTTCGGCGCGCATCGTCGACGTGACGGAGCCGCGAGGGCTCGTCGCCGATCTTGCGCGCCGCCTTGGCGCGCCCGCGCTGCGCGCCGCCGCCCGTCAGGCGATGCGGCTGATGGGCGCCCATTTTGTTTTCGGCGAAACCATCGAAGCGGCGGTCGCACGCGCGCACGGACGGCGCGAACGCTTTTCCTACGACATGCTTGGCGAAGGCGCTCGCACGGCCGAAGACGCCGAGCGCTATTTTACGGCCTACGCCCACGCCATTCGCGCCATCGGCGATGCGGCCGGGACGTCGCCTTTGCCGGCGCGCCCCGGAATTTCGATCAAGCTTTCGGCGCTGCATCCGCGCTACGAGGCGATTTCGCGCGAACGCGTATTGCGGGAGTTGCCGCCGCGCGTGCTCGACCTCGCCCGCCTCGCCAAGGACCGCGATCTCGCTTTCACCATCGACGCGGAAGAAGCGGATCGGCTCGAGCTTTCTCTCGATGTCGTCGCGCGCGTCATCGAGGATCGCTCGCTTTCGGGCTGGGACGGATTTGGACTCGCCGTGCAGGCCTATCAAAAGCGCGCGTCGGCGGCGATCGATTATGCCGCGTCGCTCGCGGACGCTCACGATCGGCGGTTCATGGTTCGGCTCGTCAAGGGCGCCTATTGGGACGGCGAGATCAAGCGGGCGCAGGAGCGCGGCCTCGCCGACTACCCCGTGTTCACCCGCAAGGCGATGACCGATCTCAATTTCGACGCCTGCGCGGCGCAGCTTTTCGCGCAGCCGCGTCTTTTCCCGCAATTCGCCACGCATAACGCCCGCAGCGTCGCCGCCGTTCTGACGATGGCGCAGCGGCGGCGCGACTTCGAGTTTCAGCGCCTGCACGGCATGGGCGAACCGCTTTACGAGTCGCTTGCCGAAGTGAGCGACGCCGCCGTTCGCGTCTATGCGCCGGTCGGCCCGCATCGCGATCTCCTCGCTTATCTCGTGCGGCGCTTGATCGAGAACGGCGCCAATTCCTCATTCGTCGCGCGCGCAGCCGATCCTGACACGCCTGAACGCGCGCTTGTCGCGGACCCTTACCAAACGATCGGCGCTCATGCGCGCCATCCGCGTCTGTCGACGCCGAGCGAAATCTATTTGCCGCTTCGCGCCAATTCCAAAGGCGTGGAGTTTGGCGATCGCACCGCGCTTGCGGCGCTGATCGAGGAGACGCGCGCGCCTGTTCCGTCGCCTTGCGCGCGCCCAAGCGTCGCAACGGGAGCCGCGCCGCGCCCCGTCCTGTCGCCGATCGACGGCGCGATCATCGGCGAGGTCGTCGAAGCGGATGAAGCTGCGGCGCATGCCGCTATGGCCGCCGCGGCGCGCGCCTTTCCAGCATGGTCCCGCACGCCGTATGAGGCGCGCGCGCGGATGATCGAACGCGCGGCCGATCTCATCGAGGCGCGGCGCGGGCAACTGATCGCCCTTTTGCAAAACGAAGCGGGCAAGACTCTCGACGACGCGCTCGCCGAAGCGCGCGAAGCGGCCGATCTTTGCCGTTATTATGCGGGTCAGGCGCGGATCGTCTGCGCCGACGCGGCGCTGCCAGGGCCGACGGGCGAAATCAATGTCCTGCGCCGTCACGGGCGCGGCGTCTTCCTTTGCATCTCGCCGTGGAATTTTCCGCTCGCGATTTTCATCGGCCAGGTCGCCGCGGCGCTCGTCGCCGGAAACGTCGTCGTCGCCAAGCCCGCCGAGCAGACGCCGCTCATCGCCGCGATGGCGATCGAACTCCTGCGCCAATCGGGCGTTCCGAACGATGCGCTGCAGTTCATTCCCGGCGACGGCGCAATCGGCGCCACGCTTGTCGCCGATCCGCTGACGGCGGGCGTCGTCTTCACCGGCTCGGTCGAGGTCGCGCATCGGATCAACCGCTCGCTCGCCGGGCGCGACGGGCCGATTGCGCCGCTCATCGCGGAAACTGGCGGGATCAATGCGATGATCGTCGATTCGACGGCGCTGATCGAACAGGTCGTCGACGATGTTCTGACTTCGGCCTTTCGATCGGCCGGTCAGAGGTGCTCGGCGCTGCGGCTTTTATGCCTGCAAGAGGAGATCGCGCCCGCCTGTCTGAAGACGCTCATCGGCGCGGCGCGCGAATTGCGCGTCGGCGATCCGCGCGAGATCGCGACTCATGTCGGCCCGGCGATCGACGCCGAAGCGAAGTCGAAGCTCGACGCCTATCTGGCGCGTCAACGCGCGGAGGGGCGAATTCTCTACGCCGGGGCAGCGCCGACGACGGGAACATTCGTCGCGCCGCATATCGTCAGGATCGCGCGCGTCGAGGCGTTACAGGAGGAAATCTTCGGACCCGTGCTGCATGTCGCGACCTGGCGGTCGGCGCGCTTGCCGCGACTGTTCGCTGACATCGAAGCCGGCGGATATGGGCTGACCCTTGGCATGCATACGCGCATCGAACAGCGCATTCGCGCGCTGTCGCGCGAAGCGCCGGCCGGCAATATTTACGTCAACCGCAATATGATCGGCGCCGTCGTCGGCAGTCAGCCGTTCGGCGGGTTTGGCTTAAGCGGCACCGGTCCCAAGGCGGGCGGGCCGGATTATCTGCTGCGATTCCTTCATGAGACGACGCTGACGATCAATACCGCGTCATCGGGCGGCGACGCCGGCCTGTTGTCGCTTGATGAATTCGACGAGCTTGATCGCGACAAATTGGCGCAAACGCGCGGCTTGAAGTCACGCGACTGACGCGCCACGTCACTAATGTTTCCATTCCGATCGTCGGACTAATCGTTGCTGAATTTGCGGTTGCCCGCGATCGACCATCCAAGAGGGAGATCAGCATGGCCGAAGAAAGCAAACTGCCAGCGTCAAAGGATTCTGCGCAGAACCCCGGCATTCTTGATTGGCATCCTTTCGAAACGTTCCGGCGCCAGTTCGATCGCCTGTTTGACGACTTGCCGTCGCGTCGGAGTCTCGCCGATTTTCAGCCGTTCGACCGGATGATGTCGCAATGGTCGGCGACCCCACCCGTTGATTTCGTCGAGAAGGACGGCGGCTATGAAATCAGCGCCGAACTTCCCGGCCTTGACGAAAAAAGCGTCGATGTGAAGCTCTCGAACGGCGTATTGTCGATCTCCGGCGAGAAGAGCGAAGAAAAGGAAGAAAAGAAGGAAGGCTATTATTGCTCGGAGCGCCGCTACGGCTCCTTCCGGCGCGCCTTCAGAGTTCCCGAAGGCGTCGACGTGGACAAGATCACGGCGGACTTCGAGAAGGGCGTGCTGAAAATCAGGCTGCCCAAGACGCCCGAGTCCAAGAAGGACGAAAAGAAGATCGAGATCGCCGCGAAGTAGCGCCGCAATCGCGGCGCCAATCTCGTCTTGCTAGGATCGCCAGCCGGCGCGCCCTTGCGGAGCGCCGGCGTTGTTTTGGCTATGCGCCGGCCGGCGCATCAGCCGCGGCAGCACGAGATGCGGCAGCACACCCTCGCGAATGACCGCGCGTCGCAGCGGACCAAGCGCCGCCATGGCGATGAAGCCCGCGCCGCGCAGCAGATCGACCGGTAGATAGGGAATGATCAGCGATCGATTGAGCAGATCGACGCCGTGGGTTCTAAAGCCGATATCGGCGCGCCGGTGACGGTCATAGCGGGCGAGCGCCCGCGATAATTCGCGCGCGTTCTTGAGATCGACGCTGGCGAGACAATCCTCGAGGTCGGCCACGTCGCGCAGGCTTAAATTCAATCCCTGCGCGCCGATCGGCGGAAAGATGTGACAGGTCTCGCCGACGAGCGCGAGGCGGGCCGTCGCATGTTTCGACACCTGCATGCCGCCCATCCGGAACTGGCCAATGTCGCCTTCGATGCGCATCGCGCCGAGTTCCGACTTGGCGTAATCCTCGATTTCAAATTCGAGCTCCTCGCGCGGTTTGGCGAGGCGCCGTCGCGCGTCGGCGACGCTCATCAGCCAGACGAGGCTCGAACGATGCGGCGCGTCGTCGCGCGGGGGCAGCGGCACCAGCGTGAAGGGCCCCGAGCGCGTGTGATATTCCGTCGAGATATTTTCGTGAGGAAACTCGTGGCGCAGAACCATGGTGAGGGCGATCTGCGGATAGGTCCATTCCTTCACGTCGATGCTGGCGACGGCGCGGGCGCGGCTGTTGCGGCCATCCGCCGCGACGATGAAATCCGCCGTCAGCCGTCGCCCGTCGGCAAGAATGGCGACGGCGCCGTCGCTGTTGAATTCGTAATCGGCAATATCGGCGTCGATGATTTCGATTTCAGGCCGATCGCGACAGAGATCGAGCAGGATCGCGACGAGGTCGTCGTTCGACACATTGACGCCCAGCGCCGGCAGGCCGATCTCGCGGGCGCGCAGGCTGAGTTCCGGCACCGGCAGAAACTGGTCGGTGTCGTCGATCATGTGGATCGCTTCCACTGCGCAGCCCCGCGCCCTGACGCGCTCCAGCGCGCCGAGCGCGTCGAGGAAGCGGACCGATGCTTCGAATAGCGCGACCGTGCGGCCCGGCAGCGGCGGCGGAATCCGCCCGGCGAGCGTGGTTTTGAAACCCGCGCGCGCAAAGGCCAAAGCCGCTGCAAGGCCGGTCGCGCCGGCGCCAGCGACGAGAATTTCCGATGTCGTGCCTTCTTGCGCCGGTTCCATCTCAGCCGTCTCCACGGCTCGTTATAGCGGGAGACGCTTCGGAGCGCGAGCCGGGCGCCTTTGGACTGGCGCGAGCGCCGGTGTAGTCTTGCGTCCCGCTTCTCCAGCCCTTCTGCGCCCCGTGACTTCTTCCCGGCTCATCGGCTTTTCTGTCCACCTCTTTACGGCGAGCGGCGCGGCGCTCGGCATGATTGCGCTGTCCCTTGCGGCCGATGGGCGTTTCGCTGCGATGTTCGGCTGGCTTGGCGTCGCGCTCTTCGTCGACGCCGTCGACGGCGCGCTGGCGCGACGCTTCAAAGTGACCGAGACGGCGCCCTTCATCGACGGCGTGGCGCTCGATCTCGTCGTCGATTTTCTCAATTATGTGGTCACGCCGCTAGTCGCAATGTGGCGTTCGGGCCTTCTCGAGCCGGCCTTCGCAGACGCTGTTTGCGCCATGGTCTGCGCCTGTTCGGCGCTCTATTTCGCCGATCGGCGGATGAAGACGTCGGATTACTGGTTTCGCGGATTCCCGGCGCTCTGGAATGTCGTCGTGTTCTATCTTCTTGTGCTGCGGCCATCGACGAATGCGAGCCTTGCGGTGGTTTTTGCGGGGACGGCTCTCATGTTCGCGCCGGTCGTTTTCGTTCATCCGCTGCGCGTCAAGCGCTTGCGCCTCGTGACGATCGCCGTCACCGCCGTTTGGGCCGCGGCGGCGATCGCGGCGGTTGCGCAGGATCTTGCGGCCGCTTCGTTCGGCGTAAAGGCGGCTTTAGTCGCGACGGGATGCTATTTTCTGGCTTTGCCGCTTTTTCGCGAGGGCGGCGCGATCGCGAAAGGAGAGGTTGATGGTTAAGGCCATACGCGTGCATCAGCCCGGCGGACCGGAAATGCTCGTCATGGAGGACGTCGATCTGCCGGCGCCGGCGGGCGACGAAGTGCAGATCCGCCAGCGCGCCATTGGCGTCAACTACATCGACATTTATCGCCGCACCGGCGCCTATCCGGCGGACTATCCCTTCATCCCCGGACATGAGGGCGCCGGCGAGGTGATCGCCGTCGGCGAAAATGTGAAGTCTTTCAAAGTCGGGGAGCGGGTCGCTTATGTCGGCGCGCTCGGCGGCTATGCGCAGGCGCGCAACATCGCCGCCGATTCAGTGATCCGTCTGCCGAAAGCCTTCAGCTATGAGCAGGGCGCGGCGATGATGCTGAAAGGGCTGACCGCGCAATATCTGCTGCGCAGGACATTCAAGGTGAAGAAAGGCCATCGCGTTCTCGTCCATGCGGGCGCCGGCGGCGTCGGACAGATCCTCTGCCAATGGGCGAACGCGCTCGGCGCAAAGGTCATCGCCACCGTCGGCTCTCCGGACAAGGCGAAGATCGCGGAGGCGGCGGGCGCCAGGCATACGATCCTTTACCGGGAGGAAAACTTCGTCGAACGGGTTCGGGAATTGACCAAGGGCAAGCTGTGCGACGTCGTCTATGACGGCGTCGGGCGCGCGACCTTTCCGGCTTCGCTCGATTGCTTGAAGCCGTTCGGCATGTTCGTTAGCTTCGGCTCGGCGTCAGGTCCGATCGCAGCTTTCGACATCGGCCTTCTGGCGCTCAAAGGTTCGCTTTACGCCACGCGCCCGTCGCTGTTCACGCATATCGCGCGGCGGCGCGATTATGAGGAGATCGTGGACGATCTCCTCCATGCGGCGAAGCAGGGCTTCGTGACTCTGGGCGAACCGGCGCGGTTTCCGCTGGCCGATGCGGCCAAGGCGCATGCCGCGCTCGAATCACGCGCCACCAGCGGCGCTATGGTGCTAATTCCATGATTTCGCCATATTGGACCGCGCCAAAAGCAGCGCTCCAGCAACAAACTGGACATGTGTTGCAATTTGACCACGGACCGCCTGTGGCGCTTCCTAAAACATTGTTAAGATGATCAGATTCTACGTGGGCGAAACGATTTTCGGGTCCCGATTCACCGGCTTTTCCCCGCTTTTCGCCTCGCGAAACCGGGCGGCGTGAAATTCGCCCTACGCTTTCGGCGCAAATCGATTATGCTTCCCTTGTTCCGGCTTTGAGGTTCCTCCCGCCTCTCGATTAGCCCGAACCGCCTTCAAAAACCCGGCGCCCGAGCCGGGTTTTTTTCTTTTCGGCGCTCTGCAACACCGCCGTTTCTATTGCAATTTTTCGGGAAGCGCCCCATCCTTGCGTTGCGGCCCGCCGTACTCGCGGGCTTGGGCCGCGAAGCATGAGGGTTGCAACGCTGTCGACAAGTGTTCATCCGGGTGCGGATACTCGTCCGCTCCGGCCGGGAATTGGCGCAGGAGCGCCGTTAGCCGGCTCAATCGTGCAAAAGGTTCTCGCCAGCCTGGACGAAACCAAGGCCGAGGACATCGTCTCCATCGATCTGCGCGGAAAGACGGCTCTCGCCGATGACATGATCATCGCGACGGGTCGGTCGACCGTGCATGTCGGCGCCATCGCTGACAAGGCGATCAAGGCGTTGAAGGCCGCTGGCGTGGTTGCGCCGCGCGTCGAAGGCCTGCCTCAATGCGACTGGGTGCTGATCGACGCCGGGGATGTCATCGTCCACGTCTTCCGTCCCGAAGTGCGCCAGTTCTACAATCTCGAAAAGATGTGGGGCGGCGACCGTCCGGTGGAGATTCGCCTGGTCTGACGGGAGCTGATCGAGCTTTCCCTTTTGGATTGCTCGTCCGTCTTCTCATGCTGCTTGGCGCCGGATGAAACTGGGACTGATTTGCGTCGGCCGCCTGAAGGTCGGTCCGGAGCGGGAGCTTTATGCGCGATACGCCGAGCGTATCGGCGCCTTTCGCCGATTGGGTCTCGAAGGCCTCGAGCTTAAAGAGATCGACGAGAGCAAGGCCGCCTCTGCGGCCGAGCAGGCGTCGCGCGAAGGCGCGGAACTGCTCGCGGCGTTGCCGCCTGACTCGCGACTTGCGGTGTTCGACGAGCGCGGCCAAGCGGCGACGAGCGCCGACTTTGCGCAATTCATCGCAGCAGAAAGAGACAAGGGTCGCAAGGCGCTCTGGTTTGCAATCGGCGGCGCCGAAGGGCTCCATGAGAGCCTGCGCGCTCGCGCGAGCGCGGTCTTCTCCTTTGGCGCAATGACGCTGCCGCATCAATTGGCGCGCATTCTGGCGGCCGAACAGATTTATCGGGCGATGACGATTCTGTCCGGCCATCCCTACCACAGGGCGTAATTGTTAACGAAGCCCCGAGCGCTGTTGTCGGGCCCGGGGCTTTTGGGCCCCGCGCACTTGTGGCGTTCCGAGCCCCGATCTCCTCGTCATCCCTTGCATGGCGAATGTCTGGAGATTGGGGCGGTCAGATATCGCTCTTAATAGCAGATCCAAATCCAGCCGGCGGGAGTCCATCTCCAGCACTGACCTACGCCATAGGGATACCAGCGACCGCCCCAGTAGCGTCCTCGCCCCCAGCCGCCGCCGTGACCGCCCCAACCGCCGCCATGCCCGCCGTGACCGCCCCAGCCGCCGCCATGCCCGCCGCCGTGACCGCCCCAACCGCCATGATGACCGCCGCCTCCCCAGCCGCCGCCACCACCCCC
>JALHNQ010000017.1 GCA_022843405.1 Methylocystis sp. | reverse complement strand
GCCGGTGGTCGCCGCGTAGAAGATGTGTCGCCAGTCGGCCATCAGCGTGAGGTTGGGCAACAGGTCATAGGCGACGCCGGCGATCAGGGTCGCCGGAATGTCGAAACTGCCCTGGTCGGCGATCAATCCTCTATATTTTTCGAGTTTCGACATGAACATGGGCGTGGCGCCGGCGAGGCCAAACCGCAGTTCATTCGTCGCACGCCACTCGACGCCGACGCGGAACCCGCCGCCGACCGACCAATCATAGGCCATGTCGGAAAAATTGTACATGTTGGAGGAGTAGGGAGAGAGGATTTTCAGTCCTTGCGCGTTGAACATTTGGACCGCCAAAGTGGGCGAGAAGCCAACAGTGATCGGACCGAATTTTCTGGCGTAAGTGGCGCTCATAAATGACTGTTGAAGATCGAGTCCCGCCCAGCCGCCGCCAAGCACGCCGCCGAATGAAGGAGCGACGGTAATCGCGCCGCCTGGGCCCGCTTTGACCGGAGGCTTGAAATGGCCGAAGTCGTACGAAGTATTGAGTCCGCCGTTGCCGTAATTGGCGACTCCCCACGCGGATTCGGCGTCGATCGGCTGGACATAGGCGCCGTTAGGAACCGGAAAGATCGGTCGACCGCTCCTCACATCGCCGGGCGCCAGGACCGCCGGCAGACCTATCGTCGAGTAACCGCGCTCGGGGAGGCTCGCGGCGAGCCCGACCTGAAACTCCCGGTCGAGTCCGACGATGCCCGCCGGGTTGATCGACATGGCCATCGGGTCTCGCGAGTCCGCGACGCCAGCGCCACCTAATGCCCGCTGACGTGGGCCGTAACCTGTAAGGAAGTAGCCGTCAGCGCCATAGGACAAAGAGGGCAGGAGCGAAGCGGTCGCCGCCAGGGTGAAGAGGATATTCCGCGTAATCAATCTCGTCATGAGCGGCGAGTCCGTCCCAAGGTGAACTGTCTCTAAAAAAGCGCGAGGGTTCGCCCGTTGCGCCGAATGTCGACGCATGTTCATGTTACTTTTGCAGATTACAGGACCCTTTCGCCTTTGGGGCGCAAATTCGGCTTCGAGCCTACCGATTTCTTTCGTCTGTTACGTCTTTGCCACACAAGTGTTTTTTGGAATCGGAAGCCCATTGCGCCTCTCAGCGCAAATCGACGGTCAGGACGGCGTCTTCCCGTTGCGGATGGGGCGCCGGATCGAGCAATCGACGCCAAACGCCGTACCAACTTCCCGCGATCGCGGCGAGCGTCAGCGCCAGAACGAGTTTTGGCCAGGTCGGCGGCTCGAAGCGCAGAAGCTCCGAGATAAGCGGCAAGTAAAGGCTGGCCGCCACCATTGCGCTAGCCGCGAAGGCGACCAGCCAGAACGCCAGATTGTCGCGTGCAAACAGCGACGCACCGCGGGGAAGCGCATCCGAGAGCGCAAGCACGAGATTGCTGATGACAAGGGTCGCGAAGGCGAGTCCGCGCGCCTGCGGCTCGGGCGCGCCCAACCCATCGTCGATGACATAGACTGACATCACGGCTAGGAAGACGACGAAGCCCTGCACGAAACCAAGCCAGAGTTCGCGCGGACCAAAAAGCGGCTCATCGCGCCGATGCGGCGGTTTGAGCATGGCGTCAGCCTCATTCGGCTGCGACTCGAAAACGAGCGCGCAGGTCGGGTCAATGATCAGCTCCATCAGCACGACATGTGCGGGCAGCAATAGCGGCGGAAGCCCCATCAGAATTGGCGTCAGGGCGAGGCCGGCGATCGGAATGTGAATCGCCGTGACATAGGTGAGCGCGCGGCGCAGGTTGGCGTAAATGCGCCGCCCCAGCGCAACGCCGGCGACGATCGACGCGAAGCTGTCGTCAAGCAACACGATATGCGCGGCTTCGCGCGCCACATCCGAGCCGCGCTGGCCCATGGCGATGCCGATATGCGCCGCCGCCAGCGCCGGCCCGTCATTGACGCCGTCGCCGGTCATCGCGACAATATGGCCGTCCGCCTTGAAAGCCTCGACGAGCGCCAGCTTGCTGGTCGGCGTCACTCGGGCGAAGACGCGCACATTGCGGATTTTGTCGGGAACCATTTCGCTTGGCGTCGCCACGATCTCCGCGCCGGTGATCACGCCGGCGTCAGAATCGATCCCTGCCTGGCGCGCGATGGCGAGAGCCGTCGCAGGATAGTCGCCGGTGATCATCGCCACGGCGACTCCCGCGCGCCGCGCCGCTGCGACGGCGGCCGGGACGTCTTCGCGCAGCGGATCCTCAAAGGCGAGCAATCCGACAAAATCGAACGATGCGGTCTCCAGCGGCGGCGCTTGCGGCAGCGGCGCCGTTGTCGCGACTCCAAGCACGCGCAGGCCGCGATGGGCAAAATCGCCGACCTGAATTTCGAGGCGCGCGCGCGCTTCATCGGAAAGTCGCGCGAGTTTGAAGATCGCCTCCGGCGCGCCTTTCGCCGCATAGCTCTCTCCCGACTCATCGCGCCAGCATTGGATGAAGGCGAGAAGGTCCGGGCTGATCGGAAAGCTTCGAACCGGTTCGCCTTCCGGCGCCATGCCGGCGTCCGCCGCGAAGGCGTGAACGGCGCGGTCCATCGGATCGACGGGATTCGCCGATGAGGCGCGCAGGGCGGCGCGGACAAGCATGCAGCGCCTTTCCGGGCGCGGCGCATCCGTCGTTTCGTCGCCTTCGACGACGGCAAAGGCCACACGCATGCGATTCTGCGTCAGCGTGCCGGTCTTGTCGACGCAGAGAATTGAGGTTGAGCCGAGCGTTTCGGTCACCGAAGAGCGCCGCACCAACACGTTGCGGCGGGCGAGCCGATAGGCGCCGAGCGCCAGAAAGATCGCCAGCACCATCGGAAATTCTTCGGGCAAAAGGCCGATGGCGAGCGTGATCCCGGCGATGGCGCCTTCAAACCAATCGCCATGCACGAGCCAATAGGCGAGAAACACCAACACGCAAAAAAGGAGCGCGAAGGCGCCAAGCGTCGCGACGAGCCTTCCGGTCCGTTGTTGCAGAGGACTAGGCTCGCTCTCGATCGCGGCAAGCGAGGCGCCAAGACGGCCCATCGCCGTGCGCGCCCCGGTGCGGACGACTTCGGCCAGCCCCGATCCGCGCGCGATCATGGTTCCGGCGAAAAGAAAGGGCGTATGCTCGCCGCCAGGATCGGGAAATTCCGCCGAACGGGTCTCGCCTGCGAGCGTCTTTGTCACCGGAGCCGATTCGCCGGTCAGCAGGGACTCGTCGACAGTCAGCGCATCGCCGCCGATCAGCAACGCGTCGGCAGGCGCACGCTCCCCTTCGCCAACCAGAATAATATCGCCCGGCACGAGGTCGCGCGCAGGAATGCGCCGCTCGACCCCGTCGCGCCGACAGATCGCGGTCGGCTCCGCAAGACGGTTGAGCGCTTCGAGCGCGCGTTCGGTTCGCAGCTCCTGCAGAATGACAAGCGTAATCGACGCGCCGGCGCCGGCGACCATGAACAGGCCTTCGCCAAGATCGCCGACGAAAAGATAGAGCAGGGCGGCGGACGCAAGCAGAAAGAACATGGGCTCTTTGAGCGTGCGCAGCGCGATCGCGAATATGCCCGGCGGGGGAGCGCGCGGCTGCTCGTTGGAGCCATATTGGGCAAGACGTCGGGCCGCCTCGCTTGATGACAGACCCTGGAAATCTAAATTCTTCATATGTCTGGGCTCGTCGGGGCTATACGCTATTTGCAGGTATCGCCACGCGAACTTGCGACACGAGTGTGAACGCGGTAACTTTTCCATAATGGCGAGGGGCGCCGCAAGCGCGGCTGAGAAGCACCCGTCGAACCTGATCCGGGTCATGCCGGCGTAGGGAAGGCCAGCGAAAAAGCGAACGGCGCCTCGCGTCGACGCTATGATCGCGCGCCCTCCTTCGTCTTCCTGACTCAGCGTCCGCTTCCCTTGACGAAGCGCGATGAAGGAGCGCGATCATGAATGTTCACGACAAGCGCCTGCCGGCGAGCGTCACCACCGGACCGATCGGAAAGTCGCGCAAAGTCTATGCTTCGCCCAAAGGGCGCGCCGATATTCGCGCGCCTTATCGCGAAATCCCGCTTCATCCGTCGTCGGGCGAGCCGCCGCTTCGGGTCTATGACTCCTCCGGACCCTATACTTGCGTCTCGTTCACGCCCGACCTCTCCGCCGGGCTTCCCGCCGCGCGGCCCTGGCTCGAAGCGCGCGAGGGTCTCGAAGCCTACCAAGGCCGCGCGATCAAGCCCGAGGACAATGGCTTCGCCGAGGGCGAACGCCTCGTCCCGCGATGCCCCGCCGAACGCAAGCTTTGTCGCGCATCGGGCGCAGAGCCCGTCACGCAGCTTGAGTTTGCCCGCGCCGGGATCATCACGGAAGAGATGATCTATGTCGCGCATCGCGAAAACCTCTGCCGCGAGAGCGCGCTTGACGTCGCGAAGGAACGCATCGCCGACGGCGAGAGCTTCGGCGCCGCGATCCCCGAATTCGTCACGCCCGAGTTTGTGCGCTATTAAAGCGCGCGCGGCCGCGCGATCATTCCGGCCAACATCAATCACCCGGAGCTCGAGCCGGTCATCATCGGCCGAAATTTTCTGGTCAAGGTCAACGCCAATATCGGCAATTCGGCCGTCACCTCTTCGGTCGCGGAAGAAGTCGAAAAAATGGTATGGGCGATCCGCTGGGGCGCCGACACGGTGATGGACCTCTCGACCGGCCGCAACATTCACAACATCCGCGACTGGATCATTCGCAACGCGCCGATTCCGATAGGCACCGTGCCGATCTATCAGGCGCTGGAGAAGGTCGGCGGCGACGCGCTGAAGCTCGATTGGGAGGTCTTCAAAGACACGCTGATCGAGCAGGCGGAGCAGGGGGTCGATTACTTCACCATCCACGCCGGCGTGCGTCTCGCTTATGTGCCGCTCACCGCCAATCGCGTCACCGGCATCGTCTCGCGCGGCGGCTCGATCATGGCGCGCTGGTGTCTCTCGAAGCATAAGGAGAGCTTCCTTTACGAGCGCTTCGACGAGATTTGCGACATCATGCGCAAATATGACGTGTCCTTCTCGCTCGGCGACGGCTTGCGTCCCGGCTGCAACGCCGACGCCAATGACGCGGCACAATTCGCGGAGCTGGAGACGCTTGGCGAGCTAACGAAGATTTCCTGGGACAAGGGCTGTCAGGTGATGATCGAAGGCCCCGGCCATGTGCCGATGCACAAGATCAAAGCCAATATGGACAAGCAGCTGAAAGTCTGCGGCGAGGCGCCGTTCTATACGCTCGGTCCGCTCGTCACCGACATTGCGCCGGGCTATGATCACATCACGTCAGGCATCGGCGCGGCGATGATCGGCTGGTTCGGCACGTCGATGCTGTGTTACGTAACGCCTAAAGAGCATCTCGGCCTGCCGGATCGCGACGACGTCAAGACCGGCGTCATCACCTATCGCATCGCCGCGCACGCCGCCGATCTCGCCAAGGGCCATCCGGCGGCGCGCGAACGCGACGACGCGATGAGCCGCGCGCGTTTCGACTTCCGCTGGGAGGATCAGTTCGAGATCGGCCTCGATCCCGACACCGCGCGCGAATTCCACGACGCGACGTTGCCGAAAGAGGCGCACAAAGTCGCGCATTTCTGCTCGATGTGCGGACCGAAATTCTGCTCGATGCAGATCACCCGCGACCTGCGCGAAGAGGCTAAAGAGATCGAACGCCAGAAGGGCATGGCGGAGAAGAGCGCGGAGTTCCTCGAGAAGGGCGCTGAGATTTACGTGAAGGAGACGCCGCTCCCATAGGGCGCGCTAACCCTCTCCCATCGGGAGAGGGTGGACGCCGAAGGCGGCCGGGTGAGGGGTTTCGCCTTTCCGGCAAAGCGCCTACCCCTCACCCCGGACCTTCGGTCCGACCCTTTCCCAATGGGAGAGGGTCGCTCACAATTGCCTCAACTTTTGCCCAGCACCTCGACGCGCACCGGTCCGGCGCCGCGTTCGATGAGGCCGAGCTGGGTCGCCGCGCCCCGCGACATGTCGAGGCTGCGCCCGGTCCAGGCCGCCGGTCCTCGGTCATTGATGCGCACCACCACCGACCGCCCGGCATAGGTCAGGCGCAGCCGCGTGCCCATCGGCAGGGTGCGGTGGGCGGCGGTTAGGTCCCACATGTCGAAAATTTCGCCATTGGCGGTCCGGGCGTTGGGCTCGTAGCGGCGCGGACCGCCGCCGTAGAACGACGCATTGGCGGTAAACTCCTGGCCTTGGGAAGCCTCAACGTGACGCCATGAATGGCGGGAGGCGTGATGCGCCAACGCAGGCGCGGTCATCAGTCCAAGGATCGTCACGACGCCATAGATATGCTTCATGCAGGATTACTCCGTTCGCCCATAAGCGTGAAAGAACGCCGACGCGCATCTCGCGGCGCCGAGCGCATAGATTCCATCTGTCTGAATGGAGGTGAGGATAGATTGGTTAATGCAGAAATGTGGCGAAATATGTTCGTCGCATATTCAGGAACTATCTTCGAACAAGAAGTGTGAAATGCGCTATCTATATATAACTCATCTATTATCATATCGATATAAAGCTTAACTTAAGCCAATCATAGTTCGACAATTGGCAAATTGGCCTGGCTTAAGCGCTGCAGGAAGCGCTAGTGACAAGCGCGCGGCGACGCGGCAAACATGCGCGCCGGGAGACTCGCCAATGACAGATGAAAAGCGCGCCGCGATCATCGGGGTCGTCACCGCCTCTGACCGCGCGAGCGCCGGCGTATATGAGGACGAGAGCGGTCCGGCGATCGAGGCCTATCTGCGCGCGGCGCTGACGACGCCTTTCCGGATCGAGCGGCGCATCATTCCCGACGGCTTTGAAAGCGTGCGCGATACGCTGATCGATCTCGCCGACAATTTCGGATGCGACCTCATCGTGACGACCGGCGGCACGGGCCCCAGTCCGCGCGATTTGACGCCGGAAGCGACGCTCGCCGCCTGCCTGCGGGAACTGCCCGGTTTTGGCGAATTGATGCGACAGGTCTCGCTGGCGCAGACTCCGACCGCGATCCTGTCACGACAATTGGCCGCCCATCGCGGCAAATGCCTCGTGATCAATCTGCCCGGCAAGCCAAGGGCGATCGAACTTTGCCTCGACGCTGTCATGCCCGCCGTGCCTTACTGCCTCGACCTCATCGGCGCCGCATATATTGAAACCGATCCAAGTCGCGTGAAAAGCTTCCGCCCCAAGGCAAAATAACCGCCCGAACGGGCGGTATGCCGAGGCCCGCGACAGCTGCGCGCTTCTCATCGCGGCGCCTCGCCTGTATAGGGATGGCGCGTCACGAAAACTGAATCGAAGCCGCTAGCGCGGGGGGCGAGGGCGAGCGAATGAACGAACTGCGTTTGGTGGTGGTTGGCGCGGGGGGGCGCATGGGCCGGATGCTGACCCACATCGTCCCCGACACGGTGGGCGTGCGCCTGACCGCCGCCCTCGAGCGCCCTGGCGCGCCAGCGCTCGGCGCCGACAGCGGCGGCGCGACGCCGAACGGCGTGCCGATCACGAGCGATATCGGCGCCGCCCTCGCCGACGCGGACGCGGTCGTTGATTTTTCATCGCCGAGTTCGAGCGTCGAACTGGCAAAGGCGGCGGCGGACGCCAACGTCGCCGTCGTCATCGGCACGACGGGGCTTTCTCCAGAAGACCTCGCAGCGATCGCGGCCTGCGCCGAGAAAACGGCGATCGTTCGTTCCGGCAATATGAGTCTCGGTGTCAATCTTCTCGCCGCGCTTGTCGAGCGCGCCGCGCGGGCGCTCGGGCCGGCCTGGGACGCCGAAATCGTCGAGATGCACCATCGTCTGAAGGTCGACGCGCCATCAGGAACGGCGCTGCTGCTTGGCGAAGCGGTGGCGCATGGCCGCGGCGTCGAGCTTGCCGAGAACAGCGCGCACGGGCGCGACGGCTTGACGGGTCCCCGCCGGATCGGCGAGATCGGCTTCGCCAGCCTTCGCGGCGGCACGGTGGTTGGCGATCACACCGTCTTATTCGCCGGGTCCGGCGAGAGAATCGAATTCTCGCATCGCGCCGAGGATCGCGGCGTATTCGCGCGCGGCGCCCTGGCCGCTGCGCTGTGGACTCGTGGAAAGACTCCCGGGCTCTACTCCATGGCCGATGTGCTTGGCCTTTCCGGCGCCTGATTGGGACGAGCGTTTACGAGCATGAATCGCACTCTCGTTCTGGTTCGCCATGGCCAAAGCGAATGGAACGCCAAAAATCTCTTCACCGGGTGGAAGAACCCCGATCTCACGCCGCTCGGCATTGACGAGGCGCGCCGCGCCGGCCGCGAGCTGAAGAAGCTCGACATTCTGTTCAGCGTCGGTTTCACCTCCGCTCTGATCCGCGCGCAGCACACGATCGATCTTATTTTTGAAGAACTGGGCCAGACGAATGTCCCGACGATCAAGGACCGCGCGCTGAACGAGCGTCATTACGGCGATCTTTCAGGTCTCAACAAGGACGAGGCGCGTGACAAATGGGGCGAGGAACAGGTGCGGCTGTGGCGGCGCTCCTATGACGTGCCGCCGCCTGGCGGCGAGAGCCTCAAGGACACGGTGGCGCGGGTCGTGCCTTTTTACGTCCAGCGTATCTTGCCGCCGGTGATGCGCGGCGAGCGCGTGCTGGTCGCGGCGCATGGCAATTCGTTGCGCGCGCTCTGCATGGTGCTGGAGCAAATGACGCCGGAGTCCGTCACGACCTTGGAGCTCGCGACCGGCATTCCGATCATCTACCAGCTCAACGCCGATTCGACCGTGGCGTCGAAGACGGTGTTGGGATAGGCGCCGCTCACGTCCGAACCAGCGATACGACGAACATTGCGGTCTCCGGAAGCGGCTCGAACATATGGTCTATGCGTAGCGGCGCCAGGTTCAGGGCCTCGATCGCGTCCCAGCATTCGAGCCATGAGTCGGGCGTCCAGACATGGCAATGCACGTCGAGATATAAGCCGTCCCGCTCCGCCGCCTGAGCGATGCCGTGGGCGCGTCGAATATTGTCGAAGCGGGTCTCGCGGTCCGCGACCGGCGCGCCGAGGGGCGCGGCGCCGGTGAGATGATCGAATATCTGGCGATAGTTCGGCCGTTGCAGGCCGCGCACATGATCGTCGAGCATTTCCGCCGGCGTCGTCAGCCGGCGCCGATGATCGAAGGTCATCGGCGGCTGCGGTATGGCGAGATTGAGCCGCCCGCCCGGCTCGAGAACGCTGGCGATCTGCGCCAGCCATCCGATCGGATCGCCAATATGTTCGATCACGCCCGAGGCGATCGCGAAGGAGAAGCGCTTGCCGCCGACAACCGCGTCGAGGGAGCCCTCGGACCAGACATAATCGACGTGGACAATATGCAGGGGATTGACCAGGCTGGCGTCATGCACGCGCTGATATTTCACGCGCAGCTGCTCGCTGCTTGCATGATCGACGAAGGAAACGTCAAACCGCTCGCGCGACAGCATCGGCCGGTCCAGCGCGCCGAATTCGAGCCCAGGGCCGCCGGCGACGCCGTGGAGCATCTGTTCAAGGTGGCGCACATGCTGGCGGGAGGGCGAGTTTTCGATATGCTCGCCGTTGCGGAACCGGACCGACGCCACATCCGTCGCCGACAGGGGCGATGGAAAGTGAAAGAAAAAACCCGCCGAGGGCGAGATATTAAACGGCGCCAGTTCTGGACGAAAGCAGTTGCAGGCGATCTGCGCGATTCGTTCGTTATTGACATAAATGTCGAGGATGGCCGGTTCGCCGTCCTCCATCGCCCATCCCGCGATATGGGATTGTAGGCATACGTCCAGAAATCCATGTCGGCTCATCAGCGTGCGCTTTCGGTCAGGACTGGATTAAGTTGCATTTGGGCGAACCGGCCTGAATGCAGCATGATCGAGGCGGTAGGGCGGGGCGCCGAATCCTTTCATTCGCCGGCGTATGGAGAACGCGCGCGCCGGCTTCCCAAGGCGATGGACGAAACGCCCTTTCGGCGCCACATGTCGCATGATGTCTGAAATCGCGCCAGGCGTGTTTCATTACGCGGGTTTCCTCGACGCGGCGGCGCAGGCGGCTCTGGCTGAAGAGATCGCCGACGTTATCGCCGCTGCGCCGCTCTATGTCGCGACGATGCCGAAGACCGGCGCGCCAATGTCGGTGCGGATGACGAATTGCGGCGCGCTCGGCTGGGTCAGCGACAAGGCGCGGGGTTATCGGTACGAGGCGCGCCACCCGATAACGGGCGAGCCCTGGCCGGCGATGCCGCCGCTTCTGTTGCAGCTCTGGAACGTGCTGGCGCGCCACCCCAAACCGCCCGAAGCCTGTCTGGTGAACGTCTATGACGAACAGGCGCGCATGGGCCTCCATCAAGACAAGGACGAAGAGGATTTGGCGGCGCCGATCCTGTCGCTGTCGCTTGGCGCCGATTGCCGCTTCAGGCTTGGCGGAACGCGTCGCGGCGACCGCGCGATCGCCTTGGCGCTGTCGTCCGGCGACGCGCTCGTGCTCTCAGGACCCGCCAGGATGCGTTATCACGGCGTCGACAGAATTCTGCCGACGGTCGACGCCTCCTTGCCGCCGGCGCTCAGAACGTTTGGCGTCCGTGTCAATCTCACGCTTCGGCGTGTCACCTAAGCCGCCGGTTCACGGCGCGTTCACGACATTTGGCATAGGGTTCAGCGAGGCCGAACATGGCCTCTGGCGTATTGTCTTTGGCGGCGGCTTCGTTGTAGTTTCGAAACCGTCTAAAGAGCGCCGGCGAGGGGCCAACATCGGCCGGTCGCATTTCAAAAAGGGCGGACGCAAAGCGAACGCCGGGAAGAGGAAAGGAACAAGGATGAAGACGATTTCCCTGCTGACGTTCGCCGCGAGCGTCGCTTTCGCCGCTTCCGCCGGCCAGGCTTACGCCGCCGGCGACGCCGCCGCGGGCGAAAAGGTCTTCGCCAAATGCAAAGCCTGCCACCAGGTCGGAGAAACGGCTAAAAACGCCATCGGTCCGCAGTTGAACGGTCTCGATGGCCGCAAGGCCGGAGCGGCGGCGGACTACAGCTACTCTGAGCCGATGAAGTCCTCGGGCATTACCTGGGACGAGGCGAGCTTCAAGGAGTTCATCAAGAGCCCGAAGGTCAAGGTTCCCGGCACCAAGATGATCTTCCAAGGCCTGCCCAGCGAGGGCGACGAGGAGAATGTGTGGGCCTATCTCGCGCAGTTCGGCGCGGACGGCAAAAAGAAGTAAACGCCTCTTCTCGAGACGCGCTTTTGGCGGCCCTCTTTCAGGGCCGCCTTTTTTGTTGCGCCATTGCATGAAGATCGAATCAGACGCCAGACTCAAGGCTCAGAGAGTGTGCTGAGAATACAACAGTCAACAAAAAGTAAAGATTTAGTCTTTGAAAGAATTCCAGCTATTCATCGCGTTTATGTCGCAATTCAGCAACACTTTGTTACAATCAGAAACATTACTTGGAAGCCTTCCATACTATACCATTGTCGTAATTGACAGTTTTCAAAGATAAACCGTAGCCATTGCCCAGTCGCGATCTTGACCGCGCGGAGGGGCAGACATGATTCAGAAACAATCCCTGTCATTGCAGACGCTCTTCTCCCGTCCTGCGGCGATTGCCCGGATGAAAGGCGCGGCTTCAGTCGGCGCCCTAGCTCTTGCCGCCGCGCTGACGCCCACGCTTCCCGTACTCGCGCAAACCCAGTCCGGGCCCTTGCCGGCGGTGCGGGTAGATGCGCCGCCGGAGAAGCCCCGCGCCGTCGCCCCGGCGAAGCCGAAGCATGTCGCCTCGCAAGCGCGCTCCACGAGCGGCGCTCAACATTTGCCGCCCATCGACGTTGGAGGCGCACGACGCGGCGCTCGAGTGATTCCGACGACCCGCGCGCCCGCCGCGACTGCGGCTCCCACCGCCGATGGCGCTCCGGGCGAGCGTCCGCTGTTCCCCGCCACGGCGCTTGGCCGCGGTCCGACGGACGTCGTCGGTTATTTCGCGGGCAGGACGTCGACGGCGACGAAAACGAACACGCCGATTATCGATATCCCTCAGTCGATCACGATTCTAACGAAGCAGCAGCTGCAGGACCGCAACAGCATCGATCTCGGTCGGGCGCTAACGTATGTGCCCGGCGTCACGGTCGCGCAGGGCGAAGGCAATCGCGACCAGATCACGATCCGCGGCCAGGACACGACCGCCGACTTCTATACCGACGGCATTCGCGACGACGCGCAATATTTCCGAGACCTTTACAACATCGAGGCTGTCGAGGTTCTCAAGGGCCCCAATGCGCTGATCTTCGGACGCGGCGGCGGCGGCGGCGTGGTCAACCGCGTCACCAAGAAGGCCGACGGCGAAAGGCTGCGGTCGATGATTGTCAGTTCCGGCAGTTTCGCGCGCAAGCGCCTGACCGTCGACGTCGGCGACGCCATCAACGATTCTCTCGCAGTTCGACTGAACGGGCTCTATGAGCAATCATACGGCTACCGCGACTATTTCAAGCTCGAACGCTATGGCGTCAATCCGACGATAACCTGGCGTCCGCTCGAAAAGACCTTCATTACGCTGAGCTACGAGCATTTCCGCGATCGCCGCACCGCCGACCGCGGGATTCCGTCAGTGGGCGGCTTCATTTTTGGAGGCTCGGTGATCTATCCGGGATATCCGTCGCCAGCGCCGATCGACGCTTTCTTCGGCGTTGGCAATCCTTCAGTCGAAGCGGTGAATTACTCCAAGGTCGATCTCAATCGCGTTGCGCTCGCCTTCGATCACACGACCGAATTCGGCCTCAACATCCGCAACCAGACGGTCTATGCGGATTATGAGAAACGCTATCAGAACACGTTCCCGGATCAGGGTCTGGGCGTCGTCACGACATTGCTTAATCCTGTCGCGACAAGCGTGACTCCCCTCGGCGCTGCGCGCCTCGACGGCTATCTCAGCTCCAATCCGCGGCAGAACATCTTCAACCAGACGGACTTCGTCTACAAATGGCAGATGACTCCGGACATCCGTCACACGGTGATGTTTGGCGCCGAAGTCGGCAACCAAAGAAGCGACGACAACCGCGATCTCTCCTGCTTCAATCTGTCCTGCAGAACGCAGCGGGTGACGACGCCCTTTTGGACGCCGACCGCCTTTCTTCCCGTGGCGTTCGTCAATCCGAACCGTCGTCGCCACACCACTCTGGACCTTGCCGCAGGCTATCTTCAGGATCAGATCGAGGTCACGCGATACATCGACGTGATCGCGGGCGTGCGATTCGACATGTTCGACCTGAAATACACCGGCTTCGACCCCGGTCCGACCGACTTTAGAGGCCAGCTGCGCCGCGTCGACAATGTGTGGTCGCCGCGCTTCGGCCTTGTGTTCAAACCGATCGACATTCTTTCGATCTATGGCTCCTATTCGCGAAGCTTCCTGCCCGTGGCGGGGGACCAGTTCAACGTGCTCTTCCCGACCGTCGCCAATTTAGCGCCGCAGAGCTTCGAGAATGTTGAGGTTGGGTTCAAGGCGCAGTTGCTGCCTTCCTTGCTTTTGACCGGCGCGGTTTATCAGCTCAATCGTTCGAATCAGCAGCTCACGGTCAACGCGACGACAGCCATTCTCGCGAACACAAGAACGCAAGGCGCAGAGCTCGGGCTTGTCGGCAATGTCACCGACCGGTGGGAGGTTTCGCTCGGCTACGGCTATCAGGACGCGAAGGTTGTCAGCACCGACAGGACGCCGACTTTGCGGACGCCGTTCTTCACTGACGTCGGCAAGACCAATCCCTTTGTGCCCAGAAACACCTTCTCCCTCTGGAACAAATACGATATTTCCAACTTCTTCGACGCTGGTCCCGGCGTTCTGGGCGTCGGCGCAGGCGTCGTCTATAACGCCAAGTTCTATCCGGCCATCGACAATTTGGTCGTCGTGCCCGGTTATGCGCGCGTCGACGGCGCCTTGTTCGTCAAGTTGAGCGAAAACGTCTCGGGACAGCTCAATGTCGAGAATCTGGCGGGGGCGCATTACTATGTCTTTGCGCATAACAACAACAACATCACGCCAGGGGCGCCGCGCTCGGCCTATGTGACGCTTAACGCGCGATTCTAGCTGCGCACGGTTTTGAGCCTCGCGGATGGGCGCGACGCCGATTTTCGTGCAAAGCGCACTAGGCTATAGAAATCGATCACGTAAATTGCATTTGGGCGATTCCGTCCAAATGCAGCGTGATCTAGGACGCCGTGACCCGCAAGCCCGACGAAGTCCCTGCCGATCTCATGCAGCCGCTGGCGACTCTGCCGGTGTTCTATGCCCTTGCCGGGCGGCGGGTGCTGGTCATCGGCGGCGGCGAAGCCGCGGCCTGGAAGGTCGATCTGGCGGCCGCGACCGGCGCGAAGGTCGACGTTTTCGCGACCGAGCCCTGCGACAAGCTTCGCGAGATTGCGCGCGCGCGCGACAATGTGGCCATTCATGCGCGCGATGTCGGGCCCGAAGATTTCGCCGGGGCGGCGATGGCGCTTGGCGCGATCGAGGACGACGCTCTTGCTCGACAAGCGCATGAATGGGCGCGCGCGGCCGGCGCGCCGCTCAATCTTGCCGACCGTCCGGCGCAGAGCGATTTCATCATGGGCGCCATCGTCAATCGATCGCCGCTGGTGATCGGCGTCTCGACCGGCGGGGCTTCGCCCGTATTTGCGCAAGCCGTCCGCGGCAGGATCGAGACACTGGTGCCCGCAACATTTCAGGCCTGGGCGCGCGCGGCGCAGGTCTGGCGGCCGCTGGTGCGCGCGTCCGGACTGGACTTTTTGGCGCGGCGCGATTTCTGGCGCCGGTTTACGCGGCTGGCCTTCCGCGACATCGAACGAAGGCCGCTGGACGAAGACCGCGTGGCGTTGATCGAAGAGGCGCGCGCCGGCGCCGAGACCACGGCGCGCGGACGCGTAACGCTCGTCGGCGCCGGGCCCGGCGATCCCGAACTCCTCACCTTGAAAGGCACGCGCGCGCTCGCCGGCGCCGACGTCGTGCTGTTCGACGATCTCGTTCCGGCGAGCATTCTTGATCTCGCCCGTCGCGAAGCGACGCGGATCAATGTCGGCAAGCGGGGCTATGCGCCCTCCGTGCGCCAGGAAGAGATCAGCGCTCTGCTCGTCGAGCTTGCGCGCGAGGGCAAGAATGTCGTGCGGCTCAAAGGCGGAGACCCGCTCATCTTCGGGCGCGCCAATGAAGAGATCGCCGCACTGCGCGAGGCGGGATTTTCAATCGAGATTGTTCCTGGCGTGACCGCCGCTTGCGCCGGCGCCGCCGCGATCGGCGCATCGCTGACCAGCCGAGAAACGGCGCGGCGCCTGCAATTCATCACCGCGCACACCAAGGACGGCGAATTTCCCGAAGACTTCGATTGGGGCGCGCTCGCCGACGAACGCGCCACCACGGCGGTCTATATGGGCAACCGCACGCTGCCGGAATTGTCGCGTCGCTTGTTGCAGGAGGGCATGTCGCATGATACGCCCGCCTTCCTGATTGAACGCGCCTCGACGCCGCAGGAGCGCGTGGTCAAAGGCACGATCGCGGATTTGCCGTCGAGAGTGGAGGGACAGGCCATCGTCGGGCCGGTCATGGTGCTGATCGGCTGGGCGCTGGCGGAGAAGTGATTCAGCGCTATTGTTGCAAGAACGAGCGAGCGGAGAAGCACGATGCCTTTCACGAGACGGTCCGCTCTGCTTGCGTCGGGACTGGGCCTGCTGGCTCCCGCGTTCGGCAAGGCGACGCCGCAATCGACGCCTGGCCGCGAACTGACTGAGAAGCATCTTACTGCGTTGAACGCCCTCGTCGTCGACGTCATGAAAAAGACCGGCGTGCCAGGAGTTGCGGTCGCCGTCGTCTCGCCCGACCGCGTGCTCTACTTGAAGGGATTCGGCCTGCGCCGAGCGGACGCGGCGAATCGCGTCGACCCCGATACGGTCTTTCAGCTCGCGTCGCTGTCCAAGCCTCTTTCTACCACAGTCGTCGCGGGTCTTGTCGGAGACGGCGTCGTCTCATGGGATCAACCGATCGTGCGGAGCCTGCCGGGCTTTGCGATGAGCGATCCCCGGGTGACGCGCGAAATCACGCTACGCGACATGTTCTGCCATCGTAGCGGACTTCCCGACCATGCCGGCGATCTCGTCGAGGACATCGGCTACGATCGCGACGAAATCATTCGACGCCTGCGCTACATCAAGCCGAACTCGAGCTTTCACACGCATTACGCATACAACAACATGGGGTTTTCGGCGGCAGGCTTCGCGGCGGCGAAGGCTGCAGGAAAATCCTGGGAGGACGTGTGCGATCAGCGTCTTTATCGGCCGCTGGGGATGACAAGCGCCAGTTCGCGGCACGCCGATTTCTTCGCGCAAAAAAATCGCGTCTTCGGCCATGTGCGCCGCGGCGACCGCTGGGTGGTCGGTAAGGAGCAGCGAAACGCCGACGCGCAGGCGCCGGCAGGCGGCGCGTCAGCGTCGGCGCGCGACATGGCGATTTGGGTTCGGCTGCAGCTCGGACGCGGCTCGATCGACGGCCGCGAAATCATCAAGCCGGAGTCGCTTGAAGAAACGCATTTTCCCCAGATCGCTACCGGTCCGGCGCATGATCCGAAGCGCGGGCCGACCTATTACGGGCTGGGCTGGGACATCGATTACGGCGGTCCGGCGCGCGTGCGCTGGAGTCATTCGGGCGCGTTTGCGCTCGGCGCCGCGACCTGCGTTTATGTCATGCTGGCCGAGCGCTTCGGCATCGTCGTGCTGAGCAATTCTGCGCCGGTCGGCGCGCCGGAAACGATTTGCCGCAGCTTCCTTGATCTGGTCCTGATGGGAAGGATCGAGCGGGACTGGCTCGCGCTCTTTGGCGAAGCCTTCGCGCAAATGGCGGTCCCGCACTATGGTCGGGACGCCGACTACGCGAAGCCGCCCGCGGGCGCGCGGGCGGGCGCGCCGCGCTCGGCCTATGTCGGCGACTACCGCAATGATCTATACGGCCCTATCGGCGTTATCGAAACCACCGAAGGGATTTCGCTCACGCTCGGTCCGGCGCCGACGTCCTATCCGCTTCATCATTATTCGGGCAACATTTTCACCTTTCAGCCGACGGGAGAAAACGCCGCCGGCGTCAGTCCGGTAAGATTCTCGCGAAGCGGCAGCGAGAAAGCGCGCTCCGTTCTGATCGATTATTTCAACGAGAATGGTCAGGGCGTGTTCCTACGCAGCTGATCAGACAGTCCTCGCCCGGCCTGGCCGCGAGATTTCCGCGGTTGAAAGGCTGGCTCGGATCGCCCTTTCGCGATCCAGCAGGGCGTTTGGAAACGGCTACGTCTTGTCAAAGGCGGCAAATCGGACGACAGTCGCCTCCAGCCGGCGTCTGATCCGGCGAATTCCAGACCCAACAAATCAATTTAGCGCTGAATTGCTATCTGTAAGACCGCGGCCAACGGAAGTCGCAACTTCAGCCCCGGCAGAGGGGGAACTCATCATGAAACGCTTCGCATACATGTCGGCGTCGATCATTCTCGCCAGCGCCGCCTTTTGGGGCGCACCGGCTCTTGCACAGGCGACTCGCACTTGGGTTTCAGGCGTCGGCGACGACGCCAATCCTTGTTCGCGCACTGCGCCTTGTAAAACCTTCGCCGGCGCCATTTCCAAAACCGCCGCCCATGGCGAGATCAACACGATCGATCCGGGTGGGTTCGGCGCCGTCACCATCACCAAATCGATCACCATCGACGGGGGCGGAGGCCATACGTCGAGCATCCTGGCTTCGCTGACGAATGGCGTAATTATCAATGCCGGCGTGAATGACGTCATTCAGCTGCGCAATATCGACATCAACGGCGTAGGCAACGGCTTGAACGGCATCCGCTTCCTTGCCGGCTCCACCTTGATCGTCGAGAATGTGAAGATATTCGGCTTCACGCAAAAGGGGATCGATTTCGAACCCGCAGCGACTTCCAGGCTTGTCGTGTTGCACACGACAATCACCGATAATCAGGGAGCCAACGGCGGCGGCGTATTCGTTCAGCCCGGCGCGGCGGGAAATGCGCTGGTCGAGCTTGTCGGCGTCAATGCGATTCTCACCACTGAAGGCCTGAGGGTAAGGGATCGCACCAACGCCAATGTTCTGGACAGCACGATGAGCGAAAATTCAATCGGCGCCATTGCCCAATGCGCGACGGCGAACTGCGTGATCAATATCGAGCGCTCGATGCTGTCCAACAACCTCATCGGCGTGAGAGCCTCCGGCGCTTCCGCCACCGTGCGTTTGTCGAATGTCGGCGTTTACGGCAATTCCACCGGCGTCAGCCCGCAGGGCGGCGCTGTGGTTTCCTTCGGAAACAACCGGATCGGCGGGAATACGACGAATGGCGCGCCCACCTCGACTGTCCCCCAGCAGTAATTCGTTCACCGCGTCTCGCGTAACTTGCGGCGCGCCGTGAACGCTCTTAATGCGCATGCCCGAACGCCGCGCGCTTTGGCGAGCGAGGAAAATTAATCGAGAGGCTTCCAATTGTCGGCGATGAAGCCGCGCGGGTCGACGGCGACGATCGGGCGAACGATCTGCGCAGTCGGCCCGACGCATTTCCATTCATAGATCGTGTCGTGGCCGGTGGCCGCCATCGGAATCATGTCCGAGCCGGGATTGTCTTTGCAGAAGGCCGCGGCGCCCGGCAGGCTTTGTGAGGCGTTCGCCTTGCCGCAGACGAGATTCGCGCCGACATTGCACAGCCACGCCTTGCCGCCCATGCAGCGATAGCTCGTCCCGTTGCGAATGACGGCGTTCGGCGTCTCTTTCGAAAAGCCGAAGAGTTGGCGGGCTTGCGGAACGAGCGCGGCGGGAATGGGCTTCGTCTTGTCGTCGTCGCCGACCTTGGCGCAGCGCGCGCCGACGCCCTGCGCCTGAGCGAAGGTGGGAAGAGCGATCAATATCAGGAATGGAACAAGCTCCGGTCGAAACATTGGCTTCTCCCTTATTTCCTTGGGCGCCGCGCCCTAAATGCTCCGCCTTGCGAGCAGCTCCAGCAAATGGTCTTCGTCTGGCCGTTCGGCGACGCCGACATTTGGAATATTCTCGCAAAGAAGCCGCTGCGCGACCTCCTGCGACAGAGCGACATGTAGGGCGTCGCGCGTCTTCTCCAAAATCCCGGCGCCTTTCGCGAGCGTGATAAAAATCTCGGCGCTGCGGCGAGAATAATGAAGAACCGCATCGATCTCGCCCGCGGCGATCGCATCGACCGCTTCTTGCGAGAGCGCCTTCGCCGTGCGCGCTTCGTAGACCTCCACAGCGGCGACGCGATGGCCCGCCGCCTTTAGGCCCGCCTCCAGAGTCTGCTGGCGATCGCGTCCGGCGAGATAGAGGAAATGCGCCGGACGCTGATAGCGCTCGAGTAGAAGCGGCAGGATCGCTTCGGCGTTTCCCGCAACGATGTCGGGATGAAAACCATGCGCGCGCGCCGCATGCGCCGTTCTTTCGCCGACGGCATGGAAGGGCAGTGCCTTGAACGCTTCTGCGCCTCGCGCGAGTTCGATGCCCTTGGCGCTCGACGCCAATAGCGCGTCATAGGCGCCTTGCGGCAATTGCGCGCCGGTGGCGGCGATCTCGAGCACGGGGGAGAGGACGGGGATCAAACCGATCGCGCGCAGCCTATCCGCCGTGCGCGCGGCGTCATCCGTCGCGCGCAACACCAGGACGCGCCTCACATAAGCCCCGCGACGCCATGCGGCAGGCGCAGCAATATTTCCTTGCCGGCGTCGGCCCCGATCATCGCGGCGTCAATGGCGCGCCCGCGCCGGCGCACGACATAGGCTTCGGCGCCGTCGGCTTTCAGCACCTCGCCGATGAAGGACAGTTCGGCGCCGTGAACCTGCGCATGGCCGGCGATCGGCGTGCGGCAGGAGCCGTCAAGCGCCGCAAGGAAAGCGCGCTCGGCGGCGAGCGCAAAGCCGGTCGCTTCGTCGAACAACGGCGCCAGCAGATCGCGCGTCGCATTGTCTCCAGCGCGCCGCGTCACGCCGATCGCGCCCTGTCCGCAGGCTGGCGGAAACGCCTCAAGCGGAAGCAGCGCCGTGGCGCGCCCAGCAAGGCCCAAGCGTTTCAGTCCAGCGACGGCGAGAAGGGTCGCGTCGATCTCGCCATCCTCCACTTTCTTGAGACGCGTCTCGACATTGCCGCGAAGCAGCGTGGTCTTGATGTCGGGTCGCCGGCGCTTCACCTGGGCGGCGCGGCGCAGCGAAGCGGTTCCGACCACGGCGCCGGCGGGAAGCTCGTCGAGCCCAAGACCGCTGCGCGATATCCAGGCGTCGCGCGCGTCCTCGCGCGGCAGATAGCCGGCGATCACGATTTCGCTCGGCAGATGGGTCGGCAGGTCCTTCGAGGAATGCACCGCAAGATCGATTGCACCAGCGAAGAGCGCCGAATCCAGCTCCTTGGTGAAAAGTCCCTTGCCGCCAGATTCGGACAGAGGCCGGTCCTGGATTTGGTCGCCCGTCGTGCGGATGATCTCGATGGGAAAATCCGCTGCGATTCCTTCATGGGCGCGCATCAACGCTTCTCGGACCAATTCGGCCTGAGCGAGGGCGAGCGGGCTGCCGCGCGTTCCAATGCGAAGGGAAAAGTAAGATGTCATGATCCGCCGGCGCTTCTCGCGCGCGACTATAGGCGGGAGCGCGTGAAGGGCAAGCGAAAGGCGCGCAGCGGCGACATGACAAACTAAAGAAGCGCCCGCTCGTCAAAGCGGACGCTCCTGTTAGCGCCGCGAGCGAACTCTTACGCCGCTCGCGGAATGCTAACCGATCACCACCAGCCAAACAGGCCGGCTCCGAGCAGACCCGTGCCCGCGCCGAGTAAGCCGCCACCGCCGTAGCCATAGTAGCCCGGCGAATTGTAGCCATAGTAGCCGGCGCTATTCCAAGCGGACCCATAATAGCCCGGCCGATAGCAACCGACGTAGCGCGCGGGACGATACGAATAACCCCAATAGCTTCCGCAGTGTCGATGCCAGCCGTAATGAGCCCGGCAATAACGTGCCTCCGCCAGAGTTGTGGAGCCGATCACGGCGGCCATTGCAATTGCGGACGTTAGCGCGAAAGCCTTAATCTTGTTCGACGCCATTTTCACCTCCATACAGTTCAGACCGCGGGCAACCTCAACCGGGACGTTAATTACCTGTTCGCCTTAGTCGGAATAAACTCAGCTCAAGATAAAGCCGCCGTTTGGGAAGCAACGATCTCTTGTGCCAACTCGTATTCGCCGAGTTCGTGTCAAGTGGCGACTATGAGAATTCTAAAAAAAATAATCAGCCTATCTTTAGCTCTGCATTAGTGGTCGCGATGTTCACAAGCAACTCGCCATTTTTGCTGTAAGCCATTTGGCGATCACAATTTTCTAAACTTCTCATCGTGCAACGGTATAAGCTTCGAAAGACGTCGATCGAAAATCGGCGGAAGGATCCTCTGCGCCAGGGAGTGCGCATGCGCGTTTTGGGCATTGAAACCACTTGCGACGAGACGGCGGTCGCAGTCGTGTCGGAACGGCTCGGCGAAGAGGGAGGAGCGATCCTGTCCAACGAGGTGCTGAGCCAGATCGCCCGACACGCGGCCTACGGCGGCGTCGTGCCGGAGATCGCGGCGCGCGCCCATATCGACGTGCTTGACCGGTTGATCCGGCGCGCGCTGGAGCGCGCCTTGACCGAGGCGAAGGATCTCGACGCCATAGCCGCGGCGGCCGGTCCGGGACTGATCGGCGGCGTTCTGGTCGGACTCACCGCCGGCAAGGCCCTGGCGCTGGCGCTTGGCAAGCCCTTCATCGCGGTCAATCATCTGGAGGCCCATGCGCTGACGGCGCGGCTGACCGACCGGCTCGATTTTCCATTTCTGGCGCTTCTGATCTCCGGGGGGCATACCCAGCTCGTCGCCGTGAAGGGCGTCGGCGATTATCGGCGGCTGGGGTCCACCGTCGACGACGCTGCGGGCGAGGCTTTCGATAAGGTCGCAAAAATGTTGGAGCTCCCCTATCCGGGAGGACCGCAAATTGAAAGACTGGCGCTTGAGGGCGACGCGCATCGTTTCGACTTCCCGCGCCCGATGCTCGGTCGGGAAGGGGCGGATTTTTCGTTCTCGGGCTTGAAAACCGCCGTGCGCCAGGAAATTCTCAAGTTGCAGACGCCGAACCAACAGGACGTGAGGGATCTTGCGGCCTCCTTCCAGGCCGCGGTCGTCGACGTGATCGTCGACCGGGTGCGCTCTGGCGTGCGGCTCTTTGCCGAACATGAGGGACGGTCGCCGCAGGGACTTGTTATCGGGGGCGGAGTCGCCGCCAATGGCGCCATTCGCCGCGCGCTGGTGCGGCTTTGCGCCGAAAGCGGTCTGCGGTTTATTTCGCCGCCGGCGGCGCTCTGCGCCGACAATGGCGCGATCATCGCCTGGGCGGGGCTCGAGCGCTTGAAGCGCGGACTGACTGATGACCTCGACTTTGCGCCGCGTCCACGCTGGCCGCTTGACGCCGAGCCAAGCCGATCGCATCACGGCAAGGCTTGAGGCGCGCCGCGCGATGCGATTTATTTTCCTGGCGACGCTTGTGGCGATGACGCTCGCGCCGACGCCGCAACCTGCCGGACTCCTTGCGGAAGAGCCGACCATTGCTGGCGTGCGCGTGCTTTACGGGCCCGGCGAAGGCTTCAGTTCGGTCGACGCGCGTCTCATCGGCGAGGCGCGCCGCTCGATCGATATGGCGGCCTATGTCTTGACTGACCGCTCTTTGCTGACGGCGCTTGGCCGCGCCGCCATGCGCGGCGTCAAGGTGCGCATCTATCTGGACGGCGAGGAAATGGGTCGCGGCGCTTCAGCGATCGAGGAGATCGCCGACGCCCCCAACATCGAGGTCCGACGCAAGGGCCGGTCGCGTGATCTGATGCATCTCAAATCCTATCAAGTGGACGGACGCCTATTGCGCAGCGGCTCGGCGAATTTCTCCATCTCCGGCGAAATCTATCAAGACAATGACCTCATCGTGATCGAGAGTCTTCAAATGGCGGCGCGGTTTCGCGAAGCCTTCGAGAGGCTGTGGTCGCGCGCCGACAATCAGCGGGTGGGCTTTAGATGACGCGGGCGCCGGTCGCAGTGCTCGGAGCAGGGGCGTGGGGCGTCGCGCTCGCCAATGTCGCCGCCCAGGGCCGCGCGCGGGTTCCGCTATGGGCGCATGACCCGCGGACGGCCCAGGCGCTGGCCCGCGACCGCGAGAACAAGCGCCGATTGCCGGGCTTGCCGCTCGCCGCCGCCGTCGCGCCGACCGACGACATGTCGATTTTACGCGAAGCGGAAATCATTCTTGCCGTCACGCCGGCGCAAGCGATACGCCTGACGGCGCGCGCCGCGCGGCCGTTTCTGCGCGAGGGCGCCGCTTTCGTGATTTGCGCAAAGGGCATTGAGCGCGAGCGCCGCAAATTCTTAAGCGACGTCGCGCGCGAGGAACTGCCCCAGGCCAGCGTCGCCGTGCTCTCGGGACCAAGCTTCGCGGCAGACGTCTGCAGAGGGCTGCCGACGGCGGTCACGCTCGCGGCGCATGACGAGCAGCTGGCGCGGCGTCTGTGTGAAGAGCTCTCGACGAAGACGTTTCGACTCTATCGCTCGACCGACATGCGCGGCGTCGAAATCGGGGGCGCGGCAAAGAATGTTCTCGCCATCGCCGCTGGCATGAGCCATGGCCGCGGGCTCGGCGCGAGCGCGCAGGCGGCGCTCATCGCACGCGGATTCGCCGAGCTGATGCGGCTCGGGCGCGCGCTTGGCGCGCGACAGGAGACGCTGATGGGTCTTTCCGGACTGGGCGACCTCGTCCTCACCTGCGGATCGGCACAGTCGCGCAACTTTGCCCTTGGCGATGCGCTGGGGCGCGGAGAGTCGGTGGAAGACGCCACGCATGGCAAGCTTGCGGAGGGCGCCTTTACGGCGCGCGTCATGGTGGAAATGGCGCGCGCCCACGACGTCGAACTGCCGATCGCTGAAGCGGTCGACGCCATTCTTTCGGAGCGGCTGAGCATCGACGGCGCCATCGAAGCGCTGCTGATGCGTCCGCTCAAAGCCGAGGACTGACCGCCGCCGGCTATTTCGAATCCAGAATCTCCCGAATCTTCACGGCGAGCTGCTCTAGCGTGAACGGCTTCGTCAGTAGATTGACGCTTGGGTCGAGAACGCCGTTATGCAGGATGGCGTTGCGCGTATAGCCGGTAATGAACAGCACGCGAAGATTGTGTCGACGAAACACCGCCTCCCGCGCGAGACGGGCGCCGTCCATGCCGGGCATGACCACGTCGGTAAGCAGCAAGTTGATGTCGGCGCGTTGGCGCAGGATGTCTATGGCCGCGCGTCCGCTCGCGGCCTCCAAGACAGAATACCCCAATTCGCGCACGCCTTGCGCGGTGACGCGGCGCGCTGTGTCGTCGTCCTCCACGACGAGCACCAGCTCTTCCGGCTTTCCAAGCGGCAGATCGAGTGGCTTTAGCGCCGGAGCCGACGCTACAACGGGCGCTTCGACGTGAATGAAGCGCGGCAGATAGAGCTTAATGCACGTTCCACGTTCGGGTTCGGAATAGATTTTGACGTGGCCGCCCGATTGCTTGACGAATCCATGGACCTGCGAAAGCCCTAGTCCCGTGCCCTTGCCGGTCGGCTTCGTTGTGAAGAATGGATCGAATGCCTGCGAAATGACTTCGGGCGACATGCCTTGACCCGTGTCGGTGACGGCGATCATGACATATTGGCCGGATTTTACGTCCGTGTTTTCGGCGGCGTAGGCGTCGTCGAGATAGCAATTCGCCGTCTCGATCGTCAGCTTGCCGCCGTTTGGCATCGCGTCGCGCGCATTGACGGCGAGATTGACGATGGCGTTTTCCAGTTCGTGCTGATCGATTTTCGTCGTCCAAAGCCCCCCGGCGAGCACGGTTTCGAGATCGATGCTTGCGCCGAGCGCTCGGCGCACCATGTCGGAAATGCTGGAGACGAATTTGTTCGGATCGAGCGGTCGCGGCGACAAGGGCTGGCGTCGTGAAAACGCCAGCAGCCTGCGGACCGTTGCCGCGGCGCGATCGGCGCCGTCCAGCGCCGAGTCGATGAGTTGAGTATATTCGCCGTCCGAACCCGCGAGTTTGCGCCGCAGCAGATGAAGACTCGCGACGATGACGCCCAGCATATTATTGAAGTCGTGCGCGATGCCGCCCGTCAGCTGCCCGAGCGATTCGAGTTTTTGCGACTGCCGCAATTGCGACTCGAGCGCTTCGCGGCGCGTCGTTTCCGCGATCAACTGGTCGTAGGCGAACTTGAGCGAGTCGCGCGACGTTTGCTGCGCATTCATCTGCTTCTGCGCATTGAGGAGCGAAAATGCGCCGAGCGCCAGAATTATTCCGCCCAATGCCCAAATCGCCGCGTCGAACTCGCCGCCGGCGGCGTTGAGTTCACGCTCGCGCGAGTCGAGTAATTTTTCCTCACTTTCGTTCATCGTGCGGATGATGACGCGGAGCCGGTCCATCAGCGCCTTTCCGCGCCCGGACTTGACGAGCTGAACGGCTTTGTCGACTCGCCCCGCGCGCGTGTCGGCGATCGTTTGATCGATAATTTCGAGCCTTTCGCCGAGCAGCGGCCGCATCTCGGCGATGGCTTGGAGCTGCTTAGGATTGTCTTTTACGCGTTCGGAAAGCCCGTCGATAATGGCGGGAATCGTGGCCGCCGCTTCGCTGCATGCCTCGAGATAGCGATCGTCTTGAGTGATGATAAAACCGCGTTGATTGCTCTCCGCGGCCTGCACCAATCCGTAAAGCTGATAAAGATCGCTTTGCACTTGGATTGTATGGCGCAGCCACGCGCCCGCTGCGCGGCGCTGGAATTCGGCGTGCACCGCCACATAGCTGGCAAGCGCAAGCACCGCGAATCCCAAAGCGATGCCAAAAAGTCCGGAAGCGACAAAGTTACGTGACGGAGACATTTTGTTCCGGCGACGGAGAGCGCGCGCGTCAGTCTACGACGCGCGCCAAAATTGCGAAAGCTCAGCGAACCTGTCGCACCGCGCCCTTGGCCGCGCTCGTTGTCATTGACGCATAGGCGCGCAGCGCCGTCGTGATCTTTCGCGGCCGGGGCTGCGCCGGCGCGAAGCTCTTGGCCGCCTGTTCGGCGCGCCGCATCGCCAGTTCTTCGTCGCTCACCGCGAGCGTGATCCTGCGCGAAGGGATGTCGATTTCGATTCGGTCGCCGTCTTTCACCAAAGCGATCGCGCCGCCTTCCGCAGCCTCGGGCGACACATGGCCGATCGAAAGCCCCGCGGTGCCGCCGGAAAATCGCCCGTCGGTGACAAGCGCGCAGACTTTGCCCAGTCCTTTCGATTTGATGTAGCTTGTCGGATAGAGCATTTCCTGCATGCCCGGCCCGCCGCGCGGGCCTTCGTAACGGATGACGACGACGTCGCCGGCCTTTACGCCGCCCGTCAGAATGCTGGAAACGGCGGCGTCCTGGCTCTCGAAGACTTTCGCCGGGCCCGAAAATTTCAGGATCGATTCATCAACGCCCGCCGTCTTCACGATGCAGCCGTCGACGGCGAGATTGCCGTAAAGGACCGCAAGGCCGCCATCCTTGGAAAAAGCGTGCGCCGCGTCGCGTATCGCGCCCTTCTCGCGATCAACGTCGAGCTCCTTGTAGCGGCGGTCCTGGCTGAAGGCGACTTGCGTCGGCACGCCGCCGGGCGCGGCGCGAAAGAAGGTGCACGCGGTCTCGCTCTGCGTCACCGCGATGTCCCAGCGCGCCACCGCGTCGGCGACTGAAGGACTGTGGACGGTCGGCAGATCACCATGCAGCAGGCCAGCGCGCAGCAGCTCGCCGAGGATGGCGATGACGCCGCCGGCGCGATGCACGTCTTCGAGATGAACGTCGGCCGCGGAGGGCGCGACCTTGCACAGCACCGGCACGCGTCGCGACAGCCGGTCGATGTCGGCCATGGTGAAATCGATCTGCGCCTCATGCGCCGCCGCGAGAAGATGCAGCACGGTGTTGGTGGAGCCGCCCATGGCGATGTCGAGCGTGATGGCGTTCTCAAACGCTTCGAAACTCGCGATCGAACGCGGCAGCACGCTTTCGTCGTCCTGCTCGTAGTAGCGGCGCGCGAGATCAACGATGAGATGGCCGGCTTCGACAAAGAGGCGTCGACGATCGGCATGCGTGGCGAGAACCGATCCGTTGCCGGGAAGCGACAAGCCCAACGCCTCGGTCAGACAGTTCATGCTGTTCGCCGTGAACATGCCGGAGCATGACCCGCAGGTCGGACAGGCGGAGCGCTCGATCGTCGCAACATCCGCTTCGCTGACCGTGTCGTCGGCGCCGGCGATAATCGCATCGACAAGATCGAGCGCATGCTCCTTGCCGGCGAGCACGACCTTGCCGGCCTCCATCGGACCGCCCGAAACGAACACGGCCGGAATATTGAGACGCAACGCCGCCATCAGCATGCCCGGCGTGATCTTGTCGCAATTGGAGATGCACACCAGCGCGTCGGCGCAATGCGCATTGACCATATATTCGACGCTGTCAGCGATGAGGTCGCGCGAGGGCAGGGAGTAGAGCATCCCGTCATGGCCCATGGCGATGCCGTCGTCGACCGCGATGGTGTTGAATTCCTTGGCGACGCCGCCGGCCTTTTCTACTTCGCGCGCGACGAGTTGGCCAAGGTCCTGAAGATGCACATGGCCGGGAACGAACTGCGTGAAGCTGTTGGCGATGGCGATGATCGGCTTGCCGAAATCCTCGTCCTTCATGCCCGTGGCGCGCCACAAGCCGCGCGCGCCGGCCATGTTGCGGCCGTGCGTCGTCGTACGTGAACGATAGGGAGGCATCGAATTCTCGTCGTCGCGAAGGTTCGTCGTTCGAACCTTTCCAGAGATGACGACTAGCGCAGCGAAGGAGACGCCGCAACCGTGGGCGAGGCCGAACCGCCGTAGCTCTCAAGGCGTTTGGCTTTACGCCATGCGATCAACGCAAACGCGCGAAGAGAGATTTAACTGTCGCTCGCCGCATTGCGAGCTTAAGCGGCGCGGCGCTCGGCCGAGGATAATAGCTGGTTGACGCAATCACGAACGGCATTGATCGAAGCGAAGCTTTGCCGACGCAGCATAGCGACCGGAAATTCTATGTCGAAGGCTTCTTCAAGCGCGAGCATCGTGCGGATGGCGGCGAACGGCGTCAGTCCTGCGCCGTAAAGATCGTCGACATCCGACAATTGCGCCACCGGCATATGCAGACGGCCGTGCTCTTGCAGCAGACGGCGTATGGTATCCATCATCGATTCCAACTCCAGGGGCTTCACGGCCAAAACGCGGGCTGCAGCGATGTTGGCGCGATAAGCGCGGGTGGTTCCTAGCAATCACAACTAGTGTAGAAAGGAATCGGGCGCCGCGCCTGAACGCAGGATGAATTTGCCGGGTTTGCATCGCGATTTGGCTGACAAAAGGTTAATTCAATACGCTGCCGCGCGCTTCTCTGTGGCCGTTTCTGTTTGATCACGCTATGTTAGCCGCGATGCGAACGATGTGGCTTCTTCCTCTGACAATCGTCATCGTTTTGGCGAACTCGCCCGTCTGGCGGGCGGCGGCCGAGGAATCTGGACCGTCGCCGAACGAATCGTTCGGGCAGGATGCCGAAAATTTCCTGTTTATTCCCGGCATCGGACGAATTCCGCTGCCGCCCGGGTCCCGCGCGCTCGGTCCGGGACAGAGGGGAGGCCGAATGGAGCCCGAACGGCAAGCGCCCATGGCCGGACCGCCTCCCCCCAAGGAGCCTGCCGAGCGGCGGGAGGAGGAGATGACGCGGCTCTATCTGCGCCTGGAGCAGGCCGAGGATGAACGCGAGGCGAAAGGCGTCGCGGCGGCGATTGTCAGCCGCTGGTCGCGCTCGGAGTCGGACACTGCCAATTTGCTTGCGGCGCGCGCGCTTGCGGCCGACGCCGCCGGCGCGCCATCGCTCGCTCTGAACCTTCTCGATTATGTCGTCGCGCTCTCCCCGCAATGGTCCGAAGCCTATGTGCAGCGCGCGAAAGTGCGGGCGCAGCAGGGCGACGACAGCGGCGCTATCGCGGACTTCGAAAATGCGGCGACGCTCGAGCCGAAGCGTTTCGACGCGCTCGCCGCTCTTGGCGCGCTCAAGGAAAAGACCGGCGACAAGAAAGGCGCGCTCGCCGCCTATCGAAAGTCGCTCGAAATTTCGCCCCGGCAGGAATCGCTGCGCAAAATCGAGGAGCGCCTGCATATTGAAGTCGAGGGGCGCGACATCTAGCGCTGCGAGGATGCGATGACGACCGACAGGCAGGCCGCGACTCCGATAGCGCCGGAAGCGTTGGAGCAGCTTTTTACCCGCGCGCGGACCCACAATGGCTGGCTCGCCAGGGAGGTGCCCGACAGCCTGCTCGAACGCTGCGTGGACTACGCCAAATGGGCTCCGACAAGCGCCAATTGCTCGCCGATGCGCGTCGTCTTCGTGCGCTCGCCCGCGGCGAAGGCCAGGCTCGCGCCGGCGATGTCGGACGCCAACCGCCCCAAGACCATGGCCGCGCCGGCCACCGCGATCGTCGCCTATAATCTTGATTTTCCTGACAGTCTGCCGCGCCTGTATCCGGCGACCGACGCGCGTTCGTGGTTCCTCGGCAATGAGACCCTGATCGAAGAGACGGCCTTTCGCAATGGTTCGCTGCAGGGCGCCTATCTTCTGCTCGCGCTTCGCGCGGTCGGTCTCGACTGCGGACCGATGAGCGGCTTCGACAGGGCCAAGGTCGACGCGGAATTCTTCCAAGGAACCCGGATAAAATCCAATTTCTTGATCAACATCGGCTATGGTGATCCGGCAAATCTCTATCCTCGCGGTCCGCGGCTCGATTTCGAGGAGATCGCCAGGATTCTCTAGGAGGCCACCCCCATGACTCTGCGCTTCATTCCGCAACGCTTCGCCCCGCATGCGCAGGGCCTGCTGCGCATCGCCGCCGCTCTGCTTTTTTTGCAGCATGGAACGGCCAAGCTCTTCGGCGTCCCGCACGTCGCCATGTTTGACGGGCTGCAAATGATCTCGCTCCTGGGCGCGGCGGGAATCATCGAACTCGTCGGCGGCGTATTGGTGCTGCTCGGCCTGTTCACCCGGCCGGTCGCCTTCATTCTTTCGGGCCAGATGGCGGTGGCCTATTTCCTGTTTCACGCCGGGAAGGCGTTCTGGCCGATCCTCAACAACGGAGAGCTCGCCGCGCTCTACTGCTTCGTTTTTCTGTTCTTTGCGGCGGCTGGACCCGGCGCCTTCGCGCTCGACCGCGAGTGAGGCCGCAACCGCCGCGATTCTAGAGCTGACACGAAAATCCGCGCGCTCTTTCTATTGACATTGGACGCCGGGAACATATTCCCTTGCGCTATGTCCGAGACGGCTGTCACCGCAAAGCGTCGATCCCAAGCGCTGGCGCTGCCCAATCTGCTTACCTATGGCCGCGTCGCCGCCGTTCCGGTCGTCGCGGGTCTGCTTCTCGGCTTCACCGAACCTTGGGCGCGATGGACGGCGCTGGGGATTTTCATCGCCGCCGCCGTGACCGATTTTCTCGACGGCTATTTCGCGAGGATTTGGCAGCAGCACTCGCGCCTCGGTCGGATGCTTGATCCTATTGCGGACAAGCTGCTCGTGGCGACGACCCTGATGGCGCTCGTCGCCGACCAGACGCTTGCCGGCGGGACGATCTGGGCGGCGATTATCATTCTGTGCCGCGAAATCCTGGTGTCGGGACTGCGGGAACATCTGGCCGAGCTCAAGGTTCGACTGCCGGTCTCCGCCATCGCGAAGTGGAAAACCGCGGCGCAGCTCGTGGCGCTCGGGTTCCTGATCGCCGGCCCGGCGGGCGAAATCGTCCTTCCCGGCACAGTCAAGATCGGCGCGTCTCTCCTATGGGCGGCGGCGATCCTGACGCTTTACACCGGCTTCGACTATCTGCAGTCGGCTTGGGATCATTTCGGGGAAGACGGGCCAGGATGAAGGCGCTGTATTTCGCTTGGGTGCGCGAGCGCATCGGTCTGGCGGAAGAGGAGATTGCGCCGCCGGGCGAAGTAGCCACGGTGCGTCAGCTAATCGACTGGCTGTCCGCGCGCGGCGAAGGCTATGCGGCCGCTTTCGCCAATCCAGCGACGATCCGCGCGGCGGTCGACAAGTCTCACGCGGCGCCCGACGCGCCGATTGGCGCCGCACGCGAAATCGCCTTCTTCCCGCCGATGACCGGAGGCTGAGATGACGCAGCGGACGGCGCCGTCCGTGCGCGTGCAGGCCGAGGATTTCGATCCCGGGCGCGAACAGGCGCTTCTCACCCACGGACGGCGGGACATCGGCGCGCTCGTCAGCTTCGTCGGCCTTTGCAGGGACGAGGACGGTTCGCTCGAATCGCTAGAACTCGAACATTATCCGGGGATGGCGGAAACCGAGATCGGGCGCGTCGCCGACCAGGCGCTCGACCGGTGGCCTTTGCTGGGTCTCGCCGTCATTCATCGCTTCGGCCGCATTCGGGTTGGCGAAAGGATCGTTTTGGTGATCGCGGCGGCGCGCCGACGCGCCGACGCCTTCGCCGCCGCTGAGTTTCTGATGGACTATCTGAAGACCCGGGCGCCCTTCTGGAAAAAGGAACGCCGCGCCGACGGCGCCACAGGCGACTGGGTCGAGGCGAAATCAGAAGACGAGAGCGCCACGGAGCGGTGGGGCTAGAGCATTTTCCGCCGAAGTGGATGCCGGTTCGGCGTAGAAAATGCGTCAATTAAAGAAACTAGAGCTCATTCATGAATCGATGATTCATGAACGAGCTCTAAATCAGCTGCTGCGGCGCGATGAGATGCGCGAGCCATCCGTGCAGCGCGACGGTCGCGACGACGAGAAACAGCATCGCGAGCGTGAAGACGTCGAGATTTTCTCTGGGCACGCGCATCATGGTCGGCACGCCGACCGAGAAAACATAGATTCCGTAAAAGCCGAGCACGTCCAGCCAGCGAAGTCCCGGGATCAAGCCGAAGAGCGAAGCGAGCCAGACCGGCGTGAAGGAATAGGCGGTCAGCATCAGGGCGCGGCGGTCGTCAGTCTTGCCTTCGAAATGTGGCGCGATCGCCGATATCACGAACGCGACGAGAAAGAAGGCCGGCAGGCTGAGGAGATATTGAACGAAAGCGCGATAGAGCCCGCCCGCGAACGTCGGATGCATGAGTCCCTGTGAGCCGTAGGAAAAGCCGAAGAGCCACGAGCCGAAAAAACTGGCGAAAGGCGGGAGAAGCGCCAATATGGCGATATAATCGCGGTAGAGATCGAAGACGGACGTATCTTCTTGCGAGATCTGCGCCCATTCGGTCTGCGGCCTCAGAATTAAGCCCTTGATCCGCGACAGTAATCTCATTCCCGTCTCCATTGATTCGCCGCAAGCGTCATAATAATCGGAGCGGGCTTGCGGGCGCTGGGCGCTCCATGCGAGGGAGAATGCGGCCACTGCGGCCGGTTTGGTGATCGACGGTGCAACCTAACGCGACGGGCCGCATGAGAAAACTGCTGGAATATTTTTGGCCGACGGTCGGCCTCGTCGCCGTCGTCGCCTCTTTTTTCCTTCTCTATCGAGAATTTAGAGGAGAATCGGTTGGCGTCGAGGTTTGGGCTAATCTGAAGGCGATACCAACCACCCATTATCTTTTCGCCGGCCTGTCGACGCTTGTCGCCTATGCGGCGCTCGCCTGGTACGATCGCATCGCGCTGCTGCATCTGGGCGTCAAACATATCAACTGGCTGTTTATTTCGGTCTGCTCGTTTACGACCTACGCCCTGTCGCACAATATCGGCGCGAGCGTTTTCTCGGGCGCCATGGTGCGCTATCGCGCCTATTCGACGAAGGGGCTGACCGCGACGCAAGTCGCAACGTTGGTGGTGTTGTGCTCTTATACGTTCGGCTTCGGCAATGTGCTTCTCGCCGGGCTGTTGCTCACCTATGATCCGACGATCATGCAGCGGCTGTCGGGCTTCCTGCCGGACGTCCTGACCAACCCCCATACCGCGCGCGTCGTCGGACTCGCCTGTCTGGCCTTCGTCGTTATCTACATTCTCGGATCGCTCATGCATTTCCGCGCGATCCGCCTGTTCGGGCGTTTCGAAATTCTCTATCCGCGCCCCGGCATCATGGTGCGCCAGCTCTTTGCCGCGCCATTGGAGCTGATCGGCGCGGCCGGCATCATCTATTTCGCGCTACCGGAGCAGGGCAATCCGGGCTATCTCGTCGTGCTCGGCGCCTTTCTCCTGTCCTTCTCGGCGGCTTTGGTGTCACACGCGCCGGGCGGTCTCGGCATTTTCGAGCTGCTGTTCATCAATGTCATGCCCGACGTGCCGCGACTGAAGGTCTTGGCTGCGCTGCTTGTCTGGAGACTCTTCTATCTCATCATCCCCTTGCTGATCGCGCTTGTCGTCGTTGCGCTTTTCGAGCGCAGGAAACTCGTCGAGCGCTGGCGCGGGATAGAGGAACAGCCGCTCAAATAGAGGCGACTGGCGATCGGCGTGCAGAAATTCAAAGCGGCGCGGGAGGCCGCGCTTTCGTCACATCGCGGATGAGCGCAATTTTTACGACCGCGGCTTGGAGCGCGCGACTCCAATCTGCGCGTCGCCGTAGGTTCTCGGCCGGGACGCGCCTCTTGCGCCGAGGTTACATGCGATACTGCTGGAGACGCGTCGTTCGCAGCCCCGCTAGCCCGTGCTGGTCGATCGACATCTGCCAACTCAGGAATTCGTCCACCGTCAGCGTATAGCGGCTGCAGGCTTCGTCGAGCGAAAGAAGGCCGCCGCGCACCGCCGCCACCACTTCCGCCTTGCGCCGAATGACCCAGCGCTTGGTCGAAGCGGGGGGCAAATCGGCAATGGTCAGCGGACTGCCATCGGGGCCGATGACATATTTGACACGGGGACGGTGCGTCTCGGTCATCTCACTTACTCGCTACTCAAACAGCCATGTAGTAGCGATCCTTATAAAGCCGCCTCTTTAAGAATTGGCTAAACCAATAGCTTCTATAAGCAATGGAAAATAAACTAAATTTTAGGAAGATGCGGCAGGCGGTAGATTTACCGCTCCGCCCGCTGAACCGCCAATACCACATTGGCGCCCGATTATGCCGGGTTTTGCTTCAGCCGCGCGCGTTACGCCGATCTGGCAAGTTTAGGAGTTCGAGCGGCGACGTCATCGAAATCGGCAACGCTCCAAAAACGCGGCGTTAACTGTGTCAACCATTCGGGCGAAACCGTGACGAGCGTGGACGAAGTCGGCGTCCCCGCCTGAGGCGAATTCGGAAAGCGCATGAGCTGCATCGGGGTGATTCTGGCCGGCGGACTGGCGCGGCGCATGGGCGGGGGCGACAAGCCGCTCGTGGACATCGCCGGCCGACCGATCCTTCAGCATGTGATCGATCGATTGAGGCCGCAATGCGCGGCGCTGGCGATCAACGCCAATGGCGATCCGGCGCGCTTTTCGGCGTTCGGCCTGCCGGTCGTCGCCGACAGCGTCGAAGGTTTCGCCGGACCGCTGGCCGGCGTTCTTGCGGGAATGGACTTTGCCGCCGAAAGCGGCGCTTCCGACGTGCTCAGCGCGCCGGGCGACACGCCATTCCTTCCGGCGGACCTCATCGCTCGGCTCCTAGCCGCCCGAGAGGGCGCCGGCGCGCGCATCGCCGTCGCCGCATCGAAGGCGCGAACCCATCACGCCGTGGCGCTCTGGCCGGTCGCGCTGCGTGAAGAGCTGCGGCGTGCGCTCGTTGAAGAAGGCGAGCGCAAAGTGTCGGCTTTCATCGGGCGTTTTGAAAATGTCGTGGTCGATTGGCCAGCCGAGCCTTACGACCCATTCTTCAATGTGAACAGGCCGGAGGATTTGGCTTGCGCCGTCGCGATAGCCAAGGAGGAGTCGCGCGGCTAAATTGACGCGCGACAACGCCTTGGGGGACCGACGTTGGCTATGAGCGCGCAAGCGAAAAAAAGTCTTAGAGAGAAAGTCGAAGAGGAAGCAAAGGCTTTTCTTCCCGTCTTCTTATACGTTTGGTTCCTGCTCGCCGTGCTCGGCGTGCATAAGTCGATTGTCTTGTCTCAGGCGCATATCGTGCAGCATCAGGGCTTCGCCGTCGTCAAGGCGCTTGCTTTCGCCAAGGTGCTGTTTATCGCCAACAAGTTCGGGATCTGGCGCGTCTTCGACAAAATGCCGCTGATCGTGCCCATACTGGCCAAGTCCTTTCTCTTCGGCGTGCTGCTCATCGACATGGACATGATTGAACAAACGCTGCTCGAGCATTTCTGGCCGTCCCATGCCGACCATGACGGTGTGAACCTATACGATTTTCGCACCTTGTTGTCGGTCGGACTCGTCTCCTTCTCCGCGCTGATCCCCTTTTTCGGCTATCGCGAATTCGCCAAGCTGGTCGGAGAGAGAGAACTGCAGAACGTGCTCTTCGTGCGTCGCGAGTTTTTCGTGCCGCGGCGCGAGGCCGAACAAGCGAGCAACCCGACGCCTGCGGAAACCGTCGAAAGCTAGATGAAGCCCGGATCGATCTCGACGCCGCCTTCGAGCCAGGCCGGAGTTGGCAGGTTCTGACTGCGCAGAAAGACTGGGTTGAACAGCTTCGAGGCGTAGCGCGCGCCGCCGTCGCAGAGCACGGTGACGATCGTGTTGCCGGGACCCAGATCGCGGGCGAGGCGGATCGCGCCCGCCACATTGATTCCGGACGAGCCGCCGAGCAACAAGCCTTCCTGCTCGGCGAGATCGAAGACGACCCGCAACGCCTCGTCGTCGGGAATGCGATAGGCGACATCGACCGGGGCGCCTTCGAGATTGGCGGTGATCCGGCCCTGACCGATTCCTTCGGTGATCGACGAGCCCTCGGCCTTCAGCTCTCCGGTTGTATAATACGTATAAAGCGCCGCGCCGAACGGATCGGCGAGCCCGATCTTGATCTCGGGATTTCGCTCCTTGAGCGCCATGCCGACACCGGCCAAAGTTCCGCCGGTGCCGCAGGCGCAGATGAACGCGTCCACCGCGCCGTCGAGCGCTTCGTAGATTTCGGGGCCGGTGGTGGTGAGATGGGCGACGCGGTTGGCGACATTGTCGAATTGGTTGGCCCAGACGGCGCCGTTCGGCTCTTCCCTGGAGAGGCGCTCGGCGAGCCGTCCGGAAAGCTTCACGTAATTATTGGGATTGGCGTAGGGAACCGCCGGCACTTCGACAAGCAGCGCGCCCTGCAGGCGCAGCATGTCCTTCTTTTCCTGGCTCTGGGTTTCCGGGATCACGATCACCGTGCGAAAGCCGAGCGCATTGGCGACAAGCGCGAGCCCGATCCCGGTATTGCCGGCGGTGCCCTCGACGATGGTTCCGCCTGGCTTCAACGCGCCCTTCGCGCAGGCGTCTTCGACGATCGACAGCGCGGCGCGGTCCTTTACCGAGCCGCCGGGATTCATGAATTCGGCCTTGCCGAGGATGCGGCACCCCGTCGCCTTCGAGGCGGCGCGCAATTCGATGAGCGGCGTGCGTCCGATGGCTTCAATGACGCTGGAGGCGATAGTCATTCATGATTCCCGATAAGCGGCGAATCGTTCCTAACCGACCGGCGCCTTCCTCTCAAAGGCGAAAATCGCGCCATGCCGCGCACGCTCGCCGGGCGCCAGCAGTCGCATCGAAGGCTTTTCATAGAGATCGCCGCAAAAATCCTCGGGGTCGCCGTAGCCTGTCCAAGGCTCGATGCACAGGTAAGGGGCGGGCGGCAGCGTCCAGAATCCGACATGAGGGAAATCTTCCAACGTCACCGAAAGACGCGCGCCTTCGCCATTGTCGAAAACGAGACTATGGCTCGCAAGATTGAGAAAGCACAGCGCGTCGCGCGCGAACATTTGAGGCTCCAGCGGCAGACGCCGGCCGACGAGCGGGGTCTTGCGGATCGGCTTCGAGAAGAGTCCGCCTTGTCCGATGATTGGAACGTTGGGGCGCTCCTCCTTCTCGAAAATGATCACATGCGGCGAGGCAGAGCCCGCGAGCGGCCAGCGAAAGGCGGGATGCAGGCCGCAAGCATAGGGCAGGGGCCGCGAGTCGATGTTGGCGACGATCAGACTGTTTTCCAGCGCGCCGGCGTGGAGCCGGAATTCCACTTCGAAGCGGAAGGCGAAAGGATAGAGCGCGCGGGTCTCGTCATCGTCGACGAGCGCAAGCCGCAGATAGTCGTCGCGTCGCTCGGCGATTTCGAAGCGCTTTTTCCAGGCGAAGCCGTGGAGCGCCAGCGGATAGGTTCGGCCGTCGACGCGCACGCTTCCCTCGCGCGTCCAGCCGACGACGGGAAACAGAACTGGCGCGCTCTGATCCCAGATTTTGGGGTCCTTCGCCCAGATCATGTCGACGCCCCGCGCGCGCCAGGCCGCCAGCTCCGCGCCGAAGAGCAGAATCTTCGCGCTGTCGCCGGAGAGATGGGTGAGCTGAATCGCGTCGGTCACGGCTCGATCCTATCGTGAGCCGCAGGCCCAAGCGAATGCATATAAAATCAGTATTCTGCCTCCGCGCCGCTTGAGCCGCCGCATATGCCGCAATAAGGTCGCGCCGCCATGCCTCCTGCATGTCGAACGCCAATGAGAAGGGCCTATGACGATTAGCGGTCTGGTCGCGAATATCGGCGGCGGGGTTTTCGGAATGGAGTTGACGCTCTTTTTCTCGACATTCACCACGCTGCTAGCGGTGATCAATCCTTTCGAGGTGCTGCCTGTCTTCCTGATGCTCCAGAGCGACAAGAGCAATGAGGAGCGGCAACGCGTCGCCTTGATGGCTTGCCTCTATGCGCTGCTGCTGATCCTGTTCTTTCTCTTCTTTGGCGCCGTGATCCTGAAAATATTCGGCGTCTCGCTCGCCATGGTGCGGGTCGCCGGCGGCATCGTGCTGACGCGAATAGGATTTGAACTGTTCTTGCCGTCGTCGAATGGAGAAAGCAGCCTCGCGCCGGTCGGCGCCGACGCCAATATCGCCTTCATGCCGCTGGCGATGCCGCTGATGATCGGTCCCGGCCCAATCGCGACGGTCCTGGGCATGACGGCGACCATCGAGCATTCTTCCCACGAAGCGCTGGCCTTCGGCGCCATCCTCGCCGCGATACTTCTCGCGGTCGCCGTTACATACGCCTGTCTTCTGTTCGCTACGCGATTAACCAAGACGCTGGGGCCGCACGGAATCGACGCGGCGACCAGAATTGTCGGCTTTTTCGTCTCGGCGATGGGGGTGTCGCTGGTGTTCAGCGGCGTCATCGACGCGCTACAGTCGCATGGACTGAGCGGATTGCATTAGCGCCGACCGCGACCGCGAGTCCTTAGTCAAAGGCCGCGCAAAGTCTCGCCGAGCCTCAGATATATCTCGCGATGCGCGTCGCGCAGGCCGGGCACCCAAGGTTTGAGCTGCGCGCCGACGACGGCGTCGAAGTGATCGAACCGTTGTCCGATCGCCTTGTCGAGATATTCGTAATACCAGCGCCCCGGCTTGAGTCTTTGGCGTCTGAAGACGCCTTCGCCTCCAACCGGCTCCTGCCGCGCCGTAAACGGATAGCGCTGCGAGATGACGCTCACCGCGCCATCGTTGGGGCGCCATTGCGGCAGCGAGAGGTCGCCGCCACCCCAGCCAACGATCGGCGCCTTGGCGAAATTCGCCTCTAGCGCTTGGTAAAGCGCCGGCTGCCAGAGAACGGGATGGATGGTCGAATCGGGTCGCCAGGTTTTGCCGAAGAAACCCGACGGGCGCGCATGCGTGGCGTTGGTCACGAGAGAGAGATAGTAAGAAGCCGGATGCGATCGGAATCGGGCGTTGGCGTTGCGGCAGCCCTGCAGCGTCAAGTCGAAGGCGAGATTGTCCTCGCCCTCGACAAAGGCGCCGGCGTCGAGACGCGCCATGGCCTCGTTAGAGTCCGCTTCGCCCTCCGTCCATTGATCGAGATGGAGATCGAAAGGCTTGCGCATGGCGCTCGGAACGCCGGCGGCCATGCCAAGGAATTTGAACGATTCGGCGATCAGCCGGCTCGGTCTGCGCCTGAAACGGCCGTCCGCATGGTCGCATCCAAAATTGTAGGGCAGCAAGGATCCGTTAATGGCGCCGGCGACGCTGACCACGCCTTCGATCCAGTCCGCGCTTGTTCCTCGCTTCCAAAAGTCGTCGGCGAGCAGCGCCTGCAGCTGCATGGCGGTCTGGGCGCCGGCGCCATGACCGACGAGGATCACGGGGTTCTTATCCGACCAGTCGGGCGCGAAAGGATTCGTATATTCCCGCGAATAGCGGGCGTGGCGCGCTTCATTGCTATGCCGCTCGCCATAATCGACCCGTCCGCCGCCAATCTGGGCGAAAAGCTCGCAGGCCCGGTCGTGAAACGAACTGACCGGACCCACCTTAGCTTCGTGGACCGCGAAGGGTTCGCCGATCTGGTCGAGCGCGTCGCCCCAATATGGAAGTCCCAACTCTTGGGGCCCCCAGCCGAAGAAATCATGGACGAAGACAATATGCGTGGATTTGAGCGCCATTCGCCGGTCCGCATTCGATCAACAATGAAAGGCTATTGCGCTCAAAGAAGCGCGTCATGCGGGTAAATCGCCTTGCCGTCGAACATCTCTTGGGGCGTCGCGCCGCGAAAAAATTTTACAGACGTCACACGGCCAAATGCCTCATCAATACGGATGGGATGAGAAAATCTTCCACAAGTATGATGACGCGGCTAATTGACAGCGATGGCGAGTGCATTTCCGGCTGTCGATGGCGCTTGCGTCCGTCGCGGGCAATGCGTAGCCACTGCCTAGAGCGCTTCCCGATCACATGGAATCATGTGATCGATAAGGAATCGCTCAAAATCAAAATGTTGGAGCAGGTTCTCATCGAAAAAGTCTGTCAACTTTTTCGGAACCTGCTCTAAGAGGCTGCAATGTCCGATTCGGTGTTTCCGGCCTTTCTTGGGGTCGAGCGCTCCGTGCTTGGCCGACGGTGGCGCGGGCGGCTCGACGCCAGAGGCGAGGCCCAGTCGCTGGCGCTGACCCAAGCGCATGGGATCGACGATTTTCTTGCGCGGGTGATCGCCGGGCGCGGCGTCACGGTCGCTGACGCGGCCGGGTTTCTTGATCCCAAGCTGCGCGACCTCATGCCTGACCCGTCATTGCTGCGCGATATGGACGCCGCGACCGATAGGCTGGCGCATGCGATCGAGACGGGCGAGCAGATCGCCATTTTTGGCGACTATGACGTCGATGGCGCCTGTTCCGCGGCGCTGCTCATCGACTTTTGGCGGGCAGCCGGCGCGCCGGAGCCGCTTCTATACATTCCCGACCGGATCACCGAAGGCTATGGGCCGAATGTCGAGGCGATCCGCGATCTTGCGGCCCGCGGCGCAACTCTCTTGGCCGCCGTCGATTGCGGAACGACGAGCCATGAGGCTTTCGCCATCGCGCGCGCGCTCGGCCTCGAAGTGATCGTTCTCGACCATCATCAGGCTCCGGAGGTCTTGCCTGACGCGCTCGTCGTCAATCCCAACCGGCTCGACGACCTTTCGGGGCAGGGCGCGCTCTGCGCCGCGGGAGTCGTCTTTCTCGCGCTCGCCGGCCTCTCTCGGACGCTGCGGGGGCGCGGCTGGTGGCGCGAGGATCGGCCCGCGCCCGATCTTCTCGCGGCGCTTGATCTCGTCGCGCTGGCGACGGTCGCCGACGTGGCGCCGCTCGCGCGACTGAACAGGGCGCTAGTCGCCAAGGGCCTGTCGGTGATGGCGGCGCGATCGCGTCCCGGCCTCGCCGCGCTCATGGACGCCGCCCGGCTGAACGGGCCGCCGCGCGCCCGCGATCTCGGCTTCGCCCTCGGTCCGCGCATTAACGCCGGAGGTCGGATCGGCGACGCCGGCCTCGGCGCGCGTCTCTTGACCCTCGCCGACGGCGTGGAAGCGCATCGCATCGCCGTGGAGCTCGATCGGCTGAACAGCGAGCGACAGCTGGTCGAGCGGGCGACATTGGAGCAGGCGATCGCCCAGGCCGAAGCGCAGTTGGCGAGATCAAATCGAGTGTCCTGCCTCGTCCTCGATGGCGCTGACTGGCATCCTGGCGTCGTCGGACTGATTGCATCACGCTTAAAGGAACGCTTTAATATTCCTGCATTTGTTATTGCATTTAATGGAGAATATGGAACAGGTTCAGGCAGAAGTTTAAGTGGTGTCGATCTCGGTTCGGCAGTCCGGCGCGCAGTCGATCTGGGGCTCGCCGTCAAGGGCGGCGGGCACGCCATGGCCGCCGGCGTCACTCTGGAGCGCGATCGGCTCGACGACTTTCGCCTCTTTCTCAACGAGTCCCTCGAAGCCGCCGTCGAGGCGGCTCGACTTGACGACGCGCTTGTCGTCGACGCCGCCCTCTCCGGGCGAGGAGTCAGTCTCGATCTGCTGCGGCGAGTCGAACGGGCGGGGCCATTCGGGCAGGGCAATCCGGAGCCCTTGTTTGCCCTGCCCGAACAGCAGGTCGCATTCGCTCAGACTGTCGGCGCCGATCATGTGCGCGCCCGCTTGCGCTCGCGCGATGGCGCGACGGTCGACGCCATCGCCTTCCGCGCCGCAAGCTCGCCGCTCGGCATGGCGCTTCTGAACGGCGACGGCGGCCCGTTTCACGTCGCCGCCAAACTGTCGTCCAATGTTTTTCGCGGCGTGGAGCGCGTCGAAACTCGAATCATCGATCTCGCGCGCGTTCAATGAAGCAGGGAAGGACTGTGGCGCCTGAGCCACAGGTTTTTTCAATCTACGCTCGCCAACCGAGTTAGGGCGCGACTGTCGCATTTTGGTCCCAATTGGACCGCCTCCTGACGCGAGCGTAACTGCGTTTAACGGCAACTTCACACATCAGCGAGAAGCTCCGCGGGTTGCATTTGCGCGACGGGTCTACGTCGCGCCCAAAAAATGGAGAGGCGTGGCCATGCGACGCGTCCTTCATTGCAGATCGGCGGCGGGTTCAAGAAATGATGACAAGGACCGTCGGGATGCGATTTGTTGTCTTCAAGAATTTTAACTGTGCGCAGCATCGCAAACTTAACCCGAAAATCCTCGCCAGACTGCTGCCTCTTGTCTGTCTCGGCGCGCTCGCCGGATGCTCTTCGAGTGGATCGCACCGGACCGCGGGACTCGGCGGTTTAGGCCAGATCGACCCGCGCTACGGCGTGCGTCCAAGTCCGCGGGTGGTTGCGGACGGCGAAGAGGTGCCGAAAGGCGGCGGCGCCTATATGGTCGGCAAACCCTACAAGATCGCCGGCCGGACCTATTATCCCAGCGAAAGGCCCTATTCGGCGACCGGAACAGCGTCCTGGTACGGGTCGGATTTCCATGGCCGCCGCACCGCCAATGGCGAAATCTTCGACAGGGCGTCGATTTCCGCCGCTCACCCGACCATGCCGCTCCCGAGCTATGCACGGGTCACCAATCTGCGCAACGACCGCTCGATGGTGGTGCGCGTCAATGATCGCGGGCCTTACCATGGCGGACGCGTGATGGACGTGTCGCAGCGGGTGGCCCATGCGCTCGACTTCCACGGCGTGGGGACCACGCGCGTCAAGGTGGAATGGATCGGGCGCGCCGATCTCGAGGGCGACGACGACGCCAAGCTCCTGGCGACGCTGCGCGACGACGGCGCTCCCGCGCAGCTCGACGCCACGCCCTGGACGATGCTGGCCTCGGCGAATGAGGCGCCGGCGCAAACCGCGCGCAATGACGATAGGGCCGAGGCGGCGGAACTCGCCGCGCGCATCGCCTATGAGAATGCTCAGGCCTCCCAGGATCAGACTCCGGCCTATGCGGCCCAGGATAAAGACGCGCCGCTGCCGCCGTCGCGGGAGGACGCCGGCGTCGACGAGGAGCCCGTGGCTTCAACCCGAAAGGCGCGGACAGCCGTCGCGCCGCTGCCGCCAGCGCGGCCTGCGCATCTGGGCGCCCGTCAGGCTTCGTCCCGAGGCGCCATCCGGCAGGCGCTGAACGCCTCAACCAAGACCAACTGATCGGAACATATCGAGATTGCAATTTTCGACGCCGCGCGCCATCTTCTCCGCGCTCGGCCGCGCTGCGGCGTCAACAGGGGGAGCGCGCCCTTGCCGAAACTTCCGGTGCGATGCCTGATCCTGGCCTTTCTTGCATGGGCGGGCGTGGGGCCCGATGTCGCCTTCGCCCAAGGTTTTACGACGAGCGTCCCGAGCGCGATTCTGATCGACGCCGGCACCAACACGGTTTTGTTCGAGAAAGGCGCCGACGACTTCGCCAAGCCCGCCTCGACCGTCAAAATCCTGACGGCGGAATTGATCTTTCAGGCGCTGGTCGAGGGCAAACTAAAGCCAGACGACGAATTTGCCGTCTCCGAGCACGCCTGGCGCACTGGCGGCGCCCCGGCGGGCGGATCGGCGATGTTCCTCGCCCTCAACAGCCGCGCCCGCGTCGAAGATCTCGTTCGCGGCCTGGTGATTCAGTCCGGCAACGACGCCGCGATCACGCTCGCCGAAGGTCTGGCTGGCTCCGAAGAAACATTTGTGATGCGGATGAACAAGCGCGCCGCCGAGCTTGGACTGGTGAAGTCGCGATTCGGCAATCCGTGGGGCATGGACGGACCCGACCAGAAGGTGACGGCGCGCGAGATGGCGAAGCTCGCCGCGCATATCATCAAGACCTATCCACAGTATTACGGCTATTTCGGCGAGAAGGAGTTCACCTGGAACAAGATCCGCCAGCAGAATCGCAATCCGCTGCTCACCATGAGCATCGGCGCTGACGGGCTGAAGACCGGCAATATCGACAAAGAAAGCGGCTATGGATTGGTGGGGTCCGCGACTCAGGACGGCCGGCGCCTCATCGTCGCCATTTATGGCGCGAAGTCTGCGAAGGAGCGTGCTGAAGAAGCGCGGAAATTGTTGCAATGGGGATTCCGAAACTTTGAAGAGAAGGAGCTGTTCAAGGCCGGCGAGGCGATCGGCCCGGCCCAGGTCTATGGCGGCACGCAAGGGTCCGTGGAGCTCACGGCCAAGGAAGACATCAAGGTGCTGTTGCCGCGCGGCGCCAATGAGAGGCTGATGGGCAAGATCGTTTACGAAGGTCCGGTGCTGGCTCCGGTGGAAGCTGGGACGGCGGTTGGCCGCCTCGAAATCAAGCGGGGCAACGCGGTCGTGCTGGAACAGCCGCTGCAGACCGCCGAAGCGGTTGAACAGGGATCGCTGCCCCGGCGCGCCTTCGACGCCATTTACGAATCCGCCGCCGCCGCCATCCACCAGAAACTGTCCGGCAAGAAATGACCTTCCAGATGACGCCCGAAAAAGGCCGATTCGTCACCTTCGAGGGCGGCGAGGGCGTCGGTAAGTCGACGCAGCTCGCGCGCCTCGCCGAACATCTGCGCGAGTGCGGTTTCGAGGTCGTGACCACGCGCGAGCCGGGCGGCACGGAAAAAGCCGAGAAGCTGCGTGACTTCCTGCTGTCGGGGCGCGCCGCGCCGCTTGGCCCGCTTGCCGAGGCGGCGCTGTTCTCCGCGGCCCGCGCCGACCATGTCGCGACGCTGATCGCGCCGGCGCTCAAGCGCGGCGCCTGGGTGCTGTGCGATCGCTTCGCCGATTCGACGCGCGCCTATCAGGGCGCGCGCGGCGGCGTTGACGCCAAGACTCTGGCGTTGCTCGAACGGGCGGCGGTGGGCGAGACGCGGCCGGATCTGACCATCGTGCTCGACCTTCCCGCTGGGGAAGGAATGGCCCGAGCGGCCTCGCGGCGGGACGGCGGCGAGCGCGCCGACCGTTTCGAAAGCGAGGACCCCTCCTTCCACGAAGGGCTTCGGCACGCCTTTCTCGACATCGCCGAAAGCGAACCGGAACGCTGTTGCGTGATTGACGCGTCCCTGTCCGTCGACGACGTCGCTCGAACGGTGCGCGCGTTTATTCACGACCGCTTTCTTGCGCATGCCGCGCAAGCCGCACAATGAGCCGCGACGAAGCGAATCCCGAAAGCGACCGCTACGACGACGCCCCGCATCCGCGGGAGATTCTCGCCCTGTTCGGTCACGCCGAGGCGGAGCGCGAACTCCTCGACGCCTACCGTCGCAACAAAATGGCGCAGGCCTGGATCGTCGGCGGGCCGGAGGGCGTCGGCAAGGCGACGCTCGCCTGGCGCCTAGCGCGATTTCTCCTCGCCCATCCTGAACCCGGCGCAGCGGCGGTTCAGTCCGCCGAAAGCCTCGCGGTCGCGAAAGACCATCCGGCGGCGCGCCGGATCGCCTCGCTGGCGCTTGCCGACATTTTTCTGCTGCGCCGCGCCTGGAACGAGAAGACCAAAAAGCATTTCACCGAAATTCGCATCGAAGAGGTGCGCAAGGTCATCCAGTCCTTCCATCAAGCGTCGGGAACGGGCGGCTGGCGGATCGCCATCGTCGACTGCGCCGACGATCTCAATCGGGCCAGCGCCAACGCGCTGTTGAAGCTGATCGAAGAGCCGCCCGAACGCGCGCTGTTTCTGCTGGTTGCTCATCAGCCGGGACGCATCCTGCCGACGATCCGCTCCCGCTGCCGCAGACTGATGCTCGGCCCCCTGTCGCCGGAAGACACGATCGCGGCGGTAAAGAATGTCGGGCTTCCGTGGTCGGCGGCGCCGGAGGCCGACCTCATCGTCGCCGCGGCGCGCGCCGACGGCTCGGTGCGCGAGGCGCTGCGGCTGCTTGGCGATGACGGCGTCGCCTTCGACGCCGCCGTTCGCCGGCTGTTCGATCGCCTGCCGCAGGTCGATTGGCTCGGCGCGCATATGCTCGCCGACAAGCTCACCGGCCGCGACAATGAAGCCGCCTATGAGACTTTTATGCGCGCGATGCAAAGGCACCTCGACGGTCGGGTGCGAGAGCTTGCGGGAAGCGGCGCGCCGCCGATCCGACTGGCCGGCTACGCCCGCGCCTGGGAAGAGATTCGCAACGCCGCGCGCGAGACCGAAGTGTTCAATTTCGACAAGCGCGCGCTGGTGCTGGGGGTCTTCGAGCGGCTGGCGCGGGCGGAAGCAGCTCGTTAAGCATGTCCAAGGTGCGTTACGAGTTCGATTGGGATCCGGCAAAGGCGGCGTCAAACTTTCGAAAGCATGGCGTCAAGTTTGAAGACGGCATGTCAATTTTCTCTGATCCGCGCGCTTTGACAATTTTTGATGAAGACCACAGTGACAATGAGGACCGTTGGGTTACAATAGCTCTGAATTCTTTGGGTAATCTCTTGGTCGTCGTGCATACATATAGCGAGCGCGGAAAAAACCTGGCGAAAATCCGTATTATTTCCGTCCGCTCCCCAACCAAGAATGAAACGCGGCAGTATCTGCAAGGATTGACGGGATGAAAGACGAATATGATTTCTCGAAGGGCGAGCGTGGCAAGTTCTTCCGCGGCGAGCTCGAGTTTTCTCCTGCTGTCCATTTGGAGCAGGAGGTGAGGGAGTTCTTACTTTCGCGCGCGGAGGCCAAGGGACATTCGCTTGACGAGATCGTCAACGAATTGCTCAAGGAGGACATTCGGCGCATTAAGGCGGCGAGTTAACGTGCTGGCCTTCCGTGACAAGCGCTAGCCTGGGGTGCGAATCTAACTTGCATCCTTCCCCACCGCCTCCTCGACAAGCCGCATCACCTCCGCCGGATCGCGCGGGAAGCCGGCGCGTATCCATTCGGCCTGCAAGGCCTTGAGCGCATCGCCCAAAGCCTTGCCCGGCGCGACGCCGCGAGCGATGAGGTCAGCGCCCTTAATGGGAAAGGAAGGCGCGGGCGTTTCTGCGAGATAGCGCGCCGCTTCAAGCCAATCCCCATCGTCCGCCGCCGCCGCGCTTTCGGCATGGACCAGCGCCAGCGCGTCGGCCGCCGCGCGCGCGCCGCACAGGAACAGCATTTCGCGCAGATGCGACGCAGGCGGCGGGCTATCGCGTCCGTGCAGAGGCGCGAGCGCGCGCGCCGCCGCCGCCAGCCGCGCGAATTCGTCGTTTGAGAGCCGCAGGCGGTCGCGCAGCCGCTCCGCGTCTTCGACCGTCAGCGCCGAGAAAGCCGCGAGCCGCAAGACAGCGTCCGCCGGTCTGCCCAAGGCCGCCTCGCCTTCCGCGAGCCGCTGCAGGCGGACGGGATAGCCGATGCCGAGGATCACCTCGATGACGCCGGCGTGAGACATGGCGCGCAGCACTTCCGGCGCCCGGCGCGCGAGCAGCAGCTTCAGCAGTTCGGCGCGGATGCGTTCGCGCGACAGGCGCGACAGGTTTTCCCGCGCGACGATCGATTCGTGCAGGCCTTCGCGGTCGAACGGCCCTTCGCCATGGGAGGCGTTGAAGCGAAAGAAGCGCAATATGCGCAGATAGTCCTCGCGGATTCGCGTCGCGGCGTCGCCGATGAAACGGACGCGCCGCGCTTCAATGTCCGCGAGACCGCCTGTGTAATCGTGAATCTCGCCGTCGGGGGAGAGCGACAGCGCATTGATGGTGAAGTCGCGACGCCTGGCGTCCTGCTCGAAATCGCCGCCGAAACGCACCTTGGCGAAGCGCCCGTCGGTCTCGACGTCTTCGCGCAGCGTCGTGACCTCATAGGGCGTGCCGGCGACGACGATCGTCACGGTGCCGTGCTCGATGCCCGTCGGCACGCCTTTCAAGCCGGCGTCGCGGGCGGCGGTCAGGACAGACTCCGGCAAGGCCGTCGTGGCGAGGTCGACCTCGTGAGGCGGCAGGCCGAGCAAAGCGTCACGCACGGCGCCGCCAACGACGCGGGTCTCGGCGCCGGTCTTGGCGAGCGCCGCAAAGACCGTCGTCACCCTTGGATCATCAAGCAGTCTCTGCGCCGCGTTCATTCGAAACGGCCCGGCTTCAGTTTTCCATTTTCGACATGGGCCGGCACATAAGCGCCCTGGTTAAGGCGCGTGAGGCCGAGCGTCACGACGCCGACGATCGCGACAAGTAGGCCCGCGATCGTGAGCAGCGAGACGATCCTGCCATGCCAGAGTTCGCGCACGAAGGGCCAGCGCCGCTGCAGCAAATGGAACAGCGCATAGGCGACGAAAGGCGTGAGAAAGAGCAGGGCGGTTTCGACGATTGCGCGCCACATGGGCGAGAGCGCCTTTCAGAATGAGGGCCGGCGGCCGAATATACGCCGAATATAGATGGCGTCGGTCAGAAGGCGGTTTAATGCGGAACGCATGAACAAACTGTCACGTGCAAATCGCCGCTAAAGCGACAAAATATCCTCCATAGCGCCGGTTGCGCTTGAATTGCGCCGTCGGAGGGATCAAAATTGAAATTGGTCGTCGATCCCGCCGCTTCGCATTGAAAATCCGCGCGAAGCCAATGGCGCGGGCTTCGGATCAACACCCGGCGGAACTGGGCAGCTCTGCCGTCGACGCGCCCGATCCTCCTCATCGACAGGCTGCCAGAGCAAGGCTGAAATGACCTCACTCGACACTAAGACGACCTCGCTCGAATCAGCTGTCGTCCAATCCGCCGAACGCGCGCTGGACCATATCGGACGCGCCCGCACCGCGATCGGTGCCGTCATCTTCGGTCAGGACGAGGTCGTCGAGCAGGCGCTGGTGACGATACTGGCTGGTGGTCATGGATTGCTCGTCGGCGTGCCCGGCCTCGCCAAGACCAAGCTTGTCGAGACTCTCGGCCGCGTGCTCGGCCTCGCCGAACAGCGCGTGCAGTTCACGCCCGACCTGCTGCCCGCCGACATTCTCGGCTCCGAAGTGCTGGAAGAAGGCGCGGACCGTTCGCGTTCGTTCCGCTTCATCAAGGGACCGATCTTCACCCAGCTTTTGATGGCCGACGAAATCAATCGCGCCTCGCCGCGCACGCAATCGGCGCTGCTGCAGGCGATGCAGGAACACCATGTCAGCGTCGCCGGCAAGCGCCACGACCTGCCGCGGCCCTTCCATGTCCTGGCGACGCAGAATCCGCTGGAGCAGGAGGGCACCTATCCGTTGCCCGAGGCGCAGCTCGACCGCTTTTTGATGCAGATCGACGTGCATTATCCCGACCGCGCCAGCGAGCGGCGCGTCCTGCTGGAGACGACCGGCGAGACCGTCGCCGAAGCGAGCCGGGCGCTCGACGCCGAGGAACTGATGGCGACGCAACGGCTCGTGCGCCGGCTGCCGATCGGCGAGAAGGTCGTCGACGCCATCCTCGACCTCGTTCGCGCCGCCCGTCCCGACGAGGGCGATCCGGAAATCGCGCCGCATGTGGCCTGGGGTCCGGGACCGCGCGCCGCGCAGGCGTTGATGCTGGCGACGCGGGCCAGAGCGCTCGTCACCGGCCGCCTCGCGCCCTCGATCGACGACGTGGCGAAACTTGCCGCGCCGGTGCTGCGCCATCGCATGGCGCTCAATTTCGCCGCGCGCCGCGAGATGACTGTTTCCGACGTGATCGAAACCCTCGTGACGCGGATTGGGTGACGCATCCAGCATGCGTCCTCCTTCGCCGACATTGCGAGACCGCCGCGCCATCTCCGAAAGGGCCGATGATGTTTGCTGACGTCGCGACGCGCGCCTACGATCCGGCGCGGCGCAAGCCTGCGGACGGCGCCGCGGCGGCCGATCTCGCGAGCCGAATGCCGAGGCTCGTGGCCCGCGCCCGCGAGATCGCGGCGAGCCTCGCCTATGGCGTTCACGGCCGCAAGCGCGCGGGCGTCGGCGAGACGTTCTGGCAATATCGGCCGTTTACGTCCGGCGAGGCGGCGCATCGCATCGACTGGCGCCGCTCGGCGCGCGGCGATCAGCTCTATGTGCGCGAGCGTGAATGGGAGGCCGCGCATGACTATTTCCTGTGGATGGATTGCTCGCCCTCCATGGCCTATGGCTCGTCCCTCGCCGACGACGACAAGCTCTCCCGTGCCGTGACCCTTGGGTTGGCGCTCGCCGACGTGCTCGTTCGCGGTGGCGAGCGGGCGGCGGCGCTTAGCCTGACGGCGCCGGTCTCGGCCCGCGACGTGATCGACCGGCTCGCGCGCGCTCTGGCTGAGAACGCGATGAATGTGGCCCGCGACGATCTTCCGCCGCAGGCGCCGATGCGCCCGCGCGCCCGGGTCGTGCTGATCTCCGACTTTCTCATCGAGCCGGACGCGCTCGCCGCGCGTCTGCGGCGCTTCGCCGACGCCGGCGCCTCCGGCGCGATCCTGATGGTGACCGATCCCAGCGAAGAGACGCTGCCTTTCTCCGGCGAAACCACTTTTCTCGACACTGACGGCGGACCCGCCTTTTACGCCGGCGATGCGCGGAGCCTGCGCGCCGCCTATGCGCAGCGGTTTGAAGCCCATCGCGACGCCGTGCGCCGCGCCGCGCAACGCGTCGGCTTCATCTTCCTGCAGCATCGCACCGACAGGCCGGCCGCGGAAGCGGCGTTGGCGCTGGCGATGGGATTGCTGGGCTCGGACGGCGTGGGGTTCGAGGAGCGGCGCTGATGTTTTCCTTCGCCGCGCCGCTTGCGCTCTTCGGACTTCTCACTCTGCCGCTGATCTATTGGCTGCTGCGCGTGACGCCGCCGCGCCCGCGCGAGATCATCTTTCCGCCGACGAAAATCCTGCGCGAGCTGAAGCCCGACGAAGAGACGCCGGTCAAGACTCCCTGGTGGCTGATGGCGCTGCGGCTGGTGCTTGCCGTGGCCCTGATTTTCGCAATGGCGGGGCCCGTCTGGGCGCCGAGCAGATTTGTCGCGTCCTCAGCGCCGACGCTGATCGTCATCGATGACGGCTGGCCGGCGGCGCCGACGTGGGAGCGCCGCGTCGCAGGCGCGGCGTCGATCATCGAGTCGGCCGCGCGCGCTGGCGGCCCTGTCGCCGTTGCGCTCGCGTCCGAGACGGCGGCTCCAGTGCCAAGCGACGGACCGCGCGCGATGGAGAAATTGCGCTCAGTGCGGCCCAAGCCGTTTCTGCCGGAGCGCAAGCCGATCGGCGAGCAGGTCGCGGCCTTCGCGCAGGCGCATCCCAATGCGCGGCTCGTTTGGATCAGCGATGGCGTCGCACAGGGCGGCGCTGCGGGCTTTGCGCGCGCGCTGAAAGCGTCTCGCGCGAGCGACGTCGAGGTCTATGTCGAAAATCATGCGCCGCGCGCGCTCGCCGCGCCGATGAACGACGCTGCGGCGCTCAGCGTCGACGTGCTGCGCGCCGGCGCCGAGGAGTCGACCTTTGTCGACGCGCTCGACGCCAAAGGGCGGACGATCGGCCGCGCCGCTGTCGATTTCGGGGCCGTGCCGCGCATGCGGGCGAAAATCGAACTGCCGGTCGAACTGCGCAATGAAGTGAGCCATCTGCGCATCGAGGGCGAAAATTCGGCCGGCGCTGTCGCGCTGCTCGACGCGCGCTCGAAAGTGAAGCGCGTGGCGCTTGTCGGCGGCGAAGGCGCCGACGTGGCGCAGCCGCTGCTCTCGCCGCTGTATTATCTCGAGAAGGCGCTCGCACCCTTCGCCCAAGTCCGTACCGCGCGGCCGGGCGCCGTCGATCCGGTGCAGGCGCTCCTTGCTGAGAATCCCAACATCATCGCGCTTGCCGATGTCGGCCTAGCGCCCGGCGAGACTTTCGACGCCCTCTCGCGCTTCGTCGAAGAGGGCGGCGCGCTGGTGCGTTTCGCCGGGCCGCGCCTCGCCAACGCCGACGATGATCTCTTGCCGGTGCGCCTGCGCCGCAACGGCCGCGTGCTCGGCGGCGCCATGTCCTGGGAGGAGCCGAAGTCCCTGGCCGAATTCGACGCGGCGAGTCCCTTTTTCGGCCTGCCCGCCTCAAAAGACGTCACGGTGCAGCGGCAAGTGCTCGCCGAGCCCGATCCCGGACTTGCGGGCAAGACCTGGGCGCGCCTTTCCGACGGAACGCCGCTCGTCACGGCGGAACGGCGCGGCAAGGGTCTGATCGTGCTGTTTCACGTCAACGCCGACGCCAATTGGTCGAATCTGCCGATCTCGGGGCTGTTCGTCGAGATGCTGAAGCGAATCAGCGCCATGGCCAGGGAATCCGCGCCTTCGGGCGACGAACGATCCGACGTTTTCGCCGATCAGTCGGCTTTGGCGCCGATGCGCGTTCTTGACGGATTTGGCGCGCTCGGCGCGCCCGGTCCGACCGCGCAAAGCATTCCGCCGGGCTTTGAGGGGCCGGCGAGCGCTGAACATCCGCCCGGCCTATACGGCGCGGGGGAGGGGTTCGTCGCGGTGCAGACGTTGCGTCCAACTGACGAGATCACCGCCTTCGATTTCGCCGGCGCCGGGCTCGCCACGAGCGCGCTGCGATCGGGCGCGCAGCTCGATCTGCGCGGACCGCTGCTCCTCTTCGCGCTTATCGCCTTCATCGCCGACGCGATGATCGCCATGGCGCTCGGCGGGAAGCTCCGCCTGCGTCCGTTCGGCGCCGCGACAGCCGCGCTGTTGGCGCTGATGTGTGTGGCGCCGATGTTTGATGAGGCGCGCGCCGAGCCCGCACCCAAATCTGCGGCCTCCCAGCGCGACAAGGACGCCGCGCTGACGACTCGGCTCGCCTATGTGATCTCGGGCGACGCCCGCGTCGACGAAACATCGCGGCTGGGCCTTGAGGCGCTCACCCAGGCGCTCAATTCGCGCACCTCCTTCTCGCCGGGAGAGCCGGTCGGCGTCGATCCTGCGAAGGACGAACTCGCCTTTTATCCGATGCTCTACTGGCCGATCGTCGCGAGCGCCCCGCAGCCGTCGGCCAAGACGGCGGCAAGGGTCGCGGCCTATATGAAGCAGGGCGGCACGGTCGTCTTCGATACGCGCGATGCGCTGTCGCAACGCGCGGGCGGGGCGCCGACGCCAGAGACGCTATGGCTGCGCGATCTGACGAAAGGTCTCGACATTCCGCCGCTGGAAGTGACGCCGCGCGATCACGTCATCACCAAGACTTTTTACCTGCTTGACGGATTCGTCGGCCGCTACGCCAATGGCGAGACCTGGGTCGAAGCGCTGCCGCCGGAGCCCAAAGATAAAGCGGCGCGTCCGGTGCGCGCGACGGACAGCGTTTCTGCAATCATCATTACATCCAACGACCTCGCGAGCGCCTGGGCGCATGACAAGCGCGGCCAGCCGCTGTTTCCGTTGACGCCCGGCGGCGCGCGCCAGCGCGAATTCGCGATCCGCGGCGGCGTCAATCTCGTGATGTATACGCTGACCGGGAACTATAAGTCCGATCAGGTCCATGTGCGCGATCTGCTGGAAAGGCTCGGCCAGTGAGCGACCTCACGCTCGCCTTTTCGCCGCTCATTCCTTGGCCGGCGCTGATCGTCCTCGCAATTCTTGGCGCTGGCGCGCTTGCGCTAATGGCGGCGAAAGGCCAGCGCGGCGTCGGCTTGCGCGCGTTCGCGTTCGCCTTGTTGATTGCGGCGCTCGCCGATCCATCGCTGGTGCGCGAAAAGCGCGATCCGCAAAAGAGCGTCGTCGCCGTCGTGATCGACAAGAGCGACAGTCAGAATTTCGGCGCCAGAACCGCGCAGACCGAAGAGGCGCGCAAGGCGCTCGACTCCGCGCTCGCCAAATTCGGCGACGTCGAAACGCGCGCGATCAGCGTCGCCAACGACGCTTCCGGAAATGACGGCACCAAGCTCTTCGGCGCGCTCGCCGAAGCCTTGAAGGATGTTCCGCCGGAGCGCGTCGGCGGCGCGATTCTGCTCACCGACGGCGTCGTTCACGATATTCCCGCCAAAGCCGAAGCGCTCGGCTTCAAAGCGCCCGTTCACGCGCTCGTGACAGGGCATCAAGGCGAGCGCGACCGCCGGATCGAACTTGTCGAAGCGCCGCGTTTCGGCATCGTCGGCAAGGATCAGATCATCCGCGCGCGAATCGTCGATCTTGGCGGCGATGGCGCGCGCATCCCGATTTCCGTGCGTCGCGACGGCGAGGCGCTGCCGACCTTCAGCCCCGTTCCCGGCGATATCGTCAGCATTCCGGTGCGCATCGAACATGGCGGCCAGAATGTCGTCGAACTCGAAATTCCATCAGCGCCGGGCGAGTTGACGCCGCTCGACAACAAGGCTGTGCTGGCGATTGAAGGCGTGCGCGACCGGCTCAAGGTTCTGCTCGTCTCCGGCGAGCCGCATCCCGGCGAGCGAAGCTGGCGCAATCTTCTGCGCGCCGACGCCAATGTCGAACTGGTGCATTTCACCATTCTTCGGCCGCCGGAGAAGCTCGACATCACCCCGGCAAGCGAATTGTCGCTGATCGCCTTTCCGACCGCCGATCTCTTCGGTCGCAAGATCAACGAATTCGATCTCATCATCTTCGACCGCTATTCGAGCCAGACGACTCTGCCCTCGATCTATTTCGAGAACATCGCCAATTACGTCGAGAACGGCGGCGCCTTTCTGGCGGCTGTCGGCCCCGATTACGCGACGCTGCGCGGGCTCTATTACTCGCCGCTCGAAAACATCCTGCCGGCGCGCCCCGACGGCGCGCTGATCGAGCAAGCGTTTCGCGCCCGCGTCAGCAAGGATGGCGAGAAGCATCCGGTGACGCGCGGACTGGCCGGCGCCAAATCCGAACCCCCCAATTGGGGCGAGTGGTTTCGGCAGGTCGACGCCAATGTGGTGAAGGGCGACTCGATCATGTCCGGCGTGCGCGACAAGCCGCTGCTGGTGCTGTCGCACGAAGGCAAGGGCAGGGTGGCGCTGCTGCTCTCCGACCAGATCTGGCTCTGGGCGCGCGGCTTCGAAGGCGGCGGCCCGCATGTCGATCTGATGCGCCGTCTCGCCCATTGGCTGATGAAGGAGCCCGACCTCGAAGAGGAGGCGCTGCGTGCGTCGGCGCATGGCCGCGAGGTGAGCGTGGAGCGGCAGACGATGAAGGAGACGCCCGCGCCGGTGATGGCGACGGCGCCGTCGGGCGCGCGCGACGAAATTGCAGTCGCGCAGAGCGAGCCGGGACTGTGGCGGGCGCGTTTCGACGCGAAGGAAATGGGCCTATGGCGCTTCGAAAGCGAGGGCCTCACGGCGCTCGTCAATGTCGGCCCGCCCAATCCGCGCGAGTTCCGCGAAGTCGCGTCGACGACGGAGAAACTGCAGCCGCTGGTGGAAGCGACGGGTGGGACGGCGCGGCGCCTGTCGAACGGCGGCGCCGACACGGTCTCCATGCCGCGCGTGGTCGAATTGCGCGACGCCAACCGCTATGGCGGCTCGGACTGGATCGGAATCAGGCAGACCGGCGCCTCGACGCTGGTCGGCGTCGAAATCGCGCCGCTGGGCTTGGGGCTTTGGGCGATGCTGGCGCTGCTCGGCGCCGTGGTTGCGGTGTGGGGTTGGGAGGGGCGGCGGTAACCCTCTCTGAGGAAGAGGGTTGTACGAGCCGAATTGACCTCCGCTAATGCGCTGATAGGCTGGATTCATGAATCAACACCCAGCCGCATCCTTCATCCCCGAGCCGCAAGCCCTGATCGGCACATGCCGCCGCTTCGGTCCATTTGGGCCGGCCTATGAGATCATTGGCCTCGGCAAGGAAGAGCCCTTGGGCGATCGCTGGATGCAAATTCGCGTGCTCGAATCCGGCGAAGTCGTCGATTATAAATTCAGCGACATTCTGGATGATCCCAAGGAGCGTTGATGTTCGCCATCGCGTTCGATTTGGTCGTCTCCGAAACGCAAATCCATCATCCGAAAGGGGTCGCGCAAGCTTATTCGGATATTCGCGACACGCTCTCCAAATTCGAGTTCGACTGGGTGCAGGGCAGCCTCTATGTCAGCAAGAATGAGGATTTGGCCAAGCTCTTCTCCGCTATCATGGCTCTGCGTAACCTGCCTTGGTTTCCACATGCGGTGCGCGATATACGCGCCTTTCGCGTCGAACAGTGGTCCGACTTCACCCAGTTGGTGAAGGGCGCTCCCCGCAATACGGGCTCCTGATGCCCCTCTACCGCTCAATCGGCCTCATGTCCGGCACCTCCATGGATGGCGTCGACGTCGCGCTCATTGAAACCGATGGCGTGGCCGCCGTCGCCTTCGGGCCGACGGGGCACTATCCCTATAATGACGCCGACCGTGCGCTGTTGCGCAACGCCCTCGCCGAAGCCGCGACGCTCGAGGATCGCGACGCGCGGCCGGGCGTTCTCGCCTTCGCCGAACGGATGGTGACGGATCGGCACGCCGAGGCGGTCGGAGACGCTGGTCGGCGTCGAAATCGCGCCGCTGGGCTTGGGACTGTGGGCGATGCTGGCGCTGGTCGGCGCAGTGGTCGCGGCCTGGGCGTGGGAGGGGCGGCGTCATTGAACGGCTATCGCCTTTGGATCAGGCACAGCACGTCGAGATCGTAGTTGGTCCAGGTGCGATAGGTTCCGCGCAACCAGAGAATCGCGCGGCGCTCTCCGGGCCAGACAGGGATGATCGGACGAATGTTGTCTACCGTTGAGTTGGCCGTGAGCGGCGTCCACGCCCAGGTCCTGCCGCCGTCTGTCGATGCGCCTTCGAAGAGTTCGTGATGCCGCCGGCCGTCGGCGCGGCTGATGAGCGGAGCGCCGGAATCCGGATCCGCATTGGTCGAGATGACCATGCGGTCGGGATCGTGCGGATCGAGGGCGGCGAGGCCGGTGTAATCGTCGATCTTGCCGATATTGGTTCCGGCGAAAGCGATCTCGAAAACGTTCCAACCCCGCCCGTCCCACCGGCCATAGTGATAGCGATGGTCCTGCGCGCAGGGACCAATGGTTCCGCGATGGGCCCGTCCGTCCTTCTGGACGCTGAAAACCGTATAGGGGCGCTCCTGCGGGTCGAGGCGCAGATCGACCGTCCAGGCGACGTTATCCGGATCGCCCGCAAAGAGTCGCGTCAATGCTTTTGGCGAAACGCCTTCCGCGCCGAAGTCCGCGAGCGCCGAGCCGTCGGAGCCATGTAGTTTTCCGCCGGAAAGGAAGCCGTGATAGACGCCCGTGTCATAGGCCCAGGGGTGGTCTTCCGTCGTCACGAAGTGAATCGCGTCTATCCCGTTGGACGCATATTTCACATAGGGCCTTCCGCCGTCGACGCCCGTAAAGACTGGATCGCCGACCGGCCGCGGCCAGTTCAGAAGCCGTCCGGCATAGACGAAACTCTCGCCGCCGTTCGAGGAGATCGCCGCATTCGGATTGAAGCCGAGGCCGCGGTGGAAATTGTAGATGCGATCCGACTCTCCGGGCAGCAGGAAAAGATTGGAGTATGTGACGCGCGCGCCGAGATCGAGCGTGCGCTCCGGTCCCCATTTTGAAATGTCTCCCGGCCGCTCGGTGATCCGCCACGCCATCAGATCGTCTTTGTGATGGCGCGTGTAGCTTGCGAGAATCCGGCCGTCGGGGAGGCTGAGAAAGGCGGGCGAGGCATGGTCGTTCGCCTCGAAGCCTTCTGCAAGTTTCGCGCGTGTGATCGCGCCGGAGGCAAGATCATATGAGGCGACGCCGATGTCGCCGCGCCGGGAAATGGCCTCCGGCGCGCCGGCGACCGAGCCGACGATAATCCGGCTCGACGCGACGATCGCGCGCTGGTCCTGAAACCAGCACCAGCCGCCGTTTGTCTCGAGCGTGACTGCTGATCCTTTGATGAAATCGCGCCCCAAATCCGATTGAACCAAGCGGAGGCTCCAAGCGTCGCGGTGACGCTAGCCGCGCAACCACGGACAGGCAAGCGGCCGTTCGTTTCTGCTAAGGTCGTCTTATTCAGGGGGAGATTCGCCTTGCCTACCTACCGCTCAATCGGCCTCATGTCCGGCACGTCGATGGACGGCGTCGACGTCGCGCTCATTGAAACCGACGGCGTGGCCGCCGTCGCCTTCGGGCCGACGGGGCACTACCCCTATAATGACGCCGACCGCGCGCTGCTGCGCAACGCGCTCGCCGAAGCCGCGACGCTCGAGGATCGCGACGCGCGGCCGGGCGTGCTCGCCTTCGCCGAACGGATGGTGACGGATCGGCACGCCGAGGCAGTCGAGACGCTGATGCGAGACAATGAGATCGACCCGGCGAGCGTCGCGATCGTCGGCTTTCACGGGCAGACGGTGCTGCACCGTCCCAAGCAGGGTCTCACCATTCAGATCGGCGACGGGCCGGCGCTGGCCGCCCGTCTCGGCATTGACGTCGCCTATGACTTCCGCGCCGCCGACATTGCCGCAGGCGGCGAGGGCGCGCCGATCGTGCCGGTGTTTCATCGCGCGCTGGTTATCGCCGGCGGCATGAAGGGCGAAGTGGCGCTTCTGAATATTGGCGGCGTCGCCAATGTCACTTACGTCGCCGACGGCGAGGAGCCGATCGCCTGCGACACCGGCCCCGGCAATGCGCTCATCGATGATCTGATGCTCCAGCGCACCGGCGCGCCGATTGACCGGCACGGCCATACGGCGGCGCGCGGGCGCGTCAATGAAGCGACGCTGCTCAAGATGCTAGCGCATCCGTTCTTCGATCAGCCGCCGCCGAAATCGCTCGACCGCAACGCCTTCGCGCTTGACGCCATCGCCAAGCTCTCGACCGAAGACGCCGCGGCGACGCTGACCGCCTTTACCGCGGCCTCGGTGCTGCGGCTGTTTCCGCATCTGCCGACCCAGCCGCAATTGCTCATCGTCTGCGGCGGCGGCGCGCGCAATCCGATCCTGGTTCGCGAACTCGTCATGCGCCTGCCATGCAAGGTGACGACGGCGAACGCCGTCGGCTGGTCGGCGGATTCGATGGAAGCGCAGGCCTTCGCCTATCTCGCCACGCGGGTGCTGGAAGGTTTGCCGATCACCTTCCCAACGACGACCGGCGTCTCCGAGGCGCTACCGGGCGGCGTGTTGGCGCGGGCAGGATCATCCGTCATTCCCGGCAGGGCGCAGGCCTGACCGGGAATCCAGAGTCATTGCAGGAAGGCTGATGTTGCGCTGGATTCCCGATCGCGCTCCGCGCGTCGGGAATGACAGTGACGCCTCAATCCCCTCGTGCGGGAACGGCGATGCGCGGCGGATTGCCGAGGCGCCTATCGAGATATGCGTCGACATGCGCGATCAGCGGCTCAACCCTGTCCTCGAAGAAATGGTTGGCGCCTTCCACCACAGCATGTTCGATGACGATGCCCTTCTGCGTTTTGAGCTTCTCGATCAGCCCCGTCACTTCCTTGAGCGGCGCGACCCGATCCTGATCGCCATGGACGAACAGGCCCGACGACGGGCAAGGCGCGAGAAACGAGAAGTCGAAGCGGTTCGCGGGCGGCGCGATCGATATGAAGCCCTCGATCTCGGGGCGGCGCATGAGAAGCTGCATGCCGATCCAGGCGCCGAAGGAGACGCCGGCGATCCAACAGGCGCGCGCTTCCGGATTGACCGACTGCGCCCAGTCAAGCGCGGCTGCAGCGTCAGAAAGCTCGCCCAGCCCGTGATCGAAGGCGCCCTGCGACCGGCCGACGCCGCGAAAATTGAAGCGCAGCACGGAAAAGCCCCGTTCGGCGAAGGCATAGTAAAGATGATAGACGATCTGATTGTTCATCGTGCCGCCGAACTGGGGATGCGGGTGCAGCACGATCGCGATCGGCGCGCCGCGCGTGGCGGACTGATGGAAGCGGCCCTCAAGCCTGCCGGCCGGACCGGTGAAGATTACTTCGGGCATTCATGATCCCTTGCAAAACTGGCAAGCGCGCCTTCTACCACGCGGGCCAGAGTGAATTGCAAGGAAATTCGGCGGGCGCAGCCCTAGCCTCACGCCGCGCGGGCGATCTCCAGCCCCCGGAAAATGGCGCAGCGCTGGAAAACCGGCAGGCTCGGCGCGACGTTCTTTTGATGGCAGAATTTCGCCGCGAGTTTCGCGAGGCCCTTGATGTCGCGGCCAGTCGCTTCCGGAAAGGTCGCGACCAGACGATCGATCAGCGCATCGTCCAGCGCCAGTTCGAACTGCCCGGCCATGACGCGCCAGATGCGCCGTCGCGCGTCGTCGTCCGGCGGCGCATAGCGGATGAGCGCGATGCAACGCGAGACGATCGCCTCGTCGATGTCGTCGACGCGGTTTGTCGTGAGAAACAGCAATCCGTTGAAATATTCGAGGACGCGCAGGAAGACGCCGACGACGGCGTTCATCGCGATATTGTCGTCGCGGCGCTTGATGTAAACGTCGGCTTCGTCGATGAGCATGACGGCGCCCCAGCGCTGGGCGCGGGTGAGAATGTCTTTCAGCGCGGTCTCCATCGTCGCGACATTGAGCCCGAGTTGGCCCGAATGCACGCGGTAGAGCGGACGCTGGATGATTTCGGAATAGACTTCCGCCGTCAGCGTCTTGCCGACGCCGGGCGGGCCGGCGCAGAGCACCGTCGTGCCGCCCGACTTGCCCTGGACGATGTCGTCCATCAGCACATCCATCTCGGCGGTTAGAATGTCGATTAAGTCCGTCTGCTCCTCAGGCAGGACCAGCTTTTCCCTCAGCTGCGGCTGATAGCGATAGGGCTGCATCTCGTCGACATGCACCCAAACGTAATGATGCAGATCGAGATGAAACATGAAGATGTAGGGATGCACCGGAATTTGCGTGAACAGAGATTCCGGGATCAGCGCCTTGAGTTCGGCGATTTCATCCTCGGCGGCGAAGCGATTGCTCTTGCCGGCCTTGCGTAGAAAGTGACCGACAACGTCGCCAGGCGCCTCAAGGGTCAGACTGCGCCCGGTAAGAATGCTTTCGTCATTCACCAGCCGGGCTTCCGAGCCATTGCTCGACAGCACGATGATGTCCTTGCGCGACCAGTCGGTGTCGCGATGCGTGGAGGTCGGGTCTTCCGCGTGAAAGCCGACGCCTTTCGCCGAAAATTGCGCGCCGTAGCGCCCGCGCCAGTCGAAATAGGTCTCGCTGGAGGCGTCAAAGGATTCGATCAGCGCCGGCGTTTCCCGCACGAAGCCGCGCGCCGCCAGGATTTCGCCGATCGTGCGGCCGGCGATGTCCGAACTCATGATCCGGACCAGGTTCGATTGCAGCGTCCCCTTGGCGTTGGCCTTCAGTTCGATGAGGATTTTTCCCGCCTCGTCATTGGACGCCGGGACATAGTCGAAACGGGTGATGACATAGGGCAGGGGTTTGGACGTGACATTGGCGGTAAAAATCCAACCGCGTATCGCGTCGGTCGTTAGATAGCGCACCAGCGCCGGCAGCACTTCTTCCAGGTCTTCGGCGGCATAGCGCGCGCTCTTGGCCTCCATCGCCGCGCGCAAGGTCGAAAGCTGCGCGGCGCGGGCGCGAAGGTCGGGTCCGGCGTCTCGATAGATCGCGCCGAGAAAATCGAGCTCCTCCGAACTGAAATGCGAGAGGTCCGCCTCGACGCGGTTAGAAAAGCGCAGCTGCGCGGACAGGCCAGCGTGAGCCGGAAAGCGCGCGATGAGCGCCTCCACATGGGGCTTGTCGATCTCGATGTGCATGAATCGCCTGTTAAGGGGAGCCGAATGCGCATGACATACAAGAAACGCGCCGAGGCCGACGCGCTCTGCTAGAATAGCCACCCCATGGCCAAGCGCGTTTATCTCGATCACAACGCAACCTCGCCGCTGCGCCCGCAGGCGCGGGCGGCGATGCTCGATGCGTTGGAGACGTTGGGCAATCCCTCCTCGGTGCACGCCGAGGGAAGGGCGGCCAAGGCGTTGCTCGAAGACGCTCGGGCCGCCGTCGCCCGAGCGATCGGCGGGCATCGGCGCGGCGTCGTCTTTACCAGCGGCGCGACCGAGGCGGCGAGCCTCGCGCTGTCGCCTGGGCTGCGCCGAGAGGAAGATGCGCCGCCGATCGACGTTCTGCTGACCGGCGCCGGAGAGCATCTCTGCGTCCTGCAGGGCCATCGCTTTCCTCTCGATGCAGTGGAAACCGTTCCGCTGACCCCGGACGGCGCGATCTCGCTTCGAGCGCTGGAGGAGGCGCTTTCGCGACGCGCCGACGCGCGCGTGATGCTGGCGCTGCAGGCCGTCAACAATGAGACCGGCGTCATTCAGCCGGTCGCCGAGGCGGCGGCGCTGGTCCATGCGGCGAAGGGCGTCGTCGTCTGCGACGCTGTGCAATCCGTCGGCCGGCTCGAGACGACATTCGCGACCACCGACGCGGACATATTGTTCCTTTCCTCACACAAGGTCGGCGGCCCAATGGGCGTCGGGGCGCTCGCCTTTCGAGACGAGAGCTTACATCTGGCGGCGCCGATGCTGCGCGGCGGCGGCCAGGAGTTCGGACGCCGGGCCGGAACCGAGAACGTCTCGGGAATCGCCGGATTTGCCGCGGCGCTGACCACGGCGACCGCCGACCTCGCGGGCGAGGGGTCGCGGCTCGCCGATTTGCGCGACGAGCTGGAGCGGCAAGTCTTGAAAATTGCGCCAGACGCCCGATTCTATGGTTCGGAGGCGCCGCGCGCGCCAAACGCTAGCGCCTTCGCAATTCCCGGCCTCGCCCCGCGCACCATGCTGATGGCGCTCGACCTTGAGAATGTCGCGCTTTCCGCGGGATCGGCCTGTTCCTCAGGCAAGATGATGGAATCCCATGTGCTTGCGGCGATGGGCGCAGCAGAAAAGGAGGCGCTGAGGGCCAGTTTGGGTTGGTCTTCGACGCAAGAGGATGTAGAACAATTTGGAAAGGTTCTTGCACGTGTCGTGGATCGCATGAGGTCGCGACACTCCGCCGCCTAGTCGACGCCTAAAACGGGCTGGGCGGAGGCGGAACGATCGGCCGGCGGGCCTTGAACCCGTCGTGACGAGGAGAAAGAAAAATGGCGGCTCGTCAGGAGACCGTTGCGCGCGTCGAGTCGATCGACGTCGACGCCTATAAATACGGGTTTTAGACCGATATCGAAAAGGAAAAGGCCCCCAAGGGCCTCAATGAAGACATCGTTCGTTTCATTTCGGCCAAAAAGAACGAGCCGCAATGGCTCACCGACTGGCGCCTTGAGGCCTATCGGCGCTGGCTCACCATGACTGAGCCGCGCTGGGCGCGGGTGCATTATCCGTCGGTCGACTATCAGGATCTGTATTATTACTCGGCTCCAAAATCGACGCCCGGACCGAAGTCCCTCGACGAGGTAGATCCTGAGCTTCTGCGCACCTATGAAAAGCTCGGCATTCCGCTGCGCGAGCAAGAGATTCTTGCAGGCGTCGAGACGCGGCGCGTCGCGGTTGACGCGGTGTTCGACTCCGTGTCCGTCGCGACCACCTTCAAGGCTGAGCTGGCGAAGGCGGGCGTGATTTTCTGCCCGATCTCGGAAGCTGTGCAGACGCACCCTGAGCTGGTTAAGAAATATCTCGGCTCGGTCGTGCCGGTGACCGACAATTTCTACGCGACTCTCAACAGCGCGGTCTTTTCTGACGGATCCTTCGTTTACATCCCCAAGGGCGTGCGCTGCCCGATGGAGCTGTCGACCTATTTCCGCATCAATGAGCAGAAGACGGGGCAGTTCGAGCG
>JALHNQ010000016.1 GCA_022843405.1 Methylocystis sp. | reverse complement strand
GGCGCGCCCGGCCCGCGTTCCGGCGCGCAGCCGGACGCCGCTCAGTCGACCTCGGGCATGTACCGGCAGCGCGCCACGCTGCAAGGCGCCAGGCAGGTGCTGCAGCCGCAGGCGGCGCCAGCGCCGCCGCCAAAAAAGCGTAAGAAGCGTCGCGAGGGCACGCTGTCGATGGTGAGCGGCTTCTTGAGCTTCCTGCTCGTCGCATTAGTTGCGGGCGCCTTCGGTCTCGTCGCCGCCACGCACAAACTGAAAGCGCCGGGCCCTCTCGCCGCCGACAAGGTCGTCTACATTCCGCCGCGCAGCGACCTGGTCGAGATCGTCTCGCAGCTCGAACGGGAAGGCGTCATCGCCAATCCGGCGCTCATGCAGCTTGGCCTCCTTCTCGAAGGCAAGCTCGGCAAGCTGAAGCCCGGCGAATATGGATTCAAGAAAAACGTCAGCCTGCTCGACGTGATCGATCAGCTCGCCTCCGGCCGCCAAATCATGCACAGCGTAACGATCCCCGAAGGCCTCACCTCGGAACAGATCGTGCAGAAACTGAAAGAGGCCGACCTGCTGGCGGGCGATGTCGCCGACCTTCCGAAGGAAGGCGCTTTGCTTCCTGAAACTTATAAATTCCCACGCGGCTTTCCTCGGGCGCGCCTGATCGCAAAGATGCAGGAAGATCAGCGCAAGACGCTCGAAGCGATCTGGGTGAAGCGCGCGCCCGACCTGCCGCTGCGCACGCCGTATGAATTGGTGACGCTGGCGTCGATCGTCGAAAAAGAGACCGGCAAGGTCGAGGAGCGCCCCCGGGTCGCCGCCGTATTCGTCAATCGCCTGCGCAAGGGCATGCGACTTCAGTCGGATCCGACGATTATCTACGGGTTGGTCGGCGGCAAGGCGACGCTCGGCCGGCCGATCATGCGCGCCGAAATCGAGAAATGGACGCCTTACAACACTTACGCCATCGACGGTCTGCCGCCGGGGCCGATCGCCAACCCCGGCCGGGCCGCCCTCGAAGCGGCGGCGCATCCGGCGCCGACGCGCGATCTTTATTTCGTCGCCGATGGCGGGGGCGGTCACGTCTTTTCCGAATCCCTCGACCAGCATTCGCGCAACGTCCAGAACTTGCGCCGCCTGGAGAAGGAAAAGAACGAGGATACGCTCGACCGCGCCGCGCCCGGAGTCCCGGCGCCGGCTGCGCCCAAACCCGACAAGCGCACCGAGGCCCCCATCGGCCGTCTGGTCACGCTCGTCGAGCGTCACGAAGACTATCCGCCGGGCGAGGCCATGGCCGCGGACGACGGCGCCACCCATCGGCTCGGCAAGTTCGCCTATGCCGAAGCCGATTTTTTCCTCGGCGGCCATGGCGACCGCACCCAAGCCTATGCGGCGGCATACGTCCGGCTGAGGCCGGCGCGACCCTTCTTTACCGAGGAATCCGCGCAGCCGCCGACCAAGGCGCTGTTCGATGCGTCGCTGCTCGCGCGGCGCACGCCGCCGTCCGACGCCGAGGATGGGGAGGAGCGGCTCAATCCGGACATGACGACCGTTGCGCGCCAAAGTCCCGACGCCCAACCTGACGATGGCTCCGACAACGCCAGCTATCCAGTGTCGCCCGCGCAGCGCGCCGAGCAGCGCGCACGCGCCGCGCGGCTGGGCCTTGCGGCGGGCTCCGACCAACTGCCCGAGGCGCTGTCGCGAAACGCCGCCCAGGACGCTGCGCCGCCGCCGGAAGCCACAGCATTAGCCCCGACTGGCGGTCGGCCCTTTCGTCCGAGGGCTTTCGACGCCTCAGAAGGCACTTCGCTCGACCCGCTGCGCGACAAGAGCTGGGATCTCACCTCATCAAAGACGGTCCCTTCGACCGCCGAATTGCGGTAAGGCGGCGGCGGCGGTCGTGAGCCGCAAGCCGGCGAAGCCGCACGCACGCCCGCCCTCCCGGAGTCGCCGCCGCAGATGAGCCTTCACAGCATGACGGGATTCGCCCGCGTCCAGGGCGCCGTCACCTCATACCGCTATGCTTGGGAACTCAAGAGCGTCAACGCCAAGGGGCTCGATCTGCGCCTGCGCGCGCCGCCCGATTTCGACTCGGTGGAAATCAAGGCGCGAGAAAAAATCGCCGCGCGGCTCGCGCGCGGGGCGGTCATCGCCAATCTCGCCGCAAGGCGCGAAGACGAAAGCCAGATCGCCCGTCTCAACCGCCCCGCCCTCGACGCGCTTCTCGCCGCGCTCGCCGAACGGCCGCCCCCCGCCAATGTCGGGCCCGCGACGCTCGACGGTCTGCTGGCGGTGCGCGGCGTCGTCGACATCGTCGAGCCGGAGCTCTCGGAAGCCGAGCGCGCCGAGCTGGAGCTGCAAATCCTTGGTTCACTCGACCAAGCCCTCGACGCGCTGATCGCTTCGCGCAAGGCGGAAGGCGAAGCTCTGGCGGCGGTTCTTCGGCTGCGGCTCGAGCGCATATCGGCGCTTGCGGCGCAGGCCGACGCCGCGCCGGCGCGCCAGCCAGAGGCGATTCGCGCGCGGCTGAAACAGCAGATCGCGCGACTCCTTGAGAATGCGGACGCCTTCGATCCGGCGCGGCTACATCAGGAAGCGGCGCTGCTTGCGGTGCGCGCCGATATTCGCGAAGAGCTTGACCGGCTCAAAGCGCATGTCGAGAGCGCCTCCAAACTTCTGGTCTCAGGCGGGCCGGTCGGCCGTCGTCTCGACTTTCTGGCGCAGGAGCTCGGTCGAGAGACGAATACGCTCTGCGCCAAATCGAACGACGCCGGACTGACCGCGATCGGCCTTGAGCTTAAAATCGAGGTCGAGCAGCTGCGCGAGCAGGTTCAAAATATCGAGTGAGTTGTGAGTAGCGAATAGTGAGTAGACAGGGCGACCGCCACTCACTACTCACTACTCACCACTCATTACGCGCTCTCAAAATCATGCCTCCGATCCAATCCAGCCGCCGCGGCATCGTCCTGATTCTTTCCTCGCCCTCCGGCGCAGGCAAGACGACTCTGACGCGGATGCTCCTGCAGGATCGCGACCTCGATCTGACGCTGTCGATTTCGGTGACGACGCGGGTGCGGCGCTCGAGCGAAGTCGACGGCATCCATTACAGCTTCATCTCCGAGCGCCGCTTCGCCGCCATGCGCGACGCCGGCGAACTCCTGGAGTGGGCCGAAGTTCACGGCAATTTCTACGGCACGCCGCGCGCGCCCGTCGAAGACATCCTTGCGCAAGGCCGTGACTGCCTCTTCGACATCGATTATCAGGGCACGCGCCAGGTGCGCGAGAAGATGGGCGCCGACGCCGTCACCGTCTTCATCCTGCCGCCGTCGATGAACGAATTGCGCGCGCGGCTGGAGCGGCGCGCGGAGGATTCGCGCGACGTGATCGAGCGGCGTCTTGAGAATGCGCGCAAGGAAATCGCGCGCTGGAAAGACTACGACTATGTGATCATCAACGACGATCTGCAGCGCGCCTTCGACGATCTCATCGCCATCCTGCGCGCCGAACGGCAGAAGCGGCCAAGGCGCGACAAGGAGATTGAGCAATTCGTCGCGCAATTGTTGAGCGAATAGCGAGAGTCACGCGCTTCTCAGCGCATTGGCGAGCGCCACAAAGCCCGCAACGTCGATTTCTTCCGCGCGTTTCGTTTCTTCTATTCCGGCCGCCGCGAGCAGCGCCGAGGCGTCGACGCCGAGCGACTTCAAACTCTGCCGCAACATTTTGCGACGCTGTCCAAACGCGGCCTGCGTCACGCGCGAGAGCGCGCGCGGATCGCAGTCGAGCGGCGCCGGATTTGGAAGAAGCTCGACGACGGACGACGTCACTTTCGGCGGCGGCGTGAAAGCTGAGGGCGATACGTCGAAGAGAATGCGCGTCTTCGTGCGCCAGCCGCACAGCACCGCGAGCCGTCCGTAATCCGCACGCTCCTTCGGCGTCGCGACGATGCGCAGCGCGACCTCCTTTTGAAACATCAGCACATAGCGATCGAAGACCGACGGCCAGGGCTCCGCCTCGATCCATCTCGTCAGCAAGGCGGTCGCGACATTGTAGGGAAGATTGGCGCAAATGCGGGCGGCACCACGAGCATATTTTTGGACAAGCGCGGCGACATCCATCTCCAGCGCGTCGCCTTCGACGATCGTCAACCTCTCCGGATAATGCGCCGAAATCTCTTCAAGCGCCGGCAAGCAACGCCAATCGCGTTCGATCGCGATGACATGCGCGCCTTGCGATAACAGCGCGCGCGTCAGCCCGCCGGGCCCGGGGCCGATTTCGACGACGGTTACATTGTCGAAGGGTCCCGCAGCGCGGGCGATGCGCGCGGTGAGATTGAGGTCGAACAGAAAATTCTGGCCGAGCGACTTTTTCGCGTCGAGTCCATAGCGCGCGACGACGTCGCGCAGAGGCGGCAAAGCGTCGACCACTTAACTGATGCGTCCTGCAAGTTTGATCGCTTCGATCAGGCTCGTCGGATCGGCGACGCCCGTGCCGGCGATGTCGAAGGCCGTTCCATGATCGGGCGACGTGCGCACGAAGGGAAGCCCGAGCGTGACATTGACGCCGCGCTCGAAGGCGAGCGTCTTGATCGGGATCAGCGCCTGATCATGGGTCGGACATAACGCCACGTCATATTTCGCGCGGGCGGCGGCGTGAAACATCGTATCGGCCGGAAAGGGTCCGGCGGCGTCGATTCCGCGCGCGCGCAGTTCTGCGATCGCCGGCGCGATGATCTCGATCTCCTCGGCGCCGAGAGCGCCGTCTTCGCCGGCGTGCGGGTTGAGTCCCGCGAAGGCGAGGCGGGGATTTGCAATGCGAAAGCGCTTCTCAAGGTCACGCGCGACAATCTCGCCCGTCGCAACGATCAGTTCGCGCGTCAGCAGTTTGGGCGCGTCACTGAGCGGGATATGAATCGTTATCGGAACCACTGCGAGTTCCTGCGACCACAGCATCATCACCGCGCGATCGTCGCCGCCATAATGGCGATGCGCGAGTTCGGCCAGGAATTCGGTGTGGCCGGGATGTTTGAATCCCGCCTTGTACAGAACCGATTTCGCGATCGGATTGGTGACGACGGCGCGCGCTTCGCCCTTGGCGACGCATTCGACCGCCCGCTCGATGGAATTCAGCGTTGATTTGGCGTCGCCGGGATCGGGATGGCCGGGGACGCCGGCCACATCGCAGCCGATATCGACGACAGGCAGCGCGCGCGAGAATACGTCACAGGCATGTTCCGCTGTCGTGTTCTCGATCTCTATTTCAAACGCGAGATTGGCCGCGACGCGGGCGATAAAGCGCGAATCGCTGAGCAGGAAGAAGGGCGGCAGATCATGCGAGCGACGCGCGACATAGGCCATGAGCGCAAGCTCCGGTCCTATGCCTGACGGGTCGCCCTGCGTGACGGCGATGGGAAGGAAGCTCACGACTCTTGGCCGGCCTCGTGGAAGGCGCGGGCTCCGGACAAGCAATGTTGCAGGCGCAGATTGGCCATGAGCGACAGTGCCGCAGGCGCGCGATGAAATCAAACCGCAATGTATAGTTTTTATCTATGGGTTTCGCCGGCTGCGCTAACGCTCGGCGCCGTCGGGAGATTCCTGAGTCCGGGGTGCCATGGTGTGTTGCGGAGAACATTTATTTTTTGTAACGCGCGCGCTACGCCGTTCCTGGCGCCAACCGCGCTAAAAAAGAGAAGCTCCGGTGGTCCGTCGCCGGCCCGCCGGAGCTTTTTCATGACAGTGACGGTTATTGCGCGCCTTCGAGAATAATCCTGCCGCTTGGATCGTGCGGGGCCTCGTTGGTGAACTGACGCGGGTAGTGACGCATGACGTCGCGCGGCGTCGCGCTCAGCGCTTCGTCGCGCCCGTGTTCGCGCACCGAGCGGTCCCAATCCTCGTGAAAATTATAGTGCCGCTCATATGCGAAGGCCGATCCGGCCGAAAGCGCGATCCCGACCGCCGCAGCGGCAAAGACGAGTTTAAAGGACATCGTTTTCTCCTTCCCAAACATGCGCTCACGGGCGGGATGCTCGTGGCGCCCCTGTGGAAAATAGAGTCCGTCATTTCTGTGTCATAAAAAAGTGTACGATACTTGGCCCTTCCGCGTGCTGCGTGCGACGCAGCAATCATGAAACAATGAAGGTCTATCGAAAAAACAAATGCGCGCCGCTCCAGGAGCGACGCGCGCCAAAGCATTGACGACTGGCGTTAAGTTTAGATCACGCTGCTCTTGGGCGAGATGACGTGATCGCTTCTAAAAGTTTAGAGCGCGCTTTACGCGAAAAAAACCGGCGTCCATATTTTCGCGAGCCGCGCTCTATGCCTTGCCCGGCGCGGCGTGAGGCACGCCTTCCTTGTCGAACAAGGCGACAAGCTCGCCGCTCTGAAACATTTCCTTGGCGATGTCGCAGCCGCCGACGAATTCATTCTTCACATAGAGCTGCGGGATCGTCGGCCAGTTCGAATAGGACTTGATCCCCTCGCGTATGGCGCCGTCTGCGAGCACGTTGATCGCCTTGTAGGGCACGCCGAGGTGATTGAGGATCTGAACTACCTGCATGGAGAATCCGCACTGCGGCGCCTGCGGCGTGCCCTTCATGAAGAGCACGACGTCATTTGATTCGATTTCGCTTTTGATGCGAGCGTTGGCGTCGTCTGACATTTCGATTGCCTTTGTTGCGGCGTTCAAGGCGCCGGTGGAGGAATTTATGGCGTCCGCGTCGTCAACTGCAACGCATGCAGTTCGCCCCCGAGGCGGCCGCCGAATGCCGCGTTGACCATCTGATGCTGCTTGACGCGGGAGAGACCGCGAAAGCTCTCGGAAACGACCGTCGCAGCCCAATGATCGTCGTCATTGACGAGCGCGGTCAGTTCTATCTGCGCGTCGGGGATAGCGGATTTGATAAGACGCTCGATCTCGGCGGCGGGCATGGGCATTTTATGTCGCCTGTGTTGAGAAAGCGGCCGTAAGCGCATTGTCGTCGCCGGCCATGAAGGCCGGCAGCGGGGTTTCGTGCGCCTCTTGCAGTTCAGTCAGCAATATCGGCGTTTCCCCGGGAAGGATCAAGGCGTCGCCGCACACGCGCCCGAGAACCCGAATGGGCGCGCGCGCTTCCATGGCCAAAGCGATGACCGGCGACGGATCATTCGTCGTGATCAGGTACCGAGCCTGATCTTCGCCGAATAGCGCTGCGTGGCGCGGGCATTCGGGGAGGTCCGTGATTTCGGCTCCCCTTCCGCTGGCGAGCGCCATTTCGGCGAGCGCGACGGCGAGGCCGCCGTCCGAGAGATCATGCGCCGCGCTGGCCAGACCGGTAAGAATGAGTTGGCGAATGAAGTCGCCGTTCCTGCGTTCGGCGGCGAGATCGACCGGCGGCGGCGCGCCGTCAGCGCGTCCGCAAAGATCATGCGCATAGGCCGACTGGCCGAGCCAGCCCGAGGTTTCGCCGATCAGCAGAATCGCGTCACCCTCGCGCGCGAAGCCGGTCTGCGCCGCCTTGGCGACGTCGGCGATGATCCCGACGCCGCCGATCGCCGGGGTCGGCAGAATGCCGGCGCCCTGGGTCTCGTTGTAGAGCGAGACATTGCCGGAGACGATCGGAAAATCGAGGGCCTGCGCCGCTTCGCCAATCCCCTGCAGGCAGCCGACGAACTGGCCCATATATTCTGGCCTTTCGGGATTGCCGAAATTGAGATTGTCGGTGAGCGCCAGCGGCGTCGCGCCGCGCACGGTGATGTTGCGCCAGGCCTCGGCGACCGCTTGCTTGCCGCCTTCATAAGGGTCAGCGGCGCAATAGCGCGCGGTCACGTCGGTCGTCAGCGCCAGTCCTTTCGGTCCCTCCTTGACCCTGACCACTGCGGCGTCGCCGTCCGGCGGGCGCACGCTGTTGCCGAGAATGAGGTGGTCGTATTGCTCCCAGACCCAGCGCTTGGAACAGAGATTTGGCGTCGCGAGGAGTCTGAGCAGCGCCTCGCGATCGGACAGCGGCGCTTTGATCGACTCCGGATCGATCGCGGGCGGTTTGGGCGTGGGCGTCCACGGCCGGTCATAGATCGGCGCTTCGTCGCCCAATTGCTTGATCGGCAGGTCGGCCTTCACCTCGCCCTTGTGCTTGACCACGAAGCGCAGCGTGTCGGTGGTCTTGCCGATAATCGCGAAATCGAGCCCCCATTTCTTAAAAATCGCCTCGGCCTGCGCTTCAAGTTCGGGCTTTAGAACCATGAGCATGCGCTCCTGGCTTTCGGAGAGCATCATTTCATAGGCGGTCATCCCCGCTTCGCGGCAGGGCACGGCGTCGAGGTCGAGTTCGATGCCGAGATTGCCTTTGGCGCCCATCTCCACCGCCGAGGAGGTAAGGCCGGCGGCGCCCATGTCCTGGATGGCGATGACCGCGCCCGACGCCATCAGCTCCAGACAGGCCTCGAGCAGCAGCTTTTCCGAGAAAGGATCGCCGACCTGCACGGTTGGACGTTTTTCCTCGGCGTCCTCCTCGAAGGACGCCGACGCCATGGTGGCGCCGTGAATGCCGTCGCGCCCGGTCTTCGAGCCGAGATAAACAATCGGATTGCCGACCCCGGCGGCGGCCGAGTAGAAGATCGAATCGGCGCGCGCCAGACCGACCGCCATGGCGTTGACGAGGATGTTGCCGTCATAGGAGGGGTCGAACTCGGTCGAACCGCCGACCGTCGGCACGCCGAAACTATTGCCATAGCCGCCGACGCCGGCGACGACTCCGGCGACGAGCCGGCGCGTTCTGGGATGCGCCGGACGGCCAAATCTCAAAAGGTTCAGGCAGGCGATCGGCCGCGCGCCCATTGTGAACACGTCGCGCAGGATGCCGCCAACCCCCGTCGCCGCGCCCTGATAGGGTTCAATGAAGGACGGGTGGTTGTGGCTCTCCATCTTAAAGACGCAGGCGTCGCCGTCGCCAATGTCGATCACGCCGGCGTTCTCGCCCGGACCGCGAATCACCCATGGCGCCTTGGTCGGCAGCTTGCGCAAATGGATGCGCGACGATTTGTAGGAGCAGTGCTCGTTCCACATGGCCGAGAAAATGCCGAGCTCAGTGAAGCTCGGGCGGCGGCCGATGAGTTTCAGCAGGCGCTCATATTCATCAGGCTTGAGGCCGTGGGCGGCGGCCAGCTCCGGCGTGACGGCGGGTTCAGTCGCGCTCACTTATCCTCGCATCTGGGTGAAAAACCGCTGCGCGCTTAGGGCGCTTTTACCGCGCTGCGGCGGCGGAACAATTACTGCGCGCCGCCCGAGGCGGCAAGCCGGGAGATTGCCCAAAGCCATAGCTGCGGCAAGCGCCTTGGCAGCGCGTGCAGCATAGCGGCGATGGCTATCTCACATGAATTACAGGGATTGTTGCCCCAGAGCCACAACCGCCAAGAATGAGCATGCCACAGCCTAATTTTGCATCAGTCGCAGTTGCATTACCGAAATTTTATAGCAACGTGACAGGGACTTCGGCGCTCGTCGTCGACCGTCGAACCGCAGAATTTAATCCGGGGGTTCCGATGAAATATTTTGTTCGCGGCGTGATCGCCGCGCTAATGGTCGGCGGCGCCGGCGCCGCAGCCAGCGCCGCTGATCTGCCGCACTACAAGGCTCCTCCTGCGCCGCCGCCGCCAGCGTTCACCTGGACCGGTCTCTATGGCGGCGTCAACATTGGTTACGCTTTCGGCGCCAGCTCTCAGGAGACTGGCGGTCTCTCCTACGTCAGCTCGGGCGCCCTCGCTGTGGCGCCGTTGGGTTCTGCCTGGACCACTGGACAGAATCTGCAAGGCGTCGTGGGCGGCGGCCAGCTAGGCTACAACTATCAGTTCAACCCGTGGCTCGTCCTGGGCGCCGAGGCGGACATCCAGGCCGCCGATATTGGGTCCCACGGCAACGCCGCGGTCGGAATTGCCGACGCCATCGGCCCTCATCTGCTGTCGGTAAATTCGACGAAGAAGGTTGATTGGTTCGGCACGGTGCGCGGCCGGGTCGGCCTGACTCTGCCTTCCATGCCCAATCTGATGGTTTACGGCACGGGCGGCTTCGCCTATGGCCAGGTCGTCCACAATGCCGGCTTCGCCGACAATTACACCTTTCCGGGCGCAGCGCTCATTGGCGGAGGCGCGCTCGGCCATGGCTATTACGACGACACAAGAGTCGGCTGGGCGGCGGGCGGCGGCCTCGAATGGTCGCCTTCCATGTTCCCGGCGTGGTCGCTCAAGACCGAATACCTCTATGTCGATCTCGGCAATACGCGCGCGAATTCGGTTCCGCTCAATGGCGGCGCCCCGGCGTTCCTCTTCGGCGCGCCGCCGGTGTTCGTAGCGACGCAGAACTCGCCGACCCGCTTTCATACGGTTCGTGCGGGCGTGAACTGGCACTTCGATCCCTTCGCGGCGATAGCGCCTTCGAGCGCCGGCGGCGCGCTGCCCTCCGTCAAGGGACCGCCCCCGGCTTTCGTGGATAGCTATCAGCCGTTTCAAGTCCGCTTGAAGGTTGCCGGCATTATTCCGTTGGACGGACATGGCACGGTATTCGACGCGGGCGCGGGACATCCACTGTTGGGCTCCATTGGCGCGCTCTCGGGCCTGACCGGCGCGAATGGCGTGATCGCCGGCGCGAGCACGAACACGTCGACGGCAATCGTCCCGATGCTTGACGCGGCGTATTTCCTCACCAAGAACTGGGCGATTGAAGCGATTTGCTGCGTCGCGCCGCATCACATCCAGGGCACCGGCACGATCTCTAGCGACTTCGCGCGCGCCTGGCTGTTCCCGCCGTCCGTCATGCTGCAATATCACGTCACCAATTTCGGCGCTTTCCAACCCTACCTCGGCGTTGGCGTGAACTTCACGACCTTCTGGAACACCCGCGTCAACAACGACGTGTGGGGCATCCCGATGGCTGCTGGCTCGCCGCTTGCCGGTCTAGGCATTCCCGCAGTGCTCAGCACCTTCCAATACGCCACGGTCGCCCCGTCCTGGGGCGTGGTCGGACAGGCTGGCGTCGATTACATGCTCAACGATCATTGGGGCGTGAACGTCGACTTCAAATATATCGGGCTGCACCCGATGGTGCACTCTACCGTCATCTCTTTCGCCCCCCAGGCGCCTGTGGTGGGAGCGATCTTCATCCCGGTCAAGGTGTCGCTGCCGATCAATCCGGTGGTCATCTCGGCGGGTCTGACCTATCGCTTCGGCGGCAGCCTCCTTTCGCCGCTGTTCTGACGAAAGACTCGGTCAAAAGAAACCGGCCCTTAGTGGGCCGGTTTCAGTCTAGTGAAAAACCCCTGGCGCGAGCCGGGGGTTTTTTGATTCGATCAGTTTTTTTTGCTCAACGCGCCAGCGCTCAGGACAGGCCTTCGTCCATACGCTGCGTTTGATACTGCCCGACCTTGCGAAAGCGATAGAGATAGATCGGCACGATCGCTTCGATCGATTGCGGAAAAGCGATTCCGAGTCCTTCGAGCGTGCGACCTTCCGCCTTTGCGGCGTCGCTGACGACATTGTCGCGCTTGAGCAACTCGACCTGATCTCGCGTCATGCGCAGGAGTTTCGGAAACAGGCCGAAGGACAGCTTCGTCAGCGTTTGCGTCAGCACGGCCATGAGCTTGCCGACTCCGAAGGAGAGTTTCAGGACGGCGCGCTCGCGCTGCACGACCTTGAGCGCATAGTCGATGATGTCCGCGAAGCTTTTGGCCTCCGGACCGCCGAGCTCATACACGGCGCCCGGCGTAGCGCGGCCGGCGAGCGCGGCCGCGACCGCTTCGGCGACGTCGCCGACATAGACCGGCTGGAATTTCGTATTGGCGCCGACGATGGGCACGACCGGAAAATAACGCGCCATGGTGGCGAAGCGATTGAAGAAATCGTCTTCCGGCCCGAAGATCACCGATGGCCGCATAATCACGGTTGAAGGGATTTCCGCAAGCATGGCGGCTTCGCCCTCCGCCTTGCTGCGGCCATAGGCTGAGGGCGACTGCGGATCGGCGCCGATCGCCGAAATATGCACGACATTGTCGACGCCGGCCGCCTTCGCGGCTTTGGCGATCGCGCGCGCCCCGCCGGCCTGCACGGTCGAAAATTTCTGCGCGCCGGTTTCAGCAAGGATGCCGATCAGATTGACCGCCGCCGAAGCGCCGCGCAGGGCCGCCGCGACGGATTCTGGATGGCGCACATTGGCCTGCACCGCCATCACCTGGCCGACGCGGCCGAGCGGTTGGAGATAGAAGGCGAGGTCGGGGCGCCGGCAGGCGACGCGCACGCGCCAGCCGTCGCGCGCCAGCGCGCGCACGACATGACGCCCGACGAATCCTGAGCCGCCGAAGACTGTCACCACCCGTCCCGCGCCAATGCTCTGGTTATTGTCGCCGATCATCGCGTTTCGCTCCGCTTGCGCCGCGCCGGCCGCAGCCGGCGGGCATGGGTCGCAAACGCTCTATCGAAATTCGGAGAGGAAGGGAATGCGGCAGAAAACCGTCACGAGAGATCGGGCCGTCTCCCGCCCTTCTGACAATGGCGCGCATTGACAGGCGGCGGCCGCTGCCCCTATGAGACGCGCTTGATGCCCAGGTGGCGGAATTGGTAGACGCGCTGGTTTCAGGTACCAGTGGTGAAAGCCGTGGAGGTTCGAGTCCTCTCCTGGGCACCATCCTTCGTAAGGTAGAATGATCGCTTCGACGTCGAGCAGCATTCCTCCGTCGACTCCCTTGCGCGCCATTGCGGTTGCTGTCGTCAATATTGAGGCGCCGACACAGACATCCACTGCGTTCGACAAATCCAAGCGCATTGTCGTCGACGGCGGCAAGATGCGATATTTTTCGGCGTTCGCTGCCGCCTCTTAAGCATGGCGCACTACGCGAATTGTTCCTCGTGAACGGCGCGCATGTGCAGGTTCGCCAAGGCGAAGCCCTGCCAAATCGGCAGTTGCGCGCAGCCGAGAGATCGCCCCGCACAGCTTCGCTGTAGGTGGCGCCCGGATTGCATCTCTTGTCGCGAAGGCGTCGCTCGCGACGTCACGGTCCACAGAGGGGCCCCCCAGCATCGCCGCTGTCCTGATCGTCTGCCGCGCAGACGTTCAGGCAGCGGCTTTTTGTTTTTCTGGCGCGCTCGGACGAGTCGCAGATGAGGTTCGCGATGAAGAAGGCACAATCGCATCGATCGATGGTTCGACGGTCGCAAGGCGCGCTGGCGATGGCTATGGCGACGGCGATTGTCGTGGCCGACGCGAATGCGGCGCCCCGCAAGCCCGCGGCTGCGGAAGCGCCTTCGATAAAAACTCAGCCCGCGACAGCGCAACCCGCGCCGCCGCCGCCTCCGCCGCCCGCGCCCATGGGCATATTCGGCGCCGACATGCCGGCCGCCGGCAAACTCGTTCTCTCCATTACGCCGGTCTTCGCCAATCTGTCGGGCATCAAGATGGGAACGCGCACGGTCTCGAACGAATATATCGTCACGACAGTGCCGTTCTTTCTCAATCCCCGGCAGACGGTGCGCATCATCCCGCAAAATATCGCGGTTGCGACGCAAATTGTCGGCCTGAATTACGGCGTCACGAAAGATCTCTCAGTGATTCTCACGGCCGGCATGGTCGAGAAAAATCTCAACGCCCTAACTTTCAGGGGCGCGTCCGGCATTATGCCGCTGGGCAGGAGTTTGCCGGGCACGACGAGCCTTGCCGACGTCACTTTGTCGAGCGTCTATCGGCTCTACCAGGACGATGTCCACCGCATCCAGCTCTCTCTTGGCTTCTCCTTCCCCGCCGGCAGCTACACGGCGACGTTCAGCGACTTTCTCCTGCCCGACGGGACCCGCCGCAATGTACGCGGATTCTATGGCATGCAGCCGGGCACGGGCACGTTCGATTTCCTCCCCGGCGTCATCTATGCGGGCTATCTGGGGCCGTGGTCCTGGGGCCTCGGCTACCGTGGGCGCTTTCCGCTGGCCCCAAATACGCTGGACTATTCCTGGGACTATCTGCTGGAATACCGCCTGCGCTTCCCCCTCGGCCCGACTCCTTCGGGAGGCTACCGCTGGGGCGACCTGCATGAATTCAACGGCTGGCTCGGCTACACCTGGACGGCGGGACTGACGACCACCTTTCGCGCGAGCGCTTCGACGCAGGGCCAGATACGCGGCTTCGATCCGGAAATCCGCGGCCCGGCCGTGCCGGCAAATCCGGCGTTTTACGGCGGCCAGCGGGTCGAGCTCTTCGGCGGCGCGACGATCAGCGGCAAATTTGTCGGATATGAAAACACGCTGCTCGCGATCGAGGCGGGTCTGCCTGTCTATCAGAACCTCAACGGTCCCCAGATCATGAAAAACTGGCAGGCGGGCATGTCGCTGCGGTTCAAGATATAACCGCGTGGATTGCACCGGGCGAGCATCGTGAGTTTGACAGCTGGCGACGCAGCGACCGGCAAGCACGACCCACTTATGCGCGCAGCGGACGCCGGCAATTGAAAATCGTCATCGTCGACGAAAGTCCCATTCGATCGTTGATCCTGCAGGAAGGATTGCGTGACGCCGGCTTCACGCAGGTCGAGCGTATCGACGAAATGCATAATCTGCTGAAGCAGATCTACGCCATCGACCCAGACGTCATCCTGATCGATCTTGAAAATCCCTCGCGCGACACGCTCGAGCAGATGTTTCAGGTCAGCCGCGCCGTGCGCCGGCCGATCGCGATGTTTGTCGACCAAAGCGATACGGCCTCTATTCAAGCCTCGGTCGACGCCGGCGTCTCAGCCTATATCGTCGACGGACTGAAAAAGGAGCGCATCAAGTCGATCCTCGATCTGTGCATCTCCCGTTTCGAGGCCTTCTCCAAGCTTCGGGACGATCTTGAGCGCGCCAAATCCGACCTTGCTGAACGCAAGACAATCGAACGCGCCAAAGGCATATTGATGAAGGCGAAGAGTCTCTCCGAAGAAGAGGCCTATAAGCTGATGCGCGGCGCGGCGATGCGCGAAAACAAGAAGATCATTGAAATCGCGCGCTCGGTCATCACTGCGGCGGAGATGTTCAAATGACCGGCGAAGCGCAGGTGAAAATTGGCTTCATTCCGCTTGTCGACGCGGCGGCGCTGTTCATTGCGACGCATAAGGGCTTCGCCGCGGCGCAAGGACTCGATGTCGAACTGATCCGCGAAGTGTCCTGGGCGAATATCAGAGACAAGCTCGCCATCGGCCGCTTCGATGCGGCGCATCTTCTGGCGCCGATGGCGGTCGCCTCCACGCTCGGACTGGGCCATGTGCGCGTCCCGCTCGCGGCGCCGATCAATCTCGCGATGAACGGCAATGCGATTGCCGTGTCCACCGCGCTTTATGCGGAACTGACTGCGGTTGGCGAGGTTGGAGAGCCGGCGCAAAGCGCGCGCGCGCTGGCGAAAGTCGTCGCCCGCCGCCAGGTCGAGCGTCGAGAGCCCCTGACGTTTGGCATGACCTTCCCGTTTTCGATGCATAATTATCAGCTGCGTTACTGGATGGCGGAAGGCGGCGTCGATCCTGACGATGACCTGCGCTTAATCGCTCTGCCGCCGCCCTACATGGTGGAAAATCTCGCGCGCGGCCAGCTCGACGGATTTTGCGTCGGCGCGCCATGGAGTTCGGTCGCGGTCGACGCGGGCGTCGGCGTCATTCTGCATTTCGGCTGCGAGATTTTTAAGCGCGCGCCCGAGAAGGTTCTCGCGCTGCGCGAGAGCGTCGCCGACGACGACCCCGATCTCGTCGCCGCGCTGATCCGCGCCGTCTACAAAGGCGCCGCCTATGTCGATGAGCCGCAAAACCTGGAGGAGGTCTCGCGAATTCTCTCGGGCCCGGAATATGTCGGCGTCGACGCTGAGATCATCCGGCGCGTGCTGACCGGCCGTTTGCGCGTCAATGGTCAAGAGACGCGCGAGAGAAACGACTATCTCATCATTGGCGAAGCAGGCGCGATGCGGCCCGATCCGCGCCAGGCCGAATGGATTTACGCGCAAATGCTCCGCTGGCGGCAGACGCGCTATTCTCCGGCCATGGCCGACAAGGCGAAGGGCGTCCTGCGCCCGGATCTGTTCGACGCCGCCGTCGGCGGCGCGCATAATCAGCGCGAGATTGCCGCCTTCGCCGGACCGTCTTTCGACAGCGGGAGCTACGGGGAATATCTCGCTGGCTTCGCAATCGGACAGCGTTTGTGAGCGCCGAACCCCTGTTCAAAAGCGCCATGCGTTAGGCGCCTCGCGCCTAAGCATTTGGCGCCGAACAGCGCCGCCCGCTGCCCTCGAAGACCGCTGAACGCCTGCATTTTCAACAAGAGACCCGATTGGGCGCGTCTGGCCCGAATCGTGCACTTACCCAGTTGGTCAACGACGACCGCCGGTCCGCCGGAACGAGCCCAAGGCTGGGCTCCGTCACAGAAGCGATTTCGCAATTTGCGACGCGCTTCGGTCGTCTTGCCCGTTTCTCGCAGACTAGGCGAAGCGACCTGTGACCGGACCGTTCGGCCGTTCAGCAGAGTCGACGCATGACAGGTTTGCAAGTTTCTAACAGTCGCGAAAAGCTCGTCGTCGTCGGCGCCGGCATGGCCGCGACGCGTTTCGTCGAGGAGCTGACAAGCCGCGCGCCGAACGCCTACGACATTCTGGTAGTCGGGGAAGAGCCGCAACTTGCCTATAATCGCGTGCTGCTGTCCTCGGTGCTCGCCGGAGATTTGTCGGTCGACGATATCGAACTCAAACCGCGGCATTGGTGGCGCGCCCCGGGCGTTTCCGCGCTCAGCGGCTGCAAGGCCGTTGAGATAGACGCCGCCGCCCGGCGCGTCGTTCTCGATAATGGAGCGAGCGTCGATTATTCGAAAGTCGTGCTTGCGACGGGTTCGCATGCGGTAAGGCTGCCGATCGAAGGCGCCGATCTGCCCGGCGTTCATACCTTTCGCGACGTGCAGGATGTCGAAGCGCTTTCCCGGCTCGAAGGCAAAGGCGCCCGTGCGGTCGTCATCGGCGGCGGTCTTCTTGGACTCGAGGCGGCCTATGGGCTGGCGCGGCGCGGCGTCGACGTAACGCTCGCCCATGTCATGGATCGGCTGATGGAGCGCCAGCTCGACGCAGCGGCCGCCGACATCCTGCGCCGCCTCGTTGAAGAAAAAGGCGTGCGCGTGCTGCTCAACGCCAATACGGCGCGCATCAACGGCGCTGGCCGCGTCGAAGGCGTAGAGTTCGCCGACGGTCGAACGATTCCAGCCGACGTCGTGATTTTCGCCGTCGGCATTCGGCCCAACGCCGACCTCGCGCGACAGGCGGGTCTTGACGTCGGACGCGGCGCGATCGTTGACGATGGTCTCGAGACCAGCGAAGCCGGCGTTTTCGCCATTGGCGAATGCGCCGAACATCGCGGAGTCTGTTATGGCCTCGTCGAGCCTGCCTATGAGCAGGGGCGGGTTCTCGCCATGCGGCTTGCGGGACAGAACGCGTCCTATGGCGGCAGTGTCGTCTCCACCAACCTCAAAGTGTCCGGCGTGCGCGTTTTCTCGGCCGGCGACTATCTCGGCGATGACGATTCGCGCCGCATCGTCTGCCAGGACCCGCGCATGGGAATTTATCGCAAGCTTGTCATGCGCGGCGACAGGCTCGTCGGCGCGATCCTGGTCGGAGATACGAACGGCGCGGCCGATTTTCTCGATCTCATCCGTTCCGGCGCGGATATTTCGTCGATGCGCGACGAATTGATGTTCGGCGCGCCCGTTCAGAAGGCCGCCTGAAATGTCCGTCGATTTCACGCTCGACCAAAAGCGCTATCTCGAAGGATTTGCCGCCGGCTTCTCGGCCCGCGGCGGACAAAAGGCGCCGCCCGCGCAAGCGCAGCCGATGGGACCCGACGCCGCGCATTTTTCAGCGCAGGACCGCGTCACGGCCGCCGGCGGCAAGCTCACCGATCAGGAAAAATGGAAGCGCGAGGAGCACCCGTTCGACGCCTGGTCGCGCCTCGTCGCGCAAGCAAAAGCGAACGACCCGCCCAACCCCGCCGACAATTTTCGCTGGCGCTTCTACGGCCTCTTTTATGTCGCGCCGGCCCAGGACGCCTATATGTGCCGGCTGCGCATCCCCAATGGCGCGCTCAATCACTGGCAGTTCGCCGGGCTTGCCGATCTCGCTGAAAATTATGGCGGCGGCTATCTGCATGTGACGACGCGCGCCAATATTCAGATTCGCGAGGTCGAACCGAAGAACGCCGCCAACATTGTCGAGGCTATTCAGGATATCGGCCTGTGGAGCAAGGGGTCGGGAGCCGACAATATCCGCAATGTCACCGGGACGCCGACCGCCGGGGTCGATCCGCAGGAACTGATCGATACGCGCCCCTATGCGCGGGCGATGCATCATCACATCCTCAACGACCGCTCGCTCTACGGCCTGCCGCGCAAATTCAATATCGCCTTCGACGGCGCGGGATTGATCGGCGCGCTGGAGGACACCAACGACATCGGATTCCAGGCCGTCGTCGTAAACGACGGGCGCGAGGTCGCGCCGGGCGTCTACTTCCGGCTGGCGCTCGGCGGGATCACCGGCCACAAGGACTTCGCCCGCGATACGGGCGTCATCGTGCCGCCGGACGAAGCGGTCGAAGTCGCCGACAAGATTCTGCGGGTCTTCATCGACCATGGCGACCGCACCAACCGCGCGAAGGCGCGCCTCAAATATGTGCTCGACGCCTTCGGCTTCGATAAATTCCTCGCCGCGGTCGAAGAAAAGCTCGGGCGCAAGCTGCTGCGCGTCGACGCCGAGGCGATCGAGGCGCGCCCGCGCCAGGATCGCGCCGCGCATATCGGCGTGCATCAACAAATGCAGGCAGGCTTCAATTGGATCGGCGTCGTTCTGCCGGTCGGTCGGTTAACCCCCGAGCAGGCGCGCGGTCTCGCTGAGATCGCGCGCCAATTCGGCGACGGCGGGCTGCGCCTGACGGTTTGGCAGAATGTGCTGATCACTGGCGTCGCCGACAAACTTATCGCCGAGACCGTCGCGGCGATCGAGGCGCTAGGCCTTTCGATGAAGGCCTCGCCGATCCGCGCCGGACTTGTCGCCTGCACGGGGAATTTTGGCTGTCGCTTCGCTGCCGCCGACACCAAGCTCCATGCCGAAGAAATCGCGGCGCATTGCGAGACTGCGGCGCCGATCGACACGCCGATCAACATTCATCTCACCGGCTGCCATCATTCCTGCGCGCAGCATTACATCGGCGACATCGGACTGATCGGCGCGCGCGTGCCGATCAATGACGAGGGCGACACGGTGGAGGGCTATCACATTCTCGTCGGCGGTGGTTATGCGGAAGACGCTCGCATCGCCTCCGAACTCCATCAGAATGTGAAAGCGGAAGACGCGCCAAAAACGGTCGCGAAAATTCTGCGCGCCTATCGAAAGAACCGCGCGAGCGCGGACGAAACCTTTGTCGCCTTCGCGCGGCGCCACGACATCGAGACGCTGCGTCGCGTCGTGAATGAGGAGAGCGCAGCGTGACCCACATGTCTTCCCCGCCCTTTCTCATTCCGCCGAGCGCGCCTTTCACGCCTGAGCAGCGCGCCTGGCTGAGCGGCTTTTTTGCCGGCTTTGCCGCGCCTGACGACGGCTCCGTCACCCCGCTGTCGCCGGAGGCCAACGCGGCGGTGCTGGGCGGCGCGTCTGGCGGTGGCGACGATGGCGAAGCGCCCTGGCATGACCAGACGCTGACGCTCGAAGCGCGCATGCAGCTGGCGCAAGGACGACCATTGCGTCGTCGCATGATGGCGGCGATGGCGCAGCAGGACTGCGGCCAGTGCGGCTACAATTGTGAGACCTACGCCGACGTGCTCGTCGCCAAGAAGGAAACGCGCCTCAATCTTTGCGCGCCCGGCGGCAAGAACACGGCGCGGATGCTGAAAGCGCTGGCGGCGGAGCTGGATGAGACCCCGCCGGCCTTGGCCGCCGCGCCGGCTGAGCCCGCCATCGCAGCAGAGACTGCGATCGCATCGGCGCCCGGCCGGACGCGCGACAATCCGGCGGGCGCGACTTTTCTGTCGCGCCGTCGGCTCAACAAGGAAGGCTCGGAAAAAGACACCTGGCACATTGAATTCGACATCGGCGCCAGCGAAGTGACTTACGCCGTCGGCGACAGTTTCGGCGTGTTTCCAAAAAATGATCTCGGCCTCGTCGACCAGATCATCGCCATGCTCGGCGCCTCGCATGTGACGCCAGTGAATAACAAAACGCTGCGCGATGCGTTGCTGAACGACGTATCGCTATGTCCGGTGCCCGATGCGCTGTTCGAGCTGATCTCCTTCATTACCGGCGGCGCGCAGCGCGAGAAGGCGCGGTTGCTCGCGCAGGGCGGGGATCCTGATGGCGACGCCGCAACGCTCGACGTGCTCGCCGTGCTGCAGAAATTTCCGAACGCGCGCCCGCACCCGGAGGCTTTTATTGAAGCGCTGGAGCCGCTGCAGCCGCGCCTTTACTCCATTTCGTCGTCGCCAAAGGCGTCGCCGGGACGCCTGTCGCTGACCGTCGACGCCGTCCGCTATGTGATCGGAAAGCGTAAGCGTCTTGGAGTCGCATCGACCTTTCTCGCCGAGCGCATTGCGCCTGGCGACAGAATTCCCGTCTATGTGCAGCCCGCCCATGGCTTCTCGCTGCCCGACGATCCCGCGACGCCGATCATCATGATCGGGCCCGGTACCGGCGTCGCGCCGTTTCGCGCCTTTCTGCAGGAGCGCGCGGCGACGCAGGCGAGCGGCAAGAACTGGTTGTTCTTTGGGCATCAACGCTCCGCCTGTGATTTCTTCTACGCCGAAGAATTCGAAACGATGAAGGCGACGGGCTTGTTGACGCGCCTGTCGCTCGCCTGGTCGCGCGATGGCGGTGAAAAATTCTATGTTCAGGACCGCATGAGCCAAGCCGGCCGCGAGCTTTGGGCATGGCTTGCCGAAGGTGCGCATTTCTATGTCTGCGGCGATGCGCAGCGCATGGCCAAGGATGTCGAGCGCGCGCTTGTCGACGTCGTCGCCGAATTCGGCGCGCGCGGCGCCGATGAAGCGGTCACCTTCGTTGCGCAGCAAAAAAAGAGCGGACGCTATCAACAGGATGTCTATTGAGGCCCCCCATGTTCGATGGAGTCGAAGCGCCAGCGCCGAACGAATATTTGCAGGCCGACGCCTCGCCCGTTCAGGCGACGGCGACGCGCTCGACCTGTCCCTATTGCGGCGTCGGTTGCGGCGTCCTCGCTTCGCCCGGCGCCAAGGGCGTAATCGGCGATCCCGCTCATCCGGCCAATTTCAGCCGGCTCTGCTCCAAGGGCTCGGCGCTTGACGAAACGCTCGGGCTCGAAGGGCGCCTTCTCTATCCGATGCGCCGTCAGGCTGACGGCGCATGGGCGCGGGTGGACTGGGATGCGGCGCTGGACGAAGCCGCAAGCGGCCTGCGCCGCATCATTGATCAGTACGGTTCCGATTCGGTCGCGGTCTATCTCTCGGGCCAGTTGCTGACCGAAGACTATTATGTCGCCAACAAGCTGATGAAAGGCTTCATCGGCTCCGCCAATGTCGACACGAATTCGCGCCTGTGCATGGCGTCGACGGTCGCCGGCCACAAGCGCGCTTTCGGCGCCGACGTGGTGCCGGGCTGCTACGAAGACCTGGACGAAGCCGATCTCATCGTGCTCGTCGGCTCAAACGCCGCCTGGTGCCATCCGGTTTTGTTTCAGCGCATCATGCGCAACAAGGAGGAGCGCGGCGCCAGGCTCGTCGTCATCGACACGCGCCGTACGGTGACCGCGGAAAGCGCGGATCTGTTCTTGCAGCTCGCGCCGGGCGCGGACCAGGCGCTGTTTTGCGGCTTGCTTGTCCATCTCGCAAAGACCGCCGCCTTCGACGACGATTACATTCGCCGCCACACCGAAGGGTTGAACGACGTCTTGAAGGCGGCGCGGACCATCGCACCGTCGATTGAAGCGACCGCAAGGTCCACAGGGCTGCGCGAGGTCGACATTGCGTCGTTCTTTGAAATGTTCGCGGAGACGCCGCGCACGGTGACCGCCTTCTCACAGGGCGTCAATCAATCTGCGCAGGGAACGGACAAGGTCAACGCGATCATCAATTGCCATCTCGCGACGGGCCGCGTCGGTAAGCCCGGCGCCTCGCCATTCTCGCTGACCGGCCAACCCAATGCGATGGGCGGGCGAGAAGTCGGCGGTCTCGCGAACAGTCTCGCCGCGCATATGGGTTTCGACGCCGAAAGCATCGACCGCGTCGGACGTTTCTGGAATGCGTCGCGCATGTCGAAGCGCGAAGGCTTGAAAGCGGTGCAGATGTTCGACGCCATTGCGCGCGGCGACATCAAGGCGCTGTGGGTCGTGGGAACCAATCCGGCGGCGTCTCTCCCAAACGCCAATGCGGCGCGCGCCGCTCTGGCGAAACTCGAACTCTTCATCGTCTCCGACAATGTTATGTCGAACGACACGATCAACGGCGGCGCGCATCTGCTTCTGCCAGCGCACGCCTGGGGCGAAAAAAGCGGCACGGTCACGAATTCAGAACGCCGCATTTCTCGTCAGCGGGCTTTCTTGCCCGCGCCTGGCGAAACCCGCGCCGACTGGTCGATTTTCTCCGATGTCGCGCGTCGGATGGGATTTGCAGGGTTCGATTACCGATCCGCCGCCGACGTCTTTCGCGAACACGCCGCACTGTCGGTCTTCGAAAATAACGGCGCGCGCGCGTTCAACATTGGCGGTTTCGCGCGGCTGAGCGACGCCGAATATGACGCGCTCGAGCCGACGCAATGGCCGATCCAGGCAGGCGAGCGCACAGGTCGCGCGCGCCTCTTCGCCGATGGCGGCTTTTTCTCGCAAAGCGGACGAGCGAAATTCGTCGCGCCGGCGACGCCGAGCTTGGCCACGCAGGTAACGGAGGACTTTCCGCTTCGGCTCAACACCGGCCGCATCCGCGATCAATGGCACACCATGACGCGAACAGGCGTCAGTCCGCGCCTTGCGCGACATCTTGCCGAGCCCTTCGTCGAGATCGGCGCGGCGGACGCCGATCGCTTTGGCATAGAGGACGGCGGCTTCGCCCGCGTCGCCACGCCCTATGGCGACTGCGTCCTGCGTGCGGTCGTCACCGACCGTCAGCCGGTGGGGCATATTTTCGCGCCGATCCATTGGACCGATGAAACCGCCGCGCATGCGCGCATTGGCGCGCTCGTTGCGCCTTTCGTCGATCCATTCTCGGGGCAGCCGGAATCAAAGGCGACGCCGGCGATTGTCACGCCTCTGCGCTTCGCGCGTCAGGGCTTCTTCCTTTCCCGTAGGCCGATGGCTTTGCCCCAGGGCGTGTGGTGGGCGCGGATCGCCGTCGCCAATGGCTTTGGCTATCGCGTCGCCGGCGATCTGCAAGACGACGATTGGGCGGAGACTATCCGCGCCGCTGCGGCGAGCGATGACGTTATCCAGTTGATCGACGAAACCAAGGACCTTCTCTCTGGGGCCGTTTTCGTCGATGACCGCGCGACGTTGATCTGGGGTCTCGCGCCGCTTTCGCCGCCCTGGGATTTGGCGCTCGAACTCTTCGCTCTTGAACGTCTCGACAGTTCGGAGCGGCTGTCGCTGATGTCCGGTCGGTCGGGCCGGCCATCGGCGAATGACGGTCCGCTCGTCTGTTCCTGTTTCAGCGTCGGGCAGAAGAAAATCGAAGCGGCGATCGCCCAGGGCTGCCGCTCGGTTACCGACATCGGCCAGGCCATCCGCGCCGGCTCCAACTGCGGCTCATGCCGGCCGGAAATCGAACGTCTCATCAAGGTCTCTCCCGCCGCCAGATCGTCGACGAATCGGACGACGACTGGGCAACTCGCATAAACAAAGAAGGAGCACTGTATGAAACTCGCGGACTTCAAGAAGGCCGGTCATTGGCCGACGCTGCTTGCGGCCTTTCTTTACTTTGACATCAGCTTCATGGCCTGGGTCTCGCTTGGGCCTCTGATGATTTACATCGCCAAGGACATGCCGATCTCGGTCGAGGAAAAAATCTCGCTGGTCGCCATTCCTGTTCTGGGCGGGGCGTTTTTCCGCGTGCCGCTGGGGCTGCTGGCGGACGCGATCGGCCCGAAGATGACGGGCATCCTCGCACAGGCGGTCGTCATGTTCGCCGTATCTCTCGTATGCGTCTTCGGACTGACGAGTCCGATCGCGATCGCGCTTTTTGGTCTTTCGCTTGGAATCGCCGGCGCCTCCTTCGCTGTCGCCCTGCCGCAGGCCGGCCGTTGGTATCCGCCGCAATATCAGGGTCTGGTGATGGGCATTGCCGGCGCCGGCAATATGGGCGTCGTGCTCGATACGCTGTTTGCGCCGTCGATCGCCGAAGCTTTCGGCTGGCGAACCGTCTATGGCGTTCTGCTGGCGTTGATGGTCCTCGTGCTCCTGATCTATTCGCTGGCCGCCAAGGACGCGCCGGGCTCCAAAGCCACGATTGATCTCTCCGGCTATGGCAAAATGCTTGCGGATTCTGACAGCCGCTGGTTCATGTTTTTCTACTTCATCACCTTCGGCGGTTTTGTCGGTCTCGCCTCGGCGCTTCCGCTCTATTTCACGACGCAATATCACGCGACGGGGGTCGCCGCGGGACTTATGGTTGCGTTGATCGTCGCTTTCGGCTCCGGGTTCAGGCCGGTGGGAGGCTATATCGCGGACCGCATCGGCGGCGTGAAGACATTGTCGTTCCTCTTCCTCGTTGTGTCCGCCTGCTATTTCGCCGTCGCCTTTCTTCCGGCGGGACCGGCGCCGGCGAAGGGCGTCGCGGGATGGGGCTTGATGGAGCTGCCGCCGATGGCCTTTGTGGCGGTGGCGCTGTTCTCGATCGGCGTGCTGTCTCTCGGCATGGGCAATGGCGCGGTGTTTCAGCTGCTGCCGCAGCGCTTCCGCCGCGAGATCGGCGCGATGACCGGGCTTGTCGGCGCCGCGGGCGGATTTGGCGGCTATTTCCTCGCCAAGACCCTCGCTCTTTCCAAGGGCATGACCGGCGGGTTCATGGTTGGATTCGGCTTCTTCGGTTTCCTTGCGCTGCTGGGTCTCGTAGGCTTGATCTTCGTGAAAACGCGCTGGCGCACGACCTGGGGCGCTGTTTCCGGCGCGCGAATCTGAACTGAGAAACCTTCGTGTCGGTCCGCGTCGTTCATGATCTACGAGTCGAAGCGGGCTTTGCGACGCAAACCGGCCGTCGCCCCGACAATCAGGACTATGTCGCCCTGTGCTTGGGTCCGAGCGGCGGCGGCGCCTTGCAAGGCGTCGTCGCCGCCGTCGCTGACGGCGTCGGCGGTCACAAAGGCGGACGCGCGGCCGCTGAAACCACAGTGCGCGCGTTCATCGACGGCTATTATGCGCAGCCGGAGACTTTGGGCGTCGCGCGCGCCGCCGCCCGCTCGCTCGAAGCGGCCAACAGCTGGATCGCGGCCCAGTCGCGAGTCGATCCTGCTCTGGAAGGAATGGCGACGACATTCAGCGCGCTGATCCTGTCGCGCCGCAGCGCCTTCATCCTTCATGTCGGCGACACGCGCATCTATCGTTTAGCTGGCGACGGAATCGAAAGATTGACCAAGGATCACACCTTTGGCCAGGGCGATTTCGCGCATGTGCTGCGTCGCGCCGTGGGTTTCGAGGATTCGCTGCTGTTCGATCATGGGCGGCACAGTCTTAATCTCCATGATCGATTTCTGCTGTGTTCGGATGGCGTCCACGGCGCATTGGCCGACAGCAAGCTGAGCGCTCTCCTCGCCGAACGGCGCGCGCCGCAGGAAACCTCTGAGCGGATCGTTGAGGCGGCGCTGGAGATGGGCAGCAATGACAATGTCACGGCGCTTGTCGTCGATGTCGTCGATGTGCCGCCCGCCGACGAACGCGCCTTGTCGTTGGCCTTCGCGGGCCTGCCGATTCGCGAACTGCCGTCGATCGCAGATGTGGTCGACGATTTTCGAATTGACGCGCTTCTCTCCGAAGGTCGTTACAGCCGATTGATGCGGGCGACGGATCTGCAGAACGGAAAGGCGGTCGTGCTGAAGTTTCCGCATCCGCGCGTCGCTGACGACGCTTCGTACCGTATGGCCTTCGTCAACGAAGCCTGGGTCGCGGCGCGGGTGAGAAGTCCGTTCGTCGGCGAAGTCGTCGAACTGCTCCCGGGCCGACAAAGCCGGCTCTATTCCGCAATGCCCTATTATGAAGGCGAGACGCTGGAGGGGCGGCTGCGTCGCGAGCCGCGAATCGATCTTGGCGAAGGCGTCTCGATCGCGGCGCGCCTGTCGCGCGCCATTGCAACTTTGCATCGCTGCGGCGTCATCCATCGCGACATCAAACCGGAAAATGTCATCCTGTTGAAGGACGGCGGGCTGCGGCTCGTCGATCTCGGCGTCTGTCGCGCCGCCAATCTTGAGTGCTTGCCGGAAGCGCATGCGCCCGGCACGCCGAGCTATATGGCGCCGGAACTTTTCGACGGCGCCGCCGGCGACGAAGCATCGGATCTATTCGCCTTCGGGGTGACGGTTTATCGCATGTTCAGCCGTTGCTATCCTTACGGCGAAATCGAGCCCTTCAGCAGACCGCGGTTCACGAAACCCGCGCCGCTCGCGCTCAAGCGGCCCGATCTTCCCGCCTGGCTCGACGCGGCGATCCTTAAGGCGATCGGCGTCGAGCGCGGCGATCGCTTTGGCGACGTGTTGGAATTCGCCTTCGAACTCGAGAACGGCTCGGCGCGCGCGCAGCCGCTGACGCCGCGCAAGAAGTCGCTCTATGAACGCAACCCCGTCATTTTCTGGCAGACGCTCTGCCTGTTGCTCGCGCTCTTATTGGCGATTTCCGTTTTCAATCGCTAACCGACGGTTTGGCGAGAGACCGACTGGCCGCGACGAGGTCAGTCAAGAACCTTCCCGCCCGCCGCTTGGCAGGCGGCGTCGGATTCCATAAAGATCCAGCCCTGGCCCTTGCAGGAATTCATGCCTTTGCAGGCATTCTTGGGCGAATGACAATCGGCCTTGCCCTTGCAGCTGTTGGCGCCCAAGCAACGCACTTTGCCTGTTGAGGCGGCCTTGGCGGGCGGCGCGGCGCCGGCCAGAACGATTGAAACAGCGGCGATGGCCAGCGTCGCTCCCTTGCACATATCCTTTTTCATTTTTCTCACTCTTCGTTTTCTGACTTTACCCCAGAGGGTCTCCGAATGATTCGCCCTCTCGAGGATGAAGCAAGTAATAGTCGAAGATAGTGGCAACTAAAGGAAAACATCGCGGGCGCGGCAGTCGATTCGCCTTCCTGCGCGACTGATTTCGTCCTCAAATTTTGCATCGACCCTTCGGCAAATCCCTTGTTTGCCGCGGAATTGCTTGACATTCCGAGTATGATGCGATAGTAGTTTAGTCATACTATGCTGGCGTGACCAACAAGTCGCTTCGAATTCGCTCGCAGGCTGTTGCGCCGCAAAGCGTGAAGAACCACAGTCGAACGCGCGCGAGAATTGAAGCTGCAACTCACGGGAAGGCGAAATGTGGAGCGGACAAACATGGCTCCTAGCCGTTGCGACCTGGGTAATCATCGCGATTTGCGGCATCGTTTACCTGGTCGTTGATCGACGGAGAGAGAGGAAATGACATCGTCGCAAGGGATGCGCCCTCGCTGATCGCTGATCGCTGTCGTCGACAGGAGGCCGGAGTTCTCTTCGCCACGAAACCGATCGCATCATTGGCTCAATGCATTTCGCGCAATGTGATGTCCGGCGTCAGAGCCGCAGCGTCAATTGACAAGGTTGCCCGAAGCGGGTGGGATCAGATGCGATGAGGCGCGAGCGCGCCACTGGACTGAAGCTTGCACAATGGTTGAGAGAACGATCGAAGCCGGCCCCAAGAGAGGGGCGGCGTCGCCGTCGCGTATCGGGCGTCGGCGCGAAGTCGCACGCAAGGTCTTTCTCCAGGTTCATCGAACCATCGGCCTCTTCGCCGGGGCGGTGTTCGTTTTGGTTGGGCTCAGCGGCGCGGTTCTGGCGTTTCGCGAAAATATCGACGAGCTGCTGAACGCTTCAATCATGCGGGTCGATGCGCCCGCGCAGGCGTCTTACCGCTCGCCGGATGAAATTCTCGGCGCCGCTCTCGTGGCGATGCCGGCAGACGGCAAGGCGGAAAGACTGACGATGCCGCGCCAACCGGGATCGGCCGCGGCGATAACCTATATGGTTGAGACGGACGATCTCGAGACCGACGTTTATCAAATGTTCGTCGACCCCTACACGGCGAAAGTTACAGGGCAGCGCCTTTATCAGCATCGCGGCAAGCCGTTCTCGCAGCCGCTCATCCCTTTCCTCATGACTTTCCATTGGACGTTGCTGCTTGGATTCAACAACGCCTATATCCTCGGTTCGCTCGCCATAGTTGTTTTCATCTCGATCTTCGTCGGACTCTATCTGTGGTTTCCGCTCAATGGCGATTGGCGTCTGGGCTTGAAAATCAAATGGGGCGCCAGCGCCGAAAGACTTGCCTATGACGTGCACCGAAGCGTCGGCATTTACTGCGCCGCCATTTTGCTGGTCATGTTGTTCACTGGCGTCGCCATGATCTTCAAGCCGGCGACGCAGTCAGCGACGAGCTTTTTTTCTCCGGTGCGTCCTGATCTTGATTATGGAAAATCGAAGCCGCTGCCAGGCCAATCGTCGATCGGCGTTGGCGCGGCGGTTGCGGCCGCCGACAACGTCTTTCCCGATGGACGACTCCACTGGATTCTTCTGCCGAGCGCGCCAAGCGGCGTCTATGTCGTCGGCAAGCAATCGGACGATGAGCCCAATCGAACCAAGACAAGCAGAAATGTCGGCGTCGACCAGTACAGCGGCGAGGTTCTCCAGGTGCAGGATCGCAATGGCTTCACCGCCGGCGAGAAACTTCTGGAATGGCTGTTCCCGCTACATTCAGGCGAAGCCTTCGGCTCGATCGGACGCTCGATCGTTCTATTTGTCGGGCTGACGCCGCTTGTGCTTTACGTCACGGGCTTTTTGAGGTGGCGACACAAACGTCGCGCGCAAAGGCGCGCGAAATATTGAGCAATCGCGACTGTTCGCGTCTTCTCTGATCATTGTCCCACGAAGATCGGCATCTCGATTGTGTCCTCGGCGTTCTTCGCCTCGCCAAAGGCGAGCTTGAGGAGGTATTTCCCCTTGTGAAGGACGGTCGCGTCTAACGTCACGAAGCCGCTTGTGCGGGCGCGGGACGGCAGCGCATTGATCTGCTTGAGACTGCCGTCGGATTCGACCTGATAGAAAGACAGAGCGACGGATTCGTTTCTCGCTTCTTTTTCCATGAGCGTGACGGAGAAAATCACCTTTCCCGTTCCCGGCACGCGATCGCAATATTCGTCATATTTGCTCAAATCGTCCGTCGCGCCGCCGGCGCTCTCGTCGGAGTCCGGCAGGAAATATGTGGTGAGATGCACGGAGTAAAAATCGCTGACTCCAAGACATTCCGATATCGTGCGGTCGCCGGCCTTCTCGGCGGGTTTCAGGGTATGCGCCTTCCAAAATTCGTCGACAAATTGATTGAGGGCTGGAACCCACAGGCGATAGGTAAACGCCGCGCCATTGACGCCAATCAGCAGCACGATGCCCGCGAAAACCAGTAAGTTGAGACGGCCCGGACTCATCGCTTGCGCTTCCTTACCTCTATGCAGCATTCGCTTTTTTCGTTTGGTCTCGCTGGCTGCCATTCGCGATCGCGTCTTCGAAATGTGTTCCGCTCCTGCGAACCCGCCTCAAGGGCGCACCTCGAACTCCCAGGCGCCGCTGACGAGATGGCCGTCAGCCGACAGCGCCCGATAGCGAACGGTATATTTGCCGGGAGTCAAGCGATTGACGCTCACCGACACATGGCTCGGATCGGCGCTGTCGATCGCTGCGTCGCGCTTGTCGACTCTTTCGCCCGAAGCGCTCACCACCGCCAAGGCGGCGAAGGCGTCGCGGATGCCTGCGTCGTACCAAACTTCTACCTTGCCGATATCTTCGGGGCCGACGCCGCCTTGCGCCGGAGAGGTGCGGACGACGATGGCGTGCGCCAAGATGATCGGCGAGGCTTTTTGCGGCGGACGTAATGGGCCGGTGAGGCTGAACACCGAGGGAAGCTGTTGATCCCGTCCGCTTGGCGAGACAACTACGTCCGTTGCGTATGCCGTTGCGCCTGCGGGCGACGTTAAGACCCCCAAGACGATCGCTACAAGGAATGGTAGACGCGCTCGCCGGCTGGCCGAGGTCCATAAATCATTTTTTCGTGGAAGCTCTTTTCGTTCGCTCTTCGTCATCTCGCATAAAGGCCCGATTGGATTAACGCGAACCATTCCCCGCAACGGACGGGCGTGGCGCCGATGAACAATGTCGCAGACCTGGCCAAAGTCGCCAATCCGAACCCGGCCGAACTCGTCTCTCTCGCCCGCAGAAACCGCGCCCTTTCTTCGCCGGGGCAGCGCACTGGGCGCGGGCCAGCACGGCCCGACGGCAGCTTGTCTTTCCGCCGGCTGTATGCGTTTTGTATTAAAAGCGCATACGCTTGGCGCGTGCGCTTCGTCAAGGGAGGCCGCCAGGATGATGTGGTCCCGAAACAATGCGCTCGTCGTCTTTATGGCGTTTTTCGCAACTGCGTCGGCGGCCCACGCCCATACGGCGGATATTTCCAGCAGCCGTATCGTGCCGGAAGGGCGCGGTTTTTATCGCGTCGAGGTCGGCTTTCTGGGAACCGACATCGAGCGCATGTTCGCCGAGAACAAGCCGAAGACCGACGACGTCGATCTGACCGAACCGGGCGTCATCGAGGGGATGATCGGCAAATTTATCCAAAGCCGCGTCGATCTGCAGAATGCGGAAGGTCAGACCTGCGCCAGCACGGTCGTTTCGGTCGGCGACGATCCGACCAATCCTTCCGATTCAAAAGTGGTGCTGCGGATGGATTGCAGCGCAGTTCAGGGTCAAATCCATTACAACCCATCGAGACTTCTCGAAGCGCAAGGACCGAGGGCGAAACATTTCGTCAGCATCGGCGAGAAGCGCGACGAATCCAATCTGACCGAGGCGCAACGCTTAGGCCGCGAGCCGGCGCCCGGACAGGTCATGATCTATCCCGGCGACCCGATGATCGATCTCTCCAAGCCGCTGCTCACGCCTTGGGAGCTCGCGCCGAAATTCTTCTCGGCCGGCGTCGAGCACATCATGACCGGCTATGATCATTTGTGCTTCCTGATCGCCGTGATGCTGTGGGCGACGCGCGTCTGGCCGGTCGTCAAAATCGTGACGGCGTTCACGGTCTCGCATTCGGTGACGCTGTCGCTTGCGGCGCTCGAACTCGTCAATCTGCCGAGCCGTTGGGTCGAGATCGCGATCGCTTTGTCGATCATCTATGTCGCCGTCGAGAATTTCTTTACGCGCAAGGTCGACGGGCGCTGGCGCGACACTTTCGCGTTCGGCTTTATTCATGGATTCGGTTTCGCGAGCGGCTTGATCGAACTCGGCGTGCCGCAACGCGCCATCGTGCCGGCGCTCGCGAGCTTTAATATCGGCGTCGAGGCCGGTCAGATCGGCGTCGTGATGATCGTTCTTCCCTTACTGCTCCTCGCCGACAAGACGTTCACCCATGGACAGCGCAGCCCGCTTGTCGTCTGGGTTTGCTCGGCGATCATCGCCTGCTTTGGCGCCTACTGGTTCTTCGTGCGCGTCTCGGAACTGGGCTAGCGGAATGATTCGGTGTCTTCCCGCTGTCCTCAACGCCTCCGGCGAGCAAAAAGGGCGAACGTTCAACATCGCGCCGAATGGACTTTCCCCTCTCTAGTGTCTAGTTCAAGAGTGGGGTGGGTTTCCATTGACGCAGATTTCCAGCTAGCGATTGCGCGCGGACTCCCGCGCGCGACAGCCGTGCGGAATGGCGACACGACCCCTGAGAATTGGTTTTTGGGAGGAAATCTGATGAGAAAGCTGATGTTCGCGCTCATTGCGGCGGGAGCGTTCGCGCCGACGCTGTCCAACGCCCAGGTCAAAATCGACATGACGCGGATCACCTGCGGCGAAATGCTGGCGATGCCGGCCAGCGACCGGGCCGATTTTGCCGCCTTCATGAGTGGATGGTTCGCGCAGAAAAGCGGCCGCACCTTCATCGATCTGAACAAATTTCTCAAGAATTCCGCCAGCGTCAAGGATTGGTGCGCGTCCAACCCGAATGAATCGGTCATGGCGGGCCTTCAGCGCGCTTTCGAACAGAAGTAATGAGGATGGGGAAACACATGAATCGCAAACTTATCTTCGCCGGCGTGCTCGCCGCCGCCGCGGTCGCCGTTCCAGCCAATGCGCAGGTCATGATTGAAATGTCGGAAATCACCTGCAAGCAGTTCGCCGAATACGACGCCGACACTCAGGACTTCATCGCCAATTGGATGCGAGGCTATTTCAGCGCCAAGAACAATATGACCGTGATCGACTCGCGTGATGTGAAGCGCAACACCGACAAAGTCGTGCGCTATTGCAAGAAAAAGCCGAAGTCATTCTTGATGGAAGCGATTCAAAAAAGCGTCCACTGATCGAACGAAGCGCGCGGCTGAAGGCTGTGCGCTTCTATTTTCCTGCTTTTTAGCTCTGCTTCATACGCACGCGTTTTGCGTGCAGCTCATTTTAGCGACAGCCGACAAGCGCCAGATTCAGCGCTGCAACCGGGGCCTGCTTCCTCAATCAAGCCATTACGCATTGGCGTGATGGGCGCGGCTTGCGCAGGCCGGCCAAGCGGAAACGCCGTTGACGGCCCCAACATGGGCGCCTTTCGGCAGCCTATTTGATGGCCAGCTTGGGCGTCGCAGCGATTATCGTTCCTGCTCGCTTGCCGAGCGGCGTCTTGTTCCGTTCGTCCTGGCGTTTCGCTGCGCCTTGATTTGCGTCGTCCACGCTTTATTTCTTGAAAGCGCTTGCGTTTGTCCGGCGCTCATATGCGAATTCATCTCGCATTCAGCAGCCGGCGAGGAAAATTCAGCATGGCGAACGCAGCGATGTGGCGGGCGGATGACGTCGGGGTTTCAGCGGTTGACGACCTAGACCTCTCCACACGAGCGCGTCGCAATTGCGCGGCGCGCGAGCTTTACGACGAAGCGATTCGGCGCGGTGAAGGGCTCGCGGCGTCAAGCGGCGGACTTGTCGTCGAAACTGGCGTTCACACGGGCCGTTCGCCGAAAGACAAATTCATCGTTTGCGACGCGCTGACCGACCAGACGATCTGGTGGGACAACAATCAGTCGATGACGCCCGAGCAATTCGATCGGCTTTACGACGACATGACGGCGCATGCGCGTCGGATGACGCTCTTTGCTCAAGACGTTCGCGCCTGCGCGTCCCCGGCGCATCGGCTCAACATTTGCGTTTTTGCCGAATATGCTTGGCACGCGCTCTTTGCGCGGCATCTGTTTGTCCCGGCCGGGGCCGCCTCAGAGAGCTTTGAGCCGCAACTGACGGTGCTGGATCTGCCGTCATTTCAGGCGGACCCCTCGCGTCACGGCTGTCGCTCCGGCACCGTGATCGCGATCGATTTTGCAAGAGGCGTCGTCTTGATCGGCGGAACGCGATATGCGGGGGAGATCAAGAAATCGATCTTTTCCTATCTCAACTATGTTCTGCCCGCGAAAGGCGTGTTGCCGATGCATTGCGCCGTCAATGACGGCGAGCGCGGTTCCGCAGTGTTTTTTGGGCTCTCAGGAACAGGCAAGACGACTCTGTCCGCCGATCCGACTCGCAGCCTGATCGGCGATGACGAGCATGGGTGGGACGAAAGCGGCCTCTTCAACTTTGAAGGAGGCTGTTACGCCAAGGCGATCCGCCTGTCGCAACAGTCGGAGCCAGACATTTATGCCGCGTCGCATCAGCGCGGCGCGATTCTCGAGAATGTGTCGTACGATCCGCAGGCCGGCAGGTTCGATTTCGACGATGATTCGAAAACCGAAAACACCCGGATCGCCTATCCGCTCGGCTTTATCCCCAATGCTTCGTCGACTCGCTGCGCCGGCCATCCGCGCAATATTGTGATGCTGACCTGCGACGCCTTTGGCGTCCTGCCGCCGATCGCGCGGCTCACGCCCGCGCAGGCCATGTATCACTTTCTCTCGGGCTACACTGCTAAAGTCGCCGGGACGGAGCGCGGCGTCAATGAACCGCAGGCGACGTTCTCAGCCTGCTTCGGGGCGCCTTTCATGCCGCGGCGGCCGACCGAATACGCCAATCTGCTGCGCGACTTCATCTTGTCCAGCCAGGCGGACTGCTGGCTGGTGAATACCGGCTGGTCCGGCGGTCCTTACGGCGTCGGGCGCCGGATGCCGATCGCGGCGACCCGTGCGCTGCTGCAGGGCGCGCTTGACGGTTCCCTCGCACAAGGAGAGTTCCGAATCGATCAGTCGTTCGGTTTCAGCGTGCCGGCGTCGGCGCCGGGCGTCGACTCCAAAATGCTTGATCCGATCCAGACCTGGTCGTCGCGCGAGGATTTTGACCGGATGGCGAACAGGCTCGTTGGCATGTTCGAGACGAATTTTCGCACGCTCGCGCTTGTCGTCGATCAGGAGGTGCTTGACGCCCAGCCCAGCCGCATCCGGTAGTCGTCTCAGCGTTTGTCGCAGCTTGAAACTTCGCCGACGCGACAAAAATAGGCTCTATCCTCGCGCGCCATCGGAGATGCGTATGCGCCACTGGACGCCTAGCTTCGACTTCGATCTCGGCGATGTCGCCGACCGCGTGCGCGGCGCGACCGAAGCCTTCGCGACTGCCGAAATTGCGCCGCGGGCGCAGCAGATCGATGCGCAAAACGCTTTTCCCTCGGATCTCTGGCAAAAGCTCGGAACTCTCGGCGCCCTGGGACTGACCGTGGACGAGCGCTACGGCGGCTCGGGCATGGGCTATCTCGAACATGTCCTCGCCATGGAGGAAATCAGCCGCGCTTCCGCTTCGGTCGGCTTATCCTACGGCGCCCACTCGAATCTTTGCGTCAATCAAATTCATCGTAACGGCTCCGAGGAGCAGAAACGGCGCTATCTGCCGAACCTCGTCTCCGGCCGTCACGTCGGCGCGCTGGCGATGTCGGAGCCTGGCGCCGGCTCCGACGTCACCGACATGAGGCTGAGCGCGATCAAGCGCGGCGATCGCTATATTCTCAACGGCAACAAGATGTGGGTGACGAACGGTCCCGACGCCGATGTCGTGATCGTCTACGCCAAGACTGACCCTGCCGCGGGACCGCATGGCATCACCGCCTTTATTGTCGAGCGCGCCTTTCCCGGCGTGTCCTCGAGCGACAAGCTCGACAAACTCGGCATGCGCGGCTCAAACACAAGCGAGCTCCTGTTCGAGGACTGCGAAGTTCCGCAAGAAAATGTGCTTGGCCTGCCCGAACGCGGCGTCAACGTGCTGATGAGCGGCCTGGATTACGAGCGCGCGGTGCTCGCCGGCGGTCCTCTCGGAATCATGCAGGCCTGCATGGATGTCGTGCTGCCCTATGTGCATGAGCGCAAGCAGTTCGGTCAGCCGATCGGCGAGTTCGAGCTGATGCAGGGCAAGCTCGCCGACATGTACACGGCGGTTATGGCGACGCGCGCCTATGTCTATGCCGTGGCCAAAGCCTGCGATCGCGGCCGGGTGGCGCGAAAAGACGCGGCGAGCGCAATATTATTCGCTGCCGAGCGCGCGACCTGGATGGCGCTTGAAGCCATTCAGTGCCTCGGCGGCAACGGCTATATGAACGACTATCCGACGGGCAGATTGCTGCGCGACGCCAAGCTTTACGAGATTGGCGCCGGAACGAGCGAAATCCGGCGCATGTTGATCGGGCGCGAACTCTTTGAGGAAACAGCCTGATTTTTGGATCGAACACATGCCCCGCCTCGACAGCCTCGTGAACTCGAAAGACGCGGATTACGCGAAGAATTTCCAGTTCATGGCCGAGCGGGTCGCGGAGCTGAAGCGGATTGCGGGGGAGATTCGCCTCGGCGGCGACGAGGCGGCGCGGGAGCGTCATCTCGCGCGCGGGAAAATGCCGGCGCGGCAGCGCATCGACGCGCTCATTGATCCGATGTCGCCCTTTCTAGAAATCGCGCCTTTCGCCGCTTACGGCATGTATGACGGGCGCGTCGCGGCGGCCGGAGTCGTCGCCGGCGTCGGGCGGGTGCGCGGGCGCGAATGCATGATCGTGGCCAATGACGCCACGGTCAAAGGCGGCGTCTACTTTCCCTTGACCGTGAAGAAACATCTTCGCGCGCAGGAGATCGCGGCTCAGAACGATTTGCCCTGCCTTTATCTTGTCGACTCCGGCGGCGCCAATCTGACGAGCCAGGAAGACGTTTTTCCCGACCGCGACCATTTCGGCCGCATTTTCTACAATCAGGCGATGATGTCTTCGCGAGGCATTGCGCAGATCGCGGTGGTGATGGGGTCGTGCACGGCCGGCGGCGCCTATGTGCCGGCGATGTCCGACGAAACCATCATCGTCCGCAACGAAGGCGCGATATTTCTGGCCGGGCCGCCGCTTGTCAAAGCGGCGACCGGCGAGGTCGTCAGCGCCGAGGAGCTCGGCGGGGCCGACGTGCATTGCCGTCGTTCCGGCGTCGCCGATCATTGCGCCGAAAGTGACGCACATGCGCTGCAGATCGCGCGGAATATCGTCGGCAATCTCGGACCTGCCGGGACCACAAAGGCTGCGGTGAGACAGCCTGCCGAGCCTTACTACGACCCCGCCGAAATCTATGGCCTGCTGCCGCAAGACCCGCGCAAGCAGTTTGATATACGCGAAGTGATCGCGCGCCTTGTCGACGCCAGCGAATTTGACGAATTCCGCAAACTCTACGGCCCATCGCTGGTGACGGGCTTCGCCCACATCCATGGCTATCCGGTCGGCATCGTCGCCAACAATGGCGTGTTGTTTCCCGAGAGCGCCCAGAAGGGCGCGCATTTCATCGAGCTTTGCGCGCGACGCAAAACACCGCTGCTGTTCTTGCACAACACCACTGGTTTCATCGTCGGCGCCAAATATGAAAGCGCGGGAGTCGCCAAAGAAGGGGCGAAAATGGTGACGGCGGTTGCGACGGCCGCGGTTCCGAAGCTCTCGATCATCGTCGGCGGCAGTTTTGGCGCCGGCAATTACGCGATGTGCGGACGCGCCTATTCACCGCGATTCCTATGGATGTGGCCCGGCGCACGCATCGGCGTAATGGGCGGCGAGCAAGCGGCAAGCGTGCTGACCCGTGTCAAGCGGGAAGCCATGGCGAAACGGCGGAAGGATTTTTCGGCCGCCGAGGAGGAAGAATTCGCGTGCCCGATCCGCGAGCAATATGAGCGCCAAAGCATTCCGCTCTATTCCAGCGCGCGGCTTTGGGACGACGGCGTCATCGACCCGCTCGATACGAGACGAACGATCGCTCTCGCGCTATCTTTCGCACTGAAGGCGCCGATCGAAGAAACGCGTTTCGGCCTATTTCGTATGTGAGCGACCTTTTATGACGGCTCTCCTGCAATCGATTGACGCGAAAGGCGTTGCGACCCTGACGCTGAACCGTCCGGAAAAACGCAACGCGCTCGACTCCGAGCTCATCGGCTTGCTCAAGGACGCCGTCGAACAGTTGGGCGCGCGCGCCGATGTTCGAATCATTACGATTGATGGCGCCGGAGACTATTTTTGCGCCGGCGGCGATATCGGCTCGATGATCCGGGTCGCCCAGAGTTCGTCGTATGCGAATGAGCAGGACGCCCTGGCGCTCGCGCGCATGCTGCAGGTTGTAGACACTGTGCCGAAACCAACGATCGCCCTGGCCAAGAGCGTCGTCGTCGGCGGCGGCGTCGGGCTGCTTGCGTGCTGCGATATCGTGATCGCCGCCGATGACGCGTCGTTCTCGCTCAGCGAGGTGCGGCTTGGGCTGCTTCCGGCGATCGTCGCGCCCTTTCTTATCCGCGCGATAGGCCTGAGGCAGTTGCGTCGATATGGCTTGACGGCCGAGCGGTTCTCGGCGGGCGAGGCGCAAAGGCTGGGTCTCGTTCATCGCGTGACGCCGAGGTTGGAACTCGGCCTGGCGCATGCGGTGACTGTCGCCGATCTGCTGCGCGGCGCGCCGGACGCACAAGCGGACGCAAAGAGCTTCTTCGCCGAATGCGACGGTCACGGCGTCGAGGCGGAGCTGTTGCGCGAGGCCGCGCATCGTCTTGCCGCGCGAAGATCGAGCGCCGAGGCGCAGGAAGGCCTTTCCGCCTTTCTCGAAAAACGCCCGCCGGGCTGGATCGCGGCCGATTGAGATGATGCACAAGCTCCTCATCGCGAACCGCGGCGAGATCGCTTGCCGAATCTTGCGGACCGCCAAAAGACTGGGCGTCGCGACCGTCGCCGTCTATTCCGAGGCCGACGCGCATGCGCTGCATGTCGAGCTAGCGGATGAAGCCTATTTCCTCGGTCCGGCGCCGGCGCGCGACAGCTATCTTTCGATCGAGAAGATTATCGACGTCGCGAAGCGTTCCGGGGCGGACGCGATACATCCCGGGTATGGTTTTCTTTCCGAGAACGCGGATTTCGCTGAAAGCTGCGCGGCGAGTGGACTGATCTTCGTTGGTCCGCCGCCACGCGCGATGCGGCTTCTTGGCGCAAAGAGCGAAGCCAAGGCCACGATGATGCGGGCAGGGACGCCCGTCGCGCCCGGTTCAAGCAGCGGCGATGACGCTGAACTCATCGAAGCGGCGCGCGCCCTCGGTTTTCCTTTGCTGGTGAAGGCGGCGGCCGGCGGCGGCGGCAAGGGCATGCGCATCGTCCGAGCGGTCGAAGAATTGGGCGCAGCGCTCGACAGCGCCCGGCGCGAAGCGCGCGCCGCCTTTGGCGACGATACGATCTTCATCGAAAAATATTTCTCCGGCTTTAAGCATGTGGAGATACAAATCTTCGCGGACATGCAGGGCGGCGTCATATCCTTTTTCGAGCGCGACTGTTCGTTGCAGCGCCGGCGCCAAAAAATCATCGAAGAGACGCCGGCGCCTGGACTGACGCCGTCTCTGCGCGCACGGATGAGCGAGGCCGCGATCCGAGCGTCGCGCGCGGCCGGTTATGTCGGCGCCGGCACGGTCGAATTTCTGGTCGGCGACGATCATTTCTACTTTCTCGAAATGAATACGCGGCTGCAGGTTGAGCATCCGGTGACGGAGATGGTTTCCAACCAGGACCTCGTCGAATGGCAGCTGCGCGTCGGCTGTGGCGCGTCCCTTCCCTTGACTCAGAACGATCTGAGGATGAGCGGCTGCGCGATCGAGGCGCGAATCTGCGCCGAAGATCCCGCGCGCGGATTCATGCCTTCGACCGGCGAGATCGTTCATTTTCGCGCGCCGCCGCTCACGCCTTTCCTGCGCATCGACTCTGGCGTTAGGGCCGGGGATCGCGTCACGCACTATTATGACTCGCTCCTGGCGAAGCTGATCGTTTACGGCGAGAACCGCGCGCAGGCGCTAACTCGCTTGCAGGCAGCGCTGGAAGAGATCGAGATCGTCGGCGTCGCCACCAATCTCGATCTGCTGCGAGCGATCTCTAAAAGCGACGCGATGGCGCGCGGGGACTACGACACGGAGTTCGTCGCGAGCAATATCGATGCGCTGATCGTCCCTATCGAGGCGAACATGGATTTGGATCGCGTTCTTCTTGCGGCGGCGGCGTCAATTTTCCTTGCCGATGTTCGGCGCGCCGCGCAAGAAGCGAGCAGAGCGGTCGGCGACGCTTGGTCACCCTGGGCCGAAACCGACGCATGGCGGCTCTATGAACCCGCCGGCTACGAATTCGCTGTGATGCAGGCGAACCGAACGCTTACCGCGCGCGTCATGCGCTCACAGGTCAGCGGTTTTTCGCTAATTTTTGGCGGCGTCGAGACGTCGGTAGAAATTCGCAAGATCGGCGATCGCCTCCTTCTGTTAGTTGACGGCGTAAAGCACGAGGTCGCGACCGTCGCGCTGGATGATGGGATTGTCGTCATTCTGCGCGGGCGGAATTATGTCCTGAAATGGCTGCAGGCAGCGACGTCCTGGCAGGGCCACGTACCGTCCGACGAACGCGTGCTTGCGCCGATGCCGGCGACGGTCATGCGCGTCGCCGTGAAGCCGGGCGATGCGGTCAGCAAGGGCGAGACGCTCGTGGTTCTGGAAGCGATGAAAATGGAAATCGCCATGGCGGCGCCGCATGACGGCGTCGTCGAGAGCGTCGCCTGCGCGGTAGGCGACATGGCGAAGGAAGGCGCCGAACTCGTTACGCTGACGCGAATGGACGGCGCATGAGCGTCTCCTCCAGCGTCACCATCGTTGAAGTTGGCCCGCGCGATGGTCTGCAGAACGAGAAGCTGACGCTGTCGCCGCAGATCCGCGCCGAGCTCATTAATCGTCTCGCGGCGGCGGGACTTACGCGCATCGAAGCCGGCAGCTTCGTCTCGCCCACGGCCGTGCCGCAAATGGCGCATACCGACCAAACGCTCGCGCTTGTCTCGAAGCAGAATCTGCGGCTCGCCGTGCTCGTTCCAAACCTTCGCGGACTCGCCGACGCCATAGCGGCCGGAGCGGAGGAGATCGCCGTATTCGCTGCCGCCTCCGAGACCTTCTCCAAGCGCAATATCAACTGCTCGATCGAGCAAAGTCTGGAGCGATACGCCGCAGTCGTCGCAGGGGCGCGCCGCCGCGGCGTCATGGCGCGCGGCTATGTCTCCTGCGTGTTGGGCTGTCCTTACGAAGGAGCGGTTGACGGCGCCGCAGTCGCCAACGTCGCCGGCGCGCTCCTGGAGATGGGCTGTTTCGAGGTTTCGCTCGGCGATACGATCGGCGTCGGCGCGCCGCTGCAAGCGCGCCGATTGGTTGAGCGCGTGGCGGCGGTCGCGCCCCTCGACAAAATCGCCGTGCATTTTCACGACACCTATGGGCAGGCGCTCGCCAATATATTCGCTTGCCTCGAAGCCGGCGTCCGTGTCGTCGACAGTTCGGTCGCCGGCCTCGGCGGCTGTCCCTTCGCGCCCGGCGCCGCCGGCAATGTCGCCACCGAGGATGTCGTTTATATGCTTCAGCGAATGGACATCGAAACCGGCGTGTCGCTCGATCGACTCTTGGCGGCGGGCGCCTTCGCCTGCGCGCAGCTCAATCGGGCGCCGGCAAGCCGCGTGGCGCAGGCCTATGCCGCAAAACGCCGCGGTCCGGCCGACGCGTGATGAACGCCGACAGCTTGTCAAAAAGCCGCGCCGCGACAGATTTACCTCATCCATTGCGGTGAATGGCGACATGTCATCCTATTTTGAATTGAGCGCCGAGCAGGAGGCCATCTTCGAGATGGCGCGCGATTTCGGACGCGATCGCCTCGCGCCCTTTGCGCTCGATTGGGACCGCGAGCATGTCTTCCCGGTCGACACGTTGCGCGACGCCGCAGCGCTGGGCATGGCGGGGATCAATGTGCGGGAGGCTTCGGGCGGCGCCGGACTGACGCGTTTCGACGCCGTGCTAATTTTCGAGGCGCTTGCGATGGGCTGCCCGACGATCGCCGCCTATCTTTCCATTCACAATATGTGCGCGAGCCTGATCGACGCTTACGGAAGCGAGCGGCAGATCGATAAATTTATGCCAAGGCTCGTGACGATGGAAGTTCTATCGAGCTATTGTCTGACGGAGTCCGGCAGCGGATCGGACGCGGCGGCCCTGCGCGCGCATGCGACGTGCAGGGGCGATCACTATGTCTTGAATGGCGCAAAACAGTTCATATCGGGCGCCGGCGCGGGCGGCGACGATCATCTCTATGTCGTCATGGCGCGAACCGGCGAACAGGGCCCAAAAGGCATATCGGCCTTTATCGTCGAAGGCGGAATGCCGGGCTTAAGTTTCGGCGCCCTTGAGCGAAAAATGGGATGGAACGCCCAGCCGACGCGCGCCGTCATTTTCGATGACTGCCGCGTGCCCGCCAAAAATCTTATTGGACAAGAGGGCGACGGATTCAAGATCGCGATGGCGGCGCTCGACGGCGGCCGGCTGAACATCGCCGCCTGTTCGCTCGGCGGCGCGCTGTCGGCCTTCGACCACGCTCTGCGTTACATGAGCGGGCGCAAGGCCTTCGGACGAACGCTCGACGAATTTCAGGCTTTGCAGTTCCGGCTCGCCGACATGGCCACACAACTTGAAGTTTCGCGCACATTTTTGTGGCGGGCGGCGGCGGCGCTTGACGCTAAGGCTCCAGGCGCCACGACGCTCTGCGCGATGGCGAAGCGCGTCGTCACCGACGCCGGCTTTAAGGTCGCCAATGAAGCGCTGCAGCTGCACGGCGGCTATGGATATTTAAGCGAATATGGAATCGAAAAGATCGTCCGCGACCTGCGCGTCCACCAGATTCTCGAAGGAACTAATGAAATCATGCGCGTCATCATCGCGCGTTCGCTGTTGAAGTAGCTATGGATCTCATCGCATCGCGCACGGGTCGCCTGGGACGCATTCTTCTCAACCGGCCGCATGCGCTCAACACGCTGACTCTGCCAATGGTACGGGAATTTCGGCACGCGCTCGACGAATTTGGCGACGACGATGGCGTTGGCGCCGTGCTCGTCACAGGCGCCAGCGATCGCGGTCTTTGCGCCGGCGGCGACGTGAGGTTTCTCTATGAGCTGGACGCCTCGCAAAAGCGGCTGTTCGCCGACTTCTGGCGCGAGGAATATGAACTCAACGCCCGCATCGCCTCCTTTCCCAAACCCTATGTCGTGATCATGGATGGGATCGTCATGGGCGGCGGGGTCGGCATTTCCGCGCATGGCAACCGGCGGATCGCGACGGAGCGGAGCCGCATCGCCATGCCGGAGGTCGGCATCGGATTCTTTCCTGACGTCGGCGCGAGCTGGCTTCTTTCACGCGCCGGCGCGGTCGGTCTCTATATGGCGCTGTCGGCGGCTTCGGTGACGGCGGCCGACGCCATCGACGCTGGTCTTGCCGATCTCATGATCCATTCGCGAGATATCGAGCGGATGATCGATGAACTCTCGACGATCGAGCGCGCCGAAAACGTCGACGAGACGTTGCGACGCTTTGCACGCCAGCCTGGCGCCTCCGCGCTTTCGTCCTGCCGGCAATTGCTCGCTGAAGCGGCGGCGCATGAGAAGGTCGCGGACGTGATCGCAGCCTTCGAGCGCGAGGGGTCGGAATTCTCGCTGCGCGCGGCTGCGGAAATTAGATCCAAATCGCCGACGGGCTTGAAAGTCACGCGCGTATTGCTCCAGCGCGCCATGCGGGCCCCGGATCTCGAAACCTGTCTCACCAACGAATTCAAGGCGGCCTGCCGCATGCTCGAGACCCACGATCTTTATGAAGGCATCCGCGCCGCGATCATCGACAAGGACCGGCGTCCGAAATGGTCGCCGGAGAGGCTCGACGCGGTAAGCGACGAAGCGGTTGAAGACATTCTTGCGGGCGACGGGACGCCGCCACCAATGTTTAAAAACTGGAATTCGTCGCCATATTCTCGGTGGGAGAACTAACGGCCCAGCCGGTGAGGATCATGTCATGAGCGCTGCCGCACCCGTCGCCATCGTCGGCGCCGCGCGCACGCCGATCGGCGCGTTTCTGGGAGAGTTGAAGGACGTCGCTTCGCCGCAACTCGGCGCCCGCGCCATCGAAGCGGCCGTAACGCGCGCCGGGCTCGCGCCAAGCGACATCGACGAAGTCGTGATGGGCTGCGTGCTTTCCGCCGGCCTCGGCCAGGCGCCCGCGCGTCAGGCGGCACTCGGCGCCGGGCTGGCGGAGACGACCGGCGCGGTCACCGTCAACAAAATGTGCGGCTCCGGAATGAAAGCGGTGATGCTCGCCAGCGACCAGCTTGCAGCGGGCGGCGCGCGCATCGCGGTCGCAGGCGGCATGGAGAGCATGAGCAACGCGCCCTATCTGCTCGATCGCGCGCGCGCCGGCTACCGGATGGGCCATCGCAAGGTCCTCGATCACATGTTTCTGGACGGTCTCGAGGACGCCTATGAAAAAGGCCGGCTGATGGGCGCTTTCGCCGAGGACTGCGCGACGCAATATCAATTTACCCGCGAGATGCAGGACGAATATGCGGCGACCTCGCTGGCGCGCGCCCAGCGCGCCACGGCGGACGCATCTTTCGCTCAGGAGATCGCGCCGATCACATTCGGCAAAGGCGCCAATGCGCGAATTATCGCCAATGACGAGCTTCCCGGCAAGGCCAAGGCGCAGGACATCCCGCGCCTCAAACCGGCGTTCAGGGAGGATGGAACGATCACCGCCGCCAACGCCAGCGCAATATCGGATGGGGCGGCGGCGTTGGCTCTGATGCGCGCCGATGACGCCGAGCGCGCAGGCGCGAAGCCGCTGGCGCTCATCCGGGGCTATGTCACTGTCGCGGGCGCGCCGAGCCGCTTTTCCATCATGCCAATTGAAGCGATCCGCAAGCTGATGGATCGGGTCGGTTGGACGACCGGCGACGTCGACCTCTTCGAGATCAATGAAGCTTTCGCCGTCGTTGCGATGGCGGCGATGCGCGATCTCGACCTGCCGCACGACAAGGTCAATGTTCGCGGCGGCGCCTGCGCCCTCGGCCATCCGATCGGCGCGTCCGGCGCGCGGATCATTGTCACGCTGCTCTCCGCTCTGGAGGCGATGGGCCTGAAAAAGGGCGTCGCGGCGCTGTGCATCGGCGGCGGAGAAGCGACCGCGATGGCCATCGAACGGCCAAGTTAGCGCCAACTGCGCGTGCGCAGCCACATTCGGCGCGTCGGCTTGTCGTGCGCGCTGCTAAGAGGCGGCGCGATGCAGCTTTGAACGGCGAGGCCAACAAAGCGGATGACGGCGTGGCGTTCGATCGACGGCGGTGGATAGGGCAATGCGGATGGCGCGAACGCATTGGAGAATGAGCGCGCCAGATCGTTGCAAAATGAAACGACTCGAACGGCCGCATTCCTGCGCTGCGGCGCCACGCAGATGACAAAAAAATTGTCGCGGCGCCGTGACCTCGCGCATGGGCGCGCTACTTCGCTCATCAGGAGCGGGGCGATGGGAATCATGGAGATGGGTTTCGATCTCAATGTCGATTTCGTCCAGCTGTTGTCGCCGAGCGGCGAGATCAGCAAGGCCGCCAGCGCATCGGCCAAGGACATTGACCGGCTGGTCCGATTCTATCGCGCGATGACGCGAACCAGAGTCTTCGACAACAAGGCGATCAGTCTTCAGCGTACGGGTCAGCTCGGCACATTTGCGTCGGCGCTCGGCCAGGAGGCGATCGGCGTCGGAACGGCGGCGGCGATGGAAGAGCGCGACGTGCTCGTGCCGTCCTATCGCGATCATGCGGCGCAATTCTCTCGCGGCATGTCAATGTCGGAATGTCTGCTCTATTGGGGCGGCGACGAGCGCGGCAGCGATTTCAAACATGCGCGCGGCGATTTTCCCAATTGCGTGCCGGTCGCCACCCAGGCGCCGCATGCGGTCGGCGCGGCTTACGCGCTGATGATGCGCAAGGAGGATCGCGTCGTCGTCACTTTCATCGGCGACGGCGGCACCTCAAATGGCGCTTTTTACGAAGCGCTGAACATGGCGGGCGTCTGGAAAACGCCGGTCGTCTTCATCATCAACAATAATGGCTGGGCGATATCGACGCCGCGGGAACTCGAAAGCGCGGCCGAGACCCTCGCGCAAAAGGCGGTCGCCGCTGGCATCGAAGGACGCCAGGTCGACGGCAATGACGTCATTGCGGTCCACGAAGTCGTGCGCCGGGCGATCGAAAAAGCGCGATCGGGCGGTGGACCGACGCTGATCGAAGCGCTCACCTATCGTCTCGGCGATCATACCACTGCCGACGATGCGTCGCGCTATCGCGATCCAGAGATCGTCCGCGCGCAGTGGACGCGCGAACCGATCGCTCGGCTGCGCTCATATCTCGTCAGCGAAGGCGCCTGGTCGAAAGAGCAGGAGGCGGAGCTTCTCAACGCGTGCGCCGAGGAGGTCGATCGCGAAGTCGCCGCCTATCTGAACGCTTCGCCGCTGAGCGCCGACGCGATGTTCGATTGTCTATACGCGAAGCTCCCCGACTCCATGCAATGGCAGCTCGAGGACGCGCGGCGATTCGCCGAACGCAAAGAGCATGGCGATGTCTGAAATCACTTTGGTCGAAGCCGTCAATCTCGCGCTCGCGCGCGCAATGAGCGAAGACGACGATGTGCTGCTGCTCGGCGAGGACATCGGCGTCAATGGCGGCGTGTTTCGAGCCACCAACGGCTTGCACGCGCGCTTTGGCCGCGCGCGCGTCATCGACACGCCCCTGGCCGAAGGCGGCATCGCTGGGGTCGCGGTGGGCATGGCCGCGATGGGGCTGAAGCCCGTCGCAGAAATTCAGTTTTCCGGATTTATCTATCCGGCCATCGATCAGATCATCAATCACGCTTCGCGCTTGCGCAATCGCACTCGCGGGCGAATGACCTGCCCGATGGTGCTGCGCTCGCCGTGCGGCGCCGGCATTCACGCGCCCGAGCATCACTCGGAAAGTCCAGAGGCGATGTTCGCCCATATGCCGGGGCTGCGCGTCGTCGCGCCGTCTTCGCCCGCTCGGGCCTATGGATTGCTTCTCGCAGCGGTGCGCGATCCCGACCCGGTGATCTTTCTCGAGCCGACGCGGCTCTATCGCCTGTTCCGTGAGGAGGTCGCGGACGACGGCGTGGAGCTGCCGCTTGACGCCTGCTTCCTGTTGCGGGAAGGCGACGACGCGACGGTGGTGACGTGGGGCGCGATGGTTCCGGAGACGCTCGCCGCCGCCGACAAGCTCGATGAAGAAGGCGTAACGATCGACGTGATCGACGTCGCGACCTTAAAGCCTCTCGACGTCGAATCGATCCTGCGCTCGGTCGAAAAGACCGGACGCTGCGTCATTGTCCATGAAGCGCCGCGCACCGCCGGATTTGGCGCCGAGATCGCCGCCGAAATCGCCGAGCGCGCGCTCTATTCGCTGCTCGCCCCGATCAAACGGGTCACCGGCTATGACGTCGTCGTGCCGCTCGCCAAATTGGAGAAGCAATATATGCCGAGCGTCGATCGCATCGTCGACGGCGTTCGGCAAGTGATGGAGGCGTCATGAATATCTTTCGTCTCCCCGACCTTGGAGAAGGGTTGCAGGAAGCCGAGCTCGTCGAATGGCGCGTGGCCGCCGGCGAGAACGTCAAGGTCGATCAGCCGCTGGTCGCGGTCGAAACCGCTAAAGCCGTCGTCGAAATCCCGTCGCCTCGGGCGGGCCGGATCGAGCGGCTGTTCGCTTCCGCGGGAGATGTCATCCGCATCGGCGCGCCGCTGGTCGGCTTCGAAGGCGCGGGGACAGATACGGGCTCTGTCGTCGGCGCCGTTCAGCACGGCGCTGCGGTTGTCCGGGATCAGCCGATCTCGGTTGGTCACGTCGGCGGGGCGGTGCGGGCGACGCCCGCGGTGCGAGCGCTCGCGCGCAAGCTCAATGTCGATCTCGGCATGGTGACGCCTTCTGGCGCCGACGGGCTGATCACAAGCCAAGACATCGAGCGTGTCGCGCGCATTCTTAGCGAAACGGAAGCCGCCGAGCCGCTGCGGGGCGTGCGTCGCGCGATGGCGCACAATATGGCGCAGGCGCAGGCTGAAGTCGCCGCGGCCACCATCGTCGACGACGCGGACATCAACGCCTGGGCCACAGGAACCGACACGACCGTCCGGCTGATCCGGGCCCTGGTGACAGCCTGCAAGGCGGAGCCTGCGCTCAACGCCTGGTTCGAGCCTCACGCCTTCGCGCGGCGCGTGATGAAGAAAATCGACCTTGGCGTCGCCGTGGACCTTGCGGAAGAGGGCCTGTTCGTGCCTGTCCTGCGGGATGTCGGCAATCGCGACGCGCAGGATTTGCGCAAGGGGCTGGACCGCATGCGCCAGGACGCTGCGGCTCGGCGCATCCCGCCGGAGGAGTTGCGCGGCGCGACCATCACGCTTTCAAACTTCGGCATGATCGCCGGGCGCTACGCTGCGCCGATCGTCCTGCCGCCGACGGTGGCGATTCTCGGCGCCGGGCGGATACGCGACGAAATTGTCGCGGTCAATGGCGCGCCGGCGGCGCATCGGATTTTGCCGCTCAGCCTCACCTTCGATCATCGCGTGGTGACCGGCGGCGAAGCCGGCCGCTTCTTGGCCGCCGCGATCGCCGATCTGACGCTCGCGTCTTAGAACTGGTCAGGCGTCCGGCTGCGCCTGAGGATGCGCTTGCAGAAAGGCGGGGTGCATGGCGCAAGCGGCGTCCACCGCAAGGATGCGCGGGCAAGCGTCGAGCGGAACGTCGAAGCGGCGCGCGTTATAGACCTGTGGAACAAGGCAGATGTCGGCAAGCGACGGCTCTGCGCCAAAGGCGAAAGGTGCAGGCGCGATGAGCGCTTCGACCGCCTTCAGCCCCTCTGAAATCCAGAGCCGGCGCCACGAGGCGATCTCAACGTCCTTGGCGCCGAATTGTCGCTGCAACGCCTCGATGACTCGCAAATTGGCGAGCGGATGAATCTCGCAGGCGATCGTCAACGCCGTCGCGCGCGCCTGAGCGGCCAACACGGCGTCGCTCGGCAAGAGCGGCGGATCAGGCTGTAGCGCGTCAAGGTAGTCGATGATCGCCAGCGATTGGGTGATCAGCCTGCCGTCGTCAAGCTCCAGCGTCGGGACGATCGCCAGCGGGCTTTTCGCGCGATAGCCGGGGTCACGCTGTTCGCTGCGCAACAAATGGACATGTCGGCGTTCGACGTCGAGGCCCTTGAGCGCGATAGCGATGCGCACGCGATAGGCGGCCGAGGAGCGGAAATAGTCGTAAAGGATCATAGGCCTTTAACCGGATCGGCGACGCAATATCTAAATAGCAGCTCAGCGAAACCTGCAAAGGCCTGGCCATGAATTCGACGCTTGGCGGCGCGGCAACGCCCGCCGAAAACCCGATGGGAACGGACGGATTCGAGTTCGTCGAATTCGCCCATCCCGAGCCTGCGCAACTGGCGTCGCTGTTCGAAAGGATGGGGTTCGCCGCTGTCGCGCGCCACCGCTCCAAGGATGTGACGCTGTATCGCCAGGGAGAGGTGAATTATGTGCTGAATGCGGAGCCTCGCAGCTTCGCCGCCGAGTTCCAGAAAGCGCACGGCCCCTCTGTTTGCTGCATCGGCTTCCGCGTCATGGACGCCGCCAAAGCAATGCGTCGCGCCGTTTCGCTTGGCGCGAAACCCGTCGCCTTCGGCGTCGGTCCGATGGAGCTGAACATCCCGGCGATCGAAGGGGTCGGGGGTTCGCTCATCTATTTTGTCGACCGCTATGGCGACCAGGGCTCGATCTGGGATGTCGACTTTAGATGGACGGGCGAGCGCGATCCCAAACCTTTCGGCGTGGGCCTGACCGAGATCGACCATCTGACCCATAATGTGCGGCGCGGCCGCATGGACGCGCTGGCAAACTGGTATGAGCGGATCTTCAATTTCCGAGAGATTCGCTATTTTGACATCGAGGGCAAATTGACGGGCCTGCGGTCGCGCGCCATGACCAGTCCCTGCGGCAAGATTCGTATTCCGATCAATGAAAGCTCGGATGAGAAGAGCCAGATCGAGGAATTTCTGGACGCCTATAAGGGCGAAGGGATTCAGCACATCGCCTGCGCCTGTCGCGACATCTACGAGACTGTTGTCGTGATGCGCAAGAACGGGCTCGACTTCATGCCCGCGCCGCCCGACGCCTATTATGACGCGTTGGAGCACAGGCTGCCGGACCACGGCGAGTCGACGCAGCGGCTCAAGGAGCTCGGCATTCTGATCGACGGCGTCACGACCGGCGCGCGCCGTCTGCTGTTGCAGATTTTCTCCAAAACGGTCATCGGCCCGATCTTCTTCGAATTCATTCAGCGCAAGGGCGATGAAGGCTTCGGCGAAGGAAATTTCCGCGCGCTGTTCGAGTCGATCGAAGAGGATCAAATCCGCCGCGGCGTCTTGAACCGGGCGGCGGGCTGAGACATGACGCCGACGCGCTATTTGCATGGCTTCGGCAATGAATTCGAGAGCGAAGCCCTTCCGGGCGCCTTGCCGATCGGTCAAAACTCTCCGCAACGATGCCCTTACGGCCTTTACGCCGAGCAATTGTCCGGTTCGGCGTTCACCGCGCCAAACTGCGTCAACCGGCGGTCGTGGCTCTATCGGATCAGACCTTCCGTCCTTCACGTCCATGGTCCCGAAGCGACCGAGCAACGCCATTGGAAGACCGCGCCCTGTCTTGATGTTGACGTGCCGTTTGGGCAGTTGCGCTGGAGCGCGAGCGACGTCCCCGCCGACGCGGGCTCCTTTATCGAAGGCATGCGCACCATCGTGACGGCAGGCGATTGCGGCCAAAGAGTCGGCATGGCCGCGCATCTCTATCTCGCCGCTCAGTCGATGCGCGACGATTATTTCTACGACGCCGACGGCGAGTTGCTGATCGTTCCGCAGTTCGGCGATCTACGCATCTTCACTGAGTTCGGCCTCCTCGAATGTTCTCCCAGTGAGATCGGCGTCGTTCCGCAAGGCGTGAAATTTCGGGTTGAGCTCGCGACTGGCCCGTCTCGCGGCTATGTCTGCGAAAATTATGGCGCGCCCTTCACATTGCCCTATCGCGGGCCGATCGGCGCGAACGGACTCGCCAATCCGCGCGATTTCCATACGCCGACCGCCGCGTATGAGGACAAGGAAAAACCCTGCCGCCTCACCGTAAAATGGGGCGGCCGCTTCCACCGCTGCGAGATCGGCCATTCGCCGCTCGACGTCGTCGCCTGGCATGGCGATTACGCGCCCTATAAATATGATCTGCGAAAATTCTGTCCGGTCGGCGCCGTGTTGTTCGATCACCCCGATCCATCAATCTTTACGGTCTTGACCTCGCCTTCAAACGAAACCGGCGTCGGCAACGCCGACTTCGCGATCTTTCCGCCGCGTTGGCAAGTTGCGGAACATACGTTCCGGCCTCCCTGGTATCATCTGAACATTATGAGCGAGTTCATGGGTTTGATTTACGGACGCTACGACGCGAAGCCGTCCGGCTTCGAGCCGGGCGGTATGTCGCTGCATAATGCGATGTTGCCGCATGGCCCCGACGCCGAAGCTTTCGAACAGGCTTCCCAGGCGGATCTTGGCCCGGTGAAGATCGATGACGGCCTCGCCTTCATGTTCGAATCTCGGTTGCCGTTTTATCCGACCGTTTTCGCCCTGTCGCTTGCAACCCTGCAGAAGGATTATGCGGACTGCTGGTCGGGATTGCGCCGTCATTTCACTGGCGACGGCCCGTGAAGCTCGCATCCCTGAAGAGCCGGCGCGATGGCGCGCTGATCCTTGTCTCGCGCGATCTGTCGCGCGCCGTGGCGGCGGGCTTCGTCGCCCCCACTTTGCAGTCGGCGATCGAAGACTGGGACGCCGTGGTGCCGGAACTGCGGGCGCTGGCGGCGCGCCTCGAAAGCGGCCCTCGCGAAAGCTTTCCTTTTCGCGAAGAAGACTGCGCGTCGCCGCTGCCGCGCGCCTATCAGTGGGCGGATGGTTCGGCCTATGTCAATCACGTCGCGCTGGTTCGTAAGTCACGCGGCGCCGAAATGCCTGAGAGCTTCTGGAGCGACCCGCTGATGTATCAGGGAGGTTCCGACGGCTTCCTCGGGCCGCGCGACGACATTCCCTTGCTCGATGAGACGCAGGAGCTCGATCTCGAAGCCGAGGTCGCCGTGACGACCGATGATGTGCCGATGGGCGTCACGCCGCAGGAGGCGCAGGGCCACATCAAGCTTGTCATGCTGGTCAATGACGTGACCCTGCGCGGCTTGGTCGCGCCGGAGCTTGCGAAAGGCTTTGGCTTTTTTCAGTCAAAGCCGGCTTCCGCCTTTTCGCCCGTCGCGGTGACGCCTGACGAACTTGGCGACGCCTGGGACGGCGGTCGGCTGTCGCTGCCGCTCCTCTCCTTCGTCAATGGCGCGCCGCTCGGCCGGCCTGACGCCGGCAAGGACATGACCTTCGACTTTCCGCGTCTCATCGCTCATGCGGCGCGAACGCGGACGTTAAGCGCCGGCACGATCATTGGCTCAGGCACGGTTTCCAATCGTGACCGCGACGGCGGTCCCGGCAGGCCGATCGCGCAAGGCGGAGATGGCTACTCCTGCATCGCCGAGCAGCGTGTCGTTGAGAAACTCATCGAGGGCGCGCCGAGAACGCCATTCCTGAAACCTGGCGATGTGGTGCGCATCGAGATGCGTGACGCGGACGGGCGCACGATTTTCGGCGCAATCGAGCAACGCGTCGTCAACTCCGAGTCTTAGGGTTAGCAGGGCGATTGGGTGAAGGGCTTCCTCATCCTGAGGAGCGTGCGAAGCACGCGTCTCGAAGGACGAGGAAGCCCATTTCCGCGCATTTTTTCTTCACCCTCGTCCTTCGAGACGCCGCCTTCGATCTCGGGCCTGCCCGAGATCGACATTAAATGCGCAAGTCGGGTAAACCCGATTTGCGGGCGGCTCCTCAGGATGAGGGTGAAGGAAACAACCCTTCACGCAATTCCGGCGTAGGATTAAGCGCTTCGCTTGGCGCGAAAATAATGGAAATCGCCGCGCGAAATGACGCGATCTCCCGGCGCTAGCTCATGCGCGGCGAAGTCCGAAGCGTCGTGCAACCGATCATAGATCGGGCCAAAGTCCTGATAGCCGGCGGCGAGAAGCTTCTCAAAGCTTTCGATGACGAAATAGGTCTGCTGGAAATCGCTGATGATGTAATTCGTTCGCATGACGCGTTCGAGATCGAAGGCGACGCGGTTCGGGGAGGTATCTTCGAGCGAAAAAATCGTCTCCGAAGGCGAGGACATGATTCCTGCCCCGAAGATTCGCAGGCCCGCCGGCGTCTCGATCAGGCCGAATTCGATCGTATACCAGTAAAGCCGCGCGAGATGGTGGAGCTGCCCGCGCGCGAGCGCCCGCCGCCCGCCTTCGCCATAAGCCTGAAGAAAGCGCGCATAGGTGGGATCGGCGAGGAGCGGCACATGCCCGAAAACATCGTGGAAGACGTCGGGCTCCTGCAGATATTCGAGCTCCGGCTCCGGGCGGATGAAGGCCCCCGCCGGAAAGCGCCGATTGGCGAGATGATCGAAAAAGGCGTCGTCGGGAATGAGCCCCGCGACCGGAACCACGCTCCAGCCAGTCATCGCGCTCAACCGGCGGCTGAGATCGGCGAAATCCGGAATGCCGGAGCGCGACAGGTCGAGCTTTTGCTTCGCCTCAAGGAACGCATCGCAGGCTCGGCCTGGCAAAAGCTTCGCCTGCCGGGCGAACAGCCTGTTCCAGCGATCATGCTCCGCGTCGCTATAGAACGCCCAGTTCTGATCGATCGTCCAGTCCGCCCGTCGCGGCGCCTGCGCGTATCGATTCTTGCCTTCGCTCGTGAGTTGCAGTCCCATCGCCGATGGCCGTCGCGGAAACCCTCTCTTCGACATATAGGCGCGCCATCCGCTCTTGCGAGGTGACATTGCGCGGACGCGCCTTAGATGAGCGAATATGGAAGAATTATCGCACTTTATCGGCGGACGCCGGGTCAAGGGAACGTCCGGGCGCTTCAGCGACGGCTATGAGCCGATGACGGGAGCGGCGATCTCGCGCGTGCCGCTCGCCAGCCGCGACGAGGCCCGCGCGGCGATCGACAACGCCGTAGCGGCGCAGCGCGAATGGGCGGCGGTCAATCCGCAGCGCAGAGCCCGCGTGCTGATGAAGTTTGTCGATATCGTCGGGCGCGAGAAGGAGAGGCTTGCGGCGATTTTGGCGCGCGAGCACGGCAAGACGCTCGCCGACGCGCAGGGCGAGATTCAGCGCGGCGTCGAGGTCGTCGAATTTTGCATCGGCGTTCCGCATCTGATGAAGGGCGAATTTACCGATTCGGCGACGGTGGGCCTCGACGTCTATTCGATGCGCCAGCCGCTCGGCGTCGTCGCAGGAATCACGCCGTTCAATTTCCCGGTGATGATTCCAATGTGGAAATTCGCGCCGGCCATCGCCTGCGGCAACGCCTTCATCCTGAAACCCTCCGAACGCAACCCCGGCGCGCCCCTGTTTCTGGCCGAATTGATGCTCGAAGCCGGGCTGCCGCCGGGCGTTCTCAATGTCCTCAACGGCGATAAGGAAGCCGTCGATGCGCTGCTTGAAGCGCCTGAGGTCAAGGCCATTGGCTTCGTCGGCTCGACGCCTGTCGCCGAATATGTCTATGCGCATGGCGCCGCTCACGGAAAACGCGTGCAGTGTTTTGGCGGCGCAAAAAACCACATGGTGATCATGCCCGACGCCGATATGGATCAGGCCGTCGACGCACTTATTGGCGCCGCTTACGGCTCGGGGGGCGAGCGCTGCATGGCGATTTCGGTCGCCGTGCCGGTGGGCGAAGCGACCGCCGACGCGCTCGTGGCTCGGCTCGAACCGCGGGTGGAAAATCTCCGCATCGGGCCATCGACCGATCCTTCGGCCGACTTCGGCCCGTTGATCACGCGGGCGCATCTTGAGCGGGTCAAAGACTATGTCGCGCTCGGGGTCGAGGAGGGCGCCAAGCTCCGTGTCGATGGCCGAGGCTTCAAGATGCAGGGCTATGAGAACGGCTTTTACATGGGCGGCTGCCTGTTCGACGAGGTGCGGCCGGAGATGCGCATCTACAAGGAGGAAATCTTCGGGCCGGTGCTCTCCGTCGTGCGCGCGCGCGGCTTCGATGAGGCGCTGGCGCTCGCCAATAATCACGAATATGGCAATGGCGTCGCCATCTTTACCCGCGACGGCGACGCGGCGCGCGAATTCGCCTCCCGCGTCGAAGTGGGAATGGTCGGCGTCAATGTGCCGATTCCGACGCCTTTGGCCTATTACACCTTTGGCGGCTGGAAGCGGTCGATGTTTGGCGATCTCAATCAGCATGGACCGGACGCCATTCGCTTCTATACGAAGACCAAGACGGTGGCGTCGCGCTGGCCTCGCGGCGCCGGGGCGGGCGCGAGTTTCGTCATGCCGACCTTGTCTTAACCTATGATGCGAGCGGCTTTCATCGGTCTTGGCAATATGGGCCGTCCAATGGCGGCGGCGCTGGCGCGCGCCGGCGTCGAGACGCGCGGATTCGACCTTAGCGCGTCGCTGATCGAAGCCGCCGCGAGCGACGGCGTCCTCGCTGCGAAATCATTGCGCGATGCAATTGAGGGCGCCGACGTCGCCATCACCATGTTGCAGAGCGGCGATCAGACGCTCGCCGTCTGGCGTGAAATCGCGCCGCAGGCGCGCGGCGAGCTGCTCATCGACTGTTCCACGATCGACGTGGAAAGCGCGAGCGCTGCTCACCATCTCGCGCAAGAAAGCGGCGCGCTCTCGGTCGACGCGCCCGTATCCGGCGGCGTCGCCGGCGCAAGAGCCGCGACTCTGACTTTTATGTGCGGAGGCGCTGAAGAGGCGTTAGCGGCGGCGAAACCCATCCTCGAACATATGGGCGCGCATGTGCTCCATTGTGGCGGCGCCGGCATGGGGCAGGCGGCGAAGATCTGCAACAATCTCATGCTTGGCGTCACGATGATCGCGACGGCGGAGGCTTTCGTTCTCGCCGAAAAGCTCGGACTCTCACATCGGGCGCTGTTCGAAGCGGCGTCGATTTCCTCAGGCCAGTCCTGGTCGCTGACGAGCTATTGTCCCGTGCCGGAAATGACGCCCGCGTCGCCTGCAAACCATGACTATAAGCCGGGCTTTATGACGGCGCTCATGTTGAAAGATTTGAGACTGGCGCAGGAAGCCGCGGCTCGCGCCGGCGCGGCCTCGCCGCTCGGCGCCGCCGCGACGCAGCTCTATGCCCTGCACGAGTCTGCGGGCCAGGGCGGCGCTGACTTTTCGAGCATCATCAGGCTCATTCGCGGCGAATGAGTGAATTTACGAACAATCTTGATGTTGAAACAAACACGACATAGCGTGCGCCCGCAGACGTTGAAGCAGATCAGCCGTAAATTCTCTTCACGTCTTTCAGGAGGCAACTCATGTCGAATCATTTTACCGGCCTCAGTCTCGGTCCGCCGCTCGGCGACCAAAGATTGGACCTGTGCGATCTCTATGCCTTCCAATCGCCAAGCGATCCGTCCCGGACGGCGATCATCCTCAACGCCAATCCCAACTGCGATGAGTTTCATCCTGACGCCATTTACCGGCTCAATATCGACAATGACGGCGATTGCCTGACGGATATTGCGATCAGCTATGTGTTCTCGCCCAAGCAAAACGGCCGGCAGACCTTCGACGTTTACCTGGCGCGTGGCGTGGATTCGCATTCCCCTGAACCCGTAGGCGAGAAGATCGTGTCCGGCGCGGAGGTTTCCTTCGGCGCCAAGCCGAATATCGTGCGCGCGGGCGATCTCACCTTCTTCACAGGCGTGCGCAGCGACGCGTTCTTTTTTGATTACGACGGCATTCTGGCCTTGTACGACACGTCCGGCGGCAGAAATTTCACCGCGCCGCATCTTGGCGGCAAGTCTCCCTGGACTGGCAAGGATTCGAATACAGAGGCCAATGTGCTTTCGACCGTGGTCGAGATGCCGACAAGCGCTCTTGGCGGGAATCCAGGCGTTAGAATCTGGGGACGCTGCAGCGTGCGCAGCGACGGCAAGCTTATTCATGCTGATCGCGCCGGTCACCCGTCGGTCAGCAGCTTCTTCAATACCGACGAAACGAAGGAAGAATACAACGCCAGCGAACCCGTGAACGACCGCGAGCGCTGGCTCGAGCTGTTCATCCACCTCATGGGCCATACCGGCGACTATGCGCGGGACGAGGCGATCGCCGCGATCGACGCGCATGGCATTCTGCCGGACATGCTGAGCTTCGATCCCACAAGGCCGGCAGGCTATCCGAACGGCCGCACCTTCGCCGACGATGTGATCAATTTTCGGCTGTCGTTTCTTTCAAAGGGAGACATTCCCCCGGATGGGCTGGAGCCGCATACCGACACTTTGAAAGAATTCCCTTACATCGGGACGCCGCATCCAAAGTGACGTTTCGGCGCCAAAACGAACGGGCGCGCAGACAACGCGCCCGTTCTGTCGGTTGATCACGCAGTCGAAGATTACCGATGGTGGCGGGACTTCTTGGGCGCAGGACCGGGTGGCGGCGGCGGCGGCGTCACCGGCATATATTGCAAAGAGACGTTGCCGATGCCGGCGGAGACGTTGAGCCCGGTGCCTAAAGAGACGGAAACCGGCTGCAGAGAGATCGTCTTGTTGGAGCCGCCGACAAGGACAGCGGCGCCGGCGCCGGCGCCGACGGCGACCGACCCTTCCGCGCCGACATAGTCTCCTGCCAGCGCGCCAGGCGCCACGCTGTTCGTGGCCGCGAGAACCGTCCAAATCATCTGACCCGGACCGCTGATGCCGATATTCGCGCCGACGTTGGTCAGTCTGCCGATGTAATGCTGGGGCGGGCTGCCTTTAGCGTCCGTGTATACGCAGTCGAGCGCCTGATTCTCCATAATGATCATGCCGACGCCGCCGGAAACATGGCAGAGAAGGGTGCCGACTTGCACGGATTGCGCCATGGCAGCGCCGGGCGCAAGCGCGATGACGAAGGACATCGCGCAAAACGCGCGTCCGAGCGAAAAGCGAAACATCATTTATCTCCATTGATGGCTGCGGAAATCTACCGCGCGGCGGAACTCTAAAGGTGAAAAGTACAAAAAGTAAGCCTGCAGCGAAGCCGTTGAACGATTGCTGGAATATTTGCGCAGGGGCGAATCGCCGCAAGCGTGACGCGCCGGGATGAGCGAGGGCGCAATTTAATCGCGATGCGTCGATGCGCCAGTGTCGCGCCGGCCCAGGCGAGCGTTACAGCCTGCCGATCAGCGCCATGACGACGACGATCGCCAGCACGGCGCCGATGACGCCGCCGGGGCCATATCCCCATCCGGAACTATAAGGCCATGTCGGAAGAGCGCCGATCAGCAACAACAGCAGGACGACGACAAGGATGGTCGAGAGCATGGAGGAACTCCTTGGCCGCCGCACATTTTATGGCGACCCTTCGTCCGCAACTCGCATAGTGGAAAAATGTTCCTCGGATCTCTTCGGCGCTGACATGGCGCGAACGGTTCTGCTTGCCTTCGAATTTGGCGCGCCTACCTTGAGAAAGATAGGCGACCGCCGCCAAGCGGAAGCCGTACGCGAAACGGCTCGCGACCTCGGATGTAAAGGCGCGAGCCGTTTCATTTAACGCCCTAATTCTTACGGCTTGGGCGCTCCTGCTGGGGCGATGTTGAGACGCGGGTCCGTCTTTTGGATCATAGTAGTCGATAGATTTTCACCAGGGACGGGCTACCCCCACCAGAAAATCGTCGCGACGATGACGTAAAGACCAATAAGCGCGGCCCCGTCGACCATGTCGGCTCGGCCGTCGACGGTGACCACCGTGACCACCAGCACTGAAAGAAACAGGGCCGCCGCAAGAATTGGTGGAATGGCGAGCGTGAACGTCGCCGCGCCGCCGAGTGCAAAGCTGACGAGCACGAGGATCGGAACAAGCGCCACGGCGACCTGAAGCGCCGAGTTCAAAATGACGCTGACCGCGAGATCGGCCTTGCCCTGAGCCGCGAGCCGAACGCCAACGACATTCTCGACGGCGTTGCCGGCGATGGCGACGATGACAAGTCCAGAGAAGGCCTCGCTGATGCCGAGCGCCTCGATCGCGGGGCCGAGCGCCTCGACAAACCAGTCGGACACAAAGCCCGCGGCGACGCCGCAGACGGCGAGAACGCCGACCGAAGCGCCAAGCGACCAGGCGTGGAGGCGCGCATGGGTCTCGGCCGGCAGCGCGCGTTGGCCCTGACGAAGCATGGCGTGAGTGAGAACAACAAAAACGAGCAACAGCACAATTGCGCAGACGATGGCGAGTTCCTGCTCATGCGCGCCGCTCGGCAGATGCAATTCCTGAGCAAGCGTCGGCAGCACCAGCGCCGACACCGCCAGCAGCAGCAGCGTCGCGATCATCCGCGGCGACTGACTTTCGAAGTGAAGAACGCCGAGCTTCCAGCCGCCGGCGACAAAGGCGAGCCCGAGAACCAAGAGCGCGTTCGACAGAATGGAGCCGATCAGCGACGCCTGCACCACGGTCAGCAGCCCGGCCCTGAGCGCGAAGATGCAGACGAACAGTTCGGGAAGATTGCCCACCGCCGATTGAACAATGCCGGTCGCCGCCGGCGAGAGGTGATTGCCAAGTTGATCGGTGGCTTCGCCAATCACATGCGCGACGCTCGCGAGCGCCAGAGCGGAGGCGATGAAGTTAATGATCGATCCGGCTTGCGCAAAATGCAGCGCCGCGGCGACTCCGATCAGTCCTGCCGCGGGCGCCATCGTCGCGAGGACTTTCCCGTTGGCCGCTGCGTTCATTTGTTGTTCCCTTGCTCGGCGACGCGCGTCGCGTCGATCGACGCCTGACGAAGGCGCCGAGCGTGAATGATGATTTCAATCAATCTAAAGACACGCCTGCCGATCAATCCGACTTTCTTGGCGCTCTGCCGAGCTGCTTCTCGAATTCGACGATGCGTCTTGTCGTTTGCAGGACCGTATCGGGGTTAAGGCTGATCGAGTCGATCCCGAGGCCCACCAGGAACTCCGCGATGTCGGGATAATCCGAAGGCGCCTGGCCGCAAATTCCACAATGACGACCGTTGCGTCTGGCGCCTTCGACCGCCAAACGAATCATCTCCTTGACGCCTTCGTCGCGTTCATCGAAGTCGAAGGCGACGATTTCCGAGTCGCGGTCGACGCCAAGCGTCAGCTGCGTCAGATCGTTCGAGCCGATCGAAAATCCGTCGAAGCGCTGGGAGAATTGATCGACCAACAAGACATTGTTCGGAATCTCGCACATCACATAGATTTCGAGTCCGTTCTTGCCGCGTTCGAGACCAAGCTCGCGCAGTAGGGCAAGGACTTTCTCCGCTTCTTCGATGCGGCGGCAGAAGGGAATCATCAGCTTGACGTTGACGAGGCCCATTTCGTCGCGCACGCGCTTCATCGCTGCGCATTCGAGAGCGAAGCCGTCCCGATAGGCGGGGTGCGCATAGCGTGATGCGCCACGAAAGCCGATCATCGGATTGGCTTCATCAGCTTCGAAAACCGCGCCGCCGAGCAGTGACGCATATTCATTGCTCTTGAAGTCGGACATGCGCACGACGACGGGCTTGGGATAAAACGCCGCCGCGATCGCGCCGACTCCTTCCGACAGACACTTGACGAAGTATTCGGCGGGGCTCGGATAATTGGCGGTCAGTCGCGCAATTTCGGTCCGTTCGCGCGGTTCGAGCCGCTCGGGGTGCGCGAGCGCCATCGGATGCGCCTTGATCGAGTCAGCAATGATGAATTCCATGCGCGCAAGGCCGACGCCGTCGTTGGGCAACGCCGCAAGGCCGAAAGCGATGTCGGGATTGCCGACGTTCATCATGACATGGGTGGCGGGTCTCGTCAGAGTCGAAAGATCGACGCGTTCCACCTCGAACTCGATGGCTCCTTCATAGGCCTTTCCGACGTCGCCCTCGGCGCAGCTCACCGAAATTAGGTCGCCGGTGCGGATGAGGCGCGTCGCCGCGTCCGTGCCGACGATCGCGGGAATGCCAAGCTCGCGCGCTACGATCGCCGCATGGCAGGTGCGGCCGCCGCGATTGGTCACGATCGCCGCGGCCGATTTCATCACGGTCCCCCAATCGGGCGACGTCGTGTCGGCGACGAGGATCTCGCCCGGGACGAATGTCGAGAGCGCATTGACGTGTTCAATTACCCGCGCCCTGCCGCTGGCGATCTTGGCGCCGACCGCGCGCCCTTCGACCTTAACCGCGCCGTGCTTCGTCACCTTGTAAATTTCGGCGATGTTGCGGTCGCGGCGAGACGCGACCGTTTCGGGGCGCGCTTGCACGATATAAAGCCGGCCGTCGACGCCGTCCTTGGCCCATTCGATGTCCATCGGACGGCGCGCGCCGGCTTTGGCGCTGTAATGCTCCTCGATCTCCATCGCCTGTCCGGCGAGCGTCAGCGCCTCTTCGTCGGAGATGCAGAATTTTTCTCTGTCCTTCACGTCGGTCGGTAGGTTCCGCGTCGTCGCTCTGCCGCGATCGGCAAAGACCATCCTGATTTTTTTTGCCCCTAGCGCGCGCTTCAAGACGGCGCGCTTGCCCTGCCGATAGGTCGGCTTGAAGACGTAGAATTCGTCCGGATCGACCGCCCCCTGCACCACGTTCTCGCCAAGACCGTAGGCGCCGGTGATGAAGACGACGTTTTCGAATCCGCTTTCGGTGTCGATCGTGAAGACAACCCCGGACGCGGCCAAGTCCGACCGCACCATTTTCATCACGCCGACCGAGTTGAACACTTTGAAGTGATCGAAGCCATTGTCGATGCGATAGCGGATGGCGCGGTCGGTGAACAGGCTCGCGAAGCAATGACGAACGGCGTCGAGAACGGCCGCGGCGCCGCGCACGTTGAGATAGGTGTCATGCTGGCCGGCGAAACTCGCGCTCGGCAAATCTTCGGCCGTCGCCGAAGAGCGCACCGCGACTGTCAGATCGTCGCCATATTCCTGCGTAAGCCGGGCCAGGGCGTTGCGAATGTCGGCCTCGAGATCGGGCGGCGTCTGCGCGCCATAGACGATATCGCGGGCATGCGCGGCCCGCTTCGCGAGATCGTCGACGTCAGACGGATTTAGTCCGTCGAGCGCCGCCTTGAGGTCGGCCCAGACGCCTGCATGGTCGAGCGTATATCGATAGGCTTCGGCGGTGACGGCGAAGCCATTGGGCACCATTATGCCTGTCGCCGTCAGCTCCCGATACATTTCGCCGAGCGAAGCGTTCTTGCCGCCGACGAGCGGCACATCGGCGATGCCGACCTCGCCGAAGAAACGGATAAACCGGCCTTTCGCCGGCTGCTGCAATTTTGTGTCGCGTCTAATCGCTAAATTGTCGGCGTCTGTGGGAATTTCGACCATGAGTGACTTCTCTGGAGAGGGTGAGCATGCAGTCCTGCGCTCCTTCGCGTCATAATTGATGCAATTTCATGACGCCTTGGAATAGTCGCGCCAAATTTTCGGAGCGGACGATAAATTTTGGCGTCTTTCCGTCTGTCGGCTAAGCCTGTGCTCCAGCATGTGATTCGGTTAAAAAAGAGTTCGCGTGAGTCCCTCGCGGGACAAAAAGTTGGCGCGCAGGTCGACTTTTCGCCGGATTTTGGGCGACAATGGGCGGAAGAGATTGCGGCTGCAACAAACCGACCCATGCGACGGCCGGAGTAAAGCAAATGGATTCGCTGGATCTGGATCAGGTAATGGACGAAATCATCCCGAGAGGCGAGAACAGGCCGCCGGCCCCTAATCATCCGGCCCGTCAGCGGCCGCGCGCGCCCGACGACGCCATGGCGGCGCTGGACCTGGTGTCCCAAGCCGCCGCGGCGATAAAGGAGCTCGAGAAGCAGTCGGCTCAGGCGGTGGCGCGCGCGCATACCGCAGCCAATGCGGTAAGAGAGAAGCTGGAGCGCGCCGAAGAGCGCGGCGACCGCGCGGACGCGGCGCTGCGCAAATCGGAGGCCGAAGCCGCCGAACTCTCCGCGGCGTTGGTTCAGACGCGCAATGATGTCGAGACGCTGCAGTCGCTGCTCGCGGCGACGCAGGCCGAGCTTGCGGCCATGGAGCACCGTGCGCTCGTCGCGGAAAAGCGGGCAGGCGAAGCGGACGCCGCCGTTCAAAGGATCGTTGACGCCATTCGAACGCAGCTTCCGGTCAAGGTCGCCGAACAGGCCAAGCCCGCCGCCTGACAGGCAAATTTGCGCTGTAGGTCGTACCGCGCTTGCGTGGAGTTGCGCAGCCCCACTGCGTCGCGATTCAAGTGGCGGCCTTCGGGCGCTTCATTGCGCGCATCTGCGCTTTTCGCTCACGCGCCGCGGGACGTATGCGGACGCCGCCGCTCAATTTCAGCCGCCAAAGAATCCACGCATCGCGGCGAAGAGTCCCTTGCGGCTTGCCACGGCCGGGGGGGCCTGCGCGGCGCTTTCGGCTTCGAGTCGCTCGGCGTCGAGTTCGACGCCGGCGCGCGCGACGAGCGCGGCGAGCGTCGGTGCTTCATGCGCAGGCGCCCAGCCGCCGGCGCGCCGCAAGTCGAGATAGGCGTCAAGCATGTCGGCGGCGTCGGTCGCGCCCGCTTCCGCAAAATGCGTCCGCGCCCGTTCGACCGTGGCGGCGTCGACGATGAGGCGCGCCGCATGCGCCGCTTCGCGCCTCACGCCGTCGTCGATCGCCAGAGCGACGCGCGCTTCGCGCAGCGCGGCGGCGTCCGGCTCTTTCGACAGCGCGCGCATGAGCCGCGCCTCTTGCCGGGCGTCAATCCCCGTGGGGGCCATGCTGCGCGCGCCGCATGCGTCAAGATAACGCGCCAGGAGAGAGGGCGCGCCAGCCGCGCCGGCGGCTTCGGCGCAAGGGCGCACGGACTGCGCGAAGTCGCCGCCATGCGCGATCGCCGCCGTCAGCGCCGGGTCGGCGCAAAAAGCGCCATAGCCGCCAAACTGTTGCAGTCGGGCGCGGGCCGGCCCGGTCGCGTCGACGGCGAGCGCGGTAAAACTCGCCTGCGCCAGAGGCTCTAACGTATCCCATAGGCCGGGCGGCTCGAAACGGGCGGCGACTTCGGCGCGCGCCAGGGCGCCGTTCAGATCGATC
>JALHNQ010000015.1 GCA_022843405.1 Methylocystis sp. | reverse complement strand
AGAATGCGTCCGGCGGCTTCGCTTCGTCATCAAATGCTCCTGATTCGCGGCGAGAATCCTCGCCGCCGTCAGGCAGAAAATCCACTCAAGCTACTGTCCGAATTTGCGAGGCCAGCTCTAACCTCACCTGAGCACCGTCGCTAGCCATATGCGATTCAGCCCCGAAATCGCCCGCAGACTCGGAAATCCAGCCTTCACGAAAGAGCTACACCTAACTTCAAGCGGGCTGAGTGACTTTGTGGAGCGCCCTGTTGAGCTACTTCAGGAGGTAATCCGAACCCTTGATGCGGGCAGTCGCGCCGCAATTGCTCTGGTCTTTATGCGGGGTGGTTCGCTCGCCAGCCCAATCGCCCTTGGCGAAGAAGAAAACACAGCCATCGCCCTGCTCGGCGCGACGCAAGCTGACGTAAGAAAGGCGCTTGTCGCGCTGGACGGGAGCCTTCTGATGGACGTGCAACAACAGACCGTCCATTCATGGCGCGCGAAGCATCCCACGATTCTCGATGCATTTGCCGGGCTCGTTTCGCAAGATCGCGAGCTGATGGACATCTATCTGACCGGCACACCTGTTCGGCAGCTTTTCTCGGAAATCGCCTGTGGCGACACCCAACTTGGGGGCACCAAGGTGGAAGTGCCGATCGACCGTTACGACGGCTTGATGAGCCGCATCGACGAGTTTTCTGCTAAACGCAGCGAGAATCGCAACGCCGTGAATCACTTTCTAGCGTTCCGCTGCGGCACCACTTTTCTCGAGAAATTTCTTGAGCGAAACGACGAATTTACATCCGGCCTGTGCGTATCATCATACTTTTATGCTGTATCCGACGTCGATGTAATCAACAAACTGCACCGGGTAGGCTTGCTCCTAGAGTCTGAGCGTCTTCGTCATGTTGAAGCGGTTCGCGAGCTGGCGGTAACGACCCCGGACGCAGGATTCTTAAATACGAGGATCATTGAATTTCTCTCGGAGGAGGAGATTAAAGAAATACTTCATCATGTACGACAAGAACTTCTGCCAACACTCGAAAGGGAGATTTCCATATGGCAGGACAATTATTTAGGCCGCGAAGACCCGGAGGACTATTTCAGTCATTTCAAAACGGCCCTTGGGGATTATGCCGATGCTTTCAACGACGATCCGCTCGCACTGGCATGGATCGAGAATGGCATTCGCAAGATCGACGAAGTCGTTGAGCAGTTGCAATCCGAGGTGCAAGGTGCGGGGGAGCCGGACGATTATTATCGTGGCAAACCCAATGTCCCGCGCGGCATAGAGATGCGGTCGATCTTCGACGACGTCGATGAATAAGGGATTGGAATTCAGCAAGGAACAAATCAAAGGCGTCAAAGCGCCGCGCTCGAAAGGAGGCTTGGGGGGTTTCGCGGAAGGCTGATCGCAGCAACAGACTCGGCCCCTTCGCCACATTCCGCCACATGCCCCCGCCCCTCGCCCTCGCTTCGCTCGACCTCTCCCCGCAAGCGGGGAGAGGTTTGCGCCGGCGCCGCGCGATGTGCCCCGCCGCACTTTGCCGGCGCCGGCGCGCGTGCTACCCGCGGTTCGCTACTCGTGGACCTTGGGGGGCCATGTCATGACCATCATTGCAGCGAACCGCCGCGGATTTCTTTGCGCCATGCTCGGGGCGGGCGCCCTCGTCGTCGGCCGGCGCGCCTATGGCGCCGAGCCGTTGGCGGATGTGAGCCGGCTCAAGCCGGGCGAGTTCATCTGGCGTCCCGAACTCGCCCCGAAGGGGCCCGTCTCCGTCGTGGTGTCGATTCCCGAACAGCGCGTGCATGTCTATCGCAATGGCGTGCGCATCGCCGCGTCCACCTGCTCGACCGGCAAGCCCGGACATTCGACGCCGACCGGCGTCTTCGTCGTGCTGGAGAAGGACCGCAATCACCACTCGTCGCTTTACGACGACGCGCCGATGCCCAATATGAACCGCCTTACCTGGTCGGGCGTCGCCCTGCACGCCGGCAATCTGCCCGGCTATCCGGCCTCGCATGGCTGCGTGCGGCTGCCGATGAAATTTTCCGAACTGCTGTTTGGCGTCACCCATATCGGCACGCCGGTGATCATCGCCGGCGCGCATACCGACCCCTGGGAGCTGACCCATCCGGGCATGGTGCTGAGCGGCTATGCCGAGAAAGAGTTCGAGCAGGTGCTCTCCGGGCTTGAGGGCAAGAAGCATCCGTCCGACTGGGCGGAGGCGGAGACCTATCCCGTCACCAGCATCGTCGCCTCGTCAGCCGACCATGTGATCGAGCTGATCGAGAACGACCATGTGATCGCACGATCGGTCCTTGGGCTCGAGGGCGCCGACAAGCTCGGCTCGCATGTCTTCGTGCTGAACGGCGCCGACCAGAATTCTCGCGGCATGCATTGGAGCGCGATTACCCATCATCACGAGGACGCGACGCTCACGCCCGACGCCAATGTGATCCAGCGGATTCGCGCCGAGCCTGCCTTCAACGCGGCCATGCAGGCGCGCATGCATCCCGGCATGACCATGGTGCTGACCGACGCGCCGCTGTCGCCCGACAGCCGTTCGGGGAAGGATTTCGTCATCGTCACCACTGATTGATCGGCGCCTGGCGCAAGGCGGCGGCGCAAAGTCAGGGCGATAGGGTGAAAAATATTTTTCCTCGCCCTCATCCTGAGGAGCGTGCGCAGCACGCGTCTCGAAGGACGAGGGTGAGGAAAAATACGCGAAAACGGGTTTCCTCGCCCTTCGAGACGCGGCCTTCGGCCGCTCCTCAGGATGAGGAAACCCTTCGCAAATTGCCCTGGGCGCAAAGTCCCCGCCCCTCCCCGCGCGCGGCGAAAAGTGTTAAACTCCCGCTTCGCGCCCTCCGGAACAAAGCCAGAATGTCGGATTTCTATCGCATCAAGCGCCTGCCCCCTTATGTCTTCGAGCAGGTCAACCGCCTTAAAGCCAAGGCGCGGGCGGGCGGCGCCGACATCATCGATCTCGGCATGGGCAATCCGGATCTGCCCGCCCCCAAACATGTCATCGACAAGCTCGTCGAGACCGCCGGCAAGCCGCGCACCGACCGCTATTCGGCTAGCAAAGGCATCGCCGGGCTGCGCCGGGCGCAGGCCGGCTATTACGCGCGCCGCTTCGGCGTGGCGCTCGATCCCGACTCGCAGGTCGTCGCGACGCTCGGCTCCAAGGAGGGCTTCGCCAATATGGCGCAGGCGATCACCGCGCCGGGCGACGTGGTGCTGGTGCCCAACCCCTCCTATCCGATCCACGCCTTCGGGTTTCTGATGGCCGGCGGCGTCATCCGCTCGGTGCCCTCGGCGCCGACGCCCGACTATTTCGTGGCGCTGGAGCGCGCCATTATCCACTCGATCCCCAAGCCGATCGCGGTCGTGGTCTGTTACCCGTCCAATCCGACGGCGGAAGTCGCCTCGCTCGACTTCTACAAGGACCTCGTCGCCTTCGCGAAGAAGCACGAGATTTTCGTGCTCTCCGACCTCGCCTATGCCGAAGTCTTTTTCGATGACCATCCGCCGCCCTCGGTGCTGCAGGTGCCGGGCGCGCTGGACGTGACGGTCGAATTCACCTCGATGTCGAAGACCTTCTCGATGGCCGGCTGGCGCATCGGCTTCGCGGTCGGCAATGAGCGGCTGCTGTCGGCGCTGGCGCGGGTCAAGAGCTATCTCGACTACGGCGCCTTCACGCCGGTGCAGGTCGCGGCGGCGGCGGCGCTCAACGGCTCGGAGGATTGCGTGCGCGAGATGCGCGCGATCTACAAGCGGCGGCGCGACGTAATGGTCGAGAGCTTCGCGCAGGCGGGCTGGCCGATCCCGGCGCCGCGCGCCTCGATGTTCGCCTGGGCGCCGGCGCCCGAGCGCTTCCGCAACATTTCGACGCTGGAATTCTCAAAACTGCTGATCGAGAAGGCCGAACTCGCGGTCGCGCCGGGCGAAGGCTTCGGCGAGCATGGCGAGGGCTTCGTGCGCCTCGCGCTGGTCGAGAACGAGCAGCGCATCCGCCAGGCGGCGCGCAATCTGCGGCGTTTCTTTGAGACCGCGGACGCGCAACTCCACAATGTGGTGCCGCTCGCCGCGCGGCGGTGACGGGCTCGTCCGGCCGGGAAGCGGCCCCCAGCCCGCCGGACGGGTAAAATTTTAAAAAGCGGCGACTTCGACGCGCAGGATTTCTTTGCGTATAGAAGCCCTCCCGGCCCGGCTTGCCGGGTCCGCCCTCCCCGCAACGGGGCGGAATCAGCGCCCTTCCTGCCTCCAACTGGCCCCCGATGACGATGGAAAAAACCTTCGATCCCGCTTCGATTGAATCGCGCATCCGCGACGCGTGGGAGGAGGCGCAGGCCTTCCGGGCTGGGCGGCCCGAACGCGCCGGGGCGAGCCCCTATTCCATCGTCATTCCGCCGCCCAACGTCACCGGCAGCCTGCATATGGGCCATGCACTCAACAATACGCTGCAGGACATTCTCGTTCGCTACCGCCGCATGAAGGGCGACGACGTGCTGTGGCAGCCCGGCACCGACCACGCCGGCATCGCGACGCAAATGGTCGTCGAGCGCCAGCTGATGGAGCGCCAGGAGCATCGCCGCGCGCTCGGGCGCGAGAAATTCGTCGAGCGTGTCTGGGAATGGAAGGCGGAGTCGGGCGGTAAAATTGTCGAGCAGTTGAAGCGCCTCGGCGCCTCTTGCGACTGGTCGCGCGAGCGCTTCACGCTCGACGAGGGATTGTCCCGCGCGGTGGTGAAGGTTTTCGTGCAGCTCTATCGCGAGGGGCTGCTCTATAAGGACAAGCGCCTCGTCAATTGGGACCCGGCGCTGCATACGGCGATCTCCGATCTCGAAGTGCAGCAGGTCGAGGTGAAGGGCCATTTGTGGCGCTTCAAATATCCGATCGTCGACGACGCGGGCAAAGCGACCGGCGACTATATCGTCGTCGCCACGACGCGCCCGGAGACGATGCTGGGCGACACGGCGGTCGTCGTCCATCCCGAGGACGAGCGCTACAAAGCGCTGGTCGGCAAGCGCGTGCGATTGCCGTTGGTCGGCAGATTGATCCCCATCGTCGCCGACGACTATTCCGATCCCGAGAAGGGCACGGGCGCTGTGAAAATTACCCCCGCGCATGACTTCAACGATTTCGAGGTCGGCAAGCGCCACGGGCTGCGGCTCGTCAATGTGATCGACGCGCAAGCGCAAATGACGCTAAAGGCCAACGCCGAATTTCACGAAGGCTTGGAGCCTTCGGAAGAACTCGTCGCGACCGTCTCCGCGCTCGATGGCCTCGATCGCTTCGCGGCGCGCAAGCGCGTCGTCGAAATGATGGAAGCGCGAGAGCTGCTCGACGGCGTCGACGATCACAAACATATGGTGCCGCATGGCGACCGTTCCGGCGCCGTGCTCGAGCCGCGTCTCACCGACCAATGGTATGTGGACGCAAAAACTCTTGCGCAGCCCGCGCTCAATGCGGTGCGCGAGGGCCGCACGAAATTCGTGCCGAAGAATTGGGAGAAGACCTATTTCGACTGGCTGGAAAACATCCAGCCTTGGTGCGTGTCGCGTCAGCTCTGGTGGGGTCACCGCATCCCGGCCTGGTATGGGCAGAACCACCAGAACGATCCCACAGACATTTATGTCGAGGAGACTGAAGCAGAAGCCATTATTTCAGCGTTGCGCAAATATGTCGCCGACGGGACCATGTCGGAGGAAGCCGCCGACGACATGGTCGCGGCTGGGTCAACCTCCTCGCTCTTAAGGCGCGACGAAGACGTGCTCGACACCTGGTTTTCCTCCGCGCTCTGGCCCTTTTCGACGCTCGGCTGGCCGGAGAAGACGCCGGAGCTTGCGCGCTACTATCCGACGAACACGCTCGTCACCGGCTTTGACATCATCTTCTTCTGGGTCGCCCGGATGATGATGATGGGCCTCCACTTCATGGGCGAGGTCCCCTTCCGCGACGTCTATATCCATGCGCTCGTTCGAGACGAGAAGGGCGCGAAGATGTCGAAGTCGAAGGGCAATGTCATCGACCCGCTGCATCTCATCGACGATTATGGCGCCGACGCGCTGCGCTTCACCCTCGCGGCGATGGCGGCGCAGGGGCGCGACATCAAGCTCGCGACGAGCCGCGTCGAAGGCTATCGCAATTTCGCGACGAAGCTATGGAACGCCTCGCGCTTCGCCGAGATCAACGGCTGCGCGCGCGTCGCAAATTACGATCCACGCGCCAATAAGATCACGCTCAATCGCTGGATCGTCGGCGAAGCGGCGCGCACGGTCGCGGAAGTGAGCGCGGCGATCGACGCCTATCGCTTCAACGATGCGGCCAACGCAGCATATCGCTTCGTCTGGAGCGTCTTCTGCGACTGGTATGTGGAGCTGGCGAAGCCGCTGCTGCAAGGCACCGACGGCGCGGAAAAGGATGAGACGCGGGCGACGACCGCCTTCGTTCTCGACCAGATTTATGCGCTGCTGCATCCCTTCATGCCCTTCCTCACCGAGGAGCTTTGGGCGATCAAGGGCGCCGAGGGACCCAAACGCGAGAGCCTGCTGGCACTCGCCGCCTGGCCGTCGCTCGAAGGCTTGGAGGACGCCGAAGCCGAGAGCGAAATCGGCTGGGTCGTCGACGTCATTTCGGAAGCGCGCTCGCTGCGCGCCGAAATGAATCTGACGAGCGAGACCGAACTGCTGCTGATCGGCGCCGATGAGGCGCTGAAGGCGCGGGCGACGCGCTGGGAAGAGACGATCCGCAAGCTTGCGCGGCTCTCGCGCCTCGGCTTCGCTGATACCGCGCCGAAATCTTCCGCGCAGATTCTCGTGCGCGGCGGCGTCGCCGCCATGCCGCTCGAAGGCGTGATCGATCTTGACGCCGAGCGGGCGCGGCTGGCGAAAGAGACGGCCAAACTCGAAGGCGAGTTGAAGAAGCTCGACGCCAAACTCGCCAATGAAGGTTTCCTCGCCAAGGCCGACGAAGAGGTGATCGATGAGCACCGCGAACGGCGCGAGGAGACCGCGGCGCGCATCGACAAGCTCAATGCCGCGTCGGCGCGTCTAAGTTAAGGCTTGTCTTAGGGCTTGGCCTTCTCGACGACGCCGACGATCGGCCCCATCGCCGGCAAGAAACGATCATGGCGCGAGAGCGACGGCGCATAGAGTCCCGAAGCCGCGCCGCCATCGAGAAACAGCGCGTCCTGGCAATGCAGGCGATCGCGAAACAGCCGGGCGAATTCGTAAAAATTCACCGGCCGGTTGGAGATCGCAAAGCGCGCGACATGACCGTCTTGAACACAGACGCCGTTGCGAAATTTCTGCGACATGCCGTCTTCGTGAATGCGCGGATGAATGCGTCCGCCGATGACGAGCATCGGCCCTGATTGGGTGGCGAAGTCGACGCGCTGCCGGCTTTTCAGGAAATGCGCCGTCTCGGCGACGCCGGCCCGCGGCCCATCAACCCAGAAGACGCCATTGGGCTTCATATGGAAATTGCCGGGGCCAGGGCGCGTGTTGGCGTCCCTGAGCGTTTTGCCGTTTTCGACATAAAGTCCGACCGGCGTGCGGTCCTCCGCATACATGCCGGCGTTCATCGCGAAAACGAGCGTTTCGCCCTTGCTTGCGCGCTCGCTCGCGAGCCGAGAGAAGTCGCCATAGGTTTCGCCTGCCTCGTCGCGCAAAAAAAGCCGAATGTCGCTTTTGCGCGCATCGAAATCGCAGACTGTATAGTTGGCGCCGCCCTCCTCGAGGTCGGCGCAGGGTTTTTCGTCTGCGATCCCGGGCGGCGCAAAGAGCGCCAGCGCCGCAGCAATCGCCAGCATCGTCAGGTCAATCGCGATCCTGCGCTTGTTCACTTCCGCGTCCGGCAACCAAATCTCCTTTGTTCCTCGTCTTGGCGTATTGTCATTGCCGGCGGGCCAAAGGCCCGACCGGGAATCCAGAGCAATGTCAGAAGCGCTTGTGTCTCTGGATTCCCGATCGCGCTTCCCGCGTCGGGAATGACAATTGCGAAAGCTGCGCAACCGGCGTTTGAAACGGCGTCGCGGCAAGGCTAGATATGCGAAGCAAGCGCCGCAAGCGGCGCGTCCCGGAGATCTCATTGTCCCATTCCATCACCGAAGCCGTCGAGGCCGTGGCCCGAGGCGAGATGGTCGTCGTCACCGATGACGACGATCGCGAAAATGAAGGCGATCTCGTCATCGCCGCATCGCTCTGCACGCCGGAGAAGATGGCCTTCATCATCCGCCATACCAGCGGAATCGTCTGCGCCCCGCTGACGATCGAGGAGGCGCGCCGACTCCATCTCGCGCCGATGGTCGCGGAAAATGACGCGCCGCTCGCCACCGCCTTCACCGTTTCGGTCGACGCCCGCCACGGCCTCACCACCGGCATTTCCGCCGAGCAGCGCTGCAATACGGTGCGCGCGCTCGCCAACGGCAATATGGGGGCGAGCGATTTCGTGCGGCCCGGCCATGTCTTTCCGCTGATCGCCAAGGACGGCGGGGTGCTGATGCGCTCCGGACATACCGAAGCGGCGGTGGATTTGTGCAAGCTCGCCGGCCTGCCGCCGGTCGGCGTGATCTGCGAACTCGCCAATGACGACGGCACGGTGATGACCGGCGGCCAGATCGAACAATTCGCCCGCGCGCATGATCTCAAGCTCGTGTCGGTCTCCGATCTCATCGCCTTCCGGCAGGCGCGCGAGAAACTCGTCGAGCGCGTTGCGACCTTTCCCGTCGCCACGGAGGCCGGCGAGATGATCGGCCACGCCTATGTGACGCCTTTCGACAGCGTGCAGCATTTCGCTTTCGTTCTCGGCGCGATCGGCGATGGGCGCGACGTGCCGACGCGCCTGCATCGCGCCGACATCATCTCCGATGTGATGCGCGGCGCGCCGACGATCAAGAAGACGCTGGCGCGTTTCGCCCGCGAAGGGCGCGGCGTCCTCGTCTACCTGCGGGACGGCGCGGCCGGCGTGCCGGCGAATATCGTCGGACGCCAGGCGGACGAGGAGGAAAGGGCGGAGGAAACGCGCAAGCGGCAATGGCTGGACGTGGGTCTCGGCGCGCAGATTTTGAAGGATCTCGGCGTGTCGTCGATCCGCCTGCGCTCCTCGTCCGCGCGACCGCGCGCTTTCGTCGGCCTCTCGGGCTTCGGAATCGAGATCACCGCTGTCGAGCCGGTGGAGTGAGCGGCTTTCTCAGCCGCCAGACCAGGACGGCGAAGCCGAGAAGGAAAAGCGCGGCGGCGACGGCAAGGAGAAGGCCCGACTCGGCCGCGGCGATGACGAAGAAAATATGTTCGCCTTCATGCGCCACGCCATCCGGCTTCCGAATGCTCACGGCGACGACATATTTGCCGTCCTCGGAAAAATCATAGTCGAAGGAGATCGACGCGACGCCATGCGCCCGATAGGTTTTTAAAAGTTCGGGCGTCTTGAGGTCGTTTCTCGCCCAATAGAGCCGGGCCTCGATGTCGAGGTCCTTGATGTCCTCGAATTGCGGCGGACGCGTCGGATCGTCCTCGCGCCCGGCGATCTCGATGTTCAGATGGGTCGGTCCGAAACTCGGGATTTCCCGGTAATAGCGCTGCGCCGTTCCCTCTTCGTAGGTTTGGGTCGCGAAAAAACCCATGAGATAGGGGCCGACCGCGAAAATGCCCTTGCAGGCGTCGCCCTTGCAAACGTCCGGCGCGGCGGCGCGCGCCATAAGGCCGGCGCCGGCGAAAAAAGCGATCAGCGCGACGATCAGCGCCCGGCCGAACATTCGTACTCCCGTGCGTGCGCCAGAGTGGGCGAGCTTCGATCATAGGCCGTCACGGCCGGGTCTGTCCCGGCTATCCGCACGAGAGGCCGCGGCGTAGTGGATGCCCGCGACAAGCGCGGGCATGACGCGCCTGTTTCAATCCGCGCGCGGATGCGCCGAACGATAAGCGTCGAGGAGCCGCGCCTTATCGACGGCGGTGTAAATCTGCGTTGTCGACAACGAGGCGTGGCCGAGCAATTCCTGGATCGTGCGCAGATCGCCGCCGCGGCCGAGAAGATGCGTCGCGAAGGAATGGCGCAGCGCATGCGGCGTCGCGCTCTCGGGGAGTCCGAGGGCCCCGCGCAAGCGTTGGACCGCGAGTTGGATGATGCGCGGCGACAGCGGGCCGCCGCGTGCGCCCACGAACAGCGGCCCGTCGGCAAGGTCGTAGGGACAGAGCGCGAGATAGGCCTCGACGGCCGCGCGCACCGGCGTGATGACCGGCACGGTCCGGGTCTTGCCGCCCTTCCCCAAAATCGTGATCCGATCGGCGGCGCCGACCGGCGCTTCGGCGCTTGCGATCGACAGCGCCTCGGAAATCCGCAGACCGGCCCCGTAAAGCAGCGCCAGCACGGCGGCGTCACGGGCGATGACCCAGGGTTCGCGCGCCTCGCCAGCCCGCTGCGCGGGATTGACGATGTCGCGGGCGTCCGGCACGGCGAGCGCCTTGGGCAGGCTGTGCGGGCGCTTGGGCGGGCGCACCGCGCCAAAAACATCGGTGCGGGCGAGGCCCTTTTTCTCCAGAAATCGCAGGAAATTGCGCAGGGAGGCGAGCGCCCGCAGCAGCGAGCGGCTCTCCAATCCGTCGCGTCGGCGCTTGGCGAGATAGGCGCGCAGGTCCGCCGGCTGAAGGGCTTTGAGTTCGGCGGCGCCGGGCCGCGCTCCGAGATGATCGGTCAGAAAGGCGAGAAAGGCGGCAAGGTCGCGGCCATAGGCCTCGACGGTATGGCGCGAGGCGCGCCGTTCGCCGGCGAGATAGCGCAGCCATAGCGCCGCTTCTTCGGCGATCGCCGGCGCAGCCGAAAAATAAGGCGCGTCAGGCAGCGGCTTCTGCTGCGGCGGTTTCAGGGACAAATCGCGCATCGCACGACTATCGCCGCAGAAAATAAACAACGCGGTAAGACGCGGCTATTCGCCCGCCTTGATCTCCGCCTTCGCCTTGGCCAGCATCTCGTCCATGGTGCGGCGGATCTGATGCTCGGATTGATTCACTCCGGCCGCCTCGAAATCCTTCTTGACCTGCGCCACGACCCGCTCATCGGCGTCGGCGGCGACCTCGGCCGCGACGAGCGAATCGGCGTAAGCCTGAGCCTCGGCGTCAGTTTTTCCCAGCTTTTCCGCCGCCCACAGGCCGAGCAGCTTGTTGCGGCGCGCCTCGGCGCGAAACTGGAGCTCCTCTTCATGGACAAAACGTTTTTCGAAGGAGTCTTCGCGCTGGTCGAAAGTGCTCACGTGCATCCTCGGCGGGCTGTTCGATAGGGAGGGCGAGCGGAAAAACCGCGTCTGCTCCCGCTCGATATAGGCGCATTCGCGCGCAAAGCCAATGGCGGAAAACCCGATCTTGGCTGTGTCCAAACGCCCGATTTCGGCCGATCGCGGACGGGCGCGCCGCGGCGTTTTTTCGACGCGCGCAAAATGGCGGCCAGTCGACGCTCGAGCGGGTCAACCGCGGCGCGGAGATCGGGCCCGGCAAAAATAAATCGCAAGCGAGGCCGCGCCGGCTCGCCAAACCTGGTCCAAATGCTACTGTTCGCCGTCCGATCGTCGGACCAGGCGGGGGAGTCATCAATGAGGAAATTTGCAATCGCCACTTTTTGCGCCTTGGTCTTCAGCGGGCCGGCGTTCGCCCAGAAAATGAATAGCGACGACCTCAAATGGATCAATCAATGCATCAGCGACAACAAGGGCGAAGAAGGCGGCACGCCCGCCATTATCCGCGCTTATTGCATTTGCATGAACGAGAAGATGGACGACAGCGAAACGCGTTCCGTCACCGAATGGGAAAAGTCCAATCCTGAAGCCCAAAAAGACTGCGAGAAACAGGCGGGCTGGAAATAGAGCGAGCGGAATGGGCGCCTCGGTGGGCGGAATCTGTCTTCCTCGCGTGTCTTGATTTCCGCCCACGCCCTGAGTCGCAGGGGCGACAGAGCGCCCGGAAGCTTCAAAAATAAGCGGCGCAATCCATGTGCTCAAATAGTGGGCGCAGACGCGCGAGAGGAAATGACAGGGCCACGGTAACGCTCGGCCGCCGCCCTGTCAGTCTCATTGTATCGCCTTTCCCTTTGCGATAGAATGCGATGTCGGCTTGTCACTGGCGGCTAAAGACGCTACGACCGCCGTGATCTTCGGCCCGGGCCCTTGCCCGCCGCCGCTCCCTGAGGCCCCGCGCCCCGGAACGGGCGGCTGCAAGCGGACACGACTTCGGAGGAGCCAAGCCCACCCCATGGATTTTCTCAAGCCCCGGTTGATCCCGATGAACCGCCGTCGCCGCATTTACGAGGGCAAGGCCAAGGTCCTCTATGAGGGCCCGGAGCCCGGCACTTTGATTCAGCACTTCAAGGACGACGCCACGGCCTTCAATGCGAAGAAGCATGAGGTAATCGACGGCAAGGGCGTGCTCAACAACCGTATCTCGGAATATATCTTCCAGCATCTGAACAGCATCGGCGTGCCGACCCACTTCATTCGCCGGCTGAACATGCGCGAGCAGCTCATCCGCGAGGTGGAGATCATTCCGCTCGAAGTCGTCGTGCGCAATGTTGCGGCCGGCTCGCTCGCCAAGCGCCTCGGCATGGAAGAGGGCACGCAACTGCCCCGCTCGATCATCGAATTTTATTATAAGAACGACGCCCTCGACGACCCGATGGTGTCGGAAGAGCACATCACCGCCTTCGGCTGGGCGACACCGCAGGAGATCGACGACGTGATGGCGCTCGCCATTCGCGTCAACGACTTTCTCTCCGGGCTGTTCCTTGGCGTCGGCATCCGCCTCGTCGACTTCAAGATGGAATGCGGACGGCTCTGGGAAGGCGATATGATGCGGATCGTCGTCGCCGACGAGATTTCGCCCGACAGCTGCCGGCTGTGGGACATCAAGTCGAACGACAAGCTCGACAAGGACCGCTTCCGTCGCGATCTGGGCGGGCTGGTGGAAGCCTATACAGAGGTCGCGCGGCGGCTCGGCATCATGCAGGAAAACGAGACGATCCGCACCGGCGCGCCGAAGCTGGTGCAGTAGCCGGCGCCGCGGGCGCCGGGCCGCTATTTGGGAAAGACTGCGCGAACAAAAAAAGCCGCGTCGGCTGAAGCCGGAACGCGGCTTTGTCGCATTCTAAGCGCGGAATTACCTCGCGCGCGGCGATCCGATTGTTCGTCGAAGCGTCCCGCCCGCCGGGACTCGATGCTGGTCATAACCACCAATGCCGCTTCTTCGGCGGAAGAGTCGGCGCGTCGACTCCCGACGCTTGGTCAAACGACGCCTCCAAGCCTTGCGCCATGATAAAGCGCACGATCACGCCGATCGTCGCCGCTAACGGCACGGCGATGAGAAGACCGACAAAGCCGAACAGATAGCCGAAGGCGGCGACGGCGAACATGACCAGGAGCGGACTAAGCTTGACGCGCGCGCCGATGAAATGGGGGGTCAACACATTATCGTCGACCAATTCTCCAGCGATGAAAATCCCCAAGATGATGGGGATCGAGCTCCAGCTTGGCCAAAACTGAAGTAGCGCCACGCCAACCGATAGGACGACGCCGGTCAGCTCGCCCAAATAGGGAATAAAACTGATCAGCCCTGCGGCTGCGCCGATCAGATAGGCGTGATTGAGTCCTAATAATTCCAGCGCCAAGGCATAATACAAAGCGAGAATGAGGCAAATAATCGCCTGGCCGCGTAGAAAGACGCTGATCGTCTCATTGATCTCAGACGCCAGAGCCCGCACGGTCTCCCGCTGCGTCGCCGGAATCATCTTGTCGAGCGTCGCGATGATTTGGTCCCAGTCAATGAGCAGATAGAAGGTGACGATTGGCGTGACGACGAGCAAGGAGAAGATCGACGCCAATGCGCGGCCGTCCGACCATAGCCGACGCAAGAGGTGTGCGCTCAAATGAGCGCCGAGGGTGGTCAGTTCTCCAGTCGATTGCCGAGCTTCACTGAGCGCCTCGCCGATGATCTGGCGCATCCATGGCCGGCCTGGATCTGTCGCCAAGCTTTGCAGTTGCGTGAGATAGCCAGGGAGCTTTGCGATGAAAAGCGCGATCTCCTCGCCGAGGATCGGCGTGAGAACGACGATCAAGGAGATAATCGCGCCGTAGAAAAGGCTAATGATTCCGAACGCCGCGACGCCGCGACCCAATCCGAAGCGCTCGAGCCGAGTGACGAGCGGGTCGAGTAGATAAGCCAGAGCAATCCCAACCAAAAATGGCGTCAGGATTTCGCTTAGCAGGACAACCATTCCGGCGATGACGACAGCCGTCGCGATCCAAAAAATCGGTAGACGTTGAAGATTCATGGCTTGATCTTACCCCCGGCATGCTTACCCCGAACCGCTTCAGAAAAAAGGCGGAACGCAACCTTCCCGAGACCGATGGCGATCTGGTGAATATCGGAGTAATTGAGATTGCGTGTTTGTATGGCCCCCACTAACACTTCTCCATTCAACATGGACCTCAGCCGATGAAAGCCCGCGTCGTCGTCACTCTCAGATCCGGCATTCTCGATCCGCAAGGCAAAGCGATCGAGGGCGCGCTGAAATCGCTCGGCGTCGAGGGCGTCGCGAGCGTACGGCAGGGCAAGGTGTTCGACGTGGAGTTCGCCGGAGCCGACGCGGCCGCCGCGAAAGCTCAGTTGCAAATCGCCTGCGAGAAGCTGCTCGCCAACACCGTGATTGAAAACTATCAGATCGATGTGTGACGCGATATACGGCCGTCGGGCGTCGGCGGGCGGCAGGCGGCGCTTTCCCGACGACCCGCCGCCGACTGCCGACCTGCCAATCGGGACCTGTCCATGAAAGCCGCCGTCGTCGTTTTCCCCGGCTCCAATCGCGAAGGCGACATGGCCCGCGCGCTGAAACAGGCGACCGGGCGCGAGCCTTCGATGCTGTGGCACGCCGACCACGAGCTCCCCGCCGGGACTGATCTTGTCGTGCTGCCCGGCGGCTTTTCCTATGGCGATTATCTGCGCTGCGGCGCGATCGCCGGCCGCGCCGCGATCATGGATGCCGTGCGGGCGCATGCGGCGCGCGGCGGACTTGTGCTCGGCGTCTGCAACGGCTTCCAGATTCTCTGCGAAAGCGGCCTGCTGCCGGGCGTGCTGATGCGCAACGCCAATCTGCGTTTCGTCTGTCGGATGCAGCATCTCAAGGTCGAACGCAACGACACTGCCTTCACACGCCATTACGTCCAGGGCCAGACGATCGAAGTTTGCATCGCCCATGGCGAAGGCAATTACGAAGCCGACGACGCGACGATCGAGCGCCTGGAGGGCGACGGCCTTGTCGCCTTCCGCTACTGCGACTCGGCCGGCAATGTCGGCGGCGACGCCAATCCCAACGGCTCGCGCAACGACATCGCCGGCGTCTATTCGGATGGGCGCAATGTGCTCGGCCTGATGCCGCATCCCGAAAACCTCATCGACCCGCTTGTGGGCGGAATTGACGGCCGCGCGCTTTTCGAGAGCCTCGCCAGCGCGGCGTAAACAATCGAGACGACCGATTGTCGTTTCCAGAGGCGGCGTCAAAGACGCTTTGGCAAGAAGGAGCGGCGCAATGAGCTATGTCGACGGTTTCGTTATTCCCGTCCCCGTGGGCAAGAAGGATGATTACCATAAGGCCGCCGCTCTAATGTGGCCGATCATGAAGGAGCGGGGCGCGCTGCGCGTCGTCGAATGCTGGGGCGACGACGTACCCGACGGCAAAGTCACCGACTTCAAGCGCGCCATCGCCGCCGAAAGCGGCGAGAATGTCGTGTTCTCCTGGGTCATCTGGCCGTCGAAAGACATTCGCGACGCAGCCCACAAAAAAATGCACGAAGATCCGCGCATGAAGGACATGCCGATGCCGTTCGACGGCAAGCGCATGATCTTCGGCGGCTTCAACATATTGATGGACGAAGGCGCGGGCTGATTATCGCCGAGCGCTCGCTTTCGCGACGTTCCACAGCGCGCGCTCGGCTTCCATTTGCGCCGCGGCGGCGTTGGCGCGCGCCCGCGTCTGGGCGGCGCGCAGCGGCTCGATCAGCGCGCCGAGGCGCATTGACGACCAGTTCTTGAGCTGCTCCTCCATCAGCGCACGGTGCATGAAGCCGAAGCCCGCGCGCATCAGCGCCGAGACGCCGGCGTCCGGACGCCCGCCTTCGCGCTCCATGGCAAGACGGGCGCGGTGCAGCGCGACGGCATAGCGCAGCGCGCCGACGAGCAGCTGAGAGGCGTCGCCGTCCTGAACGAAATAGGCGTCGACCACCGCGCGAATGTCGGCGTTTCCGCCAAACGCCGCCGTCACCACGCGATCGGACGCAATGTTCGAGGCATGCGCGACGATCGCTTCGACGTCCTTGGCTTCGACATGCTCGCGGCCATGCATATAGAGCGCGAGCTTTGAGAGCTCCGCCCGGCTCATCAGCCGGTCCTCGCCAAGCGCGCCGAGCAGCAGGCCGCGCGCCTCCGGGCTTGCGACGAGGCCAGCGTCTCTGAGGCTGCGATCGATCAGCGCCTGCAAATCCGCTTCGGCGTCGGGCTGGCATTCGATCGCCGCCGCCTGCTTTGCGCCCTCGACAATCTTGCGCAGCGGCGAGTCGCGCCTCAGCGCGCCGGCTGTCAGCACGATCGTGCAATGCGCCGGCGGCGCGGCGATGAGCGAATTGATCGCCGGCAGCACCGATTTGGCGCCGGTCTCGACGAGGATCGCGCGCCGTCCGCCAAACAGCGGCGTGGTGTTGGCCTCATCGAGCAGCGCAAGCGGGTCGGCGGCGACCGCGTCGCCGCTCATTTCGACGAATTGGAACGGATCGCGCCGATCGTCGACGCGCTTGTCGATAAGCGCCAGCGCGCGCTCGCGCGCCATGCCGGCATCCGCGCCAAAGAGGAGAAAAAGGAAAACGCCCTCCGGCGGCGCGGCGATGAAGCGTTCGGCGTCGCGAGTCCTGACCGCCGTCATGATGCGCTGTTGTCGGCCGCCCCCGTCAATTGGGAACGACGGGCGGCGGGACGGGCGACAGGCGCGCCGCCATTACGGTGGCGATTCTCGTGCGGATCGATTCGGCGATGACCCGCGCATTGCGAATCTCCGCGTCGCGCGCGGCGCGCACATTGGAGAAGCGGTTCGAGAAACGGTCATAGCTCGCGATATTGAAGGCGATGCCCTTCGTCAGCTCGACCTCCTGGGGCACGGTGACAAGCCGGTATTCGGCGTCGACGATCACCGTCGCCGAAGTGGCGCGACCGGTCACCGTGTCGAGAATCGGCGTCTGCACGCGCTCGCGGAGCGTCACCATCAGCCGGTAGCGCGGCGGCGGATGGGAGCCTGTGCCATTCAGGCCGAAGATCAGTTCATTGCGAACATAATGCCCCAGCCGCAGCGGAATTTCGTCGACTTCGATCGCTTGCAGCTCGGCCGCGAGCGGCGATGAATCGAATCCGATGCCCGCCGGCGCGTAAAGCGGCTGAAGACAGCCAGCGAGCGGCAGGGCGAGCAGCGCCGCCAATAGAACCGTCATTTGCCGGAACGGGGCAGCCGGCAGTCGACCTTCGGCGGTAGGACGGGTTTCGACTGCCGACCTGCCGACTGCCGTTTTCCTAAACCACCACATTGACGATCCTTTTCGGAACGAGAATGAACTTCTTCAGCGGTCTGCCTTCCATGGCGCGCTGAACCCCATCTTGCGCCAAAGCTTCTTTGCGAATCGTTTCTTCGTCGGCGTCATGGGCGACGATAATTTCGGCGCGCTTTCTGCCGTTGACCTGCACCGGCAGGCTTATCATCTCCAACGCCACCAGGGTAGGATCGGCCGCCGGCCAAGGCGCTTCAGCAACCAGACCTTTGTGGCCCAAATCGGCCCAGCATTCCTCGGCGACATGGGGCGTCATCGGCGCGACGAGGCGAATGAGCGCGTCCGCCGCCTCGCGGAAGGCGAAAGCGAGGTCGTCCGGAACCGGCGTTTCGGTCACGGCGTCGAGCGCGCTGGTCAGCTCATTGGCGAATTCGCGGATGCGGGCGATGGCGCTGTTAAAGCGCAACCGCTCGATATTTTCGCTCGCCTGGGCGATCGAACGATGCGTCGCCTTGCGCACGGCGAGCGCGAGATCGTGAAACGCCGGCGGCGGCTCGGCGCCGACGGGAGCCGCGACCCGCCCCAGTTCGCCGGTCAGCCGCCACAGACGCTGAATGAAGCGCCAGGCGCCCTGCGCGCCCTCGTCCGACCAGATCACGTCACGGTCGGGCGGGCTGTCGGACAGAACAAAAAGCCGCGCCGTATCGGCGCCATAGCTCGCGACAATGTCGTCGGGGTCGACCGTATTCTTCTTCGACTTCGACATTTTTTCGATCGGGCCGATTTCGATCTCCACGTCGCCGTCGATGAGAAAGGCGCGGCGGCCGCCGTCCTTGGCCTCGACGCGGATGGCGTCGGGCGCGACCCATTGGCCGTCCGGCGCGCGGTAGGTCTCGTGAACCACCATGCCCTGGGTGAAGAGTCCCGCGAACGGCTCCGCGACCGCGGCGTGGCCGCTATCGCGCATGGCGCGGGTGAAGAAGCGCGAATAGAGCAGATGCAGAATCGCGTGCTCAATGCCGCCGATATATTGATCGACCGGCAGCCAGCGCGCCACCGCCTCTGCGCTCGCCGGCTCAAGAGCGTTATGCGGATCGGCGAAGCGCGCGTAATACCAAGACGAGTCGACGAAAGTGTCCATCGTGTCGGTCTCGCGTCGCGCCGGCGCGCCGCAGGCGGGACAGGCGACATTGCGCCAGGTCGGGTGGCGGTCGAGCGGATTGCCCGGCTGGTCGAAGGAGACGTCTTCCGGCAGCCTGACCGGCAGATCGGCCTCGGGAACCGGAACCGGCCCGCACGTCTCGCAATGGATGATCGGGATCGGGCATCCCCAATAGCGCTGCCGCGAAATCCCCCAGTCGCGAAGCTTGAAATTCACCTTGCGCTCGCCCTGGGGACGGCCGAACAGCGCCGTCGTCGTCAGACGGTTGGCCACCTCTTCCTTCGCCTCCGGCACGGTCAACCCGTCGAGGAAGTCCGAATTGACAAGGCGCCCATCGCCTTCAAAGGCTTCGCCGCTTTCGGCGATCTGCTTTTCGAGCTGCTGCGGATCGAGACTTTCCGGACAGACCACAACCTTAAAGCCGAGCCGATATTTCGTCGCGAAATCCAAATCGCGCTGGTCATGCGCCGGGCAGCCGAAAATCGCGCCCGTGCCGTAATCCATCAGGATGAAATTCGCTACATAGACCGGCAGCGTCCAACTCGGGTCGAAGGGGTGAACGACGCGCAGTCCCGTGTCGTAGCCCATCTTTTCGGCGGTCTCGATGGCTTCGGCGGAGGTCGCGCCGCGCCGGCATTCCTCCGCGAAAGCGGCGAGCGCGGGGTCCTTTTCGGCCGCGGCTTTCGCCAGCGGATGGTCCGCGGCGAGCGCGACGAATTTCGCGCCAAACAGCGTGTCGGCGCGGGTGGTGAAGACTTCGATCTCTCGCGTTTCTCCGAGCGGCTCAGCCAGCGCGAAGCGCACGAGCATGCCTTCCGAGCGCCCGATCCAGTTGCGCTGCATGAGCCGCACCTTGTCGGGCCAGCGGTCGAGTTCGTCGAGCGCGGCGAGCAGCTCTTCGGAATAGTCGGTGATCTTGAAGAACCACTGCGTCAGCTCGCGCTGCTCGACCAGCGCGCCCGAGCGCCAGCCGCGCCCGTCGATGACCTGCTCATTGGCGAGCACGGTCATGTCGACCGGGTCCCAATTCACTTTCGATTTCTTGCGGTCGACGATGCCGGCTTTGAGAAAATTGAGGAAGAGCTGTTGCTGGCGCCCGTAATATTCGGGATCGCAGGTGGCGATCTCGCGCGACCAGTCGAGCGACAGGCCCAGCGTTTTGAGCTGCGCGCGCATCGCGGCGATATTGGCGTAGGTCCATTGCGCCGGATGCGCGCCGGTCTGCGCCGCGGCGTTTTCGGCCGGTAGGCCGAAAGCGTCCCACCCCATCGGATGCAGGACGTCGAAGCCCTTGGCGCGCATGAAGCGAGCGACCACGTCGCCCAGCGAGTAATTGCGCACATGGCCCATGTGCAGCCGGCCCGAGGGATAGGGAAACATCTCGAGCACGTAATATTTGGCGGCGCCAGGGCGATCGCCTGCCTTAAAGGATTGTTTCTCTTCCCAAATCTTTTGCCAGCGCGGCTCCGCCTCGGCGAAATTATAACGTTCGGGTCTCATTTGGCTGGCGGGTCCGGGTGATAAAGGCGTTATGGAGTGCGCCTCTAATGCCGGGGGGTCGGGGGGATGTCAAAGGGCCGGCGTCGTCAGCGGGCGACGAAAACTAAGGGGCCGTTTGACGGCCCCTTAAAATTCTGAGGCGCTCACGCCTTTGCGGAAAGCCCGACGGTGATCCAGCTGACGCCCTCGAAGATCAGATTGATCGCCAGGAAAAGGCCGAGGATGTAGAGGCCCGAGGTCGGCCATTCCGCGATGATCATGCCGCCGAGCGCGACGCTGATCACCCCCGAAAAGGCCACGAGGCCCCAGGGCCCGACATCGCGTATGTGCCAGGCGAGGATCAGCTTGAACAGGCCGGCGACGATCAGCGCGACGCCGATGAGCGCGGTCAGGGACACGGCTGCGAGCAAGGGATGCTGAAACGTGAAGAAGCCCGCGAGGATCGTGATGATTCCGATCGCGCCCCACAGCAGCGCCCTGCCCCAGGGCCTTATCTGAACGGCGGTAATGATTTCCATCACGCCGGCGACGAGCATCGCCTCGCCGACGTAGATCACCGTCACGATCGTGGCCGTTGCGACGTTATAGAGCGCGAACAGGCCGCCAATGAGCATCAGCGCGCCGAGCGCGACGATCCATCCCCATTTGCGGCGCAGGTGATGCAGATCCAGCGTGCGCCCGTCGTAAATCAGGCTGTCATTGACCATGGTCGGCCTCCAATGCTGTGCGAAGGATAATTGGTAGGGCGTGAGCGTTTCTCAATAGCCGTCTGCGCAACCATCCCGCATCTCGCCCCCGCCGCAAGCTTAACGCGCTCGACGGGACGAAGTTCCGCACTGCGAAGGCGCAAAAGATTCGGCGCTTGACCCTTTCGTGGAAATCGCGATTTTCGCGGGCCATGGGAGCCTTGGATCGCCTGATTTCGACCCGTGAAGCGATTTGCCGCGCCGCAGCGGACTGCGGCCGCGACCCGCATTCCGTCCGCCTCGTCTGCGTCACCAAGACTTTTCCGGCCAAGGCGGCGCTTCCCCTGCTCGAAGCCGGCCACCGGATTTTCGGCGAGAACAGGGTTCAGGAAGCAGCGGCGAAATGGCCTCGTCTGCGCGAAAAATATCCCGACATCGAACTGCACCTCATCGGCCCGCTGCAATCCAACAAGACGCGCGAGGCGGTGGAGCTGTTCGACGTCATCGAAAGCGTCGACCGCGAGAAGATCGCCAAGGCGCTGTCGGAGGAAATATCCCGGACAGGCAAGCGCCCGCGGCTTTTCGTGCAGGTCAACACCGGCGCCGAGCCGCAAAAGGCCGGGGTCCTCCCCGAAAACGCCGATCGCTTCTTGACCGCCTGCCGCGACAATTACGGACTGAAAATCGAAGGGCTGATGTGCGTGCCGCCGGTCGAGCAGCAGGCCTCGCCGCATTTCGCCCTGCTCGCCGACATCGCCGCGCGCAATGGGATCAGCGAATTGTCGATGGGCATGAGTTCGGATTTCGAACTCGCGATCCAACTCGGCGCGACCTATGTCCGGGTCGGTTCGGCGATCATGGGCGAGCGGGATTATCCCGCGTGAGGCCACCAAGCGACGGAAGCGCCCACCCTCCCCTTAAGGGGAGGGTGAAGGCGGCGTCTATCCGATCAGCAGCGCGACTTTACGCCCCAGACTCGGCAGAAGCCGCGCCATGTCACGGGCGCGCAGCGCGACGCAGCCAGCGGTGGCGGCAAGGTCTTCGGTCGCGATGTGAAAGAAAATCGCGCTGCCGCGCCAGCGCGTGCGGGGACAAAGGTTGTAGCCCATCACGCCGACGGCGTCGTAGAGCTGATCTTCGCGCCACATTTCCTCATGGCCGAGACGCGACAGCCCGCGGAGCGGCTTATTATAAAGAAACGAGCGCGGGTCGTCGCACCAGATATCGCCCGGCCGCGTGCGCCGCCAAGGCAGACGCAGAGGGACTGGCGCGCGCAGATAGAAATAAAGGAGCGGCCAGCGGCCGGCGGGCGTCGCGCCGTCGCCCTCGCGCTTGCAGCGCGCGATCCCGCTGCGGCCCAGCGCGCAAGGGAGAACCAGCGTGCCCGCGATCAGCCGTCCCTCATGCGGGCGCCCGCCAATGCGGCGCGCGACGCGTAGCAATGCGAGTCCGGCAGGTTTCGTCCGCTTTGATCGCCGTGGCATGTTGATTTCATCTGCGCCGCTTGCCGGCGCGTTCGACCGCCTATAGCAGGAATGGTCTCTTCGAAGCGAGCAGCGACCGCCAGACCATGCAGCTTCCGCGCACCATCAGCATCGCCGCCGACCCGCAATTGCGGATGACTCTCGTCGAGCAATTCGCCGCACTCGGCCGCTATGCGCTGCGCGAAGGCCGGATCGCCGCGCCGGGAGAAGCTTGGCCCGACGCAGCGATCCTGGATGAGGCGCATTGCGGCCGTGAGGCGCTTGCCGACGTGCGCCGGCAGGGGCGCCGGACCTTCATCGTCCTGATCGCGGACGCGCCGAAATCGCCGCCGGCGGGCGTCGACGCCGTCGTCGCGCGCCCGTTCCGCTTCACGGAGCTTGTCGCGCTTATAGATTCGACGCCGCCCGCGGGGTCTGTCGGCCCCTACCGCTTTGATGCTGGCGAACTGCGGGCGCCGTCGGGCGCGCGCCTGAAGCTGACGGAAAAAGAATCGGCGATTCTGGCGAGGCTTGCGCGCGCCCATGGCGCGGCGGTCTCGCGCGAGGCGCTGCTTCGCGACGTTTGGGGCTACGGGCCGAATATGTCGACCCGCACGCTTGAGACGCATATTCACCGCTTGCGACGCAAATTGGAGTCCTCGCCAGGGCGCCCGCGCTGGCTCAAGACGGAAAGCGGCGGCTATCGGCTCGCGGCCCGCGAGGAGGATGCTGCATCTTAACGCTCATGCCCTGCGGCGTCCGCGCAGCGAGGCCTCCGCCTTGGACGCCGACGCCGGCCGTTTATCATGAATGAGAAAAAAGTTCGGCTTTAGCCTCTCGAAGCGGAGCGAGTCTCGCCTAACTGAGTTGTTATTCGCACGTAAGCTCCAGGGGGGTTTGCGGCGTAGCGCGGCGGAAAGTCGCGCCAAGAGGAGCGAAGGAGGATTACGATGCGTAAAGGCCTGAAACTGGCGCTTTCCAGCGCGCTCTGCAGCGCGACTTTGGCGGCGGCCATGCCCACGGAAGCGTTCGCTGGCCCGATGAGCGCGCCAGATCGGTCGGTGGTCGCGCCCGCAAGCCCTGTCGAAAACGTCTGGTATCGCCGGGGCTGGCGTGGCGGCGGTTGGGGCTGGCGCCGCGCCGCCTGGGGGCCCGGCTGGCGCTATCGGCGCTGGGGCGTCAATCCTGGCGCCGTCGTCGCGACGGGCGTCGGGCTCGGTCTGTTGGGCGCCGGCCTCGCGGCGACGAGCTATTATGACTACCCCTACGGCTATGGCTACGGCTGGGGCTATCCCTATGGCGCCTGGGGCGGCTGGGGCGGCGGCTGGGGTGGCGGCTGGGGCGGTTGGGGCGGCTGGGGCTGGTAAAGCCCGAAGCTCTCCAGGCAGCTTAGTGATAAAGGGCGGCGCGGGATCCTTATCGCGCCGCCTTTTTTGCCGTTCGTGGAGACGAACTGCGAAAGCGGACGCCGCGCCGGTCGCGGCGCTGCAACGACAAGCCTCGCACGACGCAAATTGGCGACTCGAGCCGCGCGCGCCGCGCCGAGCGTCATCGCCTGAGCGGATCGCGATAGAGCCAGGCGTTGCGCTTGAGCATGCCGGGACCGCCGAGCGCGCGAATCGCTAGATTGCGGGCCGCAGCCGGCAATCCGCTCAAATGGAAGTAAGCGCCCTGGCGGCGGGAAGCCCGCACGACCCGCTCGGCGCGGTCAAGCCGAACGCCTTCATAGGCGGCGAAGGCGGTCTCGACCGTCGCGCCTAATCGCATGAAGGCCTCGCCGAGCGCATCGGCGTCTTCGATCGCCTGAGCGGCGCCCTGCGCCAGAAACGGGACCATCGGATGCGCGGCGTCGCCGAGGAGCGTCACGGGTCCCCGCGTCCATTGTCGCAGCGCCGGCCGCGCGAACAGCGGCCAATGACGCCAGGAGTCGCCGGCCTCAATCAATTCGCGAAGCTCGGCGGCCACGTGACTCGGCGTGAAGCGGCTGGCGAGTTCTTCGCCTTTTAGCGACAGGCTGGAGGCGGCGTTCTCTGCCTCCGGCGGCTCTTCGATGATGACGACCGCGTTGATCAGCGAGGCGTCGCGCAGCGGATAATGCACGACATGGGCGCCCGGCAGCAGCCAGAGGTTGGATTCAAGCGCACGCAGCGCCGTCGAGACCTTTTCTGCGGGCAGCGTCGCGCGCCAGGCGACGCAGCCGGAATAGGCGGGCGAGTCGCTCTCGGAAGGGACGAGATGGGCGCGCACGCTCGACCGCACGCCATCGGCGCCGACAAGACCCGCCGCTTCGATTTCCTCGACGCCCTCCTGGGTGTGCACGCGAATGCGCACGCCCCGCGCGCTTGCTTCGAAATCGCCGACGCGGGCGCCCGAGCGGACATGCGTGTGCGGATTGTCCAGCGCCGCCTGTAGCAGCGCGCCCTGCAGATCGGCGCGGTGGAACAGCCGGAATGGCGCGCCCCAGCGGGACGAGGCGTCGCAAAGGTCTAGCCGCGCCAGAACGGCGCCGTCCCGCCCACGCCGGATATTTATGGCCTCGGGCTCGAGAGCCACGGCGGCAAGCGCCGGCTCGAGCCCGAGCTTGGCGAGGATTCGTCCGGCGTTCGGCGCGATCTGTAGTCCGGCGCCGATCTCCTCGATCCGCGGCGCGCGTTCCAGGACCAGCGCGCGTTTGCCGGCGCGCGCCAGCGACAGGGCCGCGGCGAGGCCGCCAATGCCTGCGCCGGCGATGACGATCGGCGCGCTCACCTGCTAACTCTGTCAGGCGGCGCTATCTTGCGACACGCGATAGACGCATTCGGCCGGGTCGGCGCCGCCGCGCAGCGCCGGGTCAAAGACATAATGCGTCGAGCAATAGGGGCAGACGGCCTCATTCGAAGCGCCCATGTCGATATAGACATGCGGGTGGTCGAAGGGCGGCAGGGCGCCGATGCACATGAATTCCTTGGCGCCGATCCTGATCTGAGCGACGCCGGGCTGATTGTGGAAATGGGGCGTGGAATGCTGGGCCATGGTCCGCTCCTTGATGGGGGGCGCCGGGGCGGCGGAAACTGTCCCGCCCCTATAGTGCAGCGCAAACGCGTTGGATAGGGTCAGCTCGCCGGCCGGTCGGGGTCTGACGCGCCGAGCGCTTTCAGCCGCGCGCGTTCTTCCTCCGTGAGCGCCCTCGCGGGCGCGGCGGCGAGGCCTGAACGTCGGCGCGCCGACATCCAGACGGCGGCGGCCCCGGCAAGCAGCGCAAGGAACGGCGCGCTCCATAGCAGCAGCGTGCCGGGCTTCATCGGCGGGCGCAACAGCACGAAATCGCCGTAGCGGGCATGGATGAAGTCGCGCACCTGCGCATCGCTCATCCCCTCCATGAGCTTCTCGCGCACGAGCACGCGCAGATCCTTGGCGAGCGAGGCGTCGGAATCGTCGATCGACTGGTTCTGGCAAACGAGGCAGCGCAGCTCCGTGGCGATCGCCCGCGCGCGGGCTTCGAGCGCCGGATCGGCCAGCATTTCGCCGGGCGTGACCGCGTGGGCCGCGAGGGGGAAGAGGAGGAAGAGCAACGCCGCGAGTCGAAGGCAAAACCCCCGGCCCCTCACCTCACCTCTCCCCGCGAGCGGGGAGAGGAGGCGGTCGGCGCCGCGCCGCAACGCCGATCGCATACGCGATGCGCTGATGACCCCTCTCCCCATGAAAACGGGGAGAGGTGAGGTGAGGGGCTCGGGGGATTGGCCGAAGCAAAGATCGACGCTCATTCCGCCGGCTCCAGAACCGGCGCGGCGGCGCGGCGGGCGACGCCGATGCGCAGGCGCCGGTCGGCGAGCGACAGCGCGCCGCCAATCGCCATGATGAGCGCGCCGATCCAGATCAGCGTCACCAGCGGCTTCCAATACAGCCGGGCGTCGATAGTCCCGTCCTCATGCGACTCGCCGATCGCCGCATAAACCTGGCCAAGGCCGATCGTGACGATGCCGGCCTCCGAGCGCGACATGCGCCGCACCTGATAGAAGCGCTTGGCCGGCTCGATCGTCGCGAGCGTCGCGCCGTCCTTGCGCACCGCCATGACGGCATAGACTTCCGAATAATTCGGTCCCTGGCGCGGTGAAACGGATTCGATGCCGATCTGGTAAGGACCGACATCATAGAAGCTCGACGGCTTCATCGCGACGATGCTTTCGACGCCCCAGCCGGTCGCGGCAAGTCCAAGCAGTGTGAGCCCCATGCCGGCGTGGGCGAACGACGTTCCGAAGGCGGAAAGCGGCAGGCCGGCGAGCCGCTTCAGGCTCGGGCGCCCCGAGCCGCCGCGCGCGCGCAAAACAAGATCGCTCAAGGCGCCGACCACGAGATAGATCGCGATGCCGGCGGTAACGATGGAGAGGAACGGCGTTCCGTACCAGGCGCCGAAAGCCGCCGCCGCGACGATGCCGACGACGAAGGCGATACGCAGCCGTTGCAAGGCGGCGGCAAGATCGCCGCGCTTCCAGGAGAGCATCTGGCCGATCGGCATCAGCAGCGCGAGCGGCAGCGCAATCGGAATTAGCACGGTGTTGAAGAAAGGCGCGCCGACGGAAATCTTTTCGCCGGTGAGCGCTTCCAGCGCCAGCGGATAGAGCGTTCCGACGACGACGGTGGCGCAGCACGCCGAAAGCAGCAGATTGTTGATTACGAGCACGCCTTCGCGCGAGATCGGCGAAAACAGTCCGCCGACCGGCAGCGCGCCGGCGCGCAGCGCAAAGAGCGCAAGAGCGCCGCCGATGAAGAAGACGAGAATGGCGAGAATGAACACGCCGCGGTCGGGATCGCTGGCGAAGGCGTGCACCGAGGTGAGCACGCCGGAACGCACCAGGAAGGTGCCGAGCAGGGAGAGCGAGAAGGCCAGAATCGCTAGAAAGATCGTCCAGACCTTCAGCGCCTCGCGCTTTTCCATCACCGCGGCGCTATGCACGAGCGCCGTGCCAGCGATCCAAGGCATCAGCGAGGCGTTTTCGACTGGGTCCCAGAACCAGAAGCCGCCCCAGCCGAGCGTGTAATAGGCCCAATACGACCCCATCGCGATTCCGAGCGTCAGCGCGATCCAGGCGAAGAGCGTCCAGGGGCGAATGACCCGCGCCCAGGCGGCGTCGATCCGTCCGCCGATGAGCGCGGCGGCGGCGAAAGAGAACACGATCGAAAAGCCGACATAGCCGAGATAGAGCAGCGGCGGATGGATCGCGAGGCCGGGGTCCTGCAGGATCGGATTGAGATCGCGGCCTTCCCACGGCGCCGGCGCGACGCGCGCGAAAGGATTCGACGTCTGCAGAATGAAGAGCAGAAACGCCGCGCCGAGCAGGCCCTGCATGGCGAGCGCGTCAGAACGCAGCCTGTCCGACATCGCGTTCGAAAAGATCGCGATCAGCGCGCCGCAGAGCGAGAGGACAAGCACCCACAAGAGCATCGAGCCTTCGTGGTTTCCCCAGACGCCGGAGATTTTGTAGATGAAGGGCTTCAACGAATGCGAATTCTCGATGACGTTGACGAGCGAGAAGTCGGAGACGACATGCGCATAGGTCAGCGCGCCATAGGAGAGCGCGACGAACAGGAATTGCGTGATCGCCGCCGGGCGCGCGACGCGCATCAGGCCCGCATCATTCAACCGCGCGCCGATGAAGGGAATGACGAATTGCGCCAGCGCCAAGGCGAGGGCCAGGACGAGCGCGTAATGTCCGGTTTCAACGATCATGCGGTCCCCGATGCCGGCGCAACGATACAGTCGCCCTCATGCTGAGGAGGCCCCGCAGGGGCCGTCTCGAAGCACGAGGGCGTTCCGCCCACCTGCCGACAGCGGCTTCCTCGTCCTTCGAGACGCGAGCTTCGCTCGCTCCTCAGGATGAGGAAGCCTTGTGGAGCGCTGTTCACTTCTTCTCTCCCTGCCAGACGCCCTGCTTCTTCAATGCGTCGGCGACGTCGCGCGGCATGTAGCGCTCGTCATGCTTGGCGAGCACGTTGTCGGCGCGAAAGGCGCCGTCCGGCTGCAACACGCCGTCGACGACGACGCCCTGCCCTTCGCGGAAAAGGTCCGGCAGCAGGCCGGTATAGGATACCGCGAGATCGCTCGTCTTATCGGTGATCGTGAACTTCACGTTCTGGCCATTCTTGAAAACTGAACCTTCCTTCACCAGCCCGCCGATGCGCAGCCGCGCGCCGGCGGCGACCTGTTTCTTTGCAAGTTCCGATGGCGTGTAAAAGAAGACGATATTGTCGCGCAGCGCAAAAAGCATCAGCCCGGCGGCGAGGCCGAGAACCGCCATCGCGCCGATAATCAACGTCAGTCGCTTTCCCTTGCGCGTCATCTTATTCAGAACGCTCCCATGCCCCATAAGCCCGTTCACGCGGAGTCGAAATTTCGATCTAGCCGCCGATATTCAATTCCTTCGCCAGCGCATCGATGCGCGCCACATCGTCTTGCTTGCGCGCCAGCGCATGTCGCGCATCGTCCACCGCCTTTTTCGCCTTTTCGGTCTCGGCAAGCACGCTATAGGCGCGAATAAGCTTCAGCCATCCCTCGACGTCGTCGCCCTCGGCCTCCAACCGCGAGGCGAGACGATCGACCATGCCGCGGATCATCGCCTGACGCTCATCGGCGGGCATGGCGGCAATCGCTTTGCCCTGCTCGCTCGACGGCCCGCGCGAGGCGACCGGCGCGCTTGCTTCCCCGCGCAATTTGGCGAGCTGCGCGTTGACAGCCTTGAGATAAGCGGCGTCGGCCGGCGCGTCAGCGGCCATCTTCGAAAAGATTTCGATCGCCTTATCCCGATCTCCAGCCTGCGCCGCCGCCAGCCCGAGATAATACTGGGCCTGCGGCGCTGAAGGATCGAGCGCGAGCGCCGCCTCGAAATCCGTTTTGGCTTCCGGCGTCACTATGCCTCGCGCGATGACGACGCGCGCTTCGCCAAGCGCGGCATGTCGCGCCGCGGTCGCGCCCAAAAGCCGCAGTGCTTCCGAATAGGCGTGGATCGCCTCTTCGCCGCGGCCGGTGCGCAGATAATAAGGCGCGACGACTTCGAAGCCGCGGCCGTCTTCGGGATGCTCGCGCAAATGCCGCTCGATGCGCGCGACGGCCCCGGCGAGATCGCGCGCCTCCGGCGCGGATTCAAGCCGCGCCGTCAGCGGCATGTCGGGCATGTCGGAATGGCCGAGGCGCGCATAGAGCGTCAGCGCGACCGCCGGTATCGCGACGATGGCCGCAAGCGCTGCGGCGAGCGCCAGCCTGCGCGAGGCCGCGGTCCTGGACTTTGGCGCAGCTTCCGCGCGCAACAGCCGGCGCGCCGCCTCGGTCTTGGCGGTTTCGGCGTCCAAGGCGTCGAGCCGCCCTTCCGTGCGTTCGCGCTCGATTTCGGCGATCTGCTGCTCGAAGAAGGCGACGTCAGCGGCGCTGTCATTCTCAGTCTGACCGCGCATGGCGAGCGGCGCCAACACCGCCATGATCGCGGCGCCGGTCAGCAAGGCGAAGATAAGCCAAATCATGGCCCGCTGTTTAAGGCTTTGCGCCCGCTATTGGAAGGGCGGCCATTGCCGGCCCACGCGCGCCCATTGATATTGGCGGCCGGGAGGCACAGTGATCACACGGCTCGCAATTTCCGGCTATCGATCCATTCGCGATCTGGTCCTTGCGCCGGGGCCGCTCACCGTCGTGACTGGCGCCAATGGCGCCGGCAAGTCCAGCTTGTATCGCGCGCTGCGCCTTCTCGCCGACATAGCTCAGGGGCGCATCATCCAGTCCATCGCCCGGGAGGGCGGACTGAATTCGACGCTTTGGGCTGGTCCCGAGAAATTCTCCCGCGCGATGAAAACGGGCGAAACGCCAATCGAACCATTGGCGCGCCAGTCGCGAAAGGCGCTGAAGCTCGGGTTTGCTTCGAAAACTTATGGTTACGCGATCGACCTCGGCCCGACGTCAAATGCGACAAACCCCTTCCCCCTCGATCCGCAAATCAAGCTTGAGGCGCAATGGACCGGAGAGCATCTTGCCCGCGCCAATCTTTTGGCCGAGCGACGCGGACCGAGCGCGCGCGTTCTCGGGGAAAATGGCGAATGGCGACAGGCCGCAACGTCGCTCGCCGGCGTCGACAGCATGATGACGCAATGCGCCGACCTACGGGAAGCCTATGATCTTCCGATCTTACGTGAGACGGTGCGGCGCTGGCGCTTCTATGACAATTTGCGCGCAGATCGCGATGCGCCGGCGCGACGGCCGCAGATCGGCAGCTTTACCCCTGCGCTGGCGGATGACGGCGCTGACCTCGCCGGGGCGCTCGCAACCATTCGGGAAGTCGGCGACGTAGACGCCCTGGACGAGACGATCGATGACGCCTTTCCATCCAGCACGATCGATATTTCGACATCGGACGGTTACGTCGAGACGTTAATGCGCCAGCATGGGCTGCTTCGTCCGCTACGCGCTGCGGAGCTCTCGGAAGGCACGCTGCGCTATCTGCTGCTTGTTGCAGCGCTGCTGACGCCCCGCCCGCCGCCGCTGATGGTGTTCAACGAACCGGAAGCGAGCCTTCATCCCAACCTCATCGGCGCGCTGGCGCGATTGATGCGCAGGGTCTCGAAGGAGACGCAGCTTTTCGTCGTGTCGCACTCGGCGAAATTGGTCTTTGAACTGAAAAAAGACGATTGCTGCGTCGAAATCGCGCTAGAGAAGCGTCTGGGAGAGACTCTCGCGCCTGAGCATGAATCGCCAAAATGGCGCTGGCCGTCACGTTAAGGCTTGACGGGCGCGACGCCGAATTGAAATTGGCTGGATCCGCGTGCAATCCGCTTAGGGACCGTCATGATCTTTATCTTTGACCCGCCCTCGATCGAACAGCTTTCCAATGTGATCTCGCAGGTCACCGGCCCCGCATTTCTGCTTGCGGCAGAAGCGCAGCTCTTGTCCGTCCTCGTTTCAAGATTGGACCGAATCGTCGATCGTTCGAGAACCATCAATCAGACGGGCGGAGATAACGAGGCGCAGGCCCATCTGAAAGCTGAGCTGCCGATCCTCAAACAGCGCGGCATGCTGATGCATTACGCCATTTACTGGGGCGTCGCGAGCTGCATCGTGACGAGCGTTCTCGTCATCGTCAGCTTCGCGGCCGCTTACATGCATATGCGCCATGAATACGGCGCGGGATTGATGTTCGCCGTGGCGATGGCGCTCTTCACGGCCGCGCTGATCGCCTTCGCGAAAGAATTGCAGCTGGGATATCTGGAGATTAGCATCGGCGCTAAGCCTCCCCAAACACCCGCGCGAAAATCCTATCCACATGTTTGAAGTGATAGGAGAGGTCGAAGAGCTCGTCCAACTCCTTCGCCGACAGCTTTGAGCTCACGTCCTTGTCCTCGCCAAGCAGCGCGCGGAAATCCCCTTCGCCGCGCCAAACCGGCATGGCGTTTCGCTGCACCATGGCGTAGGCGTCTTCGCGCGACACGCCCTTTTGGGTCAGCGCCAGCAGCACGCGTTGCGAGTGAATGAGCCCGCCGAGCTTTTCTAAATTCTTGCGCATGTTTTCTGGATAGACGACGAGATTGTCGACCACGCCAGTCAGGCGCGCGAGCGCGAAATCCAACGTCACCGTCGCGTCGGGCCCGATCATGCGCTCGACGGAAGAATGCGAAATATCGCGCTCATGCCACAGCGCGACATTCTCCATGGCCGGAATCGCCATGCCGCGCACGAGCCGTGCAAGTCCGGTCAGATTTTCGGTCAGCACCGGATTGCGCTTGTGGGGCATGGCGGAAGAGCCCTTCTGGCCCGCCGAGAAAAATTCCTCCGCCTCGAGCACTTCGGTGCGCTGAAGATGGCGGATTTCGATCGCCAGCCGTTCGACCGACGACGCCACCACGGCGAGCGTCGCGAAAAAAGCCGCGTGGCGGTCGCGCGGAATGACCTGGGTCGAGATCGGCTCGGGCGTCAGCCCCATCTTATGCGCCACATAGTCTTCGACGCGCGGATCGATATTGGCGAAAGTGCCGACGGCGCCCGAAATCGCGCAGGTCGAAATTTCTCTGCGCGCCTCGACGAGCCGCGCCCGCGCCCGCGTGAATTCGGCATAGGCCTGGGCCAGTTTCAGCCCGAAGGTCGTCGGCTCCGCGTGAATGCCGTGCGAGCGGCCGATCGTCGGCGTATATTTATGCTCATAGGCGCGCGTCTTGAGCGCCGAGAGCAGCGCGTCGACGTCGGCGATCAGGAGATCCGCGGCGCGCGACAATTGCACGGCGAGACAGGTGTCGAGCACGTCGGACGACGTCATGCCCTGATGAACGAAGCGCGATTCGGCGCCGATGAATTCTCCAAGATGGGTCAGAAAGGCGATCACGTCATGTTTCGTGACGCGTTCGATTTCGTCGATCCTGGCGACGTCGAAAGTGACGAAATCCGCTTTGTCCCAGATCGCCTTGGCGCTTTCCCTTGGGATGACGCCGATCTCGGCGAGCGCGTCGCAGGCATAGGCCTCGATCTCGAACCAGATGCGAAACCGGGTCTGCGGCTCCCAAATCACGGTCATTTCGGGTCGGGAATAGCGGGGGATCATCGGGCGCCTTGAAATTCCATGGAAAGAGAGAGGCGCATCGATCCCGCTGCATTTCGGCGGAATCGCCCAATTGCAGATAAATTGATCGATTCCGAAAGCTTAGAGCGCGCTCTACGCGAAAAACCGGTTCCCACTTTTTCGCGAGCCGCGCTCTAGCACGCGCGTTGCATCAAAGTCCATATATGAGCGACCGCCCTGGAGGAAATATGAAATCGACGGATGTCGTCGTTCTTGGCGCGGGCATCGTCGGCGTGAGCGCCGCGCTGCATCTGCAGGCGCGCGGCCGCGAGGTTACGCTTATCGATCGCGCCGGCGCTGCGGGACAGGAGACGAGCTTCGGCAACGCCGGGCTGATCGAGCGTTCCTCGCTCATTCCCTATCTTTTCCCGCGCGACCCGGCGCGGCTGGTCAAATATGCGCTGAATCTTCTCCCCGAGGCGCATTACCATTTCTCCGCCCTGCCGGCGGTGGGGCCGTGGCTGCTGCGCTATTGGCGCGCCAGCGCGCCCGCGCGCGTAGCGCGAAATATCGAGGCGCGGCGCCCGCTGATCGAAAACAGCCTGAGCGAGCATGAGGCGCTGATCCAGCAGGCGGGCGCAGGTGAACTCCTGCGCAAGAACGGTTGGATCAAGCTCTTTCGCAGCGAGGAAACGCTCGCAGTCGGATTTGCCGATGCGGAGCGGCTGCGTGGCTATGGCTTACATATCGACTCGCTCGATTCGTCCGGGATCGCGGCGCTGGAGCCGGATTTCGCGCCGATCGCCGGCGGCGTCCATTATCGCGACACGGCCGCGATCGTCGATCCCGCCGCCCTATCGAAAGCCTATGCCGACCTGTTCGTTTCACGCGGCGGCCGGCTGCTCGCGGGAGACGCGCGCAGCCTCTCGCAAGAAGCGGACGGCCGCTGGCGCCTGGCGACGGCGGAGGGGCCTCTCGTCGCCGGCGCGGCGGCGGTGACGCTCGGCCCCTGGTCGGATGCCATCTACGGGCCGCTCGGCTATTGCATTCCGCTCGGCTGGAAGCGGGGCTATCACATGCATTACGCCGCAAAAGAGGGCGTGCGGCTCAATCATACGATCCTCGACGCCGACGTCGGCTATCTTCTGGCGCCGATGCGCCGCGGGATCAGGCTGACGAGCGGCGCCGAATTCGCGCGCCGCGACGCGCCGCCGACGCCGGTGCAGATCGAGATTTGCGAGCCCACGGCGCGCCGGCTGTTCCCGCTCGGCGAACGGCTCGACCCGGCGCCCTGGCGCGGCGCGCGGCCCTGCTTGCCCGACATGCTGCCGATTGTCGGCCCCGCCCCGCGCCATAAGGGCCTTTGGTTCGATTTCGGCCACGCCCATCACGGGCTGACGCTCGGGCCAGTCTGCGGCCGCCTGCTCGCGGAGATGATGACCGGCGAGACGCCCTTCATCGATCCAACGCCCTATCGCGCCGACCGTTTTTAAGCCTATTCCGCCCCGACGAGCCTCAGCGCGGGGTCCAAAACGCGCACGACGCGAGAGAGATCGTGCCCGCGCCGAAGCACGAGGCCGGTCGCCGCGATGACCGAATAGGCGCCTTGTCGACGCGAAAGCGCCGGATCCTTTTCGATTCGATAGAGCGGCGCCTCGCTCGCCCGCCGGAAAATCGAGAACACGGCCTTGGCCGGCGTGAAGTCGATGGCGTAATCGCGCCATTCGCCCTGCGCGACTTTCGCGCCGTAAAGATTGAAGATGACGTTGAGTTCCGGCCGGCTGAATGAAACCGCCGCGCTGCGCCTGTCTCCCCGCGCCCCTGGCGCCGCGCCCGGCGAAACACCGTTCACGACGAATAGCGCGGGTCGAGCCCGGCTGGGCTCCGTCGTCTCCGACTCCGCCATGCGTGACGCTCTCCTCGACTTCCTCTCCCATGTTGGCAAGCGCCGATGCGGCGGGCAAGACTTAATGACGGGATTGCGACGAGAATCTTTTCGACTGCGCAACCAGATAAGATTTGGCCGGCAATAATCATACTTTCGCCGGCATGGCGCCCCTTGCCAGCCAAACGCGCCGCCCAAAATGTAGTTCATTGCCTCGACAGCTCGGGGCCGCGCGCTTTCGGTTTCGTCAGCCCCCCAGCCCCCCGAAAGCGTGTGGCGCCGAGATATAGAGGTCGTGGCGATGGTCGGGCCGGCCGGGAGATTCGCTCCCGCGCCGGCCCGTCTACCTTTGCGCCCGCCCAAACCGGCTCAAGAGGGCCAGCGGCGCTCTCGTCCCGCTCTAGCCGTGCCCTTGCAAAATTCCCGACAATGACGAACTCAAGATGCGCCGTCGCGCTGACCGCGACGCCGATTCTCTTTTTGCTTTCATTGGAGAGAACATGACCGACGACGCAACATCCGTCGAAGGCGCGGCCGAAGCCGCAGATCCGCAATCCGCCGCCGCCAATTTCGGCTTCGAGGCCGATGTCGCGCGGCTCCTCGAACTGATGACGCATTCCGTCTATTCGGAGCGCGACGTCTTTTTGCGCGAACTCGTCTCGAACGCCGCCGACGCCTGTGAAAAGCTCAGATATGAGGCGCTTTCCGACGAAAAGCTCGCCGCCCAGGCCGCCGCGCCGCTCGTCACGATCGCGCTCGACAAGGACAAGCGCACGCTGACGGTCACCGACAATGGCGTCGGCATGTCGCGCGAGGAGCTGATCAGCGCGCTCGGCACCATCGCCAATTCGGGCACACGCGCCTTCCTCGACAAGCTCGGCAAGGACAAGGACGCCGGCTTCATCGGCCAGTTCGGCGTCGGATTCTACTCCGCCTTCATGGTCGCCGACCGCGTCGAGGTCGCGACGCGGCGGGCCGGCGAGGAGCAGGCCTGGCTGTGGCGTTCGGAAGGCAAGGGCTCCTATCAGATTGCGCCGCTGCCGCTCGAAGAGGCGCCCGCCGTCGGCACGCGCGTCACGCTGCATCTCAACTCCGAGAGCGACGAATTTCTCGACGGCTGGCGCGTCGAAAACGTCGTGCGCGAACATTCCGGCGCGATCGCCGCGCCGATCGACCTTATCGCCGCGCCGGGCGAAGAGCCCCGCCGCATCGCCGAGGGCGTCGCGCTGTGGACCAGGCCGAAATCCGAGATCACGCATGAGCAATATGTCGATTTCTACCGGCAGTTGTCCGGACAGTTGGACGAGCCGGCGCTGATCGCCCACTGGCGCGCGGAAGGGCGCACCGAATATACGGTGCTCGCCTTTGTTCCGGGCGCGCGGCCGTTCGATCTCTTCGATCCGGCGCGAACCAGCAAATCCAAGCTTTATGTGCGCCGGGTGCTGATCTCGCGCGACATGGCGATGCTGCCCGCTTGGCTGCGGTTCATGCGCATCGTCGTTGACAGCGCCGACATTCCGCTCAACGTCTCGCGAGAGATGGTGCAGAAGAGTCCGGTCGTCGGCGCGATCGGCAAGGCGATCGCCACGCGCGTCTTGCAGGAGCTGAAAAAGCTCGCCAACGCCGAGCCCGAGAAATTCGCCGAAGTGTGGAAAAACTTCGGGTCGGTTCTCAAGGAAGGACTGCACGAAGACCCGAGCCGCCGCGACGACCTGTTCGAAATCGCCCGTTTCGCCTCGACCAAGTCGGGGGAAAAAACCCGCACGCTCAAGGATTACGTCGCCGATCTGCGGGAGAATCAAACCGCGATCTATTATCTCGTCGGCGACGACATGAAGCGGCTGCGCGCCAGCCCGCAGATCGAAGGGTTCCGCGCGAGAGGCGTTGAGGTGCTGCTGCTCGACGACGCCGTCGACGCCTTCTGGGTGACGAGCGCGCTGGGATTTGACGGCAAGCCGTTCAAATCGGTGACGCAGGGTCAGGCGGACATTGATTCGATCGCGCTCGTCGACGACGCCAAAACGGCGGACACGGCGCCGGCCGACGTCGCTGATTTGCTGTCGGCGCTCAAGGAAACGCTCGGCGAATATGTCGACGACGTGCGCGCCTCGACGCGGCTCACCGACAGCGCCGTTTGCCTCGTGGCGCCCGATACCGGATTCGATCGCCAATTGTCCCGCCTTCTGGCCGAACATGGTCAACAGGCGGCCTTCGGAAAGCCGGTTTTGGAGGTCAATTCGAGGCATGAGGCGATCGTCGCGCTGGCGACCGCCTTGCGCGCGAAAGGGCGGGACGCGACCCGCGACGACCAGTTCCTTCTGCTGGATCTGGCGCGAGTCGCCGACGGCGAACATCCGATCGACGCGGCAGCGTTTGCGAAGCGGCTGGCGACGCTTCTCGCCAATAAGGGATAGGACATGAAGCTGGGCGTCGGGAAAAAGCCGGCAGCGGACAGCGCGCCGGCCCTGATGCGAATCGAAGCGATCGGGGCGGTCGCGGACCGCCTCGAAGCCGCCGGCGTCGAGCATCCGCAGGACGAGGCGCGCGCTCTGTTGCGCGGCGCTGCGGGGCTGACGCGGCTCGAACTCGCGCTTGCGCCGCGCGCGCCGCTGTCGGAGGACGAATCGCGCATCCTTTCCGACTATGCGGCGCGGCGGGCCGCCCGTGAGCCCATGTCCCGCATCCTGGGCGAGCGCGGATTCTGGACGCTCGATCTTACCGTCGCGCCCGGCGTGCTCGATCCGCGCCCGGACACCGAAACGCTGGTCGAAGCCGCGCTGAGCCTCGTCGCGGAAAAGCGCGACGCGCTGCTCTCGATTCTAGATCTTGGCGCCGGCTCGGGCGCCATCGCCTGCGCCCTTCTCAGCGAGCTTCCGGCCGCCTGGGCGCTCGCCGTCGATATTTCGCCGGATGCCTGCAGGGCGACCGCCGCTAATCTCGCCCGCTGCGGCCTCTCCAACCGCGCAAGCGTCGTGCGCGGCCGCTGGGCCGAGGCGTTTCAGGGACGTTTCGACCTCATCGTTTCCAATCCCCCCTATGTCCGCACCGAGGATATCGCAGGTCTCGACCCTGAGGTGCGTCTCCATGATCCGGCGCTGGCGCTGGACGGCGGCGCCGACGGGCTCGACTGTTATCGAGAAATCCTTCGCGACCTGCCGAGGCTGCTGGCCGAAGACGCTGTCGTTCTATTCGAAGTCGGCTTCGATCAAGCTGCCCGCGTCGCCGCGCTTTTGGCCGCCCATGGGCTCCAAATCGAGCGCGTCGCCCGCGACGCAGGCGGACGCGAGAGGATTGTCGCGGCGCGCCTTGCGCCCTTGTCGACGTGACATATTGGCTACAGTACCCCCTTTTTTCGCCCGCCGCTCGGCGCGCGGTCTTGTTGGGGACCACCCCCTCCACTATAGTCATTCCAGGTTCCAGCCGATCGCCGACTTCGAGAGAGAACCTCGATCCTTTGGCTCCGCTTCGCGAACGGAAGCCCGAAACGACCGGCCGGGAGCAAAGTCGAAATCGACATGAGAGCGCCGGAGTAAGGCCGCTTCGATCGTCGCCGGGCGTCATGCGCCGGGCAGGCAGACGGCATCCCGCCGCGCTTGGCGTCATGAATTCGCGCTGAGGGGAATTGGCGCAGAACTGGGCGGGGCTGCCGATTGCGGCCGACTTGAGGACATTCGATTCGCGCGCGCCGCTCTCGAAGCCCGCGGTCCAGGAACGGATCGCTCTCGCCCGGTCGTTTGGCGTTGGCGGCTTCTGGCGAAGGGATTTAGCGGCGGCGTTGTTGATATGGCCGCGCAGGCGAGGGTCGAGCGCAGCGAAATTGCGGGGAGTTTGATGAGACCAGGACAGAACAAGAGAATGCGCGGACGCAACGGCCGCAAAGGGCCCAATCCGCTGACGCGATCCTATGAGTCGAATGGCCCCGACGTGAAGATTCGCGGCACGGCTCAACATGTCGCCGAAAAATATCTTCAGCTCGCGCGCGATGCGCAGTCGTCCGGCGACATTATCATGGCCGAAAGCCTGCTACAGCACGCAGAGCACTATTTCCGGCTGATCGCCGCCGCGCAGCAGCAGGTCAACGGCTATGCGCGCCCGCAGTTCGAAGCCGAAGTCGAGACCTCCGACGACGACGACGATTTCGCGCCGCTTCCCGACCGTTTCGCGCCGCTTGCCGAGCGGCTGCCGGTGCCCGCCTACCAGCCGCAACCGCCGCAGCAGCCATTCGCGCCGCCTCAAAATTTTGCGCCGCCGCAGCCTCAGCCGCAGCCTTTCGAGGAGCGCCCGATCGGCGACATGCAGCGCGCGGAACGCCCCGAGCGCCCGCAGCGGCCCGAGCGGCCGCCGTTTAACCGGGATCGCAACGTCGAGGGCGGCGACCGCCCGCGTCACCAAGGCTACGACCGCAGCCGCGATCGTCGTTTCCAGCCGCGCGGCGAGACCGGCGCCGCCGAGGACGCCGCGGGAGCCGCGCTGCCGTCATTCATAACCGGGCCGACGGGCTCTCGTCCCGCGCCGAGCGAGGTCGCGGAGCCGCTGATCGAGCGCGAAACGCCGCGCGATCATGAAGGCGGGGTGAATTTTCATCTAAGCTCCCGCCGTCGCCGGCGCCCTCGCCCGCCGATGGATGATGCCGGCGGCGCGCGCGACGATGACGCGCCGGAGGTCGGCGAGCTTCCGCTGGAGCCGGACCGCTTCTAACCGATTTATGCGGCGACGCTGATGGCGTCGCCGGTCGCGATGCGGCCGCCCTCGATCACCCGCGCGTAGACGCCGCAATCAATATGGCCGAAGGTGTCGCGCAAGGTCTGGACGAGATCCATGTCGCGCCGCCCGGTTCCCGGCACGACGCCGGTCGCGGCGCAGCGGTCGGTCATTTTGAGAATTTCGAGCCGGGCGCCGCCGATCGTGAGCGTTCGGCCCGGGAGCGCCGCCTCGGCCCAAGCGGCCATGTCTTCGACATAGAGATTGGCGCGAAATCGCAGCGGATCGACCGCGGCCTTTTGCGCCTCGCCAATCGCGGCGACGCTGGCGAGATTAACGAGCGAGACGAAGCCCGCCTTCGAATCGGTGAAGCGAAAGCCCTCCGGCGCGGCGAGCAGCCGCAGCGGACCGCGGATTTCAGCCCCGAGAAAGCCGGTGAGGAACGCCTCGATAGCGCCGCGCCCTTCGGCTGACCGCAAATCTCCGCGCGCGACCTCGCGCCCGCCTTGCGAGATCATCAGCACGCCTGTCGCCGCGTCATAGCGCGTCGCAAGCCCTGCGAGCGCGCCGTTCCGCATCAACATGAGAAATTTGATCTTGGGCTGGTGCTCCGGCGCTGTGGGATCGAAGCCCGACGGGCCGTTTTCGAGCGCGAACAGCCGGTCCCCGGGAAAGTAGCCGTCAGAGCGCAAATCGGCGGCGTCGAGCGGCTCGGGCGAGAGGCCCTTGACGGGATAGCGGTAGAGGGCGGCGATTCGCATGGACTTCCCTGTTCGGTGACAAATCGAGGCGAATTGCCTACACCTCCCCGGCCGTCACGAAAACAGCGCCGCCGTTTCGCAAGGGGGCAAGCCATGCCGGACAAAACGCTCATAGTCCTCGTTCTGGCCGCGATCGCGTTTTCAGCCGCGCACGATCTCGACCATCTCTTGCGCGACGATTTCTCGCAACCATCGGCGTGGGCGATCGTCGCCGGGTTTCTTTCAGTGAAATACGCGCTCACGGGCGCCGCGCTGTATTTCTATTTTCGCGGCAAGATCGGCGCGGCGTTCTGGGCGGTGATCGGCGCGCTTGGCGCCGTCGCGCTGTGGTTCGCCCATCTGAGCCCCGGCGCCGAGCAGCGGCCGCCGAACATTTACGCGATGTATGGCAGTCCTCTCGCCGGTCTCATCGCCTCCGGCCTCGTCTATGCGATGATGCTGTCGCTCGTAGCCCTCGCGCTCTATGGGGGATGGCGTGCGATCCAGCCGGCGGCGCGCCTATAGCGCCAAGGCGATTAAGCGCCGTTTCGCGGTCGAGCCCGCGCTTTCGCGCCGCACCCCCTTTACCGCCGCCCGGCCGTTCCCATATCGACGACGAGGGCCGCCGCAAGGGGCCTTAAGCTGAAATTTCGGACGCGGGGCGGACCGCTTGAAAAAGGGCCGCCTCATGGTCAGAGGGGCTATGGATGAATTTTGAGAAATACACCGAACGCGCGCGCGGATTCGTGCAGAGCGCGCAGGCGATGGCGACGCGCGAAGGCCACCAGCAATTTACGCCCGAACATATTCTGAAGGTCCTGCTCGACGACGATCAGGGTCTCTCCGCCGGGCTGATCGACCGCGCCGGCGGCCGCTCGCGCGAGGCGCTGGCGAAAACCGAGGCCGCTCTCGCGAAACTGCCGAAAGTCGGCGGGTCGGGCGCCGGCCAGCTCTATCTCGCGCCGGCGACGGCGCGTCTCTTCGACAACGCCGAGAAGATCGCGCAGAAGGCGGGCGACTCCTATGTCACCGTCGAGCGGCTACTGTTGGCGCTGGCGATGGAGAAGGACAGCGAGGCCGCGCGCATCCTGCGCGACGCGGGCGTCACGCCGCAGACGCTGAACGCCGCGATCGAGGATTTGCGCAAGGGCCGCACCGCGGATTCGGCGTCCGCCGAAAACGCCTATGACGCGCTCAAGAAATACGCTCGCGACCTGACAGAGGCGGCGCGCGAAGGCAAGCTCGATCCCGTGATCGGCCGCGACGAGGAAATCCGCCGCGCTATTCAAGTGCTGTCGCGCCGCACCAAGAACAATCCGGTGCTGATCGGCGAACCCGGCGTCGGCAAGACCGCGATCGTCGAGGGCCTCGCTTTGCGCATCGTCAACGGCGACGTGCCGGAGTCGCTTGAGGACAAGAAGCTGCTCGCGCTCGACATGGGCGCGCTGATCGCCGGCGCGAAATATCGCGGCGAATTCGAGGAGCGGCTGAAGGCGGTGCTTAACGAAGTCACCGCCGCCGAAGGCAAGATCATCCTGTTCATCGACGAGATGCACACGCTCGTCGGCGCCGGCAAGGCGGATGGCGCGATGGACGCCTCCAATCTGTTAAAGCCGGCGCTGGCGCGCGGCGAATTGCACTGCGTCGGCGCGACGACCCTCGACGAATACAGGAAGCATGTCGAAAAGGACGCGGCGCTCGCTAGGCGCTTCCAGCCGGTCTTCGTCGACGAGCCGACGGTCGAGGATACGATCTCGATCCTGCGCGGGTTGAAGGAGAAATACGAACTCCATCACGGCGTGCGCATCACCGATAGCGCGATCGTCGCCGCCGCGACCTTGTCGAACCGCTATATTTCCGACCGGTTCCTGCCGGACAAGGCGATCGACCTAATCGACGAAGCCTCGTCGCGCCTGCGCATGCAGATCGATTCGAAGCCCGAAGAGCTCGACGAACTCGACCGGCGCATCATCCAGCTGAAGATCGAACAGGAAGCGCTAAAAAAGGAAACGGACACGGCCTCAAAGGATCGGCTGGCGAAGCTCGAAGGCGAGCTTGCCGATCTCGAAGAGAAGTCAGGGGCGCTCACCGCACGCTGGCGAGCCGAGAAAGATAAGCTCGGCGCGGCGCAGAAGCTCAAGGAGCAGCTCGAAGCCGCGCGCAACGAACTGGCGCAGGCGCAGCGTCGCGGCGAATATCAGCGCGCGGGCGAACTCACCTACGGCGTCATTCCCGATCTCGAAAAGAAACTCGGCGAAACGGAAAGCGAAGCCGACACGCTCGTCGACGAGGAGGTCACGGCCAATGACGTGGCGCAGGTCGTCTCGCGCTGGACCGGCGTGCCGGTCGACAAGATGCTCGAGGGCGAACGCGAAAAGCTGCTGCACATGGAAGACGAACTCGCCAAGCGCGTCGTCGGGCAGCATGACGCCGTCGTCGCCGTGTCGACCGCGGTGCGCCGCGCGCGCGCCGGACTGCAGGACCCGAACCGCCCGATCGGCAGCTTCATTTTCCTTGGCCCCACGGGCGTCGGCAAGACCGAGCTGACCAAGGCGCTGGCGAACTTCCTCTTCGACGACGAGACCGCGATGGTGCGGCTCGACATGTCGGAATATATGGAGAAGCACTCCGTTGCGCGGTTGATCGGCGCGCCGCCCGGCTATGTCGGCTATGAGGAAGGCGGCGCGCTCACCGAAGCCGTGCGCCGGCGTCCCTATCAGGTCGTGCTCTTCGACGAAATCGAGAAGGCCCATCCTGACGTCTTCAACGTGCTGTTGCAGGTGCTCGACGACGGACGCCTCACCGACGGCCAGGGCCGCACGGTGGATTTCAAGAACACGCTGATCATCATGACGTCGAATCTCGGCTCTGAATTCCTGGTCATGCAGAAGGAAGGCGAGGATTCCTCCGCTGTACGTGATGAGGTGATGCAGGTCGTGCGGGCGCATTTCAGGCCGGAGTTCCTGAACCGCGTCGACGAGATCATCCTGTTCAACCGCCTGCGGCGCGAGGACATGGGCGCGATCGTCGACATCCAGGTCAAGCGGCTGCAAAAGCTCCTCGAAGACCGCAAGATCACGCTGCATCTCGATTCGAAGGCGCGCGATTGGCTGGCGGCGAAAGGCTACGATCCGAATTACGGCGCGCGGCCGTTGAAGCGCGTCATGCAGAAGGAGCTGCAGGACGCGCTCGCCGAACGGCTGCTCGCCGGCGAGATCATCGACGGCGCAACGGTCGAAGTATCGGCCGACGCGACGGGGCTTGTCATCGACGGCAAGTCGGCGCATGGCCGCACCGCGCCGCTGCTGCGGACGGTGGGGAACGCTTAATCTGACAGGCGCCCCCTCTCCCTTTGGGAGGGGGTTTCGCGCCCTACCCTAACCGCTCATTCCTTCGATTCAGCACGTCCGCCTCACGCAGATCGAGCTCCCGCTCGATGCGGCGGCGAGCGTCGTCCTTGAGCTTGCCTTCCCGCAGCATGGCGTTGATCGCGTCGCGCTCCTCGGCGATGAGCTGCAGGTCGAGTTCGTCGTGAAGCGCCGCCAGCGCGCGGCGTTCTTCGCTGACTTCGCATTTCATGCGGATGCGCGACAGGAAATATTCCTGCTGCGCGCCGAGGATCAGCATCGCTTCTTCGGGAATGTCGCTCTCCACGCCGAGGCTCGCAAGCCTGGCGGTCGACGCCTCGGTCGCGGCGTGGCGGGCGCACAGCTCTTCGGCGCGGTCGACAAGACGTTCCTCGATGCCGTCTTTGGCGAGACCGAGTTTGTGAATGATCCATGGCAGCATGGACCCCTGAAAGACAAGCGTGACCATCACGACGAAAAAGGCGACGAAAAAGATCGCGTCGCGATGGGGAAACGGTTCGCCCTGCGCCGTCGCGAGCGGAATCGCCAGCGCCGCGGCGAGCGAGACGATGCCGCGCACGCCGGTGAAGGAAATGATGAAGGGACGTTGCCAGGGCGGCGAAGGATCGCGCCGCGCCAGCGGCGGAATGAGCCAGCGCGGCAGATAGGTAAGCGGAAATATCCATACGAAGCGCGCCACAATAACGGCGAGCGATACGATCGCCGCGGACGCCGCCAATTCGTAGAGCGAATGATTCTGGATGCGCGTCAACAGCGCCTGGGCCTGCAGGCCGGTGAACAGAAAAACTAGGCCTTCGATGAGAAAAAGAAAAAAGTCCCAGAAGAACACGCCCTGCAGGCGCGTCGCGGCGCTGATCAACCGGGGCCCGTTCCAGCTGATGTAAAGGCCGGTCGCCACCGTCGCGATGACGCCCGAGCCGCCGAGATGTTCGGGCGGCCAATAAGCGAGGTAAGGCGTGATCAGCGAAAGGGTGATTTCAATGCGCGGATCACGCATGAAGCGGCGCAACCGCAACATCGTCCAGCCGACGCCAACGCCCCAGACGATTTCTCCGGCAACGATAGCGACGAATGTCTCGGCCCCCTGCGCCAGGGAAAAGGCGCCGACGCTGACCGCCGCGACCGCGAAGCGATAGAGAACCAGCGCCGTGGCGTCATTGGCGAGGCCCTCGCCTTCCAGAATGACAAGGATGCGCCGGGGTAGTTGCATGCGCCGGGCAATGGCGAGCGGCGCGACGGCGTCGGGCGGCGAGACGATGGCGCCGAGCACGAAGCCGACCGCCAGAGGCCAGCCGAGCAGCCATTTCATCGCGAGTGAAACCGAAATGGTGGTGAAGACGACGCAGCCGACGGCGAGCAGAAGTATCGGCTCCAAATTGAACTTGAACTCCCGCCAACTCATGTTGATTGCGGAAATGTAGATGACCGGCGGCAGCACCAGGAGCAACACGAATTGCGGCTCGAGCACGAAGGGCGGCACGCCGGGTGCGAGCGCGATCAACACGCCCGCCGCAACCAGCAGGATCGGCGAGGCGACACCCGAGCGCAAGGCGATGAAGGCGACAAACGCCACCGCCGCCAGGAGAAAGACGAGTATTTGCAAACCCGCGAGCATGCGCCACCCTTATCGCCCGCGCCGAGCCCGCCGCAATCGCTGCGGCCAAGCCTATAATTTTCGAAGCGCCACTTCCTCGATCCTGTGATCGGCGTCCTTAGTCAGGATCAAACTCGCACGCGGCCGGGTCGGAGCGATGTTCTGTCGCAAATTCTCGAGATTGATGCGCGTCCAAATGTCATTGGCGACGCGCGTCGTCTCCTCTTCGTCGAGATCGGCGTAGACCCGGAAGTAGGATTTCGGATCGCGGAACGCCGTCTGCTGGAGCCGTCGGAACCGCGCCACATACCAATGCGCCAGCACGTCCTCGGGCGCGTCTAGATAGACCGAGAAATCGAAAAAGTCCGAGACGAAGGGAATTTCGCGGCCGTCGCGCATACGCGGCGCCAGCAGGACATTGACGCCTTCGACAATGAGAATGTCGGGCCGATCGACGCAGGTCGCCTCGCCCTCGACGACGTCATAGGTCATATGCGAATAGACCGGCGCGCAAACGTTGCGCCGGCCCGCCTTCACGTCGGACAAAAATCGCAGCAGCGATTTATTGTCGTAGCTTTCGGGAAAGCCCTTCTTGTCCATGAGCCTTTCGGCTTCGAGGATTCGATTGGGCAAGAGAAACCCGTCAGTGGTGATGAGCTCCACTTTCGGCGTGTTCGGCCAGCGCGACAGCAATGCGCGCAGCACGCGCGCCGTCGTGGATTTGCCGACGGCGACCGAACCCGCGACGCCGATGATATAGGGAACCTTGCCGTCTTCGGCGCCGAGAAAGCGCTGCGTGGCTTTGAAGAGACCCTGCGTCGCCGCGACGTAGAGCGCGAGCAGTCGCGACAGCGGCAGATAGATTTCGATGACTTCTTCGAGCGAGATCGGATCGTTGAGCGATTTCAGCCGGGTGAGATCGTCAAGAGTCAGCGTCAGCGGCGTATCGGCGCGCAGCCTCGCCCATTCAGCGCGCGTGAAGCGCCGGTAAGGAGAAAGCGCTTCGTTGTTAGGGACGAGTTCGGCCGCCGTCATCCCTTGGCTCCACGAGCGGCTTTCTCCGCAAGGCCAGATTGCTTGGTGCGCCGCTCCAGTTCGCGCAAGACATCGTCGAGCGAAACATCGCGGGCTTCGAGCATGACGAGAAGATGGTACAAGGCGTCGGCGGCTTCGTTGGTCAGAGCGGCGCGGTCGCCCTCCATCGCCGCGATCACTGCTTCCACTGCCTCTTCGCCAAATTTCTTGGCGATCTTCGGCATTCCGGCGTCGAGCAGGGTCTTCGTATAGGAAGTCGAGGCGCTGTCATTGCGCCGCGATTTGATCAGCGCGGCAAGATCGTCGAGCGTAAAGGTCACGACAGCCCCCCTCCCCAACCCTCCCCCGCTTCGCGGGAGAGGGAGCAGGCTCGGCGCTCGATATTGAACCCGCAAGCGCCGATCGCTTGCGCCGTGTCATTCCCGGCAGGCCGAAGGCCTGACCGGGAATCCAGAGCCAATTTAAGAATGCTGGTGTTGCTCTGGATTCCCGATCGCGCGCATTGCGCGCGTCGGGAATGACAGCCGAGCCGCTCAATAGCCATCATCACGCCGCCTCCAATCCGTCGAGACGCATGGGCAGCCCCGCCGCGGCCATGTGGCGCTTCGCCTGCGGGATCGAATATTCGCCGAAATGGAAGATCGACGCGGCGAGCACGGCGTTGGCATGGCCTTCCTTGACGCCGGCAACGAGATGATCGAGCGTTCCGACGCCGCCGGAAGCGATGACCGGCGCAGGCACCGCATCGGCGACCGCGCGCGTCAGCGCGATATCGAAACCGCTCTTCGTCCCGTCGCGATCCATCGAAGTCAGCAGGATTTCGCCAGCGCCGAGGCCGGTCACCTCGCGCGCATAGTCAACGGCGTCGATGCCGGTTGGTCGGCGGCCGCCGTGGGTGAAAATCTCCCACCGGCCATCGGCGACGCGCTTGGCGTCGATCGCGACGACGATACATTGCGCGCCGAATTTTTCCGACGCTTCGCGAACGAAGCCGCGATTGGCGACGGCTGCCGAATTGATCGAGACCTTGTCGGCGCCGGCGAGCAGGAGATTGCGAATGTCGTCAAGCGTGCGCACGCCGCCGCCGACGGTCAGCGGCATGAAGCAGGCCTCCGCCGTGCGCTGCACGACGTCGAGCAGAATGCCGCGGTTTTCATGGCTCGCGGTGATGTCCAGAAAGCAGAGTTCGTCGGCCCCGGCGGAATCATAGGCGATGGCGCATTCGACCGGATCGCCGGCGTCGCGCAGATCGACGAAATTGACGCCTTTGACGACGCGGCCTTCTTTCACATCGAGGCAGGGAATGACGCGCGCCTTGAGCATTACGCGTCCTCCGCCGCCCGCGCGCGGCGGATCATCGCCAGCGCCTGCGCCGGATCGAGCCGCCCGTCGTAGAGCGCGCGCCCGGTGATGGCGCCGGCGAGCTTGCGGCAATCTGGCTGCAGCAGCCGCTCCACGTCGGCGAGAGAAGCGAGGCCGCCTGAGGCGATGACCGGTATCGTCAGGGCGTCGGCGAGCGCCAGGGTGGCGTCGATGTTGAGGCCGGTGAGCACGCCGTCGCGCGAAATGTCGGTGTAGATGATGGCGCTTACGCCGGCGTCTTCGAAGCTCTTGCCGAGATCGAGCGCCGACATGCGCGTCGCGCGCGCCCAGCCCTCGACGGCGACGCAGCCGTTCTTGGCGTCGACGCCGACGGCGACGCGGCCCGGATGAACGCGCGCCGCCTCACGCACAAAGGACGGGTCCTTGACCGCCGCCGTGCCGATGATGACGCGGGCGACGCCTTTTTCCAGCCAGCGCGACAGCGTGCGCATGTCGCGAATGCCGCCGCCAAGCTGCACCGGAATCGTTAGCGCCGCGAGAATGGCTTCGACGGCGGAAGCGTTGCGCGGCGCGCCCGCAAAGGCGCCGTCGAGATCGACGACATGGAGATATTCGAATCCGACCCGCTCGAAAGCGCGCGCCTGCTCTGCGGGGTCGTCGCTAAACACGGTGGCGCGATCCATGTCGCCCTGGGCGAGGCGCACACACTGCCCTTCCTTCAAATCGATTGCGGGAAACAGGATCACGGTCGCCACCTGAGGAAATTACCGATCAACGCTAGGCCAAGCCTCTGGCTTTTTTCGGGATGAAATTGCACGCCGACGAGATTATCGCGGGCGACCGCCGCGGTCAGCGGCGCGCCATAGTCGGTTGTCGCCAGAACATGTTCCGGCGCCGACGGCTTGAGTTGAAACGAGTGCACGAAATACGCGTGCAATCCGCGCTCTCCGGTCGAAACGCCGGCAAAGAGCGGATGCTCGCGGCTCAGCGTCAGCGTGTTCCAGCCCATATGCGGGATTTTCAAGCAAGGATCGGCCGGCTCGATCGCCGCGACGTCCCCCGGAATCCAGCCGAGACCCGGCCATTCGCCGTGCTCGAGGCCGCGCGCGCCCATGAGCTGCATCCCGACGCAAATCCCTAGGAACGGCCTGGCGCGATCGATCGCCGCCTCCTGCAAGGCGGCGTAAAGGCCCTCGATCGCCATCAGGCCGCGACGGCAATCGGCGAAAGCGCCGACGCCCGGCAGAACGACGCGCTCGGCGGCGCGCACGACGTCGGGGTCGCTGGTGACGCGAATATTGGCCTCGGCCTGCGACTCGCGCGCGGCGCGCTCAAAGGCTTTCAAGGCGGAATGCAGATTTCCAGACCCGTAGTCGATGATCGCCGTCGTCAAGGCGCGGTCTCCCGCGCGATGTCTTGCTTGGCGGGTGGCTGCGCCGAGCGGCGCCGGTGAAAGAAGACCTCCTCTGCTTCGTCGATGTCCTCGCCGATAACGAGATCCTGCTCGACATAGCCGCGACGCCCCAAACTCCAGCCGACCAGCCGTTCCCCCTCGAAGCCGAGCCAGACGGCGAGCGCGAACGCCAGCCAAGAAATGGCGTCGCGCGAGACCCGCATTTTCCATGCGACTAGCGCCAAGGCGACGAGAAGAAGAGTCCATAGGCCGGCGACGATCCAGGCCCGGCGCCAGGCAAGCCAGAACGGACCGAAAAGCAGGGCCGGCCAGGAAAAGCCGTCGCGCAGGAAGACGATCTTGTCCGGCGCGGGAAACTCGCCCGGCGCCGTTCGCGGAAAATGAACAGTGAATATCGCCATCGGCCGTCCCCTCCTCGGCTCACGCGCCTCCTGTCAGGCGGTGAGCGTTCCCTTGGTGGAGGGCGCTTCACCCTGCAAACGGCGTGGATCGATCGTGACCGCCTTGCCGAACGCCCGCGCGAAGCCCTTGAAAGCGCTTTCGGCGATATGATGGCTGTTGACGCCGCGCAGGCGCTCGATATGCAGCCCGACGCGGGCCTGAACCGCGAAGGCCTGGAAGAACTCGCGCATCAATTCCGTATCGAAGCCGCCGATCCGCTGCGCCGGGAAGGAAACTTCGTATACGAGAAATGGACGGCCCGAGACGTCGACGACGACGCGGGTCAGCGCCTCATCGAGCGGCACATGGGCGTCGCCATAGCGGGAAATGCCCTTGCGGTCGCCGAGCGCGCGATCCACCGCCTGGCCGATGGCGATTCCCACGTCCTCGACCGTATGGTGGCCGTCGATGTGCAGATCGCCCTCGGCGCGCACCGTCAGATCCAGCGGCGCATGACGGGCGATCTGGTCGAGCATGTGATCGAAAAAGCCCAATCCCGTCGAAATCTCCGAGCGGCCGGCCCCATCGAGGTCGACAGCCACGGATATTTTCGTTTCTTTCGTGTTGCGCTCGATCGTCGCGCTGCGCATTTCCTGCCTTTTTGTGGGCTCCGCCGGCGATTCCGGCGACTGCGGCCGTAAGCGGCCAGCTTGTAGCAATTCCGTCTTGGATACGCCACCCGAGCCGCCTCCGCGTCAAGGAGAAGCGAGATGCGCGCCAACAACGCCGCTTGTCGGCGGATCGGACAAAAAACAACGAATGGTCCGTCTGTTCGCGTCGATTCCCTGACTGAGCGCGACCACGGCAATTCATCCGACGCCGTAAAGCGCTTATAGCTTGGCGAAAACGCCCCAAAAAGACGCGCGCATGCGCATAATGCCGCACGCGGCGGGACTTCTGGCCGCTCGGCCGCGCAGCAACGGGCGGGGCGAGGAGACGAGAAAACATGCGCGCAATATTCGTTCTTGGCCTCGTCGCAACGGCGTCAGCCTCCGTTCCGGCGGCTGCCGACCCTTGGCGGGACGGCTTCGTGTCGCGCATCGAAGCGCTCGCCCTCATGCAAACGCTGAACGCCTCGCTGCTTGCGAGCCGCAGCGCGACGGCGACGCTCGAGAAATGGTGCGCCGACCACAGAATGGCGGCGCCGCCCAAAATCTTCGCGCGCCGCATCGCTGCGATCGAGAAGCCGCCGAGCGAGGAGACGCGCCGGCGGCTCGGCGTCGGGGCCGAGGAGCCAGTGAAATATCGGCGCGTGCAGCTCGCCTGCGGCGAACATGTGCTGTCGGAAGCCGACAATTGGTACGTGCCTGGGCGGCTTTCCGACGACATCAACCGCGCCCTGGAAACGACGGAAACGCCCTTCGGCAAGGCGATCGCCCCGCTTGAACCCTTCCGTCGCACGATCGAGATGAAAATGCGCTGGTCTCCCCTGCCCGACGGCTGGGAGGTCTCCGCGACCGCCGCGCTTCCGGAAAAGGCGAGCGGCGCGCTCTCCATCCCCCATGATCTCTTCGAACACACAGCGGTGGTCTATGCGCGTGATCAACGTCCCGTCTCTGAAGTGCATGAGACCTATACGCGCGAGATTTTGGATTTTCCCGCGCCGGCTGCGCCGCACGAATGACAAGATCGCACCGGTCGGAACGGCGGCCGCCCCGCGCCGCCCTTGCTCAAATCGGCGCAGAACCTTACATCGGCTGAACGTCTCAGGCTGGATAAGCGAATGGATAGCGAACGACACCGCTCGGCGGCCATGCATGCGACGACGATCATTCTCGTCAAGAAAGCGGGAGAAACGGTGATCGCCGGCGACGGCCAGGTCAGCCTCGGCCAGACGATCATGAAGGGCAACGCCAAGAAAGTGCGCCGCCTTGGCAAAGGCGACGTGATCGCCGGCTTCGCGGGCGCCACGGCCGACGCCTTCACGCTGTTCGAACGGCTTGAATCGAAGCTCGAACAATATCCCGGGCAGTTGATGCGCGCCTGCGTCGAACTCGCCAAGGACTGGCGCATGGACCGCTATCTGCGGCGGCTTGAAGCCATGATGCTCGTCGCCGACAAGAGCGTCGGCCTCGTGCTCACCGGCTCCGGCGACGTGCTTGAGCCGGAAAGCACGGGAGACGGCGCGGTGGCCGCCATCGGCTCCGGCGGAAACTACGCGCTCGCGGCTGGGCGCGCCCTGCTCGATTCGCCACTCGACGCCGAAACCATCGCCCGGCGGGCGATGATTATCGCCTCTGAGATTTGCGTCTACACCAATCAAAATGTGGTGGTGGAGAAGATTTAGGGCAGTCGGCAATGGGCAATCGGCAGTACAAAATACCGCCGAACGCCGGCTGCCGACTGCCGTTCCGAAGGAACCTGCCATGGCCGACTTCTCGCCGCGCGAGATCGTTTCCGAACTCGATCGCTTTATCGTTGGGCAAAACGACGCGAAGCGCGCCGTGGCGATCGCGCTGCGCAATCGCTGGCGGCGGCTACAGCTCGAAGGCCAGATGCGCGAAGAGGTGCTGCCCAAAAACATCCTCATGATCGGCCCGACCGGCTGCGGTAAGACCGAAATCGCGCGCCGTCTGGCGCGTCTCGCCAACGCGCCCTTCCTCAAAGTTGAAGCGACGAAATTCACCGAGGTCGGCTATGTCGGCCGCGACGTCGAACAAATCGTGCGCGATCTGATCGAAGTCGCCGTCGTGATGGTCAAGGAGCGCCGCCGCAAGGACGTGCAGGCGCGCGCGCAGCAGGCGGCCGAGGAGCGTACGCTCGACGCCCTCGTCGGTCCGGCGGCCTCGCCCGGCACGCGCGAAACTTTCCGTCGCAGACTCCGCAGCGGCGAGCTCGACGACAAGGAGATCGAGATCGAGCTGACCCAGTCAGGTTCATCGATGCCGATGTTCGAACTGCCGAGCATGCCAGGCGCGAACGTTTCCGCCTTCTCGCTGGGCGATATTTTCGGCAAGGCGATGCAGCGCGGCAAGCCGCGCAAGCTCACGGTGAAAGAGGCGCAGGCGCCGCTCGTCGCCGAGGAAAGCGACAAGCTGATCGACCAGGAAGCGAGCGTCCGCGAGGCGATCCATGAGGTCGAGAACAACGGCATCGTCTTTATCGACGAGATGGACAAGATTTGCGCGCGCGAGGGACGCGGCGGCGCCGACGTGTCGCGGGAGGGCGTGCAGCGCGATCTTTTGCCGCTCATCGAAGGCACGACGGTCGCGACGAAGCACGGAACGGTGAAGACGGATCATGTGCTGTTCATCGCTTCGGGCGCCTTCCATGTGGCGAAGCCATCCGACCTGCTCCCTGAACTTCAGGGCCGCCTGCCGATTCGCGTCGAACTCGCCTCGCTCAACGAAGATGATTTCCGTCGCATTCTCACCGAAACCGAGGCCTGCCTGACGAAGCAATATTCGGCGCTACTGGGCACCGAGGGCGTGACGCTCGAATTCGCGCCTTCCGCCGTCGACGCCATCGCCAAAGTCGCCGTGCAGGTGAACACCTCCGTCGAGAATATCGGCGCGCGGCGCCTGCAAACGGTGATGGAGCGCGTGCTCGACGAGATCAGCTTCACGGCCTCCGACCGCGCCGGCGACAGAATCGTCATCGACGGCGCCTATGTCGAGGAGCACATCGGCGATCTGGCGAAGAACCGGGATTTGAGCCGGTTTATTTTGTGACGCGATTTAGCCAGCGCTCATCGCCCAAGCCCCTCACCGTACCTCTCCCCGCAAGCGGGGAGAGGGGTCTTCAGCGCAACGCCTAACGCCCGTTCTCCCCGCTCGCGGGGAGAAGTGAGATGAGGGGCTGGGGCATTTGACAAATTCTATTCTCCAAACAGCACGCTTGCCTCAGCCCCCGCTTCTCGCCATAAGACCGGCCAAACGCAAACCTTGGCCGATCACATGTCCCCCTTTCCTCAGCGCGTCTTCTCGGGCGTGCAGTCCACCGGCAATCTGCATCTCGGCAATTATCTCGGCGCGATCGTCAATTTCGTCGAGCTGCAGAAGAGCTTCGACTGCATCTATTGCGTCGTCGACCTGCATGCGATCACGGTGCCGCAGGACCCGATCGCGCTGAAGGCGAATACGCGTGAAATCGCCGCCGCCTTCGTCGCCTGCGGCATCGACCCCAAGGAGAACATCGTCTTCAACCAGAGCCAGGTGCCGGAGCACGCCGAACTCGCCTGGGTTCTGAACTGCGTCGCGCGCATCGGCTGGCTCAACCGCATGACCCAGTTCAAGGACAAGGCCGGCAAGGATCGCGAAAACGCCTCCATGGGCCTGCTCGACTATCCGGTGCTGATGGCCGCCGACATTCTCATCTATCGCGCGACCCATGTGCCTGTGGGCGACGACCAGAAGCAGCATCTCGAGCTCGCTCGCGACATCGCCCAGAAGTTCAACAATGATTTCTCCGAATCGATCGCACGCAACGGATTCGGCGAGGCCTTTTTTCCCCTGCCCGAGCCGCTGATCTCGGGGCCGGCGACGCGGGTGATGAGCCTGCGCGACGGCACGAAGAAAATGTCGAAGTCGGACGCATCGGATTATTCGCGGATCAATCTCTCCGACGACGCCGATCAGATCGCGCAAAAGGTGAAGAAGGCTAAGACCGATCCCGACGCTCTGCCCTCCGAGGAAAAGGGTCTCGAAGGGCGCCCCGAAGCCGACAATCTCGTCGGCATTTTTGCGGCGCTATCCAGACGCAGCAAGGCGGATGTGCTCGGCGAATTCGGCGGCGCCAATTTCTCGAGCTTCAAGAGCGCGCTCGTCGATCTCGCCGTCGCCAAGCTCGCGCCGATCACTGACAAGATGCGACGCATCCGCGAGGATGAAACCTATGTCGATGGCGTGCTGCGCGACGGCGCCGAACGCGCCCGCGCCATCGCCCGCGAGAACATGAACGCGGTGAAGGATATTGTGGGGTTTTTGCGTTAGGCGAGTGCGGCAGGCTTTGGTCCGCCGCTCGCCCAGTCGAGCAACTCGACCGTGTGAACAACCGGAATTTCCGTCCCCGATCTAATCTGAACGATGCAGCCGATATTACCCGCGGCGAGGATATCCGGCGCGACGCTCTCGATATTTATCACTTTTCTTGTCAGCAATTCACCCGCGAATTTGGGCTGCAGCACATTATAGGTTCCCGCCGAGCCGCAGCAGATATGGCCATCCGGCACCGCGACGACGTCCAAGCCCGCCGCGCGCAATAGCGCGACCGGCTCTTGCGATATCTTCTGTCCATGTTGCAGCGAACAGGCCGAGTGGTAGGCCACGCGAAGTTTAGGCGCGTCGCCCGACGGCGCAAAGCCGATCTCCTGCAAAAGCTCTGTCACGTCTTTTGCAATCGACGAAATATGCGCGGCCCTGTCCGCGAGAGTCGGATCGTTGCGGAACATATGGCCATAATCCTTGACGCTCGTGCCGCAGCCCGAGGCGTTGACGACGATATGATCGAGCCCGCCGGAGTCGATTTCGCGCGACCAGGCTTCGATGTTGGCGCGCGCATGGCGTAGCGACTCGTCGACCTTGCCGAGATGATGCGGCAACGCTCCGCAACAGCCGGCGCCCTTGGCCACCACGACCTCGACGCCATGGCGCGTCAGGAGCCGTATCGTCGCCTCATTGATCGACGTGTCGAGAACCGTCTGAACGCAGCCGTTGAGCAGCGCGACGCGCATCTTGCGGGCGCCCTGCGCGGCAAAGACCTGCGGCGTATCGACGCTGGAAGCTGGCGGAAGGCGGGACGGCGCGAGCGCGAGCGCCGCCGCATCGCGGCGCGGCGCGAAGCGCGACAAGGGACGCAGCGCCGCCGCGAGGCGAAGCAGCGGCCGCGCGACAGCAGGCCGCGTCAAGACGAAGGCGAGGCCTGCGCGCATGGCGCGCTCCGCGAAAGGTCGCGCATAAGTCTTCTCGATATGCGCCCGCGCGTGATCGACGAGATGCATGAAATGCACGCCCGAAGGACATGTCGTCATGCAGGAGAGGCATGACAGGCAGCGGTCGATATGACGAACGGTATGTGCATCGGCCGGCCGCTCCTTCTCGAACATTTCCTTGATGAGATAGATGCGGCCGCGCGGTCCGTCGAGTTCGTCGCCGGTAAGAAGATAGGTCGGGCAGGTCGCGTTGCAGAAGCCGCAATGCACGCAGGCGCGCAGTATCTTCTCCGTTTCCGCCATGTCGGGATCGGCCAGCGCGCGCAGAGAAAAGAACGTCTGCATCGCTTTTCAGAACTCCGCGCGCATGCGGCCGCGCTCCAAAATATGCGCTGGATCGAAGCTTTCCTTGACGCGGCGCGTCAGCGCCGCGAGCGACGCGGGCTGCGGATGGAAGACCTCGACCGTCGCGCGCGTCGCGTCGCTCGCCCGAATGAGAGTCGCATGGCCGCCGCAGGCGTCGACCGCGCCGCGTACCCCGGCGGCATGCGCGTCGCGCGCAGCTTCGACGCAGAGCCAGATCAATCCGCCGGCCCAGTCGTAAAAATGCGCAAGCACTGGCGCGCCAGCGCGTCGAATGCGTTCGACCACCGCGAAACTCTCAGAGGGCGCGACGGACATGCGCCAGATTTGGCCAACCTTGGCGACGATCGGCGCGGCGTCGCGCAAGTCTCGCCACAATGCCTTCGAATCGCGCTCGTCGAGCGTCTCAAATCGAACGGCGCCGCTCGCCAAGCGCGCGGCGAGATCGTCGCGGCGTGCGGTCACCGATATCGCAGGACCTTCGAGTCGAATCGCAGCCGCGGCTTGGTCAAGCGCCAATGCGGCGCCGACCGGCAGCATGGCGAGGGACGAAGGCTCGCAGGGAGTCGCCGCGGCGCGGCGCAACAGCGCGAGGCTCTCGGCCTCGTCCGCGCCGATGGCGAGCAGCGTGCATTCAGTCTCGGGTTTCGGCAGCACCTTGAGCGTCAGCTCCGTCAGAAGCGCCAGAGTTCCGTATGAGCCGCAGACGAGTTTCGACAGATCATAGCCGGTGACGTTCTTCATGACGCGACCGCCGGACTTCACCAGCTCGCCGCGTCCGGTGACGCAGCGGAACCCAAGCAGATGATCGCGGGCCGCGCCCGCTTTGATCCGCCTCGGACCGGAAGCGTTCGCGGCGATGACGCCGCCAATCGTTGCGCCGCCCCGCTCTGCGCCAAAAAGCGGTCCGTAGTCGATCGGCTCGAAGGCGAGCTGCTGCCCGTTGCTCTCCAACAGCGCCTCGATCTCGCTTAGGCGCGTGCCGGCGCGCGCCGAGAGAACAAGTTCGTTGGGCTCGTAGAGCGTTACGCCGGCAAGCGCCAGGGTGGAGAGCGCCTGCGCTTGCGGCGCGCAGCGCCCGAGTCCTGACCTGGAGCCGCCGCCGACGATCGCGCAGGACTCGCCCTTCGCATTGGCCGCGCAAATCGCGTCAACGGCGTCCGCCTCGTCGCGGATGTCGAGCGTCGCGCATTCGGACTGCATCGCTAAAATCTCGGCAGGTCGGAAAAGGGCATTTTGCCGCCCGAGACATGCATCATCCCGAGTTCAGCGCAGCGGTGCAGCGTCGGAAACACCTTGCCGGGATTGAGTCGGCCCGCAGGATCAAAGGCGCATTTGAGCCGCATCTGTTGCTCGAGGTCCACCTCGCTGAACATTTCGCCCATCAGATCGCGCTTCTCGACGCCGACGCCATGTTCGCCGGTGAGAACGCCGCCGAGCGAAACGCACAGGCGCAAAATGTCGAAGCCGAGCTTTTCGGCGCGTTCGACGTCGCCTTCTTTCGACGCGTCATAGAGAATGAGCGGATGAAGATTGCCGTCGCCGGCGTGGAACACATTGGCGACGCTCAGCCCCCGCTCCTTGGCGAGCCGATCCATGCCGGCGAGCGCTTCCGGCAGGCGCGCCCGCGGAATCGTGCCGTCCATGCAAAGATAATCCGGCGCGATGCAGCTTACCGCCGGGAAGGCGTTCTTGCGGCCGGCCCAGAACTGCAGCCGCTCCGTCTCGCTCGTCGAGGCCCGTATCGTCGTCGCCCCTTCGTCGCGCGCGATATCCCGCACGACGCCGACGAGATGGTCGACCTCAGCTTGCGTCCCGTCGAGTTCGACGATGACAAGCGCTTCGGCGTCGAGCGGATAGCCGCAAGGTTGGAAGCGCTCGACCGCGTGGATCGTCGCCCTGTCCATCATCTCCAGCCCGCCCGGAATCACGCCGCGCGCGATGATCGCGCTGACGCAGCGCGCCCCCGCCGCCACGCTCGCGAAGCCGAGCAGCAGCACCCGCGCGAGGGGCGGCTTCTGCAACAGCCGCACCGTCACCTCGGTGACGACGCCGAGCAATCCTTCCGAACCGGTCATCAGGCCGATGAGATCGTAGCCCTCGCTGTCGAGATGCTTGCCGCCGAGCCTGATCAGGTCGCCGCCCATCAGCACGACCTCGAGCCCCAATATATTGTTGGTGGTCAGGCCGTATTTCAAACAGTGAACGCCGCCGGCGTTCTCGGCGACATTGCCGCCAATCGAACAGGCGATCTGCGATGACGGATCCGGCGCGTAATAGAACCCCTGCGCCTCGACAGCTTTAGAGATCGCCAGATTCTGAACGCCGGGCTGGACGCGCGCGCAGCGGTTTTCATAATCGATGTCGAGGATGCGATTGAACTTGGACATGCCGAGGAGGATGCCGTCTTCAAGCGGCATCGAGCCGCCGGACAGCGACGTGCCGGCGCCGCGGGGCACAAGTTTGACATTCATCTCGGCGGCGAGCGCCATGATCGCGCGCACCTGTTCGACGCTCTCCGGCAAAGCGACGACAAGCGGGAGCGCGCGATACATGGTGAAAGCGTCGCATTCATAAGCGCGGCGCGAGACTTCGTCGACGATCAGGCTTTCCCAAGGCAGAATGGCGCGAAGTCGCGCGATCAACTCATCGCGTCGCGACATGATCTCCGGCTCGGGCGCCGGCATGAGGAGAGTCATCGACTCGCGCCTCCGATGCGTGCGAGAGCGCCGTTGAACGCCCCTAGCTTTCCGCCAATCGCGAAGCGTAGACTTTGCTCGGGGCGCTGCGCCCTGTGGTGCAATCCGTTTAGTTGAGGGCCGGATCGCGCGCAAGACCGCGACGACCTCATAATCTATAGAAATGCGCCGACTTTTGGCGCTTTCCATTAATCTGCCTATGCTAAGCAAAATTCCTTCGCATCCGGAACGCGGGCCGAAAGGCAATGACCAAAACCATACTGATCGTCGAGGACAATGAGCTCAATATGAAGCTCTTCAACGATCTCCTCGAATCCAACGGCCATGCGACGCTATGCGCGAAAAACGGCCGAGAGGCGCTGGCTTTGGCGCAAAACCATCGGCCCGATCTCATCCTGATGGATATTCAGCTGCCGGATATCAGCGGCCTCGACGTTACGCGCCTGCTCAAGGCCGACGACGATCTCAAAGCGATTCCCGTCGTCGCGATCACCGCCTTCGCGATGAAGGGGGATGAGGAAAAAATCCTTCAGGGCGGCTGCGAAGCCTATCTGTCGAAGCCGATCTCGGTGGCGAAATTTCTGGAGACGGTGAATTCCTTTCTCGCGGAACGCGCCTGACCGGCGATTTCGCCGCAATTGCAGGGTTTTCGACGGGCTTGCGGGCGACGCGCGGCTGAACTATACAGCGCGCGACGGCGACGAGCCGGTCCGGACCTCCCCCAAGAGGCGTCCGAAAGAGAATGGGGCCATAGCTCAGTTGGGAGAGCGCTTCAATGGCATTGAAGAGGTCGTCGGTTCGATTCCGTCTGGCTCCACCATTTCAGCACTCAGCCCTGCGGGCAGGCGCAAGCTTCGCTTGCTAATCCCAACTGAGCTATGGCCCCGAAAACAAACAGATAGCTGAAGCCGGCTCTCCCGGATGGATGCTCGTCTGCGTCGGTTTGACACTCGTTCAAGCTACCACGGAATTGGTCTCAAGGCCACGGATTTATCTCTGTCGTGCTCCAGATTTGCTACATCGGTTGGCCCGTAAGTTGCGGATTCCATTACCCGAAAGACCGTATCGGGCGTTGAAAGAAAGGCAACAGCGATGAGGGTGGGGGTGGTAACCCCCGGTAGGCGCGAAGCGCCGGAGGCCAAACTGAGACTCATCCGGGATGATGCCTGCTCTATATGGACAGACGTTGTTGATAAATCACCTCACTTATTCTTCTATATTGCATACAATTGTTGCTTTCCGTAGAGAATGAACCATAGATGGGGACATTGTTTTGTTTTTAATTACATATGTAAGCTCATCTTTACTAATGGATTTTAGCGCTTCATTGATATAACAGGAACAATACGTATCAGGCGATGCGACTATAAAAGTTGTCGAGGAGTCCTTCTTCGAAAGCTCGTTAATACAATTCTTTTTGAGCTTTGGGAACCAAGTGGCGCGTATAAGCGCCAAATCCTCATCTGAAGAAGGTACTGACGATAGTGCGGCTGGGTGCTCAATGTCTGGATGTATGGCGTCTTGTATGTTAAAGTCCGCCTGATATAGGAAGAAAAGGCCAGCTAATGCGAATGCTGGTATTCCGGGTGCGAGGAACATTGCAACAATTAAAGCAATATACCACTGGATTTGAAACCAATGCATTAGAGCGATAACGCTGAGTGGCAACGCTAATACCGTAAATGTAAGTAAAGCCAAAGCTAATGCCTTCTCGATTAATGTTCTTAACATTGAGAAGCCCCCCAAAATAGGTGGTTGTTTTAATACAGTAGCAAAAGCTGCGAGATTCTGTCAATAATAAGAAATGGCTGAGGGGGTCAAAGAAGGTGTATTGGGGTAGCAAGGGGTACCGGGGGGATAGGGGTGAGCTATGTATGGTGAACTAGACCCCGGATTTATCTAACAATAATTACAGATACTTATAGCAACAGAGGATAGGTCAGCTATTGGCTGAAAAGGAGATGAAAAGAATAAAAACAAATAAAAACAGTATATTATGGTATCATATTGTGCTGCTGGTGTGACAGAAGCCTTTGTTATCAAAAGAAAAAGGAAGAAAGATAGGACCTATAGAGTACCTATAGGAGTAGCCACATGTTTAAGACTATCGTTTACACTTCCGTCTATACCTATAGATGAGAATCTCATGCGATAAGGGTCTACTCATGTAGTTGAGCCTATAGCTGCTCCTATAGGGCTCGGCTAATCGAGCCTCGCTATAGAAAAAGAGAACTATAAGATAATGTAGGTATCCCCTTGGAGTGCACCCCTTAAGGCGCTAAGCGCCTATAGGTAATACCAATATAACTATATTTTTTTCTTTTTCTTCTCATAACTATAGGCCAACCCCGTGAGTTGGAATGCCTTATCGAAAGATTCCGAACTCTAGGGGTAGACGGCCTTTCACGGGAACCTCAATAGGAGCCCTTGGGAAAAACTAATCATTTTTCCATTCTATCTATATGGTAGTTTGATTACTTTTGAACCTATTCGCAACCTGCGGAGAGAGTTTAACTAAGACGGGCCTTTCTTCCGGGCTCTTTAGTCGGGATACGCCTAGACGGTCTTCTAGCCTGCTGAGGTTCTGAGGCTTGATCTCAAGGGCTGCTGCTATTTCCTTCCTTTTCATTTTCTCAAACTCAGGGGTCTTACTGAGGGTAAGGTATCTTTTCTCCAGATCGGTCAATCCCTTCGCCACTGGCTCCCAATCCACGATAGAGCACTCAGGGAATATCCTTGTCAGTAGGGCTTGAGGGAACCCAGTTCCTTTCCGGGTAGAGAAGATCATGTAAAGGTGCACTCCCTCGGGGCATTGCAGACCAACGCTCTTTCTCACGGCTCCTCTGCAAGCTGCCTGAAAGGTGTTGTGAGCTATCTCTCCACGCCTTGTCCCTTCAAAATCCTCATCTGAGAATTCCTCGTAGACCGTGGCGTTCTTAGCTCCTCGTCCAATGGCTTCATATTGGCTCGTAGGATAGTAGTAGACATCCGCAAGGATCACATACTCACAGTCACAAAACTCATTGGTAGCTGTGTGCTGACCCCACGTCAGGAAATGGACGTTGTCTCGTCCTTCGATCTTCCCCTCTATCTCTTTCTTCCAATCAAAGTCTTTCGTTCTTGGTTTCTTATGAACGATGAGAATGGATTTTCCCTGAGGGATTTCCTCAATGGCTTTCACCACTCCTTCGACAAGCTTCTCTCCACCCTTCTTTTTGGCTTCTCTGCCGCTGCCCTTATCCCAATGGTGGACTGTTAGACCGTTGTAGAGCTTCTTGGGTGAGGGCAGGAAGCTGAGTCCTTTTCGATGTTCAAACCATAAACGATAGGTGTCCCTCTGCTCACCACTCGCATCAAGAATGAGCATTGGGCCAATATCCTTCGGAAGGAAATCCTCGTAGGTTAAGATCGCATTATATTTATGGTCCCTTCGTACCCGGCATTGTCTGCCAGATAGCTTCCAAATGGCTTCCCAAGCGTCTCTTTGGCTATCGGTCTCAAGCAATGAACGAATAGCATCGAAAGAAGCATCGATCTCGGGGACTAGGATAGGTTCTCTGTCTTCCGCTCCACCAAGTTCGGAAGCAAACTCGGCGAGGGTTCCAGCCAAGGCCATCTCTCCAGCACTCCTAAGAGTGGCGAGTAAACCTTGGATGTTCCACTCATCTGCGGTCAGATGCCTTGAAGGAAGAATGGCTTCATCCCAAATCCTCACCTGCCTCGGCTGACCTCTGAAGTGAAAAACTCCGATTTCCTCGAAGTTATGAGTTCCTCTGCAACGAGCCTCTAGCTGCTGCTGAGTGGTGAAAAGGACCCTAGCAGCTATCTTGTTCTGATTGCCAAGTAGGTTTTCTTCGTAACCGTCTGAGACAAGAACTGAAAACTCATCGTTCTTCAAGTCCATGGCTTCAACAAGCTTCGCTATCTCCTCAACTCGAAAGAGGAAAATGATGACTCCAGTCTCTTCGTAGCACTCCATCTCAGTTAGATGGCGAACTGCTTCGATAACGGTCGATGTCTTACCGATCCCTGGGGAGAGAAAAGAGACGTAGAAATTTTTGTCCTTTAGCGTTCCATCTGCCATCCCCTGTATGACGGAAGCGACTTGCTCCAGTCCCTCCATCTGGTCATCAGAAGGGCTGTGATTATAGGTCCTAAACTTGCGCCGTAGGCTGACCATCGTCCGCTCAGTTAGATCGTCAGCTTGCCGGGGTATCTCAACTTTGGTTGTTGCTCGCTCCGATGCGTCGACAGTGGGAGAAGCGGGAAGGAAAGGGGCTTTCGCCCCCTCCCCTCCCTTGTTGTTATCATCGCTAAGCATCAACCAGCTCTCCAAACCGAACTGGCTTAGAGCCTATTAGAATTTGCCGATCGTGACGATAAGATCGACCAGCCACAACGACAAGGTTCGATCTTCTCAGGTTCGAATTGTCACCATCACGAAATACGATCACCTGTCCGGGACCCGCATTGGTAATGATTCTCGCCACAAGCAGCCAATTGGTCTTTGACCTGCTGCAAGGAGTGACGATGTTACCGTTCCTCAGACGGTTCCAAGCCATAGAGCAACCTATCGAAGATAGAAATTCAAAGTCATCCTGATCAACGATCGCTGCCCCTTTGGCTCCTTCTTGCAGTGGAACAATCACGACAGGTCTAGCGTTTTCATCTCGTGTGTGGATTATGCCGTTACTCAACGTCGGTGGTTCCGCTTACCGATCGAATAGCTTTCTTTGCCAACTCGATCTCGGTCCACTGCCCTCGGAGATTTTTCGGAACTGGCGTTCCGTCCTCTCGCTCAATCTGAAGGAGGTTATACGGCTTCGATTTGCGAATGACGTATCCTTCGAAATGCCATTCGCCTTTGATGTCTTCTCGCATCTGAGCCAAGGCGTGCCCGTATTCGGCTCCACTCCCGTACGCCATTAGCGATCGCCTCCGTCGAACAAGTTGAGGGTGTCGTCCTTCGGCTTTGGCTGCTGTTCCTTGGGCTTATCGCCGTACAGGATACGGCCTCCTTCATCTCGAAGGGCTGCTGCTATCCCGATGAGCGTATTAGCCTCGCCCTTGTATCGGCTCTTGATAGATTCGACGGCCTTCTGAATCTCCATTTCCAAAAGGGCTTGCTCGGCTGAATTCATCTCCCCCAGCTTCTTGGACCTGATGCTCTTGTCACTGAATTTGTTGTAATTAGACAATATAGAAACTCCTTTAATAGATAGGTGCTTAATTGGCTTCTAAGGGGGTCTACGTAAGCGAAAAGAAATTAGATGATACCCAACCTACCTAAAATGAAATCGCTTATCCTGAGCCTTCCTAGAGGCGTTGCTATTTAGGGATATAGGGGAAGAGAATTGAAATATCCTCTACCCTATACCTCTAGTATACGCTCTTTTATTGCTATCTGTCAAGTAATAATGTCGCTATACAAGCTATATTGCTGTAAGTTTAATTTCTTGGCTACGTCCTCAGCCTTTAGGTGAGTGTAACGGGCTAGCATCCGGGCGTCTTTGTGACCGCTAATCAGGCTGACTTCAGGGACGGACAGTCCAAGCTCAAAGAAACGCGAGACTGCCTCGTGTCGAAGATCGTGCCAATGTAAATCATCGATGTCGGCTCTCTCCCTGACTCGCTCCCACGCCAGTCTCAGAGCGTTTGCAGTGATAGGAAACACTCTGGTGTCCGAGCGCGAGGATAATTCCTTCAGAACGTCGATAGCATTGCCGCTTAACGGAACTGTGCGGCTGTGACCGTTCTTGGTCAACGGGAGATAGGCGGTTCGATTGGTGAGGTCTACGTTCGCCCATGTTAACGAGAGCAACTCCCCGCGTCTCATGCCTGTGTGTATGGCGAAAAAGAAAGCCGGTTTGATGTAAGGGTTCCTGACCTTGCTTAAGGCGGCCTCCAGCCGCTCCAGTTCACCTTCCTCCAGCCTGCGATCTCGGGCCTTGTTCGGAGCTGGTTTGGAAATCAAGGTGACGGGGTTCGAAGCGAGGGGTATGCCCCAATCTTTCATCGCCAGAGTAAACATATGCGACAGGATCGCCAGTTCACGCAGCACAGACGACGGCGTTACGCTCCGTGCTCGTTCGTCTCGATATTGAGCGATGTCCGCTGGTTTCAACCGAGACAGATGCACTTGCGATAGCGGGTGACTGGCAATGGTGCCGAGCATGTAGCGTTCAGATTGTTGCCCTCGCTTCTTCGGCGTGATGGTGTCCCGATAACGCTGGAGTAGATCGCCAACAGTGATTGCCTTCAGTTCGTGGTGATTGGTTGGCAATTCGCCTCGGTCGATTTGTCTTTCTTTGTCTCGTGCCCATGCTTGGGCGTCCGCTTTGGCTGCGAATGTCTTGGTGATTGACGGGTAGCCGGTGCGTCTGATTTGCACACGCCAGCGATTGTTGCGTTTGAGGAAGGTCGCCACGGTCAATTGCTCCAGATTTGCTCCAAGAGCACCTTCTGAAGGACCGGCTATCTAGCTAAACTGTTGTTTTCTTTAAGGCACTTGAGACTTGATCGATAACGGCTGACTTCAATGGCATTGAAGAGGTCGTCGGTTCGATTCCGTCTGGCTCCACCAAACCACGTTAAGCTTCAATACGTCGCAGCGAGATAATCGACGATCGCGGCAGCGTCGGCCTCGTCGATCTGGGCGCGATAGGACTCGATCATTTTTTTCACGACGCCATCCCAGAACGCCCTTCCCATCCTGGCCGGCTGGCGCTCGATGTAGTCGACGGAATGGCAGGCGACGCAATTCTTCTGCACGGTTTCCTGGCCTAATTCGGCGCCTAGCCTCGCGGTTTCTTCCGGCAGGGAATAGGTGAGCGTCTCGGCGGCGCAGAGCGTAGGCGCGAGAAACGCCGTCATCGCGATCAGCATCAATCCTGTATGGAGGCGCTTCATGTTGCTACACTGCCTCAATCTGAACCGTCTCAACAACGTTGCGCATATAGCCGGCGTGGTTCCATAAGGGCGCCAAGGGCTGCGACTGGCCGACGCGATTGACGGCGCGGCATTTCAAATTGTGCACGCCGGGTCTTAGGGACAGTTCGCTCCGCCATTCTCGAAAGGAATATCGACCCAGGTCTTCGCCGAGCCGAGTCGCGATCCAGCTCGCGCCATCATCGGCGGAGAGAAGAACGGCCTCAACGCCATGACCGCCGTCGAAAGCGATTCCCTTGACCTCGAAGGCGACATGGGCCGCGATTTTCGCGTTTTCGGCCGGACTCGTAATGAAGCTGCGCACATTGAGCCGCTTGATCGGCCGCGTCGCGCCTTTCGGCGCTCCGGGCGTCACGCAGGCGCAGTCATTATCCGGGATGCGATACGCGCTCGACATCCAGAAGCCGTCAAAATCCTTGTCGAGCACTTCGATCTCGTTGAGATGCTTCACCCAATAGGTTCCATAGCAGCCGGGAACCACGAGCCGCAGCGGAAAGCCATTCAGCCATGGAAGATCTTCGCCATTCATGCCGTATGCAACCATCACTTCGCCATCGCCCGCGTGCGCGACGTCCAGCGACTTGAGGAAGTCCGGGGTTTCCGGCGCGACCGGACCGTCTAGTCCGTTAAACGCCACCGACCGGGCGCCAGGCTTCGGCCTGGCCTTTTCCAGGAGCGTTTTGAGCGCGACGCCCCGCCATCGGGCGTTGCCCATCGCGCCATGGCCAAATTGTCCGCCGCCGACGCGCGGCTGGACGAAGCCGCGGCTATTGCCCGAACATTGGTTGACGGCGACGATCTCCATCGGCTCGAAGTTGCGCTTCAGCTCTGCAAGCGAGAACGAGAGCGACGTCTCGACATGGCCCCGCAGTTCGAGGTGAAAAGCTTCTGGGTCGATGGCGAGCGGAATGTTCGCCAAGTGATATCGAACGAAAAACGCGTCGTTCGGAGTCAACACGCCTTCGTTGAAGACCGAAAAGGGGGTTTCGAGCTGGGGAGGCCTGACGGTCTGCTCAAATAGCGCGCGCTTCCCTGGATAGCGCACGAGAGTCCTCTCGCCATTGGCGAAGCCCAGCTGCGCGATTTCCGCCGACAAAGCGCGGCGCGCGGCCGGCAAAGAGAGCGCGGAGACGCCAGCGCCCCGCAGAAATGATCGCCTGCTTGTCGTCATTATTACGCCAATGCCGCCGTCCTTCCCAGACCTGACCGCTATTCTGGTCCGGCGGATTTGAAAGTAGCGCAGTGTCGCGCTCTGATCGAGAGTGGGACGGAGGCTGCAGAAGATTTCCAGGTTCAAGCACTTTCGTCGCGCAGCTTTCCGTTACCTGGTCAAGGCAGACATTCAGATCAATTGTCGCAGTATTCGAAAGTCTGTTTGAATGCCTGCATGCGCAACCTTCAATCTATATGCGCCATGACCACCAAACGTTTCACTTCACCACTTTCAAACGCCTGCAAAAATGCGTCGTAGCGCTTAAACACGACGCAACCATTGGAATCGCCCTTCGGCCCAAGCATATACGTGTGCGCGAGGAGACCTGTTCGTCCATAGATATAGCCATTGCCCCCGATTGGCTTCAGACGCAATGCACGAACGCCGTGAAACGGCTTCTCCCTCACGGCAAGCTCATATACGTGCGGCGGAGTCGCGCCCTCCATGCGTTTATGGACGTTACGCGGGTCATCCAAATTGGCGCCTCGGCCCGAGTGCGCCTCTAATGCCGCGCCATTTGGTAGATAAACCATATGCGCAGAGATATCATAGACAGCCGTCCATCGATCCAATCCAGACAGGCCGTTGGATGCAAATCGATTGTCAACAATGCCGGCCTCAGGCGGCGAATAAGTCAGCGCGAGTTCCGAAAGCGACGGCCCAGAGTTATTCGGGGCGACAGCGAGTTCCGAGGAAAATCCGCGTTGATCCGATTGCACGGCCTCCACAGGCGGTTTTGCTAGAAAACGCCATGGGAATTGCGATGGACTGAAGAGTCGGGTCGATGCCGCTACCGAACCGACGAACAAGCTGAAAAAGAACAGGACTTCAAATCGCCTGGCGAGCGGAGCCTCAGAATACCGCCATATCCAAATGATAAATGCTAGAGCGGATTCGTCTTAAATCGGTTCGTATCCAGCGGCGGCGAAGAAGTTTGCGCATTCGGTTGGCGAGAACTCCAGCAGCAAGGCGCCGATCCTGTCCCAGAGGGCGTCGACGGT
>JALHNQ010000014.1 GCA_022843405.1 Methylocystis sp. | reverse complement strand
GTCTCCGAGAGCAGATCGACGATGAGCGCGTCGATCGCCGGCGAGGCGGCGCCGGCGAGGTTGAAGGAGGCTTCCTGGTCGGCGCTGGCCGAGCCCCAGCGCATGCGCTGCTCATTGCCCGGCGAGGCCGAGGCGATCCATTGGCCGAGCATCATGTCGAAATCGAATTTCTGCCGCCTGCGCTGATATTGCACCTCGTCGACGAGACGCACGTGGGCGTCGACGCCGATCCGCTGCAGCGACGAGGCATAGTTGAGCGCGAGCCGTTCCTGGTTGCGGTCCTTCACCATGATCTCGAAGGAGACCGGCTCGCCGTCCTTGCGCAAGGCGCCGCCGTCGATGCTGTAGCCGGCGCTCTCGAGCAGGTCGAGCGCGCGCTTCGCCATTTCGCGGTCGCGGCCGGAGCCGTCATTGACCGGCGGGCGCCAGCGGCCCTCAAGAATGTCGTCGCGCACCGCGCCCGGAAAAGGCGCCAGCAGCGCGCGTTCGGCGGCGGACGCCGGGTGGCCGGAGGAGGATAATTCGGATTCGTCGAAGAAGCTTTTCGTGCGGGTATAAAGTCCGGCGTAGAGATTGGCGTTGACCCATTCGAAGTCGAACATCATGCCGAGGGCTTCGCGCAGGCGGATGTCCTTGAACAGCGATCGGCGGGTGTTGAAGACGAATCCCTCCATGCCCTTGGGAGTGTCGTTCTTCAGCGTCTCCTTGACGACGCGCCCGTCGGCGACCGCCGGGAAGTCATAGCCGCTCGCCCAGCGCGTCGTGCTGGTTTCGTCGCGATAGTCGAGAAGGCCGGCCTTGAAGGCTTCGAACAGCGAATTGCCGTCGCGATAATATTGGATGTCGACCTCGTCGAAATTATTGAATCCGCGCTGGCTCGGCAGATCGGCGCCCCAATAATCCTTGTCGCGGCGCAGCAAGAGCCGATCGCCGACCTTCACATCCGCGACGACATAGGGGCCGGAGCCGATCGGCTTGGCCAGCGTCGCGTCGGAAAAGCGCTCGACGTCGGTCGCATGTTTGGGAAGCACCGGCATGATCGCCAGGATGAGCGGCAGCTCCCGGTCGCCGACGCCGGAAATATCGTAATGCACGGTGTGGTCGTCCGGCGCGTCGATCGATTTGACCAGCCCATAGGCGACGCGCTGCTGCGGCCGGCCTTTCGTCTTTAAGAGTTCGAAGGAAAACAGCACGTCTTCCGAGGTAATCGGCTGTCCGTCGGAAAAACGCGCCCGCGGGTCGAGATGGAAGGTCACCTGCGAACGCGCCGGATCAATGTCGATCGAGCGCGCAATCAGGCCGTAAAGCGTGAAGGGCTCGTCCTGCGAACGGGCCATCAAGCTTTGGAAAACATTGCCGACCAGCCCCTGCGCCGCGCTGCCGGACTTCAGATTGAACGGGTTCAGGCTGTCGAAGGCGCCGGCCACGCCGACGCGCAGCCTGCCGCCCTTTCTGGCCTCCGGCTCGGCATAGGGAAAATGATGGAAATCGCTGGGCAGGGCGGGCGCGCCATGCATGGCGATCCCATGCGTCGGGCAGGGCGAGTCGGCGCCTGGCGGGGACGGGGCCGCCCCCGCGTAGGGGACGGACATCATGAGCGACAGGGCGTAGCTGAGCGCGCGGCGCCCCCGCTTGCGCTGCTCGCCGCCGCCGCCGGCGGGGCGTTTCGCGGGAATCGGGCGAATCTTCATCGGCGGACCATATTCCACTGTCCTGCCGTCAGAAGCGAGTCGCGCTCAAGTGTTCGGCGATTATTTTGCGACAATTTTGCAAAAAAGGCGCCCTTCCCAAGCATTGTGTCCGCCGTCTGGCTGGAATTTGCGGCGGCGACCATGTATGAGCTTTGCCGTCGCCTCGTCGGCGTCTCGCAATCGCGCTGGAACACGGGCTGGTCAAGTTCCACGGCGCTTTGGCGCGAAGGCGGCCTCCCGTTATGACGCGACCTTAAAACGATCCGGAGCCGGAGGACGCCGGCCAGCAGGACAATCGAAAGGAACTTCCGATGTCGACCCATTTTTCGCGTTCTTGCGCGATCGCCGTTGCGGGAGCGTTGCTGTTCATAGGCGGCGGCGCATGGGCTCAGCAGGCCCCCGCAGCCGGCGCGGCGCAACAGCAGCAACAGCCTCAGGGGCCGATCGCCGCCGATCTCGTCGCCGTTCAGCCGGACTGGACCAAGGTCTGCGGCTCCGATCCGCAGACCAAAAAGGAAATGTGTTACACGACGCGCGACTTCGGCGTTTCCGCAAAAGAGGGCGAAGCCCCCCAGCCGCTGCTTGCGCTCGCGATCTATGATCCCAAGGCCGACGATCAGAAGATCATCCGCCTGCTTCTGCCGCCGGGCCTCCTGCTGAAACCCGGCTTCCGCTTTGCGATCGATAAGGGAACGCCGGAAAGCGGCGCGTTCGAAATCTGCTACCCGAATGGCTGCTTTGCCGAGGCAAAGGTCAAAAAGGCCGTCGTCGACAGCATGAAGAAGGCTGAAAAAATGTCGGTGGTCGTCAAGAATCAGGCGAACAACGAGGTCACCTTCTATTTGCCGCTCGCCAATTTCGGAAAGGCCTTCGACGGTCCCGCCATCGACCCGAAAGTGCTCGAAGAGCAGCAGAAGAAGCTCCAGGAAGAGCTGCAGAAGAAGGCCGAGGAGGAGCGCAAGAGGCTTGAGGCTCAAAAGGGCGCCGCCCCGGCCGCGCCGAGCGCCGCTCCGAAGAAATAAATTCGGAAGGAGCGCCATCTCCCTAAAAACCCGCGCAGGACCTGGTCCGGCGCGGGTTTTTTGCATCCTTGGCGGCGTCGCGGGGACGCCGATTGTCGGCGCCGATTTTGCGTCGGCGCGGTCGAGGAAATTCGACAAATCCTTCGTCGGCGCGAACCGTCGCGCGTCACTTTGACGCAAAGCAAAACGTCGGTATATAGGGGCCGTCGACGGCCCAACACGCGGCGAGGTCAATTAGCGCATGTCTATCGCTTTCGTCATGGTCCTGGTGGTGGCCGGCTCAATCCTGTTCCATGTTCTCAGTCCTTGGCGGATGACGCCGATCGCGTCGAATTGGGGCTTCATCGACGACACGATGGGACTGACCTTTTTGGTCACCGGCGCGGGTTTCGTCGCGGTCATCTTATTCATGGCCTATTGCCTCTACCGGTTCCGTCATGAGCCTGGCCGGCGCGCCGCCTATGAGCCCGAGAACCAGAAGCTCGAAGCCTGGCTTGCAATTGTCACGACGATCGCGGTCGTCATTCTTCTCGCCCCCGGCCTGCTGGTGTGGGGCCAGTTCATCACCGTGCCCAAGGACGCGATGGAGATCGAAGCGGTGGGGGTCCAGTGGAGCTGGAGCTTTCGCCTCGCGGGCGTCGACCATCAGCTCGGATCGAGCGACGTTCGCTATATCGATACGACCAATTCCCTCGGTCTGAGCCCGGCCGATCCCAGGGGCCAGGACGATCTGCTGGTCACCAGCGGCGAATTGCACCTGCCGCTTGGCAAGCCCGTCAAGGTTCTACTGCGTTCAATCGATGTGCTGCACGACTTCTACGTTCCCGAAATCAGGGCGAAAATGGACCTCGTGCCGGGCATCGTCACATATTTTTGGTTTACGCCGACCAAGATCGGCGAATATGAAATCCTCTGCGCCGCCTATTGCGGCACAGGCCACCCGCAGATGCGCGGCAAGCTGATCATCGAATCGGAAGCCGACTTCGAGGCATGGCAGATCGCGCAGCAGACGTTCGAGCAGTCGCGCAAGAGCGCCGCAAGCCAGGACAAGCGGGCCTCGGCGCAATGACATTTGCTAAGTCCAGTCGTCGCGCCGCTTTGACATTCATCGCCGCCGAGCGGGCGCCGCTGCGGCAGAGCTCGATCGATCGCCAAAAGCGCGATGGGGGCGAAAGGAGAATCGTTCAATGACCGACGCCAGCGTACCACAGAACGTCGCGCCGCCGCCGGCGGAAGTGGAAGACGTCGAGCTCTATCACGCTCACAGCTGGATCACGAAATATGTGTTCTGCCAGGACGCGAAGGTCATCGCGATTCAATACGCGGGCACGGCCATAGCCGTCGGCATTTTGGCCTTGGTGCTGTCATGGGTGATCCGCCTGCAACTCGCCTTCCCTGGCGCGATCCCGTTCATTGACGCCAGTGTTTATTATCAGTCCGTGACCATGCATGGCATGATCATGGTCGTCTACATGCTCACCGCCATCTTCCTTGGCGGCTTCGGCAATTATCTCATTCCGCTGATGGTTGGCGCGCGGGACATGGTGTTCCCTTACGTCAACATGCTCAGCTACTGGGTCTATCTGATCGCGACCCTGGTTCTTGTCTCCAGCTATTTCGTGCCGGGCGGACCGACCGGCGCCGGCTGGACTCTCTATCCGCCGCAATCGATCCTGACCGGCACGCCCGGTTACGACTACGGCATCATTTTGATGCTCGTCTCATTGATCCTCTTCATCGTCGGCTTCACGATGGGCGGCTTGAATTACGTCGTGACGGTGCTGCAGGCGCGCACCCGAGGCATGACGCTGATGCGCATGCCGCTGACGGTCTGGGGAATCTTCGCCGCCGCGGTGATGGCGCTTCTCGCCTTTCCCGGCCTCTTCGTCGCCTGCGTGATGCTGCTGCTCGATCGCACGCTCGGCACGAGCTTCTTCATGCCGTCGCTCGTCGAACTCGGCGAGCGCAAGGACTATGTCGGCGGCAGCCCTATCCTGTTCCAGCATCTCTTCTGGTTCTTCGGCCATCCGGAGGTTTACATCGTCGCGCTGCCGGCCTTCGGCGTCGTGTCAGATCTCATCAGCGTGCACGCGCGCAAGAATATTTTCGGCTACAGGATGATGGTCTGGGCGATCATCGCCATTGGCGTGCTCAGCATGGTGGTCTGGGGCCACCACATGTATGTCAGCGGCATGGACCCCTGGTTCGGGTTTTTCTTCGCGGTGACGACGCTCGCGATCGCGGTGCCGACTGCGCTAAAGGTCTATAATTGGGTGCTGACCCTCTGGCACGCCGATATCCATTTCACGACGCCGATGTTGTTCGCGCTCGGCTTCCTTGTGACCTTCGTCAATGGCGGCATCACCGGACTTTATCTCGGCAATGTCATCGTCGACGTGCCGCTGTCAGCGACCCTGTTCGTCGTCGCGCATTTTCACATGGTCATGGGCATCGCGCCCGTGCTCGTGATCTTTGGCGCCATCTATCACTGGTATCCCAAAATCACCGGCCGGATGATGGATGAGCGACTCGGCAAGATTCACTTCTGGATCACTTTCCTCGGCGCCTATGCGATCTTCTTTCCGATGCACTATCTCGGCGTGCTCGGGATGCCGCGGCGCTTCTACGAGATGGGCGAAACCGCCTTCGTTCCTGCGTCGGCCGCCACGCTCAACATTGTGATCACGGTCATCGCGTTGGCGGTCGGCTTCGCGCAGTCGATCTTCTTCTACAATCTGTTCAAGAGCCTGAAACATGGCGCGCCGGCCGGCGGTAATCCGTGGCGCGCGGCTTCGCTCGAATGGCAGACTCCCGAAACGCCGCCCGGTCACGGCAATTGGGGCAAGCATCTGCCGGTGGTTTATCGCTGGCCCTACGCCTATAGCGTTCCCGGCGCTCCGGAAGATTTCCTGCCGCAAAACGCCCCGCCGATGAGTGGAGAACATTCGCCATGAGCGTGATGGGGCTGTTCTTCATCTTCATCTTCTCCTTTGCGATGCTGTGGCTGGCGCGCCAGGGCGTGTTCGCGTCGCACTGGCTTGAGGAAGGCGAGGTCGCGCATCATGGCCGCGCCGCCGCGACAGAGCCGCCGCCGGCCGGGAAAGTCGGACTCGCGATCTTTCTCGCCGTCGCCGGCTGCCTGTTCTCGCTGCTCGCCGCCGCCTTCTTCATGCGCGGCGACGCGCCCGATTGGCAGATGCCGCCGATCCCAGGCGTTCTCTGGTTCAACACCGCCGTTCTTGCCGCGAGCAGCATCGCACTGCAGCTCGCGGTCGTCGCCGCCCGTCGCGCCGAGTTCGAGCGGGTCAAGACAGCCCTGCTGATCGGGGCCGCGACGGCGGGCCTGTTCATCATTGGCCAGATCTGGGCGTGGCGCGAGCTTATCGAATTGCGGTTCTTCGCCTCGAGCAACGCCGCCAACGCCTTCTTCTATCTGCTGACCGGTGCGCATGCGCTGCATCTTGTCGGCGGACTCGTGGCGCTGGCGCGAACGACCGACAAGGTTCGCGGCGCCGGCCGCGTCACCAGGGCGCTGACGACAAGCGTCGAGCTTTGCGCCATCTACTGGCATTTTCTGCTGTTCGTCTGGCTGCTGATGTTCGCCATGCTGATCGGCTGGACCGATGGCTTTGGCGTCATCTGCAGACGTCTGCTTTCGTAAAAGGGAATGCGCCATGACGGCGGAACATGTAACGACCGAGCCTGCAATGTCCGAAGAAACCCTGCGGAGCCGCGTGCTCGGGGTGGTCGCCGACTGGTCCTCGGATCAGCGTTCGTTCAAGAGCGCGTCCTGGGGCAAGGCGATGATGTGGATATTCCTCGTCAGCGACACCTTCGTCTTCAGCTGCTTTCTCATCTCCTACATGACGGTGCGCATGTCCACGACGGTGGAATGGCCGCATCCAAGCGAAATCTTCGCCCTCGACATCGGCGGCAAGAAGATTCCGCTCATCCTCATCGCGATCATGACCTTCGACCTGATTACGAGTTCGGGAACGATGGCGATGGCGGTGAACTTCGCCTATGCGCGCGAGCGCAAAAAGGCCGCGATCCTGATGCTGGTGACCGCCTTCTTCGGCGCCGCCTTCGTCGGCATGCAGGCGTTCGAATGGACCAAGCTCATTCATGAGGGCGTGCGGCCCTGGGGCAATCCCTTCGGCGCGGCGCAGTTCGGGTCGAGCTTCTTCATGATCACCGGCTTTCACGGGTTCCACGTGTCGGTCGGTGTGCTTTTCCTGCTCATCATTGCGCGCGCCGTCTGGCGCGGCGATTATGACGTGGGGCGCCCCGGCTTTTTCACGAGCCGCAAGGGCCGGTACGAGATCGTCGAGATCATGGGCCTGTATTGGCATTTCGTCGATCTCGTCTGGGTCTTCATCTTTGCTTTCTTCTATCTGTGGTAACGCTTCCGACAGGGAGAAAAGAATGACGGCGATGACGGATGATACGACGCATGCCCATGCCCATGCCCCTCTCGCTCACGCGGCGCAGCCCGCGGCGCAGGCGCATGGCCAGCAGCATCCGATAAAGCTCTATCTTCTCGTATGGACGCTGCTCTTCGTGCTCAGCGCCTGCTCTTATCTCGTCGATTATTTCGATTTTCACGGCCTGTTGCGCTGGACTCTGATCATCGTGTTCATGATGTTGAAGGCGGGATTGATCGTCGCGGTCTTCATGCATATGGCGTGGGAGCGGCTCGCGCTCGTCGTCGCGATTCTGACGCCGCCATTGGCGGTGCTCGTGCTGATGGCGATGATGGCCTGGGAAGGCGAATATACGAACTATCTCCGCGTGTTTTTCTTCGGCGCGTGACGGAGCCGTGCGGCTCCGTCACGCGCATGCCGCGGTTGCCGGAGCGCAGTGCGAATGAGAGAAAACGGTCGGCGCGCCGCCAATAAGGCGATCCTCATCGTCCTTTCGGCGCTGTGCGTCGTCATGATCGTTTTTCTCGGCGCCTGGACGCTCGTCGCGCATTTGCCGTAGAGCGCGCGGCGAAAAGTCCGCCAGGCTGTTATTTCAAACGTCCCTCGTCGTTTCGCTCGATCGAAAAATCGTCGAACCAGATGACGCCGGAAAGGAGCTTCTCGGAAGGCGAGCGGGCGGCGAGCTGCAGTTCGATGGTTTGGGCGGCGCAGCCGGTCTGTGGCACGACCAGTGAGAGTTCAAAAGGCCGCCAGACGGAAAATGATCCGAGCATCATCTGGCTCTGGCCAAGAAGCGCCCCCTCCACACATTTTACGCGCCATTGGACGCCCCGCGGTCCGCGGATTTCGCCCATGAACGAACCTTTGAGCGCATAGGCGCCGGGCGCCAGCACGGTGGCTTGCGACACTCCGGGAAACTCGACTCGCCCCGGCCCAAATTGGACGACCAGCGCGTGATCCGTCGCCTTTTCCGGCCGCGACGCGAAATCCACCACGACATTTCCGCCCGAAGGCGACCGCCAGTCGAATCGCGACCCAGAAGGCGTTCGCTCAAAGTCCCCGTTAAAAATATGACCTGCGGACTCCAATTTCGCGGGCGGCAGAAATTGCAGCCAAACGTAATAGGCAAGCTCATAGAGCTTGTGCTCGAAAAGGAAAGTTTCGTAAAAATTCAGTTCGTCCGCCGTGGGCGGCGCCGGCGAATCGTTAAGACTCAACAATAAGTCGAGCGGCGTGCGCGCATCGGTGAGCGAGGCGCCGAGTTCGTAAAAAAAGGTGCGCCGCCAACTCGGATTGGCGGCGAGAAGCCTGATGATTTCCGGCTTGGCGTCGGGATTCTCCGCCATCCTCGCCAAGATCGGCGTGACATAGCCGGCAATCACCGGCGTCGATCGCAGCAACGCATCCGCATAATATGCGGATGACCGATAGCTTTTCCGCTCCAATCCTTTGCGCATCATCCAGTCGACGGCGATAATTTCAGTGAGCGAGCGCCGCGCCGCCGCATACATGAATTGCTCGGCTTTGTCGGCGGATCCGTCGACTTCCGCGATCTGACCCAACAGGCGACAAGCGCGCGCCGAAAGCGGGCTCTTGATAAGAGCCGCTTCGACCTGCGCGCGTAACCCTTCTGTCGGGGCGCGCGACGAGCGGCGCGAGGACCCTGCCGCAGCGCTTTGGTCGTCGCTCGCCGGAGGCAGCGCGTCAGCCGCCAAACGCAATATCGATTGCGAATCATCTTGGCGGATTTCGAGCGCGGCGACGGGCGAAGCTGTTGAAAGATAGGCGACGTAGCTATGCGAAATAACCAACCAGCCAAGCGCCAATCCTAAAATGCCGAAAATCGCGACGCGCGCTCGGCTTAGCCGCGGACGGCGAAAAGTGATAGCGCCGTCGAACGGCTTGAATGAGAGCACGACTGACTACCCCGACGCCATTCAGCGGGCGCGCCAGCGCCACCCGAAAGAAAGAAGCCGCCATATGCCGCTCGGGCGACGGCTTCGCGGATCGCTCATGCGCTCCTTTTGGATTCTCTTGGCGAGCCTTCTTCCCCGGAAAGCAGCCTCGTTGGCGCCTGCCCCGGTTTTGCTTCGTCCGCCGCCGGTCGCTCCAGGAGTGCGCGAGACGGAAGCAGGTGCGGCCTCGGCGTTCAAGACGGCGTCATAGGCGGCGCGCCGTTCCGGCGTCTTGAGATTGTTCCAGGCTTGGGTGACTCGCAGGAAGAATACCGACCGCTGCAATTCCTCGCACAAATCGGAATGCAGCCATCGACACAGCAGCACGAGATTTCGGCGCAGCTCCGCCGCCGACGCCTGTCTCGACGCGCCCAAGACGCGGTAACTGTCGGCTTGGGGCGCAAACATCGCCTGTTCCAGATAGAACGCCGCTGCTAGCCGTAGCTCTTCAGGCGGCTTTTCGATCCGCGCCGCGTAGAACTCAATCGCGCCGCCCTCATTCGCGACGATGCGTAGCAACAGTCCGACGCCGGCGGACAAGGGCTCATTTCGTAACTGCGCGCAACCCGATGGAATCGCGGTCACGTACAATGCGGCTCGCAACGCCGCGAGCTCTTCGTCAACCGACGACCGCGCCATTGTTCAACTTCTTCGGCCCATCTTTGCCGCGCTGCGCGCCAGAGTCGCGCTTGTCCTCTAAGCCATAGCCATATTCGTAAATATTATCATATCCATATCCATATCCGTATCCATAGCTCGCCATGCGAGAGTCGAACTTGCTGAGGATGATGCCCACCGGCTTCGAGCGCGCCTGGGCCAACCGTTTGAGCGCGTTTCGAACGCCGCTTTTCCGTCCCTCTCCGCCCGCGATCACGAACAGCGCGGCGTTCGCGGTATTCGCCAGCACGAGAGCGTCCGCCATCGCGCCGACCGGCGGACCGTCGATGACGACCAAATCGAACGCCTCGCCGCTGACCGTCAGCAGCGACGCGAAGCGAGAGCCATTGAGCAATTCGACCGGATTGGGAGGGACCGGCCCCGCGGTCATAACATAAATTCTGTCATCCGCGCCGTCTTGCCGCCGAATGGCGTCGCGCATCTCGCAGTTGCGGGTGAGGAAGCTCGAAAGGCCCTTGCTGTTATCGAGACTGAATTGCTTGTGTAACGAAGGCCGTCGCAGATCGGCGTCAATGAGCAACACTTTGAGGCCGATGGCGGCGAACTGACGCGCGACGGCGAAGGCCGTGCTCGATTTTCCTTCCGAGGGTCCCGCGCTTGTGATCAGCAGCGACTTTGGCAGACCGGCCGGGGTCGAAAATTGCAGCGACGTGCAGGCGGAGCGGTAGGCCTCCGAGAGCGCCGAACGCTGATCCGACATTTGCGCCGGGAGCTCTTTCGGGTTCTTGATCAAAGGGACTACGCCAAGCAGCGGCAGCCCCGTCGCCTGCTCGGCGTCGGACGGCGAGTATATCCTGTCGTCGAAATACTCCCGCGCGAAAGCGGCGCCCACGCCGCATGCGAGACCAAGCGCCAAGGCCAGCATCAAGGACCTGGACATGTTAGGCGCGCTCGGAGCGCCGGGTCGTTCAGCGGCGTCGACGACAAACACGTTGTTCGAGCCAACGCCGCCAGCGACGTCCACTTCCTTGTAACGCTGCAACAAATTCTCATAAAGCGTGCGCGTCGTATCGACTTCTCGCTTTAGCAAATTGTACTGGATGCTTCGCTTTTGCAGATCGAGCGTCTCTTGACGCAGAGTCTCAACCCTTTGCTTCATTTCATTTTCTTGGTTGAGCGACGCCTCGAAAGCGGATTTGAGCGAGTTTTTGATCGTCTTGATCTCAGCGCCGAGCTGACGATCTATTTCTTTGATCTTGTTTTTTAGCTTCACCATATCGGGATAGTCGGGTCCAAAGGTCTCCGCCTTCTCCTGATACGCAGTCGTCAATTCATTGCGCCGGCCGCGCAATTCCTCAATGCCTCGATTGCTCAATATCTGGGGAAGATCGAAACCCGAGGCGTCTTGCGCCTGTCGCCACAATTGTTCGGTCTTGATCCGCTCCGCCACGATGCCGCCCAACGCCGTATGGGCGGCGGCGAGATTGCTTTCGGCGATGGATGTCTTGTCGGTGGTCGCGACAATCTGCTCCTTCTCGGCGAAAGCGAGTTGCGCTTTTTCGGTTTCCTCCAAGCGGAGCTTCAAATGCTGCAGCTGATCCTCGAGAAACAACTTGGCGTAGGCATTGGCTTGAAAGCGCTTCTCAAGGTTGGCGGCGACAAAGGCTTCGCCAAAGGCGTTGGCGACCCTTTGGGCGCGATCAGGATCGGTGTCGGTGAAGGTCACATCCACCAGTCGCGATCCGGTTACGGGTTTGACCGCACGTCCGGCAAGTATGGCGCCCACCGATGCGCTCAGGCGCGCGGCTTGCTCCGGTTCGACGCGACCGGAAGGAAGATCGGCGCCCGAGGCGGTCGATTTCGCGCTCGGATCAAGATCGGGCGAATAGCGGCTGAGCACCGCCACGCGCTCGGCAAGACTTCTGCTCTGTAAGAGCTGGTATTGAGTCTGATAGAATTCGATGTCGAAAACGCCTTCGAGCGGCATGACGTTGCCGCTTTCGACGATATGGGTGACGCCACGGTCGATCTGCAGTCGAAGCGTCGCCGTATAGAGCTTGTTGGCCATCAGGACATGCAAAAAACCCAGCGTCACGCATGCGGCCGCCACCGCGCCGATGAGCCATTTGTGTTTATAGAGAACGCGCAAAGAATCGCGCAGGTCGACGCTTGTGTCGACAAATGGCTCGCCATAGTAATAATTTCCGTCGGCGTCGCGGGACGGAGCGATTTGACTCTTTGAGTCTGCGCTGCGTTCCATGATCGCGCCGCGCGCTTGCGTAGTGTCCTCGGATGGCATTTCGTTTTGGCGGCCGTCGGTCATGTGTGCCTATTGGATGCGGAACGAACGCGAGTCACGGAGCGATCAGAAGAAGTAGTAGGCGGGCGTTGCAAGCGGCGTGAGTTTCAGCAGGAAAGACAATCCTTGCTTCGTCGCGGAATCCGCGACGACGACAATGTCTCCCGGAAGCACCTGCGGGTCCGCCGCCGCGCCGCTGCGAATCGCGTCAAAATCGTAGCGCGCGACGGCGCGCGCGCCGTCGACCGTACGAAAGATCACGATGTCGCTCGATGACACGTCTCGATCGAGTCCTCCGCCTTTGGCGATCACCTGCATGAGCGTTTCGCTCCCGCGCAAGGGAAAAACGCCAGGGGTTTTCACCGCGCCTGAGACAGTGACCCGCTGGCTGTTATATTCCTTGACGAAAACGGAGACCTGCGGCGATTTTATGTAGCGCGCGTCGAGCCGCAACGCGATCTCGCGCTCCAGTTGGGACGGGCTCTTTCCTGCGGCCGTAATTTGCCCGATCAACGGGAAATTGATGGTTCCGTCCTCTGCGACCTGCAAACTCTTGGACAGGTCCGGCGCCTTGAAGACCGTAACCTCCAAAACGTCCTGTGGGCCAATCAAATAGCCTTTGGCGCCCGGCGTCGAGACCCCGATATATTCGCTCGCCGCCCGCTCGATTTCCGCCCGGTCGCTGATCGGTCCTGACGCGACGCCTCGCTCGCTCGGCACTCCCGTGCAGGCGGCTAAAAGAACATTAAGGCCTAACCCAACGGCTGCGGCGGCAAACGCTCGCGCGTATCCCACCCTTGCGTGCTCAGTTGCGCGCATCTCTCCTTACACCGCTTCCAAGTATTTGGAAAACTTCAACTTAACGATCGCTCGTACGCCGGACTTTTCGCGGCTTGATGGCCTTTCCCCTAAGATCACACCGCCTAGAGGCGGAATGCCGCAGAAGGCGAATAAGATATTAGATTTCAATAATTTAAAGCACTTTCGATGCGAAAATCCGCGATCGGCCTTTCCACGGCGCAGGCGCGCGCGATCCATCCATCTATCGTTCCCCAGGGGTCGAGCCTCCATTCGTCGGCCACTCATAGTATAATAACTCGCCTGAGCCTCAAGTGAAAGACCGTCCGACTCTTTGGAACGAACTGCGTGAATATAATCACAACAAGCTGGAACGAAAGAATGGATGCTTCATAACTCCGTGTAATTTCATCATAGTCCCGCCGAAGGCGGAATTCTTCGCAATCATGCGGCGACTTTCGTTTTTCTTTGAACAACGCCGCACGCTCACCGCATAACTTTCGGATTAACCGTCTGACTCGAAATAATCCTATTTTGTGTCAAGGTCTTGCGATGCACGGCGTAAGGGTCGGATGCGCGCGACGAGGAGCCATGCGACGGCGCTGGAGAATGTCGCTTCGAACTCCTTTGGAGGCGACCGCAGCGACCGAGCCTGGCGAAGGTCCGTTCGGACCTTGCCTTTCAATGCGCCAGGCGCGCGAATCCGCAGCCGGGAGATTCGGTTGACTTGCGCCAGCTGGGAATTTAAAAGCCGAGTCACATCTCGAAAGAGAAACCGATCCTAGCCGAGCCGCCCGAGAGGCGGCAGGCCAACGCCCGGCAGCGCGATGCGCCCCCGGGCGCGATATGTTTTGGAATTTGCTTAGTGAGATAGTGAATAGCGGTCCACGCGCTACTCGCCCTCTTGCTACTCACTCTCCTCCAGGAGACAATCATGTTCGAGAGCCTTTCCGACAAGCTCTCCGGCATTTTCGACAAGCTCACGCGGCGCGGCGCGCTTTCCGAAGCCGACGTCAACGAAGCGCTGCGCGAAATCCGCCGCGCGCTGCTCGAGGCCGACGTCGCGCTCGACGTCGTGCGCTCTTTTACCGACAAGGTCCGCGACCGGGCGGTCGGCGCCGGCGTCATCAAATCGGTGACGCCTGGCCAGATGGTCGTCAAAATCGTCAATGACGTGCTGATCGAGACGCTTGGCCAGGACGCGGAGCCGATCGATCTCGCCGCCTCGCCGCCGGTCGCCATCATGATGGTCGGCCTGCAGGGCGCCGGCAAAACCACGACCGCCGCCAAGATCGCCAAGCGCTTGAAGGAGCGCCACGGCAAGCGCGTCCTCATGGCGTCGCTCGATGTGAAGCGCCCGGCGGCGCAGGAGCAGCTCGCCGTGCTCGGCCGGCAGGTCGAGGTCGACACGCTGCCGATCGTGCCCGGCCAAACGCCCGTTCAGATCGCCAAGCGCGCGATGGACGCCGCGCGGCTGCAAGGGTTCGACGTGGTGCTGCTCGACACCGCCGGTCGCACCCATATCGACGAGCCGTTGATGGCCGAGATGGCGGAGATCAAGACCTCCGCCAAGCCGCATGAAATCCTGCTTGTCGCCGATGCGCTGACCGGACAGGACGCCGTCAATCTCGCCCAGAATTTCGACGAGCGGGTCGGGCTGACCGGCATTGTATTGACGCGTATGGACGGCGATGGCCGCGGTGGCGCGGCGCTCTCCATGCGCTATGTCACCGGCAAGCCGATCAAGCTCATCGGCGTCGGCGAAAAGATGGACGCGCTCGACGAATTCTCGCCGACGCGCATCGCCAACCGAATTCTCGGCATGGGCGACATCGTCGCGCTGGTCGAAAAAGCCGCCCAGGCGATTGACGCCGAACAGGCCCGCAAGGCCGCCGAGCGGATGGCCAAGGGCAAATTCGATCTGCAGGACCTTTGCGATCAACTCGCCCAGGTCGAAAAGATCGGCGGCTTAGGGGGGATCATGGGCCTCCTGCCCGGCGTCGCCAAGATGAAGGACCAGATCGCCGCGTCCGGCTTCGACGACAAAATGGTGAGGCGCCAGCGCGCCATCATTCTTTCGATGACGCCCAAGGAACGGCGCAATCCCGATCTGTTGAAGGCCTCCCGCAAGAAGCGCATCGCGGCGGGCTCCGGCGTCAAGGTCGAGGAGATCAACAAGCTCCTAAAGCAGCATCGGCAGATGGCCGATCTGATGAAATCCTTCGGCGCGGGAAAACGCGGCGGGATGATGGGCAAGGCCGCGCAAATGATGGGGCTTGGCCCCGGCATGCAGATGCCGTCCCAGGAAGAGCTGCAGCAGTTGCAGGCAAAGCTTGGCGTCCAACAGCCGAAGGGCGCTCCCGGCGGCATTCCGGCGGCGCCGCCTCCCGATCTTTTCAATAAGCCGAGCCTGCCGGGGCTCGGCGGCGGACTGCTGAGCGGGCTCAACCCGTTCGGAAAGAAGAAGTAGCGGCAGTCGGGCTTCGGCGATCGGCAGTAGGACTCATCCGACTGCCGACTGCCGAAATCCGACCGCCTCGTCCAACCAACGAAACAGGAAAGAACACATGTCGCTCAAAATTCGTCTCGCCCGCGGCGGCGCCAAGAAACGTCCCTTCTATCGCGTCGTCGTCGCCGATGCGCGCTCGCCGCGCGACGGCCGCTACATCGAGAAGATCGGCTATTTCGATCCGCTGAAGGAAAAGGATTCGGCCGACCGTCTGGTGCTCGACGCGGAAAAGGCGAAAGCCTGGCTCTCCAAGGGCGCCCAGCCGACCGATCGCGTCGCGCGGCTGCTCGACGGCCTCGGCCTGATGACGCGCGAGGCGCGCAGCAACCCGCAGAAGGCGCAGCCCAAGAAGAAGGCGCAGGAGCGCGCCGCCGCCGCGGCCGAAACCGCTGGCAAGGCCGCTGCGGAAGCGCCGGCCGCGTAGAGGGGCGCGAATTTGCCGCGCCTTCGAGGGGAGGTTGGCGCAACTCCATGCCAGATGCTTCATTCGCCCTCATGCTGAGGAGGCTCCGCAGGAGCCGTCTCGAAGCACGAGGGCGGACAGCACGCGCGGCGATTTCCTCGTCCTTCGAGACGCGAGCTGCGCTCGCTCCTCAGGATGAGGAAATCGAATGAAAGGGCCCGCCAAAGGACGCGTCCTCCTCGGGCGCTTCGGGGCGCCGCACGGGGTGCGCGGCGAAATCCGCCTGCAGAGCTTCACAAGCGATCCGCTGGCGATCGCCACGTATGACGGCCTCACCGACAAAAGCGGGGCGCGCCATTTCAGGCTGCGCTCCGTGCGACCGCAGGGCAAGGACATGCTGGTCGCCAAGGTCGAAGGCGTCGACGATCGCGCCGGCGCCGAAGCGCTGAACGGCGTCGAACTTTATCTTCCGCGCGAGCTGCTTCCTGCGCCCGATGAGGACGAGTTCTATGTCGCCGATCTCATCGGCCTTCGCGCCGAAACGCGCGAGGGCGCGGAAATCGGCGTGATCGTCGCCGTGCGTAATTTCGGCGCCGGCGACATTCTCGAGATTGCGCCGGTGGCGGACGGCGAGACGCTGATGTTTCCCTTCACGAAAGCGGTCGTTCCGGCCGTGGACCTTTCCGCCGGGCGCGTCGTCCTGGCGCCGCCTGCTGACGTCGAGCAAGATTCTTGAGCGCTTCCTTCGCATAGGCCACGTGACGATCAATCTCTGAAGCTACATCCGCGACCTGGCGCCATTCATCGCGTTCGAATGATGCGAGAATGTCGTCTTCGAACTGGCGCTCTTCGTCCATTTCACGCTCCCGAGCCTGTCGTCGCCGCGAAGCGCGCGCTTTTCGATTATTGACGCCCCGTGCCATAACCGCCCCATGTTCCGCGCGACGGTCCTGACCCTTTTTCCCGAAATGTTTCCGGGCCCCTTGGGCCTGTCGCTCGCCGGCGACGCGCTGGCGCGGGGCGTCTGGGCGCTGGAGACCAAGCAGATTCGCGACCGCGGGATCGGACGTCATCGCGCCGTCGACGATACGCCCGCCGGCGGCGGCCCCGGCATGGTGATGCGCGCCGACGTGCTGGCGGCGGCGATCGACGCGGCGGCGCCCAAAGACGATCCGCGTCCCCGCCTGCTGATGAGCCCACGCGGCAAGCCGTTGACCCAGACGCGCGCCCGCGAACTCGCCCAAGGCCCCGGCGCGATCATTCTGTGCGCGCGATTTGAGGGCGTCGACGAGCGCATTATCGACGCCCGCGCGCTCGAAGAAATCTCGATCGGCGATTTCGTTCTTTCGGGCGGCGAAATCGCGGCGCTGGCGCTGATCGACGCCTGCGTGCGGCTGATTCCCGGCGTGATGGGCGAAGAAGCGTCAGGCGTCGAGGAAAGTTTCGAATCCGGAATGCTCGAATATCCGCATTACACGCGTCCGCGCGACTTCGAGGGTTGTGACATCCCCGACGTGCTGCTCTCCGGCGATCACGCGAAAATCGCCAAATGGCGCCATGAGCAGGCCTTAGCCCTCACCCGCGCGCGGCGCCCGGACCTCCTTGCGCCACAGCCGGGCGAACCTTCCCGCCGTCGCTGATTCCCTCCGCCCTGCCCTATTTTTCATCTGGTCCGCCAACGCGTGCGATCTAGCTAATGTGCAGTTCCCCCGAGCTTCAGCCTGGAGCCAGGGCGCAAGGAGGCCCGCACATGCAGCAAAAAGCAAAGACGCCGATGAAACCGGACACTGAACGTTCGGCGCTCGATACGCCGACGGATCTCGAAAAACAGTCGACGATGAAGGTCGCGGCTGAAATCAACAAGCTCGTCGCCGACGCCTTGACGCTCTATCTCAAGACGAAGAATTTCCACTGGCATATGAGCGGCCCGCATTTCCGCGATTATCATCTACTGCTCGACGAACAGGCGAGCCAGATCTACGCCGCCGTCGACCCGCTGGCGGAACGGGTGCGCAAACTCGGCCAGCCGACCCTGCGTTCGATCGGCCACATCGCCAAGCTCTCGCGCATCAAGGACAATGATGAGGAATTTGTCTCGCCTTACGACATGCTGAGCGAATTGCTGGAAGACAATAAGGCGATGGCCGAGGCGCTACGCGACGCGCATAAGGTCTGCGACGACAATGAAGACATCGCGACCGCGAGCCTTCTCGAAACTTTCCTCGACGAGACCGAAAAGCGGACCTGGTTCCTGTTCGCGGCGGCGCGCGGCGCCGGCCCCGGCGGCCATTGAGCGGAGTCCGCTTCCCGCTCGACCTTAACGCGTCGGCACCGGCGTGCCGCTGCGATAATCGTAGAAGCCGCGCTGGGTCTTTTTGCCGAGCCAGCCGGCTTCGACATATTTCACCAGCAGCGGGCAGGGGCGGTATTTCGAATCCGCCAGGCCTTCATGAAGCACCTGCATGACCGACAGACAGGTGTCGAGACCGATGAAATCGGCGAGCTGCAGCGGTCCCATCGGATGGTTGGCGCCGAGCTTCATCGCCGTGTCGATCGCCTCGACCGAGCCCACGCCTTCGTAAAGCGTATAGATCGCCTCATTGATCATCGGCAGCAAAATGCGGTTGACGATGAAGGCGGGAAAGTCCTCCGAAACGCTGATCGTCTTGCCGAGCTTGGCGATGAACGCCTTCGTCTCCTCGAAAGTGACGTCGTCGGTGGCGATGCCGCGAATGAGTTCGACGAGCTGCATGCGCGGCACCGGATTCATGAAATGAATGCCGATGAAGCGTTCGGGTCGGCCGGTGACCGACGCCAGGCGCGTGATCGAAATCGACGAGGTGTTGGAGCTGATGATCGTCCCGGGCTTCGTCACTTGCGCAAGATCGGTCAGAATTTTGCGCTTTACGTCCTCGACCTCAGTCGCTGCTTCGATGACGATGTCGGCGTCGGCGAAATCGCCCATTTTCGGCGCGGCGGAAATGCGCGCCAGAGCGGGTTCTACCGCCTCGCTGGCGACCAGGCCACGCTCGACGCTGCGGCGCATTTGCGCGCCGACATCGGCGATGCCGGCGTCAATCCGCTCTTGCGACACATCATTGAGCGCCACGTCGAAGCCGGCGAGCGCGCAGACATGCGCGATCCCCTTCCCCATCTGGCCCGCGCCGATGACGCCGATCTTGCGAATCTCGAAGCCCATGTTGTGACCACCGTCAGCCAAGCCAGCGCCGGACAGCAAGCGACGCGCCGCGCTGGGGCGTGCCGCAGTGCAATATAACTTGCGTTCCTCTGCAAGGAAAACAAAGAAAAAGCAACTGCGGCGCCCCTGCGACCGAGCGCTCCGCCAATTTCGCAGCCGCCACGCCGGCCATCGAAGCCGGCGCGGCGGGCTCCGTTTTCCTATCAGCGGCCGATTTTCGCCAGCTCCGCCTCGAGCTCAGGCAGAGCGGTGAAGAGGTCGGCGACAAGGCCGTAGTCGGCGACCTGGAAGATTGGCGCCTCCTCGTCCTTGTTGATCGCGACGATGACCTTCGAATCCTTCATGCCCGCAAGATGCTGGATCGCGCCGGAAATCCCGGCGGCGATATAGAGATCGGGCGCGACTGCTTTTCCGGTCTGGCCGACCTGCAGATCGTTTGGCGCATAGCCGGCGTCGACGGCGGCGCGGGAGGCGCCGATCGCGGCGTTGAGGAGCGTCGCGACAGGATCGAGCACTTTTTGAAAATTCTCCGCCGAGCCGAGCGCACGGCCGCCGGAGAGAATGACGCGCGCCGAGGTGAGTTCGGGACGCTCCGACTTCGCCAGCTCTTCGCGCTTGAAGGCGGCAACGCCGGGGTCGGCCGCGGCGGCGATCGCCTCGACCGGCGCCGACCCGCCCTCAGGCGCCGCCGCGAAGGCCGTGGTGCGCACGGTGATGACTTTCTTGGCGTCCTTGGCTCGAACCGTCTGAATGGCGTTGCCCGCATAGATCGGCCGCTCGAAGGTGTCGGCGGACACGACTTTGATTATGTCCGAGACCTGCATGACGTCGAGCAGCGCCGCGACCCGCGGCAGCACGTTTTTCGTCGCCGAGGTCGACGGCGCGATAATCACGTCATAGGAGCCGGCGAGCGAGACGATCAGCGCCGCGACCGTCTCGGCGAGAACATGATCGAGCGAAGCGTCTTCGGCGTAGAGCACCTTCTCGACGCCCGCGAGCTTGGCCGCCTGCTCGGCGGCGCTCGCCAACCCAGGCCCGGCGACGAGAATGTGAATCGGGCCGCCGATCTCCTTGGCGGCGGTGAGCGCCTTGGCGGTGGCCGGCGCAAGCGCGCCGCCGGCGGTTTCGGCGAGAAGCAGAATCGTCATCGTCAAATCACTCCCGCTTCCTTGAGCTTGCCGACGAGTTCAACCACCGAGCCGACCTTGACGCCGGCCTTGCGCTTCGCGGGCTCGGCGGTCTTCAAGACTTCAAGGCGCGGCGAAATGTCGACGCCATAATCGGCGGGCGACTTCACGGCGACCTCTTTCTTTTTCGCCTTGATGATATTGGGCAGCGAGGCGTAGCGCGGCTCGTTCAAGCGCAAATCCGTCGTGACGACCGCCGGCAGTTTCAGGGCGACGGTCTGCAGCCCGCCGTCGATCTCGCGCGTCACGTCGACGGCGCCGTCCGCCATCTCAACTTTTGACGCGAAAGTGCCCTGGCCCCAGCCGAGCAACGCCGCAAGCATCTGGCCGGTCTGATTGCAGTCGTCGTCGATCGCCTGCTTGCCCATGATGACGAGCTGCGGCTGTTCCTCCGCGACGACCTTGGCGAGGATTTTAGCGACCGCAAGCGGCTCGACGGTCTCGTCGGTCTTAACCAGAATGCCGCGGTCGGCGCCCATGGCGAGGCCGGTGCGCAAGGTCTCGTCCGCCTTGGCCGGCCCGATCGTGACCACGACCACTTCCGTCGCCTTGCCGGCTTCTTTGAGGCGCAGCGCTTCTTCGACGGCGATTTCGTCGAAGGGATTCATCGACATTTTGACATTGGCGAGATCGACGCCGGAACCGTCCGCCTTCACCCTGATCTTGACGTTGTAATCGACGACCCGTTTGACGGGCACGAGAATCTTCATCGCGCGACCCCTTGGTCTCCCTTGACCCTTTGGCGAGACGGTGTGGGAGCGCCGCCTGGACGCGCTCCACTTCGGCTAAAGCCGTTGCGCGGTCTGGTAGCGGGGGCGCGCGCGCGAGTCAAACCAAGCTCAGGGCGACGCAAGCGATCATGGCGCGTCCTCGCCCGCGTCTCGCGGTCCCGGCGCCGAGGCGAGCGGTCCGCCGCGGTCGAAGAGCCTGTGCCGGCGGCGCTTGAACAGCGGCGTCAGCACGAGGCCCGCGGCGATGCCGCCGACATGCGCCATCCAGGCGACGGCGCCGCCCTCGCCCATAGAGGCGTTGATGAGCTGCATCAAAATCCAAGCGCCGACGAACAGCCAGCCGGAGGCGACGAAGGAGAACAGCGGCGCCCGCAGCCCCAGGATCGACTTCAGGCGCGTGCCCGAGAGCCAGGCGCCGAGCCAAATCGGCGCGAGCGCCAAGGAGAGCGGCGGAAAGATTCCGGCGACCGTCGCACGCGGATGCAGAAGCAGAAAGGCGGCGCACACGCCGGAGATCGCGCCCGACGCGCCAATCAGCGGCGTGATCGAATGCGGCGTGGCGTAGATATAGAACACGCCGGAGGCGACGCCGCAGGACAGATAAAACAGCAGATAATGGAGCGACCCCATCGCGTCTTCGACATTGTCGCCGAAGACATAGAGGAACAGCATGTTCGAGCCGAGGTGCACTACCGACGAGTGAAAGAACAGCGCGGTGACGAGCGTAGCCGCCGCAGGCGGTCCGACGATCCAGTCGGCGAGTTCGGCTTCGCCAAAGAGCACGCGCGGGATGATCGCGAAGCCGCGGACGACGGTCAGCGGATCGCCGAATAATTCGCTCCGCACGAGAAGGAAGACGATGACGTTGAGCGCGATCAGCGTCCAATTCACGATCGGCCGACGCAAATAGCGCAGCGGCGCGTCGTCATAGATCGGCATCACCATCGGCTAAGCTCCTTGTCGACCGCAAGCCTAACATATGGCGACGCCCAGACGCGACGTCACGGGCGGACGAACCGGCGCCCGAACCAAGTCGCGACGAGATCGCCCAATCCGGCGATGTCGAAGGCCACGGTCAACAGCCCGTAGACGGAAGCGCCGACCAGGATTTGCGCGATCAGCGTGAGAACGCCGGGCGTCATTTCGCGCAGAGGCGTCAGCGCGAGCGACATCGCGCCCGTCGCCACAAGCGCGGCGAACATGTCCCAGAACGACGGCCAGACCGGCTGCGTGCGCAGCGCGAAATAGACCGTCGCGACAAGCGCCGCGACATAGGCGCCGGCTTGCGCGATGGCGAGATTGGAGGCGTCCTCGCCCCACGGCAGGATGAAGAGCAGCGCGAGGCCGAAGGCGACAGCGGCAAGCGCCGCGACGATGAGCGGCGTCGTCTTCTTTTCGATCTGAAACACCGGATTGACGCCGAAGAGAATGACGCCCATCGCGAACAGTCCGGGCAGCAGCAGGCCGAGATAATGGCCGAACGGACCGCGATATTGCGCGGGCACGATCAGCGCTTCGATCGAGGGCATGACGAACCAGAGTCCGGCGCAGGCCGGCAGCAGAAAGGCGACGACGATCCCGAGATTGCGCGCGACCTGCTCCTTCGCGCGGTCGGCGCCATGTCGCTCATGCGCGGCGACGGCGATCTGAAACAACAGCACGTCTAACGCTGAGCCGAGCGCCTGCACCGCGCGCACGCCGAGATCATAGGCAAGCGCGAACTGGCCGGTCTCGGCGAAACCGAACACGCTGGCGACGATGGAGCGCGCCGCAAGCGGCATCGCCTGATAGAGAAGATGCGCGCCGACGATCGGCGCGCTATAGGCCGCAAGCGCGCGCGCATTCTGACTTGAGGCGGCGCGGATGTCGGCGCCCGGATCAAGCAGCGCGCCACGCCCGAGAACGACCGTGCCGAACAGGCTTGCAACGCCGCCGGCAAGGGCGACGGCGGCGGACTGAAAGATGAAGGCGCCGCCGCCGATAAACACCAACGCCAGCGCATTTTTTGCGAGCATCAGCCGCACATAGGCGCGGTCGTGAAAGCGCGCGCGCACCAGCGCGGTGCAATAGTCAAACAATCCGTTGGCGACCGCGGTCAGCAAGGCGAGCAGAATAAGGTTGGTTTCGAAATCGAGCGGCGGGCCGACGAGCGCGTAAATTCCTGTCGCCGTTCCAAGGAACAGCGTGACGGCGATGAAGGACGCATCAAGAGTCGAGCGCACGACCGGCTCCTTGTCGCGCGTGCGCTTCGAATAAAAGCGCGTCGCCGACAGGCGCAGCCAGTCATAGAGCGCGGTCTGCACGACGACCGCGATGGAGAAGGCGAGCGCGAAACGGCCGAATTCTTCGGGGCCAAGAAATTTCGCGACCGTCAGCCCGATAACGAAATTGACGATCGTATTGGCGAGAAAGGCGAGAAGGACGTTCACTTAAGAACCTGCCCCGCTCCAGCGCCCCAGCGCGACAAGTTCACGCAACGCCAGCGCGTCGCGCGGCGTCACGTCGGGATAATCCGAATCCGCCGTCGCAGGATCGAAATATTTCCACGAGCGCGCGCATTTGACGCCCGGCGCGCGTTGCGGAACCACCGCGACGCCTGGCGCTTCCGGCAGGCGAAAGGCGTCCGACGGGCCTTCTCCCGACGCAATATGAATGTCGGACGCGATGCAGATTTCGGCGAAATCGACGCCCTCCAAAGCTGCGCGCAACGAGTCGTCGGCGACGTAAACGATCGGCGCCGCCTCCAACGAAGAGCCGATGCGCTTTTGCGCGCGCTCGATTTCAAGCGCGCCGGTGACGACCGTGCGGATTTTACGAATCTTCTCCCATTTCGCCGCGAGCGCATCATCGCGCCAGGCGTCGGGAATGGCGGGAAAATGCTCCAGATGCACGGAGAGCGCGTCCGGATAGCGCGCGAGCCACGCCTCCTCCGCGGTGAAGACGAGAATCGGCGCGAGCCACGCCGTGACGCTGCGGAAGATCCGGTCAATGGTCGCAAGCGCCGCCTTGCGTTTGACGCTCGACGGCGGATCGCAATAGAGCGCGTCCTTGCGGACGTCGAAATAGAAGGCTGAAAGCTCGCTCGTCATGAAATGCGTAAGCAGCGCGACGACGCGCTTATAGTCGTATGCCGCATAGCACGTGCGGATCGACTCGTCGAGCTGATGCAGACGATGCAGCATGAGGCGTTCGAGCTCTCCGGCTTCGCGCATCGCCGAATCGTCATTTGGCTGATAATGCGCGAGCGCGCCGATCATCCAGCGCAGCGTGTTGCGCAACTTGCGATAAAGCTCGACGAAGGTTTTCAGGATTTCCGGCCCGACGCGCAGATCGTCGGCGTAATCCGACGCCGCGACCCACAGCCGCATGATGTCGGCGCCGGAATCGGCGATGATTTTTTGCGGCGCGACGACATTGCCGAGCGACTTCGACATTTTGCGTCCCCGCTCGTCGAGCACGAAGCCATGGGTCAGCACGGCGTCGTAGGGCGCGCGGCCACGCGTGCCGCAGCTTTCGAGCAGCGAGGAATGGAACCAGCCGCGATGCTGATCGGAGCCTTCGAGATACATGATCTCGTCTTCGCCGCCGTCGCGCTTGCGGCGGATGCCGGCGAGCATCGGGAAATGAACGGGGTCTTCGAGCGTGAAGGCGTGGGTCGAGCCTGAATCGAACCATACGTCGAGAACGTCGGCGATTTTCTCGTAATCCTCCGCATTGTAATCGGGCGACAGAAAGCGCTCGGCGGCGTTCGCTTCATACCAGGCGTCTGCGCCCTCCTTCTCGAACGCCTCGATAATGCGGGCGTTGACGCGCGCGTCGACAAGCGGCTCATGCGTGCCCTTCTTGACGAATACCGCGATCGGCACGCCCCAGGCGCGCTGGCGCGACACCACCCAGTCGGGACGATTTTGAATCATCCCGCGGATGCGGTTCTCTCCCGCAGCGGGCGTCCATGTCGTGCGCGCGATCTCTTCAAGCGCAATGTCGCGGAGAGTCGATTGATTTCCACGAACCTCATCCTGAGGAGCGTGTGAAGCACGCGTCTCGAAGGATGCGCTATCCCTCCCCTTGATGGGGAGGGTCGCATCGCGAAGCGATGCGGGGTGGGGTGAGGCAGCTTGCCCCCCCACCCGGCCGCCTTCGGCGGCCGACCTCCCCGCGAGGGGGAGGTAGGGCGCGCCGAAAGGCTTATCCATCGCGATGAACCATTGCGGCGTGTTGCGGAAAATTACCGGCTTCTTCGAGCGCCATGAATGCGGATATTGATGCTTCAATTTTCCGCGCGCGATCAGATTGCCGGCCTGAACGAGCGCGGCGATGACCGCCTCATTGGCGTCGCCCTTCTCGCCCTTGTCGGTGATGACGCGCTTGCTTTCGAAGCCCGGCGCGTCCTTCGTATAGAAGCCGTCCTCGTCGACCGTATAGGGAATGCGCGAATCGATGCTGCGCGCCTGCAACACGCGCGCATGCGCCATCCAGATGTCGAAGTCCTCGCGGCCGTGTCCCGGGGCCGTATGCACAAAGCCGGTGCCCGTGTCGTCGGTGACATGCTCGCCGTCGAAGAGCGGCACGTCGAAGTCGTAGCCAAGATGCGCAAGCGGATGCGCGCAGATCAATTCGCTAAGCATTGCGGCGGGCACGTCGTGAAGCCGCTCATAACCATCGACCTTCGCCGACTTGAACGCGTCGCTCGCGAGCTTGTCGGCGATGACGAAGGTTGCGCCGGGCAGCGCCCAGTTCCTCTCCGGCGCATGGGTGACGCGATAGAGTCCGTAGTCGATCTTCGACGAGAAGGAGATCGCGCGATTGCCGGGAAGCGTCCAGGGCGTCGTCGTCCAGATGACGACTCGCGCGTCGCTTAGCTCGCCCTCTGCGCCGCGCGGAATCGGAAACGCCACCCATACCTGGTCGCTGGTATAATCCTCATATTCGACTTCGGCTTCCGCGAGCGCGGTCTTCTCGACGACGCTCCACATCACCGGCTTCGAGCCGCGATAGAGCAGGCCATTGGCCGCGAATTTCATGATTTCGCGGGCGATCGTCGCTTCCGCGGGATAGGCCATGGTCGAATAGGGATGGTCCCATGCGCCGGCAACGCCCAAACGCTTGAACTCCTCGCGCTGAACGTCAAGCCAATGTTCGGCATAGGCGCGGCATTCGCGCCGGAAGGCGATCATCGCTTCGGGATGGGCGAAATCCGGCTTTTGCTTGCCTTTGGCCCGATAATTCTCTTCCTCGATCTTCCATTCGATCGGCAGGCCGTGGCAGTCCCAGCCCGGCACATAGACGCAATCCTTGCCCATCATCCGCTGGCTGCGCGTCACGAGGTCTTTGAGGGTCTTGTTGAGCGCATGGCCGATATGAATATTGCCGTTGGCGTAGGGCGGCCCGTCATGCAGCGTGAATTTCGGCCGGCCGGCGGCGGCCTCGCGCATTTTCTTCTCCAGGCCGATCGTCTCCCAGCGCTTGAGGAATTCCGGCTCGCGCTGCGGCAGGCCGGCGCGCATGGGAAAATCCGTGACCGGCAGATAGAGGCTCTTCGAATAATCCGGCCCCTTTGGGCTGTCGTCGTTCATTGTCGTGAAAACCGCCTCAAGCGACGCCGCGCGCCATAACCTCAGCCGCCGCCGCGCTGATTAGAGGATTTCTAGGAAGAGCGCCAATCGCGCCGCACCCGGTCCTCGCGCGAGCCTTTAGCTCCAAGCGCGAGCCGGGCCGGTAATTCGACGGGCGGTCAGGAAACGCATCCGCTCCTCATTAGCAGCGCTAACCTGACCGGAAAAGAGGCGAATCAACGGGGGCGTCTCAGTCCCAGCAAGCCAGCCAGATAAGCGAAGCCGGCCGCCACGACGGCGATCACCAGCAACACCAGAAACGCCCCGGAAAGTAGGGTAAAGCCGATGAACAGAAACAGCAGCAACGCCGCCGTTACGATCAGGCTCTGCCATGGCGACAGCTTGACGACCTTGACCCGGCCGGCGCCGGTCGCGACCCAAATCCGCGAGGCGTCCGTTTCCTCGCCCGGCAAGATGATTTCGACCCGTCCCTTGGGCTCTTCGATCATGGCGCCTTCCCTCCTTCGAGGATGATGTCTCCAAGCTAGATCGCGCGCAAATTATGGCAACTGTTCAGGGGTTCGGCCCGGAGCGCCGCTCTCCGCCAATAGTCTTCGCGCCTCGTCCACGTCGACGCGCATTCTTTCGACGAGCGCCTCGACGCTGTCGAATTTCGCTTCCGACCGGATGAAGCCGTAGAAGGCGACCTCGACCTCCCTGCCATACAGATCGCCGTCGAAATCGAAGACGAAGACTTCAAGGAGCGGCGCGCCATTGTCAAAGGTCGGCCGCCGGCCGAAGCTCGCGACGCCCTGATGAATCCTTCCGTCGATTTCAATCGTCACGGCATAGATGCCGTGCTTGAGCCGATTGGCGGGATCGAGCGCAATATTGGCGGTGGGAAAGCCGAGCGCGCGCCCGCGCCTGTCGCCGTGCCGCACCACGCCGCGAATGAAATAGGGATGGCCGAGAAGGCGGCGGGCCAACGCCGCATCGCCCCGTTCGAGCGCTTCTCGCGTCGCCGTCGAGGAAACGGCCTCGAGGCTGCCCTCTTCGTCCTGGGTGATGCGGTCGACGATTTCGACGATCATGCCAAGACGCTCGCCTTCCGCGCGCAAAAATTCCGGTCCGCCCTCGCGGCCGGCGCCGAAACGGAAATCATAGCCGGCGACCACGGCCGACAGCCGTAGGCGCTCGTGCAGGATTTTCTCGGTGAAGATTCGCGCCGGGCTTTGCGCGAACGCCTTGTCGAAGGTGAGCACGATCATGCCGTCAAGCCCCAGCCGCGCCGCTTGCGCCGCTTTGGCGTCGGGCGGCGTGAGCCGGAAAATCACGGTTTGCCCGGCGAAGACATCCGCCGGATGCGGCTCAAAGGTCAGGAGAATGCAGGGCCGCGAGAGTCGTGCGGCGAGCGCCTGGGCGCGGGCGATGACGCCGCGATGGCCCCTGTGCAACCCGTCGAAATTGCCGATCGCCGCGACGGCGCCTTCCAGGCCAGGCGGGGGCGACCGAGGGTCGCGCGCGACGATGAAGGGTGCGGACAAGGCGCGGGCCTGAAATTCAAGCCGAGGCGGGCTTTTCCTCCAAGGGCGCTGGGGCTGCGGCGCGGATGACCTGTTCGCGGCTCGGCACCATGACGAAGGCCTCGCCGTCGAGCACGACCTTGCCGTCGACGAGACATTCGCATTTGAGCTTCGCGCGCCGGCCCTTCTCGATCAGTTCGACGACCTCGACGATGACGGTGATGACGTCGCCGATCTTCACCGGGGCGCGAAAATTCAAGGTCTGCGACAGATAGACGGCGCCGGGGCCGGGCAGATACATGCCGATGACCGTCGAAATCAGAGACGCCGTATAGAGGCCGTGCACGATGCGCTCGCCGAAGCGCGTCTTCGACGCGAAGTGATCGGAGAGATGAATCGGATTGCGGTCGCCGGAAAGATCGGCGAAGGCGATCACATCGTCGTCCATCACCGCCTTCATCAGCGTCTCGCGCATGCCGACGCTCAGATCTTCGAAATAATAGATTTTGAACGGCGTCGACATGGAAGCACCGGAAAGTTGCGTGGCTGATCGTAACCGCAGGAACGAGGCCCGCGCAGCCCCTTTTACCAGAAAAGCTCGCGAGCCAAAGCCTTGGGACGCGCGCCGGCGCGGGCGAACAGCGATTCGAGCGCCGCTTCGTCGAGCGCGCCGCCTTCCGCGTGCAGCTCCTCGCGATGCACCCCATGGATGATGAAGAGGCAGTCGACCCCGGCGCGGCCGGCGCCGGCGAGATCGGTGAAGGCACCGTCGCCGATCGCCAAAATCCGCGATTTGTCGATGTCGCCGCGCAGTTTTTGCAGCCGTTCCCTGGCCGCGGCGTAGATTGGCGCATGGGGTTTGCCGAAGGTCAGGACGCGACCGCCGATCGCCGCGTAACGCTCCGCCAGGGCGCCGGCGCAATAAATGAGATCATTGCCGATCGCGACGACGATATCGGGATTGGCGCATAGCATGGTCAGGTCGCGCGCCTTCAGAATCGCGAGCTGTTCGTCGTAATCCGCGGGCGTTTCATTGCGCTCGTTGAGGAGGCCGGTGCAGACGACGTAATCGGCGGCTTCCGGTCCGACGCGCATGACCGGCGCGCCAAGGCGACGCGCCGCCTCGCGGAACAGACCGTCGTCACGCGCCGGTCCCAGGTGATAGACCGCCTGCCCGTCGCGCGCGACGATTTCGCGCAGCGCGAGCTCCCCCGCCGACGCCAGATCGTCGAAACAGTCCTGCGGAACACCGAGGCCCAGGAGCTGGCGGCGGACCTCGTCGTCGGGGCGCGAGGCGTTGGTGATCAGCACGACCGTCCCGCCCGTAGCGCGGAAGCGCCGCAAGGCCTCCGCAGCTTCCGGGAAGTGACGCCGACCGTCGATCAGAACGCCCCAGCCGTCGCACAGGATCGCGTCATAGCCGTCGGCGAGCTCATGGAGACCGGCAATGAAGGGAACGCGGCTCTCGTCGAATGGGCTCTGCGTCAAAAGCGCGCCTCGGCGAACGCGGCCGCGTGCGCCTCTTCGCAGACGGGATTGAAGACTCCGGTCGATTCGTCCAGCCAAAACAATCGCCCGTCCATGATTCGAAACAAGGCGCCGTGCAGCTGCAGATGTCGGTGATGTTCGAGCACCTGGATCATGGGAAATGAGCGCAGGTTGCACAGCGTCTGCTTCACCGACTCGAACTCCAGGCGCTCCACATAGGCCAGGTCTTTGGGATTGGACCGAACGCCCAGGCGATCAGCCGCCGGGCCAAGCATTTTGATCCAATCGCCGATGAAGTCGCTGTGACTCAGCCGCGGTGTCTCGGGGTTCGCGGCGATTTCCGCATAGGCTTTAACGCCGCCGCACTGGCCATGCCCGAGCACGACGATGTCGGAAACTTTCAACGCCATGACGGCGTATTCGAGCGCCGCTGACGCCCCGTGATAATGATCGTCCGGCTCATAGGGCGGCACCAGCGCGGCGACGTTTCGCAGCACGAAAAGCTCGCCGGGGCCAGCGTTGAAAATCGCCTCGGGCGCGACGCGCGAGTCGCAGCAGCTGATGATCATCGTTTGGGGCGTCTGCCCCTTGATCGCCAGTTCCTCAAATCGGTCGTGGTCGGCGAGAAAACGCCCGCTGATGAAGGACTCGTACCCCTTTATGAGCGCTTCCGGCAGACCGGTCGCGCCGAGCGACGGCTCGTGATCGGCCATATAGCATTTCCTTCCTGCGCATTGCCCGGAGCGGATGGCGGACCCCGCGGTTATTGTGTAGATCACGCGGCGGGGTCAAGAGAAGGCCGAACGGTTTCTATTTTGGAGTTTTGAATGCTTTCGCGACTGAAGCGCAGCGTGTTGGCCATGCCGGGCTCGAACGCCCGAGCGCTGGAGAAAGGCAAGACGCTTTCCGCCGACGTCCTGATGTTCGAACTCGAAGACGGGGTGGCGGAATCTGCCAAGGCGACCGCCCGCGAGCAAGTCTCGGCGGCGGTGGCGGCGGGCGGCTACGGCGCGCGCCAACTTGTCGTGCGCGTCAACGCCCGCGGCTCAGAGTGGTATCGGCCAGACCTCGCCGCGATCGCGCCGTTCGGGCCGGACGCCATCGTCATTCCCAAGGTCAATTCGCGCGACGAGATCCTGAAGGCGGCCGCAGATATCGTCGCCGCGGGCGCGCCGCGCAAGACGCGTCTATGGGCGATGATCGAGACCCCGCGCGCGGTGCTCGACATTGAAAAAATCGCCAGCGCCGCCGACGATCCGGCCTCGCGCCTGGAAGTTCTGATCCTTGGCCCCAACGACATCGCCAAATCGACGCGCGCGCGACTGACGCGGGGCCGGCAGGCGCTGCTTTCGTGGCTTTCGGCCGGCGTGCTCGCGGCGCGGGTCCACAACATCGAGATCATCGACGGCATCTACAATGACTTCAATGACCTTGATGGTCTGCGGCGCGAGGCGGAGCAGGGCCGCGACTTCGGCTTTGACGGGAAGATGCTCATCCATCCAAGTCAGATCGCGCCGGTGAACGAGATTTTTGCGCCGAGCGCCGAAGAGGTTGATTTCGCCCGAAGGATCATCGCCATATTCGACGAGCCTGACAACGCCGATAAGGGCGTCGTGCAGATCGACGGGAAAATGATCGAGCGTCTGCATCTCGACATCGCCCGGCGCACATTGCAGCTTGTCGAAGCGGCGGGCTGACGCGGTCGCCTGTTTTGCGGGCGCCGGATGCATCAACTATAAGAGGCCGGGAAGTCAAGGATTAGCCAATGGTCTCGCCGGACGACGAAGAACCGAACCGCATCGAACTCTCGGAAGCGCCGGTCGAGCCGGTGGAATTCCTGCCTGAACCGCCGCCGCCGCCCGTCCAACGCAAGCGCCGCTCCTTTTTCGGCTCGCTGTTGTCGACGCTGCTGCTTGTCGCCGTCCTCGCAGGCGCCGCTCTCTATGCGGCGATCGCCTTCAAGGACAAGGACGAGCGTTTGAGGGCCGTCGCCGATTATGCGGAGCCTTATGTCGATCAGGCGAGCGGCGCCTTCGACGAGCTGAAGAACCAGTTCGGCGCGCTACTTAGCGAAAAAACGCCATCGCAAACGACTGCGGTTGCGCCCGAGCCCGCTCAAACCGCGCCGGCAAAGCCCACCGAAGCGGAGCAGACGACCGCGGTCGCGCCTGAGGCTCCGCCTGCCGCGCCGCCTGAGCCTGCTCAAATCGCGCCGCCGAAACCTGTCGAAACGGCGGCCAAGCCGAACGAGCCGCGCCCAGATTCCGTGGCGAACGCCGCCGTCGAAACGCAGAAGGCGGCCGTCGCGGCTTTGCAGAGTCGCGTCGATGTCGCCGAGGAATTGGCGCAGCGGGCCTTGCGCGCGGCTGAAGCGGCCGGGGTGGCCGCCAACGCCGCTCAGGCGGCCGCGGAAGCGGCGGCGAAAGCGCGCCCGGCGACCGAGCCTGCCGGAAGCAGCCCGGGAGGCGCGCTCACCGCCAGCGATCAACTGACAGCGCTCGAAGGCCGCATCGACGAACTCGGCGATGAAATGAAAGCGCTGCGCGGGCGGCTCGAGTCGCCCAAAAACGAAACGCGCGCGGCGCCGGAAGCTTCCGCGGCCAAGACGCCCGACGGACCTGCCGCCCTTGTCGTCATCGCCTATGCGCTACAGCGCGAGCTCGAGGCGGGTCGGCCCTATGCCGTGGAGGCGAAGGCGCTGGCGCGGCTCGGCGCCGATCCCGCTGCGCTGGCGGCGCTTTCGCCCTTTGCCGAAAAGGGCGCGCCGACCGCGGCGCAATTGAAAGCCGACTTCGCGCCAGCCGCCAAGCGCATTCACGCGCTCGAGGCTGGAGACTCCGGGGATATCGCGCAGCATTTGATGAAGGGCGCGAGCAAGCTCGTGCGCGTTCGTCCATCTGGCGCGCCGACCGGAGAGGCTCAGTCAGTCGAAGACAAAGTCGTTCATATCGACGCCGCGCTGGCGCATGGCGATCTTGCTCACGCCGCCGCGCTGTTCGCGGCGCTTCCCGAAGCGGCGCAGAACGAGGCCAAGGACTTCGGCGCCGCGCTGCGGGCGCGCATCGACGCGGCGCGGGCGGCTGAAGGTCTTTTGCATGGCGCGATCGCCGCGCTCGTCGCAACGAAGGAATGAGCGGGATCAATCGCCATGCTGTTTCTCCTCTTTTTCATCATTGCGCTCGCGGCGGTGGCTTACGGCCTCGAATTGCTGATCGAACAGCCCGGTTCGCTCACGCTCGACTTCGCCGGCTATCAGTTCGAGGCCTCGATACCGGTGGCGGTCGGGGGGCTGCTGCTGATCGTCGCGGCGACGATCGTGCTCTGGGCGATCGTCATGGCGCTGCTGCGCATGCCCGGCCGCTGGACTGGCGGCTCGCGGCTGAAGCGCCGCGACCAGGGCTTTGACGCTCTGTCGCAGGGACTGATCGCGGTCGGGACCGGCGACGCCGCCCGAGCCAAAAAAGCGGCGCATGTCGCCGAACGGCTGCTGCCGAACGAGCCGCTGACGCAATTTCTAAAGGCCCAGGCGGCGCAGCTCGCCGGCGACCGGCGGCTCGCCGAAGAGACTTTTCATAAAATGACGCTCAAGCCGGAAACCAAGCTACTCGGCCTGCGCGGATTGCATATCGAGGCGCGCCGTCGTGAGGACGCTGACGCCGCGCATCATTTCGCCAAGGAGGCGCACGCCATCGCGCCGGTTCCTTGGGCGGGGTCCGCCATGCTCGAACATCTCGCCGCGCAGGGCGACTGGGAGAAGGCGCGCGAGGCGATCGAAGCCAGCCTGACCGCCAAGGCGCTCGACCCGCAGACGGCCCAGAATCTGCGCGCCGTCGTCGAAACCGCGATGGCGATGGAGAAGGAGCGCGATCATCCCCATGACGCGCTGCATCTCGCGCGCCAGGCGCTGAAGCGCCGGCCGGGTTTCGCCCCCGCCGCCGTCGCCGCCGCCCGCGTGCTCGTGCGCCACGGCGACCGGAAGCAGGCGCTAAAGCTCATTGAGACGGTGTGGGCGACAAAGCCCCATCCCGATCTAGGCGCCGCCTATCTTGAAGCGCTTTCGGGCGAATCGAACGCCGCGAAGCTCGCGCGGGTGGAGAAGCTGGCGCGCGCCGCGCCCCATGCGCCCGAGAGCCGGCATCTCGTCGCCGAGGTCGCGCTTTCGAACCGCAATTTCGCCAAGGCCCGCGACGCGCTCGCGCCGCTCATCGCCAGCGGCCGTCATCCGACCGCCCATACCTGCCTGCTGATGGCCGAAATCGAAGACGGCGCGCATGGGCCTTCGGGGCCGGTGCGCGAATGGCTGGCCCGCGGTTCGCGGGCGCCACGCGATCCGGTGTGGATCGCCGACGGCGTCGTCTCGAAGAATTGGCTGCCGATGTCGCCGGTCACCGGAAGGCTCGACGCCTTCGAATGGAAGCCGCCGCCGGACTCAGCGCAACATCTGACCGAAGAGGGCAAGCCCAATATTCCGGCCGCCTTTTTGACGCGCCCTGCCGAACCTGTCGCGCTGCCGGCCGCCGATGTCTCGCAGGAAGCATCCGCCGAACAATAGCGGCCGCTGGCGACGCCGCCTATCGCACGCGGTCGGCCCGCCGAATGCGCACATAGAGCGCGCCTTCGCCGCCATGATGGCGCGCCGCTTCGCCAAAGCCCACCACCACGTCGCGCAGATTCGGCGCTTCGAGCCACATCGGCACGACGCGCCGCAGCACGCCGCCTTCATCCCGGGTCAGCCCCTTGCCGGTCACGATAATCGCGATACGCGCGCCATTGGCCTGACATCTGCGCAGAAAGGCCGTCAGCGAGCGCTGCGCCTCGGCCTGCCGCATGCCATGAAGATCGAGCTTGGCGTCGACCTCAAGCCTACCGCGCTTGATCTTCGTGAAGGTGCGCGGATCGATGTCGATCGGCCGTGGCGGAGATTTCGGCGCCGGCGGACGGTCGATGACGACGGAAGAGGCCGGCGGACTGCGCGCCTCGACGGCAGGCGGCGGCACCGGTTTTTTCGCACACGCGCGGGACGGCCGGACGTCGGCGGTCACCGTCGTCCAGAGCTCCGCTTCGGCCTGCGACAGCCGGCGGGCGTATCGGCAAGAATTCTCCTCGCTCACCGATCGTCTCCAACGTCCTTCGGCAGCAGCACGATCATTTCGGCGGCGTGCCGAATATCGCCAGCCCGCCGGCCCGCCGCTTCGCCCGCGCCAAAAAAAAGATCTGCGCGCGCAGGCCCTATTATGGCGGATCCGGTGTCTTGCGCGATCATTAGACGGCGAAATTGCGTTTCGGCCTCGCTTTGCCAGGGAATGCGCGCGGCGACCCAGAACGGCAGGCCGTAACACCAGATCGAGCGGTCGACGGCGATCGATCGAAACGGCGTCAGCGGCGCGCCCTGTCCGCCGATCGGGCCAATCCTGCGTTGTTCCGATCCGTCGATCTCAAAGAATACATAGGAACGATTTTCCTGCATCAGGCGGCGGCCGGCTTCGCTTGGCCCGGCTCCAAGGCGTCGCAGCGTCGCCTTCATCAGATCAAGCGACATTTCCGTTTTCGTCGCGAGCCCTCGCTCGATCAGCAGACGGCCGACGGAGGTGTACGGCCAGCCGTTGCGCCCGGCATAGGTCAGCGCCATGACGCCGCCGCCCGGCAGCCGCAACCGCGCCGAGCCCTGCACCTGAATGAGGAACAATTCGACCGGATCGCGGACATAGGCGAGCGGATGGGCGCTAGGGGCCGCGCCTTCCTCTTCGATCGCGCGCCGGTCGGGATAGGGCACAAGCGCGCCATCGGCCTGACGGCGCGCGCTTGTCAGCTTTTCTCCGGAAGGAAGCTGGAGCGGCGCCTCGTTCAGCGTGACGAGATCGAGCGGTCGCGACAGGACCGCCGTTGTGAAGCCGGGCTCCGGCGACAGTCTGGCCTCGACCTCGACCTCATAATAGGCGGTGACGAAGCCCGGCGTCTTGATCCGGCGAGGACAAAACCAGTTTCGAAAAAAGGCGGCCGGATCGTCGACGCCATCGAGCGCGGCGCGCGCGGCCGCGATCAGGGATTGAGGCGGCGGGACGGCGCTGCGCTGCTCTTGCGCGGCGGCGGCGACGATCGTCGCCGAGCGGCGGAAGGCGGCGAACGCCGCGGCGAAATCATCGGCGGAAAAGCCGTCGATCTCGTCAAAGCCGATGCTTTGCAGCAGATCGGAAGCTAGAAAATGCGGCGCATCATCGCGCGCCATGCTCAGTCTTCGGCTTGGGTCGCGACGAGCTTCCAGGTGGGATCGCTTACCTTCGGATCGCGCGCGAAGGTCCAACGCTCGATGACCTTGCGGGTCTGACCGCCGTCGATGATTTCGCCCGCGCGGTCTCGGCGCTCGCTCATCAGCCGGGCGACGAAACGCACCGTCACTTCGATGCGGGCGGCGATGGCGCGGGCGGCGTCGACCGTCGCCGAATCGATCGCGACGACCGCGGTCTCCATGGTCTCGCCCTGCTGCTCGCGCCGCGCGATTTCCGACGAGAAGCCGTCGAAGACGTCCTGCGACAGGAGTGGTTTGAGCGTCTCGCTGTCGCCCTTAGCGAAGGCGGTAACGATCATCTCATAGGCCCGGCGCGCGCCGCTAAGGAAAGCTTTGCCGTCGAAACTGGGATCGGAAGCCGCGACGGCGTCGAGCCCGCTCCAAGCGGAAGCGACGCCCTTCTCGGCGACGCCCTCCCAGCGCTCAGCGCCGCTGGGGCGCGCCGCCGACACCGCGACGGGCGCAGCGCTCTGCACAGGAGCGACTGCGGCGGGCGCCGCTGGACGCGGCGCGAAACGCGACTGCGGCGGCGTGTCGCGATCCACCCGCATCCCAAGCACCGAGCGCAGCTTCCAGATGACGAAAACCGCGAGCGCCGCGAAGACGATGAAGGTCGGATCAAACAAGTCGCCGGTCGCCGGCATTAGCTACTCCCGAAGAATTCCGTGCTCGGCTATCATGTCGCTCCGTATATGTCACGAATCAAGGGGCGCGTTGCCGCGGACTGGGAACGCGCAGAAAGCAAAATGCGGATGAATTGGTGAATCCAAAGCTTGTCGGCGCAGGCCTCGCCGCCTGGATCGTGCTGGAAATACTCGCTTTCGCGCTCGTCGTGCGGGCCGTCGGGCTTCTCGCCGCGATCGTGCTCGCCCTCGGCGCGTCGCTGCTGGGCCTTGCCGACGTCAAACGCGTCCTCGAGTTCTTTCGTAAGGGAGTCGCCGCCAGGGCGCGAGGCGAAACCGCCGTCGCCGCCGATGGCGCGATGCTCGACGGCGCGATGCAGGCGCTCGCCTCGATTCTTCTCATTCTTCCCGGCTTCGCCTCGGATTTTGTCGGACTGGCGCTCAAATCTCCTTCGGTCAGGGAAAGTCTGGCGCGGCGCTGGCGCACTCGCGCCAATGCGGCTGATCCGCGGCTCATCGACCTCGACCCTCGCGAATGGCGGCGCGAAGCGCGCCGCCCGAGGCGAAGCGCGGCGAAGGATGTCTGAGAAGGACGCGCCTTGTTCGCATCTGGCAGACGTGTTAGGCGGGCGCGAATTCTCGTCGCAACGGTTTGGCTGGAGGCCCTTACATGACCGATACGAATGGCAACGGCGCGCAAGGAGCGCCGGGCGGCGCTCCGGCCCTCAATTCTCTCGCGCAATATATGAAGGATTTCTCCTTCGAAAATCCCAATGCGCCGCGTTCGCTCGGTCCGCAGGAAAATGCGCCAAACATCGCGATCCAGGTCAACGTCAACGCCAAGCAGTTGGCGCCGACCGACTTTGAAGTGAGTCTGACGCTCGACTGCAAAGCCGGCGAGGGAGAGACGCTGCTCTTCAAGCTCGACCTCGAATATGGCGGCGTGTTCCGCCTGCTGAACATTCCCGAGGACCAGGTGCATCCAATCGTGATGATCGAATGCCCGCGCATGCTGTTCCCCTTCGTGCGCCAGATCGTGGCCGACGCCACGAGCAAGGGCGGCTATCCGCCGCTCTATATCGACCCGATCGACTTCGTCGCGCTCTATCAGCAAAAGGCCGCCGAAGCCTCGGGTCAGGCTTCGGCTTCGGCGAATTAGCCGGATATCGGCGTCGGCGCCGCTTCGTCGCCCGCGAAATAGCGATCCCAGATCGGCGACTTGATCGTCGCGACAAAGGCGAAATGGGCCTGTTCCTCTTCGGCGCTCAGTCGCGGCGCGAGAGGCTCCGGCCGGCGGCGCAGCAGGCCGCTTGCGGCGGCGACGCGCACGGCGTGGACGGTTTGAAGCGACAGCGCCGCCTGCCTCCCGCCGCACAGCTCGGCATAGACTTCCGCGAGAAGATTGGCGTCGAGCAGCGCGCCATGCTTGTCGCGCCGCGAGAGATCAATCGCGTATCGCTGGCACAGAGCGTCGAGAGAATTGGGGCCGCCAGGGTGGCGCCGACGCGCCATCGCCAGCGTGTCGACGATGCGCGCGCCCGCCAGTGGCGGCATGTTCACCAAAGCGAATTCGGCGTTGAGAAAGCGCGTGTCGAATTCGGCGTTGTGAATGACGAGCGGAACGTCCTCGATAAAGTCGAGGAGTTCGGCGGCGATCTCCCTAAAGACCTTGTGCTGCGAAAGAAATTCGTAAGAGAGCCCATGCACGCGGAACGCCTCTTCCGGCATGTCGCGCTCTGGATTGAGATAGCGATGGAAATAGCGGCCGGTCGGGATGAGATTGGAGATTTCGACGGCGCCGATCTCGACGACGCGATGGCCGCTTGAGGGATCGAGTCCCGTCGTTTCAGTATCGAGAACGATCTCGCGCATTCTTCATCCAAGCCGAGCTTCGAGCGCCTTGATGATCTTACGCACCTCTTCGCGGGCCGCGTCCAGGCCCTTGTCGGTATGGACCACGAAATCGGCGCGGGCGCGCTTTTCTCGATCAGGCGTCTGCTTTGCCAGAATGGACGCAAATCTCTCCGCCGTCATGCCCTCGCGCGCCAGCACGCGGGTCTTTTGCACATCTTCGGGCGCGGTGACGACGACAATGGCGTCAAAATCCTTTTCAGCGCCGGTTTCGAACAGCAGCGGAATATCGAAGACGACGATACGATCGCCTTTCTGCCTGCGCTCTTCAACCAGCGCATCGCGCGCCGCCCAGATCATTGGATGCACGATCTCTTCGAGACGTTTGAGCGCCGCCGGATCGTTGAGGACGCGGGCGGCGAGACGCGGACGGTCAACCACGCCGTTGATGACGACGCCTGGAAAGGCGCTCTCGATCTCCGCCGCCGCCGGCCCCTTGTAAAGATCATGGACGATCTGATCGGAGTCGAGCACGGCGACGCCTTCGGCGCGAAACATCTCGGCCGTGGTCGACTTGCCCATGCCGATCGAACCGGTAAGCCCGACGCGCAGCATCTTATGTTCGCTCACGAGAGGAGCGCTCCCTCGCGACGGAGCGCCTCAAGAAGCTCAAGCAGTGGAAGGCCCATGATCGTCCAATGATCGCCTTCGACTTTGGAAAAGAGTTGCGCGCCCAGGCCTTCGATCTGATAGGCGCCGGCCGACGTCAGGGCGTTGTCGCCAACCGCCGTCAGATAAGCGGCAATAAAGTCGTCGCTTAACCCGCGCATCGTCAGATCGGCGACGCCGACGGTCTCAAAAATCACGGCGCCATCCCGTACCAGCGCGATCGCAGAATGCAGACGGTGCCGCCTTCCAGAAAGGAACCGCAACAGCACCTCGGCTTCGCGCCGATCCGCTGGCTTGCCGAAAATCCGGCCTTCACAGCTGGCCACCTGATCCGCGCCGAGCACAAGCCGGCCCTTGGCGGAAATCGCCAGCGCCTTTGCCCGCGCGAGCGTCGAGGCGATCGCGTCGGCCTCAACCGTTGCGAGCTGCGCTTGAATAGCCCGCTCATCGATATCCGCCGCAAGCGATTCGAAAGGGACGCCCGAATGCGCCAACGCCTGCCGGCGACCGGCGCTTTTCGAAGCGAGAATCAGCGGCGCCGATTCGCGCCAGAAGGGCGACGTCGAACCAATGGTCACGTCCACAGCCCTTCCGCGTAAGCCGAAGAGCGGGGATAACACGCCGTCAAAACACGCTCCGTTTTTGTCATCGGGCATAGACGGGCCGAACGCTCAACAGGCGAAACCCTGTCGAACGGATTCTCAAAGAGTCCGGTACAAGCGGGATTCACAGCTCATCCACAGACCATTGCGCCGAGAAAATCCGATATAGTGATGATTCCATTCCTTGTCTTGGTTTCTACCGCAGGCGACGCAGGCCCGAGCCTTTGGGCGCTCGCCTGTGGGCGACTGGTTAATGAAAATTAACCTTCGTGTCTTCCAAGTCATAATTGAAGAATCAATTCTTAATAAAATGAATTTTGTTTTAATGGGTTTCGCGCTACGCCGATCTTCGACGCATGACATGGACGGATCGAACGCAATGGCGGAAGAAAAGGCGCTTCTCTCGGTCCTGGGCGGAGAAGCGCGAAGCGTTCCGCCCTTGTGGCTGATGCGTCAGGCCGGCCGCTACCTTCCCGAATATCGCGACCTGCGGGCGACGACGACAAGCTTTCTCGATTTCTGTTATTCGCCGAAAAAGGCGGCGGAAGCGACGCTGCAGCCGATCCGCCGCTTTCACTTCGACGCGGCGATACTCTTTTCCGACATTCTCGTTGTGCCGGATGCAATGGGCCAGCGGGTCTCATTCGAAAGCGGCGCAGGGCCACGGTTGGAGCCGATCGAAACGCCGGAGCAGGCGGAGCGGCTCGGCGATTTCAAGATCGAACATCTGGCGCCGGTGTTCGAGACGATTGAACTCGTGAAAACGGCGCTGCCTTGCGATGTCGCCTTCATCGGCTTTTGCGGCGCGCCGTTCACGGTCGCAAGCTACATGATCGCCGGGCAGGGCACGCCCGATCAGGCGCCGGCGCGTCTCTTTGGCTATCGTTATCCTGACGCCTTTGCGCAGCTCATCGATCGCGTGGTCGAGGCGTCGATCGATTATCTCGCGCGCCAGATCGAGGCGGGAGTCGAGGTCGTCCAGATTTTCGACAGCTGGGCTGGCGTCTTGCCGGCAGAGAAATTTCGGCGCTGGTCGGCGGCGCCGGTTCGCCGCATTGTCGAGGGCGTCAAGGCGCGCCATCCGCGAACGCCGGTGATTGCCTTCGTGCGCGGCGCCGACGCGCATCTGCCAATGCTGACGCAGACGATCGGGGCCGAGGCTTACGGGATCGATACGGCGCTCGACCCTGCCTGGGCCGTCGCGCAAACGGCGGCCGACGTTGTACTGCAAGGCAATCTCGATCCGCTGGCGCTTGTCGCTGGGGGCGACGCGCTGGACCGCGAAGTCGATTATATTCTCGCCGCGTTCAAAGGCCGGCCGCATATTTTCAATCTCGGCCACGGCATATTGCAGCAAACGCCGATCGAAAACGTCGAACGACTTGTCGCGCGCGTGCGACGGACAGGGGCCTGAGCATGTTCGTCTGGATCAAGGCGCTGCATGTCATCGCCATCATCTCCTGGATGGCGGGGCTCCTGTATTTGCCGCGACTCTTCGTCTATCACGCAAGCGCCGGCGAGGGTGCGCTCTCCGACACCTTCAAGATCATGGAGCGGCGGCTCTATCGCTTCATTATGACGCCGGCGATGTTCGTCGCCTGGATCACGGGAATTTATCTCGCGATTGAGGGCGGAGCGCTGTCGTCGGGATGGTTTCACGCCAAAGCGACGCTGGTCGTGCTGCTCACCGCGGCGCATCTGCATGACGGCGCGCTGATGCGCCGTTTCGCGCAAGACGCCAATGTTCATTCGCCGCGCTACTATCGTATCCTCAATGAACTCCCGACCCTGCTAATGATCGGCGGCGTCATTCTGGTCATCGTCAAGCCGTTCTGACGCGCGCGCCCAACCAGCGTGAGCTGGAGAAGGCCCGGCGATCACCGCGACGGCGGGGGAGAGGCGTCGCCCCGGACGGACGCTTTACGCAACCGCCAATACGCGCTCTTGATTCGGGTCGGGAAATTGTCTAAGGGAGCTTTATCCCTCTGAGGCCCGTGTCTGCTTATAGCGGCTCGCCGGAATTTCCCCCGGCGCTCGGGAAGGCCATCTCCCCCGCCCCTACCGCTTATCCCCCCGGCTCCTCTCCACCTGCGCGCAAAACCCCAAGGTTCACCCTGAATGCGGGAAATTAAACTTTCGGACTTGAAAGCCAAGTCCGCCGCCGAACTCCTCGCTTTCGCCGAAGAGCATGAAGTCGAAAACGCCTCTCTACTGCGCAAGCAGGAGCTGCTTTTCGCCATTTTGAAACAATTCGCCAGCCGCGATGTCGAAATCGTCGGCGAAGGCGTCGTTGAAGTGCTGCAGGACGGCTTCGGCTTTCTGCGTTCGCCCGACGCGAACTATCTCGCCGGTCCCGACGACATTTACGTCTCGCCTTCGCAGATCAGGAAATTCGGTCTGCGCACCGGCGACACGGTCGAAGGCATGATCCGCAGTCCGAAGGAAGGCGAACGCTATTTCGCGCTGCTGAAGGTCAACAGCATCAATTTCGAAGATCCGGAGAAGGTGCGCCACAAGGTGCCCTTCGACAATCTGACGCCGCTCTATCCCGACGAACGCCTAAAGCTCGAAATCGAAGACCCGACCCGCAAGGATCTCTCGTCGCGCATTATCGATCTCGTCGCGCCGATCGGCAAGGGGCAGCGCGCGCTGGTCGTCGCGCCGCCGCGTACCGGCAAGACTGTGCTCCTGCAGAATATCGCGCAGTCGATCACGACCAATCATCCCGAGTGCTATCTCATCGTGCTGCTCATCGACGAGCGGCCTGAAGAAGTCACCGACATGCAGCGCTCGGTGAAGGGCGAGGTCGTCTCCTCGACCTTCGACGAGCCGGCGGTGCGCCATGTGCAGGTCGCCGAAATGGTGATCGAGAAGGCGAAGCGTCTCGTCGAACATGGCCGCGACGTGGTGATCCTGCTCGATTCAATCACCAGGCTCGGGCGCGCTTATAACACCGTGGTGCCGTCTTCTGGCAAGGTGCTGACCGGCGGCGTTGACGCCAATGCGCTGCAACGGCCGAAGCGCTTCTTCGGCGCGGCGCGCAATATCGAAGAAGGCGGTTCGCTCACCATCATTGCGACGGCCCTGATCGACACCGGCTCGCGCATGGACGAAGTCATTTTCGAGGAATTCAAGGGCACCGGCAACAGCGAGATCATTCTCGACCGCAAGGTTTCCGACAGGCGCATTTTCCCGGCGCTGGACATCACCCGCTCCGGCACCCGCAAGGAAGAGCTGCTCGTCGCCGCCGATATCCTCAAGAAGATGTACGTGCTGCGCCGTATCCTCAATCCGATGGGCACGGTCGACGCGATCGAATTCCTGCTCGGCAAGCTGCGCGAGACCAAGAACAATTCGGGCTTCTTCGATTCGATGAATACGTAAGCGCGAAACTATCGCGGCCGGCTGCTCTAACTTTTCAAACGAAGCGCCATAAGCGTTTCGTCGAGATAATCGCCATCGCCATTCTTCGCGGAGCGCTCTTCGACGCCATAGGCGCGAAATCCCCATCGCTCATAAAAGCGCAGCGCGCGGAGATTTGTTGAGACGACAGTGAGCGTCACGATTTCGACCTTCGCGCTCGCCTCGTCGATTAGTTTTTCCATGATTTCATCCGCGGCGCCCGATCCGCGATGAGCCGCCTTCACATACATGCCATAGAGCAGCGCCTTGTGGCGCGTCTTGGCGCCGTCGCCCCATGCGAGTCCGCCGACGCCGATCAATTGTGAGTCATCTGCATTGAAGGCGCCGATGACGAAGTCGCGCGTGAGGCGGGCGGCGACGGCGTCCGGCGCAATATGCGCCTCATCTGCAGGCGCGAAGCGAAAGGCGCGAGGCTCCAATCGAAAGCTCTCGAGCCGCAGCGCCTGAAAGACTTCCGCGTCCGAGCCATTGAGCCGGCGACATATCGCTCGCATTCGCATATCTCTTTGTGCCGGACCGGCCTTGCGAATTCCAGCGGCGAAAGGAATAAGCGGCGCGCATGTTCAAGGATTTCGCCAATCTGTGGACGATCGTCGGCCTTGCGCAGGATCTGAAGCGCGACGCGCCGCTCGCCATGCGCGTCGCTGGCGAGCGAATCGTCTTCTTTCGCGACGCGGCCGGCAAGGCCTGCGCGCTGCTCGACCAGTGCCCGCATCGCGGCGTCGCGCTGTCGCTCGGCCGGGTGGAGAACGGCGTCATCGAATGCCCCTTCCACGGCTGGCGCTTCGATGGCGCCGGCCGCAATTGCCATGTCCCCTGGAACCCCGACGCCAAGCGTGACAACTTAAGCGCCGTCGCGTTGCCCTGCCGAGAGTCCGCCGGACTGCTGTGGCTCTACACGGGCTTTGATCCCAAAGAAGAACCTGAGCCCACTCAAACGCTTATGGCGTCGCATCGCCTGGCGCTATGCGCGCAATCGGTGATTTGGAAGGCGCATTGGACGCGGGTCATGGAAAACATGCTCGACAGTCCGCATCTACCTTTTGTGCACCGCAACACGATCGGGCGGGACCTCTCCAAACATCTTGGCGCGGGCAGGCTGGAAATGACCTTCGAGGCCACGGCGAATGGCGGACACATTCGCGCGAGCGTCGATGGGAGCCCACGCGACGGCAATCTGGATTATCGCTTCCCCAATGTGATGGAGCTATTCATCGACCCTCCGGGAAAAAAATTTCGGCTGATGGTCGCCTGCATCCCGGAAGACGACAGAACGACGCGCCTATGGCTTTTGACGATGCGCAGTTTCGCGCGGGCGCCGCTGTTCGATTTCGCCTTCCGCTGGATGAACCGGCGCATCGCGCGGGAAGACCAGGCGATTGTTGAATCCTCTCTGCCGGCTGAGGTTCCGCCGCCCGCCGAGGAAGTCTCGGTGCGCACGGACGCGCCGACGCTGGCGTTCCGCAAAATCTATCACGAGCGATTGCTGGGAAGTTTTGTCTCTCGTCCGCGCCGCCGCGAGGACGCGGCGTCGTGATCTCGCGCGACACGATTTTCGCGCTTGGGACAGGCGCCGGACGGGCCGCCATCGCCATCATCCGGATCTCAGGGCCGGGGGCGGGGCAGGCGCTTAGGACGCTCGCCGGCAGGGTCCCCGCGCCGCGGCGGGCGATATTTACGATCCTGCGCGATCCAGCGAGCGGCGAAATCCTCGACCGCGGCGTTGCGTTGTTCTTTCCGGGCCCCGCGTCCTCGACCGGCGAGGATTACGCCGAGCTGCAGCTCCATGGCGGGCGCGCGGTGGTCGAGGGGACGCTCGCCGCGTTGCAGCGGCTCCCGGGACTGCGGCCGGCGGAGCCAGGCGAATTCGCCCGACGCGGCTTCGCCAATGGCAAGCTCGATCTCTCCCAGGCGGAGGCGCTCGCCGATCTTATTGACGCGCAGACCGAGGCGCAGCGCCGGCAGGCGTCGCGAATCGCCGGCGGGGCGCTGCGGCGAAAAGTCGAGGGCTGGCGGGCCGCGCTCGTCGAGGCGCTGGCGCTTCTCGAAGCCGAACTCGATTTCAGCGACGAGGGCGATGTGGGGGCGTTCTCGCCGGCTCGGCTCGGCGCGCTACTGTCGCCGCTCGCTGACGACATGCGCGCGGCGCTGCGTCTCGCACCGGCGTCCGAGCGGATGCGCGAGGGCTTCACGGTGATGATCCTCGGCCGGCCAAATGTCGGAAAATCCACGCTAATCAATGTATTAACCAATCGTGACCTTGCCATCGTGTCATCAATCCCCGGCACGACTCGGGACATGATCGAGGCCCATCTCGACATCGGCGGCCTGCCGGTCACGTTGATCGATACGGCAGGCCTGCGCGAGACGGCGGATGAGATCGAACGGATCGGCGTCGATCGGACGCTGGCGCGTCTGGAGAGCGCCGATCTGGCGCTGTGGCTGTCGGACTCGGGCGAGGCGCCGCCGCGCGGAGACATCGAGACGATCCGAGTCGCCACCAAGACCGATCTGAGACCGGCGCCCGAGGGCGCGATCGGAATTTGCGCGTTGAGCGGTGAAGGTCTCGAAACTCTCGCCGCCATGATCGAGGCCCGCGCCCGCAGGCGGCTGGGCGACGGGGCGTCGGCGCTGATCGTGAGAGAAAGGCATCGCCTTGCGTTGGAACAGGCGGTAGAAGGCGTCGAAGCCGTGATCGGCCGGGACGCGGCGCTGGAGCTTCAAGTCGAGGAACTGCGCCGCGCCGCGCGCGCGCTGGGGCGGATCGTCGGCGCCGTCGACGTCGAGGACGTGCTTGACGCGGTTTTCTCGCGATTCTGTATCGGCAAATGATATGTTTCACGTGAAACAGGTTCAGCCATGAAGCATTTCGACGTGATCGTGATCGGCGGCGGCCACGCTGGCTGCGAGGCTGCCGCCGCTGCGGCGCGCCTTGGCGCGCGCACGGCGCTGGTTACGCAGAATCGCGCCAAGATCGGCGAAATGTCCTGCAACCCGGCGATCGGCGGGCTGGGGAAGGGTCAGCTGGTTCGGGAGATCGACGCGCTCGATGGTCTGATGGGCCGCGTCGCTGACGCCGCCGGCATTCAGTTTCGGGTGCTCAACCGCTCCAAGGGCCCCGCCGTTCGCGGTCCCCGCGCCCAGGCCGACCGCAGGCTCTATCGCGCGGCGATGCAGGCGGCGCTGGCCGAAACAGAAAATCTGGCCATCGTCGAAGCTTCGGTCGAAGATCTGGTGATGGAGGGCGAAGCCGTTCGCGGGGTCGTCACCGCCGAGGGCGAGATCAGGGCCGCGTCCGTCGTCGTCGCCACCGGCACATTTCTTGGCGGGGTGATCCATATCGGCGATGCGCGCACGCCGGCGGGTCGGATGGGCGATGCGCCATCCAACGGATTGAGTCGACGGTTGCGGGCGGCCGAGTTTGCGGTCGCGCGGCTCAAGACCGGCACGCCGCCGCGGCTCGACGGCCGCACCATCCGCTGGGCGGCGCTGGAGGAACAATGGGGCGATCCGACGCCGGAGCCCTTTTCCTATCTGACCATGAAGATCGAAAATCGTCAGATCGCCTGCGGCGTCACCCGCACGACGCCGGCTGCGCACCGGATTATCCTTGACGATCTGCATCGCTCGCCGATGCGCACCGGGGCGATCTCCGGCCCAGGACCGCGCTATTGCCCGTCGATCGAGGACAAGGTGACGCGCTTCGCCGACCGCGACGCGCATCAGATTTTCCTCGAACCCGAGGGGCTGGACGACGACACGGTCTATCCGAATGGAATTTCGACCTCGTTGCCGGAAGCGACCCAGCAAGCCTTCATCAACGCCATCCCAGGCTTGGAAGAGACGCGCATTCTGCGGCCCGGCTATGCGATCGAATATGATTATGTCGATCCGCGCGAGCTTTCGGCGACGCTCGAAACCAAGCGGATTGGCGGGCTGTTCTTCGCCGGTCAGATCAACGGCACGACCGGCTATGAAGAGGCCGCGGCGCAGGGGTTGCTGGCTGGAATCAATGCGGCGCGCCATGCGGCGGGCGGCGCGGCGATCGTTTTCGATCGCGCCGAAGCCTATCTCGGCGTGATGGTCGACGATCTCGTCACCCGCGGGGTGGCCGAGCCCTATCGCATGTTCACCTCGCGCGCCGAATATCGCCTGTCGCTGCGCGCCGATAACGCCGACGAGCGCCTGACGCCGCGCGGGATCGAAATCGGCTGCGTCGGCGCGCGCCGTGCGGCCCATTACCGGGCCAGCGCCGCCTCTCTGGCCGCCGCGCGAACCCTGCTGCAGTCGCGCGAACTGACCTCGGCGGCGGCGAAGCGCCATGGGCTGCCGGTCAATCAGGACGGTCTGCGTCGCAGCGCCTATGCGCTGCTGTCATTCCCTGACATCACGCTCGATCGGCTCGCGTCGATCTGGCCAGAGTTCGGTGGGATCGATCAGAACACAGCGGACCGTCTGGAGACGGAGGCGCGCTACGCCGTCTATCTTGACCGCCAGCAGGCGGATATTGACACGTATCGACGCGACGAACGCCTGGCTTTGCCCGAGGGGTTGGACTATGCGGCGATCGCCGGGCTGTCGGCGGAATTGCGCGGCAAGCTCAGTTTTCTGCGGCCGCGCACGATCGGTCAGGCCCAGCGTATCGACGGCATGACGCCTTCGGCGCTCACCTTGCTGGCGGCGCGGGCGCGCCGCGCGTGACCGGCCAATCGGGCCGGAACGAAGCCCTGAAGCTTTTTCCGGCGCTCGCGGCGATTGAGGCGGAGCTGGAGCTTTACGCCGCTCTGCTGAAGCGCTGGCAGGCGAAGATCAATCTGGTGTCCACAGCGACGCTCGACGATATTTGGCTGCGGCATTTCGCTGATTCGGCGCAGGTCCTGGCGTCGGCGCCGCATATATCGCGCTGGGCGGACTTGGGCTCGGGCGCCGGCTTTCCGGGAATGGTGACGGCGTTGCTGCTGAAATCGACGCCGGGCGCGGTGGTTCATTTGATTGAAAGCGATCAGCGCAAGGCGAGCTTCCTGCGCGCTGTTTCACGTGAAACAGCGGCGCCGGCGATCATCCATGCCGAACGGATCGAAGCCGTTCTACCCAAATTGGCCGGCCAGATCGACGGCGTCAGCGCCCGCGCGCTCGCGCCGCTGCCGCGCCTTCTGCAACTTGCCGAAAAGCCGCTGACGGCAGGCGCCATTGGCGTGTTTTTAAAGGGGGAAGAATGGCGAGATGAATTGACCGCCGTCGAAGCGACCGGTAGTTTCACTTGCGAGTCGGCGGAAAGCCGCACCCGCGAGGGCGCGCGCATCGTCGTGATCAAGCGCAAGGCTTCCCCATCGTGACCGCTTCGACGTCGCCGCGCATCCTTGTGCTGGCCAATCAAAAGGGCGGCGTGGGCAAGACGACCACCGCCATCAATCTCGGCACGGCGCTCGCGGCGGTCGGCGAGGACGTTCTCGTCATCGACCTCGATCCGCAAGGCAATGCGTCCACAGGGCTCGGCGTCGACCGCCACAACCGCGCAATCTCGACCTATGACGTCCTTCTCGGCGAATCGAGCCTCGCCGACGCGATCATCGCCACCGCGGTGCCGCGACTGTCGATCGCGCCGTCGACCCTCGATCTCCTCGGCGTCGAGCTCGAAATCGCCAATGATAAGGATCGCGCCTACAGGTTGAAACGCGCCTTCGCCGAGCTTGCCGCCGAACATGACGCGGAACGGCGCTACAGCTATATTCTCATCGACTGCCCGCCGTCGCTAAACCTCCTTACTATCAATGCATTAGCTAGCAGCGACGCCGTCGTTGTGCCGCTGCAATGCGAATTTTTCGCGCTCGAAGGCCTGTCGCAGCTGCTCTCAACCGTCGAGCAAGTCAAGCAAACGCTCAACCAGAAGTTGTCGATCCACGGCGTCGTTCTGACCATGTACGACCCGCGCAACAATCTCGCCAATCAGGTCGCCGCCGACGTGCGCCGCTTCATGGGCGAGAAGGTCTATGACACGATGATTCCGCGCAACGTCAGGGTGTCCGAAGCGCCGTCGCATGGCAAGCCGGTGCTGCTCTATGACCTCAAATGCGCCGGCAGTCAGGCCTATCTCAAACTCGCCTCGGAAGTGATCCAGCGCGAGAAGCGGCTGCGCGCAGCCTAACGGAAAGAGGAGCGTGTCGAAGATGGCGGAGGACTCGCGGCGCCGGCTCGGCCGTGGATTGGCGGCGCTTCTCGGCGACGCCGCGGCGGACGCCGCTCCCGTCGAGCGACCGCGGGGTCCGCGAAAGGCGCCGATCGAATTCCTGCGGGCCAATCCGCGCAATCCGCGCACCTCCTTTCGCGAGGAGGATCTCGCCGAACTGACCGCGTCGATCCGGGAAAAGGGCGTGATTCAGCCGATCGTCGTGCGCGTCATCGCCGGCGTCGCCGATGCTTATGAAATCATCGCCGGTGAGCGGCGTTGGCGTGCCGCGCAGATGGCGGGCCTCTCCGACGTGCCGGTCGTCATCCATGAGGCCGACGACAAGGAAGCGCTCGAACTTGCGATCATCGAAAATGTGCAACGCGCCGATCTCAATGCGATCGAGGAAGCGAAGGGTTACGAGCGGCTCGGCGCGGAGTTCGGCTATGCGCATGGCGACATCGCCAAAATCATCGGCAAGAGCCGGTCGCATATCGCCAATACGATACGTCTGCTGAATTTGCCGGAAGCGGCGAAAAAGCTCGTGCGCGAAGGCGCGATCTCGGCCGGCCATGCGCGCGCGCTGCTTGCGGTCGCCGATCCCGCTGCGATCGCGCGGCGCATCGTCGAACAGGGGTTGACGGTTCGCGACGTCGAACGACTGGCTCAAGCGCAGAGCGAGAAGGCTCGTCCATCGAAACATTCCACGCGTGTCGCCAAGGACGCCGATACGCGCGCGATCGAAAAGAGTTTAAGCGATGCGCTCGGCTTGAACGTCGAGCTGCGGCCGAACGGCGAGAAAGGCGAAGTGCGGATCAAATATCGCTCGCTCGATCAGCTTCAATCGATCTGCCGTCTCCTTAGCGAATAGTCTGTCGCGAGAAGGCGCTCAAAAAAACTTCGATACGAATCTCACTCGTCAAACAACATCCGTTTGAACGGCCTGCCGGGAATGACACCGTCCACGCGAACGGATCAGGCGGAACGCGTATCATGCCCGCGCCTGTCGCGAGCATCCAGACGGCGGTGCCCCGCAAGCCTTGCACCTATTGCGCATCGTCCCGGCGTGGATAGCCGGGGGGCTCCGCTGGTTCCTCGCGCGGAATTGGCGACAGCATCCGATGGATTCGCGTCATGAAGGCGACGGCGAAGAGCGGCGTCAGCACATTCAGTCCGGGCGTCGCGACGAAGACAGCAATGAAAAGTCCGGCGACGAAGAGCCACAGCGAATGGCGGCGGCGCAGCTCTTCCGATTCCTGCAGCGAACGAAAGCGCGTCGCGGCGAAAAGAAAATATTCGCGACCGAACAGATAGGCGTTGGCCAAGAGAAAGGCCGCGGCATTGATGCCCGGCACGAATAGCAGCAGCAGCGCGAAGAAATTGACGATCGCCGAAACGACGGCAAAGCGCAGCCCCATAAGAATCGCCTGTGTCGCTGGAATGGCGCGCCCGCGTCGTTCCGGCGGATAGAGATCCGCTTCGACATGATCGGCGAGATCGTCAAGGAACAGTCCCGACACCAGCACCGAGACGGGGGCGATAAGAAAGGCCATCAGAAAGAACAGGCCAGCGCCCGTCGCATAGGCCAGCGCCGTCTGCAGCCAGGGATGGTCGACCATCACGAAGGACAAAGCGAGCCTGTCGAGACCGACCCAGGCCAACGCCAGCAGCAAGAACGTCATGCCCAGACTCTTTAGGAGCACTGAGCGGAACGGCGGCGTCATGATTTGCCGTAGCGCCGCCAAGGCGGCTTCAAACATTTCGGTCATGGCGAGTTGATCTTAGCGAGTTGATCATGGCGAGCGTATCTTGGCGACGCATCAGGCGCGTCGCGACCGCCATGCAGATGGCGCTTCGCATCGCGCGACGCAAGAGCAACGCTCGGTCTGAAGTCCGATGCTATTTGCTAAAATGCGCGCTGAGATTTTTCAGGCCCTTCTCGAACTGCTCGCCAATCATTCTGTCGCGACTGACGAATATGTTCATCGCCCGGCTCAAGAGGGTGGCGTCGCCGGACATGCTCCATATGACATGAGTCTTACGGGCGGCGGAATCGCCGCCAAAGCCGAAAGCGCGCGCGAGCCATCGCCCTTGCGTCACTTCGCCGTCGGGAGCAAGAAAAAAGGTCACGTCATTGGTCGCGACAAAGGGCTTTCGCATATCGAGTTTGAGCTGGACGCGCTCGCCCGGCTGACTATCCATGATGGTCATGCGCCCGGCGCCGACGGTCTTGTCGCCCGACCATTCAAAGGCCGCGCCGGGACCGGCGGCAGGACCCTCGTAATGGGTTTCAGCATTTGGATCGAGCTTCGCCCAAGGCGACCAAGACGGCCAATTGCGCAGATCGTTGATCGCGGCGAAAACCAGGCGCGGCGGCGCATCGATCACCGCCTCGCGCCGCACGACGAATCGATTCGGCTGAAGGTAAACGGCCAATGCGAGCAAAGCGGCGGCGTAGCAGATCACGATAAACGCCAAACCGATCATCAATCGCCTCCAATGCCTACGCCACGCGAGCCCGCGACAGAACTAGCGCGCAGGGACGGGCTTCAAACCACTCGGCCTGCGTCAATCAGCGCGGCTGCTCGCGCTTCCTCGAGCCGGAAATCGGCGCCGTCGCCGCAGGCCGCCGCGGCGATGAAGAAACCGCCGCGCCGCCACTGTGCGACGCCATAGGTCTCGCCGGAGCCGCTGTTAATCGCGAGCGGCGACAGGTTGACGACAAAGCTGTCGAGCCCGCGCGCCAGGCCGCGCCCGTCGGCCTTCAAGACGGCCTCCTTGAGAGTCCAGATCGCAAAAAAAAGTTCGGTCTGCACAAGCGGATCGGATTCGGCGCGCAACAGCGCCGCCTCTTCCGGCGCGAAATAGCGCTCGGCGACATTGACGGCGTTGCGAGGCGTCAGAAATGATTCGACGTCGACGCCGATCTCTCTTCCCGACGCAATCGCCACAGCGGCCATGCCGCGGGTATGCGAGAGGCTGACGCAGAGACCGGCGCGCGCCGCGCGCAGAAAGGGCTTACCGTGCGGCGTCGCGCCAAAACGCCATTCGGTCGGGGCTACAGATGTCGCGCGCTCGGAAAGGCGCGCGCGCAACAGCGCATGGGCGGCGACATAGGCGCGGCGGTCGGATTCGAAAGCGAAACGCGCCGCCCGCGCGGCTTCGGTTTCATCGAGAAGCGCCGCGAGCTTCGGCCATTCATCGTCGGCGACCGCCGCGAGGTCGATGAACGACACATCGACGATGGCGGCGGACGTCTCGAAAGCAGCGTTAGCCGACGTCAGGAGACTCCGAGCTTCTTTTGGAGATTGGTCGAAGAGGTCGTGTATTGGAAGAGAAGCTTCTTGTCGGGATAGACGTAGCGATGCGCCTTCTGCGAAGCGAGCGCCGCCTCGTGGAAGCCCGAAAGAATGAGCTTCAATTTGCCCGGATAGGAATTGATGTCGCCGACGGCGAAAATGCCGGAATGACTGGTCTCGAATTTTTCGGTGTCGACAGGGATAAGGTTTTCGTTGAGTTGAAGTCCCCAATCGGCGACCGGACCAAGTTTCATGGTGAGGCCGAAGAAGGGCATCAATCGCTCGCAGACGATCTGCTCTTCGACGCCGTCATTGCCTTTGAGCGTGGCGCGCGCCAGCTCGCCGTCTTCGCCTTCGATGGTGGTGATCTGACCGAGCCGGAAGTCGATCTTGCCCGCTGCGACAAGCTCCTGCATCGCCGAGACGGAATGCGGCGCGGCGCGGAACTGGTCGCGCCGATGGACGAGCGTGAGGCTTTTCGCCACCGGCTGCAGATTGAGCGTCCAGTCGAGCGCCGAATCGCCGCCGCCGACGATCACGACATTCTTGTCGCGGAAATCCTCCATGCGGCGCACGGCGTAAAACACCGACTTGCCCTCATAAGCGTCGATCTTCGGGATCGGCGGCTTTTTGGGCTGGAACGATCCGCCGCCCGCGGCGATAAAGACGACCTTGGCGTGAAAAATCTTGCCTGCGTCCGTGGTGAGCCGGAATTCGGGCTTTTCGGGCGTGCCGAGCGAGACCAGGGTTTCGACCATTTCATTGAAGTGAAAGGTCGGGCGAAAGGGCTCGATCTGCTTCAGGAGATTATCCGTCAGCTCCTGGCCGGTGCAGATCGGCAGGCCGGGAATGTCGTAGATGGGCTTTTCGGGATAGAGTTCGGAGCATTGGCCGCCGGCGCGCGGCAGAATGTCGATGACATGCGCCTTGATGTCCAGAAGACCAAGCTCGAACACCGAGAAAAGACCCGCGGGGCCTGCGCCGACGATGACGACATCGGTTTCGATCGCGGCTTCCTTAAGCTGGTTCATGGTCAATTCCCGGTAAAGGCCTCAAACCCTTGATGAGGAGGGGCGCCGTTGGCGCAGCGTCGCGACCGACGCCACCCGCCTGGGGCGCATCTGCGCGCGCCGACTTGGAAACGCGGCGCCGCCCTTGTTCGTCTATCGCATTTGTCGAGAGATTCAAGCCCGCGCGGTTCGGGGCGTCAGCCCTGCTGGGCGGGCGTCGTCACCACGAGCCCTTCGAGTTCCGGCCTGACGGTGATTTGGCAGCACAGCCGCGAATTCGGCTTCACGTCAAAGGCGAAGTCGAGCATGTCCTCTTCCATCTGCGACGCTTTGCCCGCCTTTTCCGTCCAGTTTTCATCGACATAGACGTGGCAGGTGGCGCAGGCGCAGGCGCCGCCGCATTCGGCTGCGATTTCGGGAATGTCATTGCGGCGCGCGGTCTCCATGACGGTGGAGCCGACCTCGCCCTCGACGGTGCGGGCTTGACCCTGCGAATCGATGAAGGTGATCTTGACCTTTGTCGGCGCGCCGCCGCCGGGCTCGGCGCCATAGCGGGTCGCCGCATCCTCAAAGCTCATTTTCGCCATGACGCCTGTCTCTTCCTCGTACATGCTCAAAGTTCCCGGCGCTTCCGATGTCCGCAGGGCGGAAAGCCATGATCTTTGTTCGTTCGCGGCGCGCGCGGTTCGCCGGCGGGCGCCTAAATCGTCGCCGTCCAGTTACCACCCGCCCGTTGGCGGCGCTAGCCCCTCCCTGGCGCGCGACCCTGGGCCGCAGTCCAACGATTTATCGGATTAAAGTCGCAAGAGAGAGGCGCCGATGACGGACATCGCTTTGAGCTTCCGCCATGCCGACGGCGCGATGCGGTCCGATCTGACCCGCTGTCTCGATTTCATGAACGGGACGCCCTTTTTCAGGCGCTACAAGCAGGAGTCCTGGGACGCCCTCCTGATATCGGGAAACAGCAGCATATTGGACGTGGCCTGCGGGATCGGCTTCGACGTCATCGAACTGGCGCGGCGCTTCCCAGACGCCAATGTCTACGGGCTCGACCCGTCGCTGGGCTTTCTCGACCTCGCGCGGCGACGAGCGCAGGGCCTTGCAAATGCGCGCTTCGTCGGCGGCGACTCGCGCCGTCTGCCGTTCAGCGACAATTGCTTCGACGCTGTCCGGATCGACCGTTCGTTGCAGCACATCAGCGCCCCCATCGAGGCATTGCGCGAAATGGTTCGGGTGACGCGCAAGGGCGGGAGAATCGTCGTCGCCGAGCCCGATTGGGGAACTTTTTTCGTCTACAACGGCGATCTCGCAAGTGGCGCCAAGATCGCCGGATTCTGGGAAAAGTCTTTCGCCAATCCCTATATCGGCAGAGAAGCCGGCATTCTCCTGCAGCAGTGCGGCGTCGCGAGCATCGACTGCCGGGCGCAGGCGCTCGTCGTCAGGAGCGGCGAGGCGGCGGAAATTATCTTCGACCTCGGACGCGTGACGGAAAACTGCGTCGCTGCAGGCGTGCTGACGCGAGATGAGGCGGAAGGCTGGCGCCTGGCGACCGAGGCGGCCTGCCGAAGCGGCGCGTTTCTCGCTTGCCTCACTATCATGCTGTGGGACGGCTCGATCCCCTGAACCGGGCGCATCGGCGTCGGCGCGCTACAGCCGCGCCCGCGTCCATTGGCCGATGCGCAGCGCGACACGCGCGGCGGCGTCGCTGAGCGCGCGCGCCGCTTGCGACCCGACATGGTAGGGGGCCGGACTCTCCTCGACGAAGACTCGCGCCGCCCGCGCCCGGCCGCCGGCGCCATCGACCAGCTCAACGGAAACTTCAACGATGGCGAGATCGCGGGCGATGTCGATCTCGAAGCGCCGCACGTCGGTCTGCAGCGTGCTTGGCGCGCCGATGTTGGATGAGGCCGAAAGACCGCATCGCTGCAGCGCCTCGATCAGGCGGCGCTGAACTAGCCGCGGCAATGGATCAGACCATTGCACGCCGGGAAGAACGGCGACGCTGTCATCCGCAGCGCGAACGACGATTCGATCCGAGGAGGTCGGCGCGACCGCTGCAGGCTCCGGAACGAAGACCGCAGAGCCACTGCGCAAGGCGATGCTGCGCAAAGCGCCCGTGTCAGCGGTCAGATCGAACGTCTCGCGCGGCGCAGTGGCGCAGGCCGCGACGAACAGCGCGAGCAATGCAAGCGCCGTCGTCCGCGCGGCCTTGCGCTGCGTGGCCGTAGACGCCTTCAGATTCATGCCGACCCGTCGCCTCATTCCGCCCGCGCGCCGCGTCGGGCTACGTCCTTCTATCCGATCCGCGCATCGGCTCAAAGCCACGCTTGCGGTCCTGGATCACGCTGCATTTAGACGCCATCGTTCAAATGCGCATGACATGATCGATCTTAAAAACTTAGAGCGCGCTTAACGCCAGACGCCGGCGGCCGCTTTTTCGCGAGCCGCGCTCTAGCGGCCCTGATATTCCGGCACGGATTCGGACGGTCCAAAGATGAATTGTGACGGGTTTTTCTCGACCGAACGCAGCGTGCGGTCGAATGTGTCGACCGCCTTGCGTCCGTCCACCGCAAGCTGTTCATACTCGCGAAGCCCTGTCGCGGCGAAGCGGTTGATGCGTTCCGACGCCCCGGCGATATTGCCGGTGATCGCCTTGATCTGCTTGGGGTCGATCGCCGCGATCAATTTCTCGCCGGTCGCCAACACTTTGTCGAGCCGCGCCGCCACGGGCTTCATCGACTGCGCGACGTCGGAGGCGTCGCGGATGAAACTAGCGATCGACGCGGAATTGTCGGCGAGAGTCTTGCTCACTTTCTCGGCGTTTTTGAGCGTCGCCGTGATCGCCGAACCATTGTCGTCGATCAGCTTGTCGAGTTTGGTGAGGAGTTCGGCGGCCTTTGTCGACAGGTTCTGAACATTGCCGAGCAAATTTTGGAATTCGGAGCGCTCGGCCTGAATTTGAGGATATTTCTGATCGTTTTGCGCCGTCAGAGGCGGCGCGCCATGCGTGCCGCCAACGAGCAGAACGTCGGAGACGCCGGTAAAGCCCCGTGTCTCAAGCCGCGCGCGGGTATCGGTCTTGACCGGCGTCCGGCTGTCGATCCTGACCAGCACGTCGACCTTGCTCGGGTCCTGTTCGGAAATTCCAAGATGGGTGACCTCGCCGACCTTCACGCCATTGAACAGCACCGAGGAGCCGCGAGTCAGCCCCGAGACCGCGCCAGTGAAGACAATCTGATAGGTTTCCTGCCGGCCAAGCTGGCTCGGTCCCGAGAACCAGTAGACGAACAGGAAGGCGGCGAAGGCGACCGCCAGCGTGAAAGCGCCGATCAGCGCGTAGTTGGCGCGGGTTTCCATTCTTCGTCCTTGTGCTCGATGTGCGCCGCGGACAGCCGGCCGCCGCGCACGCCGTGGAAATAGGCCTTCAGCCACGGGTGGTCGGATTCAAGCAAGGTTTCCAGAGGCCCTGCGGCGATCACCCGACCTTCAGCAAGCGCCGCCACCCTGTCGCAGATAGAATAGAGACTATCGAGATCATGCGTCACCATGAACACGGTCAGTCCGAGGGTCTGCTGCAGCGTGCCAATCAGCTCGTCGAATTCAGCGGCGCCGATCGGATCGAGCCCCGACGTTGGCTCGTCCAGGAACACAAGCTCGGGATCAAGCGCCAAGGCGCGCGCCAGGGCCGCGCGCTTCACCATGCCGCCCGACAATTCTGACGGAAATTTGTCGGCGGCGTCCGGAGGAAGGCCAACCAGCTCGAGCTTGAGCATGGCCAGTTCATCCATCAGATGGTACGAGATTTCGCGCGTTTCGCGCATCGGCATCTGGATGTTCTGCTTGACCGTAAGCCCCGAGAAAAGCGCCCCGTTCTGAAACAACACGCCCCAGCGCTGCTCAAGAATTCGGCGTTCGGTCGGCGCCAGGGCGTCCCGGTCCTGCCCGAAAATCCGAATGGCGCCGGCCCGCGCCGGCACGAGTCCGAGGATGGCGCGGGTGAGCACGGATTTGCCCTGACCGGACCCGCCGACGACACCGAGCACCTCGCCGCGGAAAACGTCGAGATCGAGCCCCTTGACGACGGTCCGGTCGCCGAAGCCGACGACAAGATCGCGCACGCTGATGATGACATCGCGATTTGGCCGTTGTTCCGCGGCGCCGTCGGCATAGGTCGAGAAACTGCTCATCCCGGCGCTCAATAGTCGATCGACGCGAAAAATATGGCGAACAAGCCATCCATCACGATAACCATGAAGATGGATTTAACCACCGAGGACGTGACCTGGCGGCCGAGCGATTCGGCGGACCCCTTCGTCGCGAGCCCGTCCATCGAGGCGATAAGGCCGATCACCAGCGCCATGAAAGGCGCCTTGATAATGCCGACGAGAAACGTGTGCAGCGCGATCGCTTCCTTGAGCAATGACGCGAAAGCCACCGGGCTGATGCCGCCGTACCACCAGGACACGATCATGCCGCCAAAGAGCGCCGCCATGTCCGCGATGAAGGTCAGAATCGGCAAGGAGATGATGAGGCCGAGCACGCGCGGCGCGATCAGCACTTCGATGGGAGATAGTCCCATCACCAGCAGCGCGTCGACCTCTTCTCGCATTTTCATCGAGCCGAGTTCGGCGGTGATCGCCGAGCCCGAGCGGCCAGCGATCATGATTGACGTGAGCAAAACGCCGAGTTCGCGCAAGACCAGAATGCCGATCAGGCTGACCGTGTAGCTCGACGCGCCAAACCTGAGCAGCTGGAAGATGCCCTGCTGGGCGACGATGGCGCCCACCAGCACGTTGATGAGAACGATAATCGGAACGCTGCGAAAACCGATGAGCTCGATCTGCGCGACAAGCGAGGTCAGTCTGAACCGGTGCGGACGGCTCGCCACATAGATCATCGACGAAACGAATTCGCCAAGAAAACTGACGCCGCGATAAAATTCGTGAAGGGCGTCAACGATCGATTGGCCGAGGTCCGAAAGCAGGATAAAGATCAGATTGAAATTCGGCCGCGCCGGCGCCTCGAAGATGCGATAATGCGCCTCTTCGAGCAGGGTGGAGTATTCCGGGCGCACATGTTCGAGCGCGACGGCCACGTCGCGGCGCGCGAGTTCGTGCCGCGCGCGATTGATGAGCCAGGCGCCGGCGGTGTCGAGTTGCGAAACCTGCGCGAGATCGATGACGATCAGCCGGTCGCCCCGCGCCTCCTCGACCATTCGATGCGCCTCCTCCTCCAGACGATGAGAGGCGATGAGCGTCCAGTCGCCCGAAAGCGACAGCCGCACGCCCTCGGCCGACCGCTGGCGCGAAAATTTGGGCGGACTCTGTTTCGCCGCGACGGTCATCCGGATTCGCTCTGCGCTAGATCACGCTGCATTTGGGCGAAATCGCCCAAATGCAGATAACGTGATCGATTCCAAAAGCTTAGAGCGCGCTTTACGCGAAAAGCCGGATTCCACTTTTTCGCAGCGCGCTCTATCGTCAACAATCGGCTCATCGGTGGCGTCATCCTATCCGCCGAATGTGGCGCGGCGCCGACCGCCGGCAGGCGCGGCCGCTTGCAAAAACGTGATAACCGCGTGAATTGGCGTCAGCAAGCGCGTCTGCGCACATGGCGGCGCCCACGCGCCGTGCAGAAGCCGGCGCCGGAGAGCGAATTGACCAGAAAATTATCCATCGCCATAGAGACTTACCCGATCGCCGGCCGTTTCATCATTTCACGCGGCGCCAAGACCGAAGCCGTGGTCGTGACCGCGACTTTGATCGAAGGCCGGGGCGCGGGGCGAGGCGAATGCGTGCCCTATGCCCGATATGGCGAAAGCGTCGAAAGCGTCGTCGCGACGATCGAGAGCGTGCGCGACTCGATTGAAGCCGGCGCCGGCCGGGCGGACCTGCAGCGTCTCCTACCCGCCGGCGCACCGCGCAATGCGCTCGACTGCGCGCTCTGGGACCTCGAGGCCAAACTGTCCGGCGTCCCGGCCTATGCGACGGCCAGCTTCGAAGCGCTTTCGCCGCTCGTGACGGCCTATACGATTTCGGTCGGCGCGCCTGACGAGATGCGGGCCGCGGCGGCGAAGGCCGCCGACCGACCGTTGCTGAAGATCAAGCTCGCCGGGGAAGGCGACGAAGCGCGTCTGGCCGCCGTTCGGGCGGGAGCGCCCGTTTCCACTCTCATTGTCGACGCCAATGAATCATGGGACGAGGCGACGCTTGCCCGCCGCCTCGCCGTCTGCGCCGATTTCGGCGTTGCGCTCGTCGAGCAGCCTCTGCCGGCCGGCCGCGACGAAGCGCTCGCGCGTCTGGCGCGTCCCCTGCCGATCTGCGCCGACGAAAGCGTCCATGACCGTGCCTCGCTCGCGCCGCTCAAGGGCCGCTACGACGCCATCAATATCAAACTCGACAAGACCGGCGGCCTGACCGAAGCCCTGGCTCTTGCGCGCGCGGCGCAAGACATGGGCTTTTCGATCATGGCCGGCTGCATGGTGGGGACGTCTCTCGCCATGGCGCCGGCCGTTCTCGTCGGGCAGCTCGCGTCCTTCGTCGATCTCGACGGGCCGCTGCTTCTCGCCCGCGACCGCATTCCCGGACTGTCCTACGAAGGCTCGACTCTTATGCCTCCAGCCGCAAATCTGTGGGGATAACGCGAGCGCGATCTGGACTTATTGACCGGCGGAGCTTTGGTAAACTAAGTTTTAACGGATGGGGATGGGGTTCCCCCGATAACCGCCGAAAGGCTGATGACTCCTACGAACTCGTCGCCGCGTCCACCGACCGTTGGCGCAGTGTAGGAGCGTCCTCGTGCGCCAACAGCCCGCAGCCCATCCTGCGCCGTGCCGCCTGCGCCCCGGCCGCGGGTTGATCGTCGCCCGACGGATCGGCGCGAGTCAGCTCGGCGCGCGGCGTAGACGTTTCTTTTGCGGAATCCCGTTCGCGCTCCTTCTCGCCGCCTGCGGGCCGATCACACAAGACGAACGCGCGCAGTTTCTCGGCCCCCCCGCCATGGAGCGCACGCTCGCAAGGTCGGGGGTCAAAGTCGCCGGCGACACCGCCTGGCCGCGCGAAGAATGGTGGCGCGCGTTCCGCAGCCCCGAGCTCGACAGCGTCGTCGACAAGGCGTTGCGCGACAATCAGAGTCTGAGAAGGGCCGAAGATGCGCTGCGCGGCGCGGACGCGATGGTGCAGGTCGCCGGCGCGAGGCTCCTGCCGGAAGTCCAGGCGACCTTCGGCATGCGTCAGTCGCGCAATCCTCTGCATGGCGTCGTGGCCTCCTATAATCCGGCTCAGGGCGGATTGGAGAAGACCATGGCCTTCATCAATCCGCTGCAGCTGACCTATGAGCTGGACTTCTGGCGGAAGAACCGGGCGCTGCTCGATGCGGCGATCGGCGAGGCGGCGGCGCAGGAGGCCGAATTCGAACAGGCGCGGCTGCTGCTGACCGCGTCGGTCGCGCGCGCCTATCTGCGCGGCTATGCTGCGGCGCGCCAACTCGAAGCGGCGAGAGCCTTGACGCAGATGCGGCGCGACTTGGTTTCGCTTGCCGAAACCCGTTATCGCGCGGGTCTCGACTCATTGGACGGGGTGCAGACCGCCCGCGCCGAATTTGAAATCGCCGTCCGGCGCGAAGCGGCTGCGGAGGCGCTTCTAACGCTCCAGAAGGACGCGCTCGCCCGGCTCATCGGCGAAGGACCCGACGCGACACGCAACCTTTACGCTGGCCGCCGCGCGCCGGCGCCGGCTTTGCCGCCGCTGCCGCGAAGCCTGCCCATCGAATTGCTCGTCCACCGCCCGGATCTCGCCGCCGCGCTGCGCCGCGCGGAAGCGGCGGCGGCTCGCGTTCACATCGCCAAGACGCTTTTTCTGCCCTCAATCGACCTTGCAATCACAGGCGGCTTTGAGGGCTCGGTGACATCGACGAAAATCAGCAAACTCGCAGGCTATCTCTTCACGCCTTCGGCGATCGGCTATGTGGTCGCGCCGACCTTGCGTCTGCCGGTTTTTCAGGGCGGCCGGCTCAGCGGAAATCTGCAGGCGCAGCACGCCGATTATGATCAGGCCGTCGATTCCTATAATGAGACTCTGTTGCAGGCCGCGCAGCAGGTCGCCGACGCCAGCGCCAATCTAAAACGCGCCTGTGTCGAATATGAAGCGCAAAGCCGCAACCTTCACGCGACGCGCGCGCAATATGACCTTGCGCAAGCGCGTCTGCGCGACGGTCTGAAAGACCGCCGCGAAATCGTCGCGCAGCGCGCCGATCTCCTCGAATCCGGTTTCGTGCAGCGCGCGCTCGAAGGCGACAGATTTATCGCCGCTGTGGATCTTTATCAGGCGCTCGGCGGCGGCTATGCCGGCGGTCCGCCTCCCGACGCGCCGAAGCCGGCGCCCGAAACCGACCCGTTGACGCCTGCCGTCGAGGCGATCCAGTCGCTCGGCGGCGGCTGAGCGCCTCACTCCAAAATAGAAGAACGCGAACCCGGTCGATGCCGCTGTCCCGCAAAACCATCCGCATCCGCAGAGAGTTTCTGCTCAAGATCGTCATTGCGGCGGTCGTGGCCGGCGCGGCGATCGCGTTGTTGCGATGGTTTTTTTATGAGCGCGACTGGGTGACGACGGACAACGCCTATGTCGCCGGCAATATTATTCCCGTGCAGGCCGACGCGACCGGAGTCGTCGCGGCCGTTCTCGTGGAAGAAACCCAGTTTGTGAAGAAAGACGAGGTGCTCGTGCGCCTGGACGGACAGCGCGCCAGAGCGACGCTCGCGCAGGCGGAAGCCGATCTCGGCCGCGCCGTCCGCGCCGTCGGCGCCCTCTATGCCCTGCGCCGCCAAGTCTGCCAAAAAATCATCGCGCGCGCGGCGATTCGCGACAAGACGCGACACGATCTTGCAAGATACCGGCAGGCGGCGGCGAGCGGCGCGTCGTCGCGGCAGGTGCTGCAGAACACCGAGGACCAGCTCGCCGCGCTGGAAGCCGATCTGCGAGAAGCGCAAGCGGAGTATCAGGCGGTCGAGGCGCGCGTCGGCGGCGTGACTCGCATGAACCATCCCGACGTCGAGGCCGCCAAAGCCAAATACTACGACGCCTACATTGAATTCGCGCGCCAGAACATTCGCGCGCCGGCGAGCGGCTATGTCGCCAAACGCCGCGTCCAGGTCGGCGATCGGATGCGTCCCGGAGATCCGATTCTCAACATCGTGCCGCTGGACCATCTCTGGGTGGAAGCGAATCTGTGGGAAAACCGAATGGCCAGGGTTCGTCCCGGGCAGCCGGCGATCATCACCGTCGACCTTTATGGATCGAAACAGATCTATCACGGCGAAGTGGCTGGGCTTGTTCCCGGCTCCGGCGCCGTCTTCGCGACTCTTGCTCCCGATAATGCGGTCGGCAATTTCATTCGCATCGTTCAGCGCATTCCAGTGCGAATCGCTTTGCAACCGGACGAACTGGAGAAACAGCCCTTGCGTCCCGGTCTGTCCGCCACCGCTTCGATCGACGTCTCGGGGCCGCGGCAATCGCCGAACAAATCAATCGTGAAGACTACGGCGAACGAATATCTGACCAATGTCTACGACAAGGATCTCGCAGATGCGAAGGCGCATGCGGAGAAGATCGTCAAGGATAACGTCGCCGGCGCGTCGGACGACGGCGTCGCCTGCGCAGCCGTCGAATAGTTTGCGCAAGGTCGGTTTTGACTCAGCGCGCGCCGTTTTCTGCAGCGCTATTGGCGCGCGCCGGATCACGCCGTAACATCGGCGCCGATATTTTGACGCAGATGCTGTGGGAGAGAGAGCATGCCGGACGCCAGCGCGAATTCGTCGGCAGGCCAAGCTTCGCCAGCGTTTTCCCTGGACCCGACGCAGGTGAAAATCGCGCAGCGCCTCGAGGCGCTGAAGGCGACCGAGAAAGGCCTCACGTCGGCCGAAGCGGCGCGGCGCCTCGCCGAATATGGCCGCAACGCGATCGAGGACACAACCGAAAGCAAATGGCGCCGTCTCCTGAAATATTTCTGGGGACCGCTGCCGTTCCTCATCGAAGCCGCTGCGCTGATTTCCGGCCTGCGCCAGGACTGGCCGGATTTCGGCGTCGTCACAGGCCTTCTTATCTATAACGCCGTCGTCGGCTTCTGGCAGGACAACAAGGCCGCGAACGCGCTCGCGGCGTTGAAGAAAAACCTTGCGCCCCGCGCGCGCGTCTTGCGCGACGGCGCTTGGACGACGATCGCCGCCGCCGAACTGACGCCGGGAGATATCGTCAGCGTCGCCGCGGGACAGATCATCCCGGCCGATCTGTTGCTCATTGAAGGCGACTATTTGAGCTGCGACCAGGCGGCGCTCACCGGCGAATCGCTGCCGGTCTCCAAGAAGATCGGCGACGACGCCTATTCCGGCGCAATCGCCAAGCAGGGCGCGATGACCGGCGTGGTGACGGCGACCGGCGATCGCACCTTCTTCGGCCGCACCGCCAAGCTTGTCGGCGCCGCCGGCGCGGTTTCGCATTCGCAGCGCGCGGTAACGCAGGTCGGCGATTTTCTGCTGCTGCTCGCCTTTTTGCTGGCGCTGGTTCTCGTCGGCGCGCAGCTTTATCGGGAAGTCATCGCGCCGGACATCTGGCGCTGGGATCGCGTCGGCTCCATCGCCCAATATGTGCTGGTGCTGCTGATCGCTTCAATTCCGGTCGCGCTGCCGGCGGTCATGTCCGTGACGATGGCGATCGGCGCCTACACGCTCTCCTTGCAGAAGGCGATTGTATCGCGCCTCAGCGCGATCGAGGAGCTTGCCGGAGTCGATGTGCTGTGCAGCGACAAGACCGGCACGCTGACGATGAACCGGCTCACGGTGCAAAACGCCATTCCCTACGGCGGCTTCAAGAGCGACGACGTGCTGCTCTTCGCCGTGTTGGCGACCCAAAGAAGCAGCGAAGACGCCATCGACCTCGCGGTGATGGCCGCGCTGCCGGCGCATAACGCGCTCGACGGCTTCAAGCAGAAAGCCTTTACGCCGTTCGATCCCGTCAGCAAACGCACGATTTCGACCGTCGCCGACGCCGCTGGCAGCATCCGTCATTACGCGAAAGGGGCGCCGCAAGCGATCTCCGCGCTCGTCAGACCCGATTCGCAAACGCTGCAGCGCTATCACAACGACGTCGCTGCGCTCGCCGCCAAGGGCCAGCGCGCGCTGGGCGTCGCAATGTCGGAAGACGGCGCCAAATGGGCGCTCGTCGGACTGATCTCGCTCATGGATCCGCCGCGCGCCGACGCCAAGGAGACGATCGCGAGGGCGCGCGCGCTCGGCCTCAACGTCAAGATGGTGACCGGCGACGACGTCGCCATCGGCGACGAGATCGCCGCCCAGCTCGGCATGGGCGCGCATCTGCTCGTCGCCAGCGACGTCTTCAAAGGCGGCGCTAAGGCCGACGCCTTGCCGCGCAGCGTCGTCGAAACGGTGGAGCGCGCCGACGGATTCGGCAGAGTGTTCCCGGAGCATAAATATGAGATCGTCAAAGCGCTGCAGTCGGTCGGCCACATCGTCGCGATGACCGGCGACGGCGTCAATGACGCGCCGGCGCTCAAACAAGCGGATTGCGGCATCGCCGTCAGCGGCGCGACCGACGCCGCGCGCAGCGCCGCGGCGTTGATCCTCACGGCGCCGGGACTTTCGACCATCGTCAATGCGATCCGCGTGTCGCGCCAGATTTTCCAGCGCATTGAAAGCTACATCCACTACCGCATCGCCATGACGCTCGACATCATGATCGTCGTCGTCGCCTCAATCGTTTTCCTGGATTTTCAGCCGCTGACCGCGATCATGATCGTCGCGCTCGCCCTCCTCGACGACATTCCGATCATGACCATCGCCTATGATAATGTCCCGGTCGCGCCGCAGCCGGTGAGATGGGACATGCATCGCATCTTCATTTTTTCTTCGCTGATGGGACTGCTTGCAGTGGCCGAGACTTTCGGTTTCCTGCTGATCGGCATGCGCTGGACGCTCGACGATTCGCTGCAGGCGATCATCCCGATCGATCCCGGCCAGCTTCAGACTCTGCTGTTCCTGCAGCTTGCCGTCGGCGGCCATCTGCTGCTGTTCAGCGTGCGGACGAAGAAGGCGATTTTTGCGCCGCCCTATCCGAGCGCAAGGCTGTTCTGGGCGATTGCGGCGACACAGGTCGCGGCGGTGCTGCTCTGCCTCTACGGCGTCGGCGTCGACGCCGTCCCCGGCGCGGCGATCGTCGGCGTGTGGCTTTACTGCCTGCTCTGGGTCGTCGCGGCGGAAATTGTAAAGATCATTTATTGGCGTCTGGCTGACAAGCGCGACAAAGACCTGAAGGCCGGCGGCGTCGCTCTCGCCGGTTGACGGAGAGCGACGGGACGAAGGAGGCGGCGCACATGAATTTCCTCAAGAAGCTCCGAGTCGATCCGGGATCGAATGTCGATCTTGGATCGATCGATCCGGGGTTCCATGGCGATTTCGGCAATGGCGCGGAAGCGGCGCAGGAGCTACAGCGCAATCTGGCGCGCATCACCGAACTGCAACGCAAACTCTACGCCGACCGCACGCATTCCTTGCTGATCGTCTTGCAGGGCATCGACAGCGCCGGCAAGGACGGCACATGCTGGCATGTCATCAGCGCCATGGACCCGCAGGGCGTGCAGGTGACGGGGTTCAAGCAGCCGACTCCCGAAGAACAAGAGCATGATTTCCTGTGGCGCGTTCACCCGCATGCGCCGCGTCGCGGCTACGTGTCGATCTTCAATCGCTCGCATTACGAAGACGTGCTTGTCGTGCGCGTGCACAAACTCGCGCCCAAGGAAGTCTGGAAGCCGCGCTACGACTTCATCAATGAATGGGAGAAGCAGCTCGCTGTCGAGAACAAGACGACGGTGTTGAAATTTTTCCTCTACATCTCGAAGGAGGAGCAGCTCAAGCGCTTCAAGGAGCGGCTCGACGATCCGGCGCATCAGTGGAAGATCAGCGCGAGCGATTATTCCGAGCGCGAGAAATGGGACGATTACATCAAGGCCTTTGAGGCCGCCTTGTCGCGCTGCTCGACCGAACATGCGCCCTGGTTCGTCATCCCGTCGAACCACAAATGGTTTCGCAATCTGGCGGTGTCGAGCATCATCGCCGATGCGCTCGACAATCTCGATCTGAAGCTGCCGAAGCCGACTGTTGACATCGAAGAGATTCGCAAACTTTATCATCAAGCCAAAATCGAAGCGGAAGGGAGCAAGGCGCGGTGACGGCCTCGCCAGCGGTCGCCGCTTCGGTCTTTTCGGCGCTCGACGAAGCGCCGATGACGTGGCGCCATTACGCCTATTGGTTCGCGGCGAGCGGCGGCGCGTTCCTCGACGGTTTTTCGGTATCGGGGCTCGGCGTCGCGCTGCCGCTGCTCAAGAGCGAATTCGCGATCAGCCCGCTTTTCGTCGGCCTCATCGGGTCGGCTCTAGTGCTCGGCGCGGTTGTGGGAGCGGCGATCGGCGGGTTAAGCGCGGACAGATTCGGCCGCAAGCGCACATTCATCGCCGACATGGCGATCATCGCCCTCGCATTCTTTATCGGCGCAGCGGCGGCGAACGTCCGCTTCATTCTACTCTCGCAGTTTCTTCTTGGCGTCGGCGTCGGCATGGATTTCCCGACAAGCGGCTCTTACGTATCGGAGCTGATGCCCCGCAAGGCGCGCAACAGAATGACCGTCGCAACGATCGCCTTGCAGTCGGTCGGCATGGCGGCGGCGGCGCTCGCCGGACTCGCGATCTTGAAGCTGCGGCCGTCGACGGACGACTGGCGGCTGCTGTTTGGCGCAGGCGGCGCGATCGCGCTGTTGTTCCTGGCGACGCGCCTATGGGCGCCGGAAAGCGTGCGCTGGCTGGCGGCGCAGGGACGCATCGGCGAGGCGATGGCGCTGCTTAAGACCTTGTCGATCGAGTTCGGCGAGAAACCTGCAAATCTGGGCGCAGAATCGATCGCCGTCCCGGCGCCGAGGCCGGGCGTGACGCCGCATGTGCGGGACGTCGGCTATCTGGCGCTGTTCACCCAAGCCAATCGCGCGCGCACAATGCTCGTCTCCCTGCCCTGGATGCTGATGGATGTCGCAACCTATGGCGTCGGCCTGTTCACGCCGGTCATTCTCGGCGCGATGCATTTTGGCGACGTCAAGACGGGAGCGATCGCGGCTGATTTCGCCGATGCGGAAGGCAGCGCTGTCGTCGACGCATTTCTCGTCATCGGCTTTGTGGCGAGCCTCTTCGCGGTTCCGCGCTATGGCCGGATCACCATGCAGGTCGCGGGCTTCAGCGGCATGGCGCTCGGCATGCTGCTGCTGCTGTTCGCGGCGATGACCGACGATGGCGCGAAGGCCCATCTCGCTTTCGTCATCGGCGGCTTCATGCTGTTCAATTTTGCGATGAACGCCGGACCGAACGCCACGACCTTCACGCTCGCGCCGACTCTGTTTCCAACCGCGATCCGCGCTTCGGCGAGCGGCTTTGCGGCAGCCTGCGCCAAGATCGGCGCGGCGTTCGGCACTTTCGTCGTGCCACAACTGCAGGACGCCTGGGGGCTTGTCGGCGTCGTCGCGGTCATGGTCGCCGTCAGCGTCGCCGGTCTATTGGCGACGGCCGGCCTGGCGCATGCGGTCAATGAAGAAGGCGCGCTGGAGGAATAGGCGCGCGGCGCAACGGGACGCCGGAGCACGCCGGTTGCAGCGCGCTTTGTTCCTGCGTCAGAAAAATCGTCCAAACCATGCGGACAGGCTGGATTCATTGTTGCGGCCTGCCTGCGGCTTGCCGCTATTTCGCGCGCCCAGCCAAGGGAACCTTGAGTCGGCGGAACGAATTTCCGGTTCGAGACCGGGTTTTCCGAATTCAGGGCTCATAGATGAAGCGCCGGCGGGGGCGCGCACGGCGGATGGCGCGGCGTTTTCCAAAATCGCGCGTGGGCGTAGAGAGACAAGCTGCTCGGCCTCTTCCTCGCCAAGCCATTTCGCCGCTGCCGCGCGGCCCTCCGCGAGGTCGGGCGGCCGGCGACGCGCGCCATGCGCGTCCGACGCCAATATATGCACCAGCGCTTCGCTCAACATGCGTTCGGCCCAATATTTGGGTCTTCGTCCAAAAGCGCCGGTCAATGCGCCGGCCGTGACCTGCATCCAGACGCCGGCGCGAAACAATTGAACGATTGTCTCGTAGCGCGTCTCGATCCAGGTCAGCCTTTCGGGATGAGTCAGAATGGGCACATAGCCCGCGACGAGCAATTCGAAGAAAAAATGCTCCAGTCGCGGGGGCGCCACGTGATGCGGCGGTTCGACCAGCACATATCTTGTGTCGGCGAGCGAAAGGATTTCGCCCGCTTGCAATCCCTTGACCATATTTGGAACGACATGAACGTCAGCGCCGGTGACGAGCCGCAGCGGAATACCCCGCTCGTCCAGATGGCGCTGCAGCTCCTGCGCCGCAAGTCGAATTTGAGGTCCCGAATTGTCGAACAGTCCCGGGAAGATATGCGGCGTGCAGGCCTGGACGACCACGCCATTAGCGACCGCGATACGCGCCATTTCGAGCGCGACGCCGAGGTCAGGGGCGCCGTCGTCAATTCCTGGCAGAATATGGGAATGGAGATCGATCATCGCGTGGTCCCGACATCAGCCCGATGGACAATGTCTAAGGCCGAACGGTAAATAGCCCCTTTGATTTCGGCGCGAGTCATCCTTCGCCAAGGAAGCGTCGCCCGCTTTCTTATTACCGCGATCGCTGCTGAGGTTCAAGATGCGCACGCGCGGGACGATAATCGAATTGAGTAGAATGCGCAAACTTTAATGGTAGAATGAGGGTGAATGAGGACGTGCGCTGATTGAATGAGAGGGGCGCAACCAGGCTTCAATAAGAAGAGCATGCATGATTGATACAGC
>JALHNQ010000013.1 GCA_022843405.1 Methylocystis sp. | reverse complement strand
GCGCCGGATGTGGATTTGAAGGTCGTCGCGCGCGGCACGCCCGGCTTCTCTGGCGCCGATCTGATGAACCTCGTCAACGAGGCGGCGCTGCTCGCGGCGCGGCGTTCGAAGCGGATCGTCACCAATCAGGAGTTCGAGGACGCGCGCGACAAGATCATGATGGGCGCCGAGCGGCGCACTTTGGTGATGACGGATGAGGAGAAGAAGCTCACCGCCTATCATGAGGGCGGCCATGCGCTTGTCTCCTTGAACATGCCGGGATCGATTCCGATCCACAAAGCGACGATCATTCCGCGCGGCAGAGCGCTCGGCATGGTGCAGGGTCTTCCCGAACGCGACCAGATTTCGCAGAGCTACGAACAGCTCATCGCGATGCTGGCGATGGCGATGGGCGGACGCGTCGCCGAGGAACTGATCTTCGGCGCAGCGAAAACGACCTCCGGGGCCGCGTCGGACATTCAGCAGGCGACGCGCATCGCCCGCGCGATGGTCACGCAGCTGGGCTTTTCCGACAAGCTCGGGACGGTCGCCTACGCCGATCCGCAGCAAGAGCAGTTCCTCGGCTACTCGCTCGGACGCACGCAGAGCTTCTCCGAACAGACGCAGGAGACGATCGACGCCGAGGTGCGCCGACTGGTTCAGGAAGCCCATGACAAGGCCAGGCGGATCCTCATCGACAAGCGTTCCGACCTCGACACGCTCGCCAATGCGCTGCTCGAATTCGAGACGCTGTCCGGCGATGAAATCAAGGGCCTGCTGGTCGGCAAACGGCCGGTGCGCGAGGAGTCGACTCCGACGCCGCCGCCGCGCGGCTCGGCGGTGCCGACGACGGGGCAAAAGCCGGCGCCCGACGTCGGCGGCATGGAGCCGCATCCGATCTAAGAAGAGAAAATCCAGCGGGCCCTCCGCTGGGTTTTTTTGATCATCGTCGCGCTTACTTCTTCGCCCGCGCGATCAGTTCCTGCACGATTTCGGCGGGACGGCAGAGCGCCGCCTTGTCGCCGATCGAAACGATCGGCCGCTCGATCAGAATGGGATGTTTTTCGATGGCGGCGAAAATCTCGTCGTCTGACACTGCGGGGTTATCGAGGCTCAGCTCCTCATAGGGCGTGCCGCGCTTACGCAGGATGTCACGCACGCTCTTGCCCATGCGGCGCAAAAGCTCCTTCAAGGACGCACGGTTGGGCGGATTTTTGAGATAGTCGACGACTTGCGGCTCATAGCCGGCTTCGCGCAGGGCGGCGAGAACCTTGCGCGAAGTGCCGCAGGCTGGATTATGATAGATTCTGATTTCCATGTGGACATCCCTTCGGGCGCTGTGCGAGTCTTCATTAACTCGCAACGGGGCTGGCGGGGACACGATCTGGGACAATATGACATCTTGTTCGTAACCGCGCCGCCGGCCTGTCGCACGGGAAACGCCAGCCTAGCGGCTTGCACGCCGTTCTCTGAGGGAATTCAATGACCCGGAACTATTTCGGCACCGATGGCATTCGCGGTCTGGCCAATGAAAAAATCACGCCTGAACTCGCGCTCAAGGTCGGTCAGGCGGCGGGCATCATCTTTCGTCGCGGCGAGGGTCGGCATCGCGTCGTCATCGGCAAGGACACGCGGCTTTCGGGCTATATGATCGAAAATGCGCTGGTCGCCGGCTTCACCTCGGTCGGCATTGACACGCTGCTGCTGGGACCGATGCCGACGCCAGCGGTCGCAATGCTCACGCGATCGATGCGCGCCGATGTCGGCGTGATGATTTCCGCGTCTCACAATTCTTTCGAGGACAATGGCATCAAGCTCTTCGGACCGGACGGCTACAAGCTTTCCGACGAGATCGAGCGCGAGATCGAGCGCCTGATCGACGGCGATATGACGCCCAAACTCGCACGACCGAGAGATCTCGGCCGCGCGCGCCGCATCGACGACGTGCGCGCGCGTTATATCGAATTCGCCAAGCGCACGCTGCCGCGCAACATGAGTTTCGAGGGCTTGCGCCTCGTCGTCGATTGCGCCAATGGCGCGGCCTATAGAGTGGCGCCTGAGGCGCTGTGGGAGCTTGGCGCCGAGGTGATCGCCATCGGCGTCGAACCCGACGGCTTCAATATCAATCAACGCGTCGGCTCCACCTCGCCGCAGGCGCTGCGCGACAAGGTGCGCGAATTGCGCGCCGACGTTGGCATTGCGCTCGACGGCGACGCCGACCGCGTCATAATGGTCGACGAACAGGGGCATCTCATCGACGGCGATCAGCTGATGGCGGTGGTCGCCGAAAGCTGGCGCGACCAGGGATTGCTGTCCAAACCCGGCCTCGTCGCGACGATCATGTCCAATCTCGGATTGGAGCGTCACCTAAGTTCGATCGGGCTAACGTTAGAGCGAACGGCGGTCGGCGACCGCTATGTGATCGAGCGCATGCGCGAAGCGGGCTACAATGTCGGCGGCGAGCAATCGGGCCATGTCATCCTGTCCGACTATTGCACGACCGGCGACGGGCTGGTGACGGCGATGCAGGCGCTGGCGGTGGTCAAGCGCCAGGATCGTCCGGTGAGCGAAGTCTGCCACCGCTTCGAGCCGCTGCCGCAAGTGTTGCAGAATGTGCGCGCGCAACGCAGCGAATTGGAGCGCGCCGCCGTCGCCTCCGCGATCGACGATGCGCGGGCGCGGCTCGGCGGCTCGGGCCGACTCATCGTTCGCCCGTCCGGCACTGAGCCGGTTATCCGCGTCATGGGCGAAGGCGACGATCGCGAACTGGTCGAATCTCTCGTCGCTCAGGTTTGCAGCGCGCTGAAAACCTCTGCCGAGGCGGCCTGACGCAAGACCGCTCCCGCGTTCGGGCGATGCGCGTGCGCAGCCGCGCTCCAAGGCGAGAGATTGGTGAAGATCGAGTTAAGCGATACGGTTAACGCATCGTTAATCCTTGCCGCCCATGTTGCCGTCGTCGGCCCTGCGTCATCGAGACGCGACAGGGCGCCCGAACCAGGGGGACCAACATGGGCCGCACCATCGCGCTGGCGTTGTCAGCCGTCATCATGTCAAGCGCTGTCAATGCGCGCGCCGACGGACTGGCGCCTCTGCCGCCCCTCGACGTCAGCGGCTGGTATCTTCGCGGCAATATCGACGACGACGCGCAACACGCAAGCGAGGGGCAAACATATCTCCAGCCGAATTTTCTCACCGATCTGGCGAGCGGCGCCACCCGACCGGCGCGCTATTCGATGAGCGAGATGCGTTAGCTGACTGAACAAAACAGCCGAGCGACAAAAGGAACTCGACATGAGCCGCGGCAAAATGCGCTGCGGCGGCGCGCCTCCGCGACCTCGACCGGCTTCGCCGGGCCGCTCGAGACGGCGCGGCTGGCGAAATCGAGCAGGAAAGGCGTCGCTTCGCCTCTCTGACCGGTGACATTTCAAATTTTGCGGAAATAGAAACTTTTCGAGCCTGCGGCGACAATTGATGTAGAAGCCGTCAAGCCAAAGGCCATGAAGTTGCCATCAGGTTCGGTTCCCTTGGAAGGCGTTAGAATCTCAATCGTATAGAGCGGCGGCTCGACCGGGCGCGGAAAGCATTGGAAGAAGCATGAAAAAGTCAGCGACAATTGCTGCTGTCGCCTTGTCGATTTCGATGGCTTCGACATTCGCCGCTGTTTCGCAGGAAACGCCGCCTGCCCCTATCCAGCAAACAACGCCTGTTCCTGTTCTGACCGGAATGCTCGCGTCGAACCCGGAACCCACGCTGCGGCTGGGGGGCTATGTCGGCGTGCTCACAAATGAAGCCTTGGTCGACATAACGCTGTTGAGACCTTGGCGTCAGGATTTCCAGTCGGGCGTGCTCGTCGACGGGCATGCAATTTACACGGCCTATCGTTTTCAAAGCATCCCAATCGACTTGGAAATTGAAGGCGGCGTCGCCAAGCGTTTTGGAAATGCATATACAGGAAATCAATGGGAGTTCGATTTGATTCCCATGGCAAGGTGGACATATTTCCCATGGAATGATTATATAAATACCAACTTCCGTCTTGGTTTGATTGGCGCAAGCTATGTAACTGGCGTTTCTCCTTTCGAAAGAAATTTCGACAGCAGCCGCCATGGCAACAGATTTCTCAGTCTACTCATCCCAGAGATAACTTTTTCGCCGAGTAAAGATGCTCCATTTGAGGTTTTTGTTCGAGTGCATCACCGGTCAGGTATTTATGGCGCCATTAACGGCGTGCATGGCGGATCAAATTATATATCGACCGGCATAAGGTTCACCGCATTTTGAAATTTCAATGGAAGCGCTTCTGAAATTCATAATGTAAGCAAATAGTATAAAATTAAATACTTAGATGTCTTCGATAGGCCTTTCTATGCCCTCGCGCCTTGACCCGGATTGCGCGATATCTCTCATCCATGTCAGATGTGACCGAGAACGGGGGAGAGGCTCCTCAGACCAATGCGCCGGAGATCAGCGTCTCCGAACTCGCCAACGCGCTGAAGCGCACCATCGAGGACCGTTTCGGGCGGGTGCGGGTGCGCGGCGAAATCTCCAACTATCGGGGGCCGCACGCCTCGGGCCACGCCTATTTCTCGCTCAAGGACCAGAACGCCCGTCTCGACGCGGTGATCTGGAAGTCGACCTTCGCGCGGCTGCGCACCAGGCCGCAGGAGGGGCTGGAGGTCGTCGTGACCGGCCGCGTCACTACCTTCCCCGGAAAATCCTCCTATCAGATCGTCATCGAGTCGCTGGAGCCGGCCGGCGTCGGCGCGCTGATGGCGCTGCTCGACGCCCGCCGCAAGGCGCTCGCGGCCGAGGGCCTGTTCGACGAGGCGCGCAAGCGCCCCCTGCCCTTCCTGCCCCGGGTCATCGGCGTGGTGACCTCGCCGACGGGCGCCGTGATCCGCGATATCTTGCACCGTCTCAACGACCGCTTCCCGCGGCGCGTGCTGGTCTGGCCCGTGCGGGTGCAGGGCGAGAGCTGCGCGCAGGAAGTCGCCGCGGGCATTCGCGGCTTCAATGCGCTGCCGCTCGGCGGCGCGATTCCGCGCCCCGACGTGCTGATCGTCGCGCGCGGCGGCGGTTCGCTTGAGGATTTATGGGGCTTCAACGAGGAAATCGTCGTCCGCGCGGCGGCGGAGAGCGCCATTCCGCTGATTTCGGCGATCGGCCATGAGACCGACACGACGCTCATCGACTTCGTCGCCGATTTGCGCGCGCCGACGCCGACAGGCGCGGCGGAGAAGGCCGTTCCGGTCCGCGTCGAGCTATTCGAACATCTCGCCGTGCGCGCTAGCCGCCTCGAAGGGGCGCGCCGCCGCGCCATGGAACAGCGCCACGCCCTGCTGTCGACCCTCGCGCGTCTGCTGCCACCCGGCGACGCCCTGCTCGCCAGCCCGCGCCAGCGTCTCGACCGGGCGGCGGAACGTCTAGGCGCCGGCGTTCGCGCCGCCAAAGACGGACGGCGGCTGCGGGTCTCGCGGGCCGCCGCGCTGCTTGCTCGCCACTCGCCGCAGGCTGAACTGGCCCGGGTGCGCGAGAAGCTGCGCGGCCTTGGGACGCAGCTGCGGCAGGGATATATCGCCCGCGCCGTTCTGGCGCGTCAGGAGAACGCCGCCGCCAGGCAACGCCTCGCCGGCGCCGCGCAGCGGCTGGACCGCGCCGTTGCGGGGCTGATCGTCCGCAGCCAGGAACGGCTCGACCGGCTCTCGCGGCTGCAGGACTCGCTCAGCCACCGCTCCGTGCTGGCGCGCGGCTTTGCGCTGGTGCGCGATGAGCACGGCGCGCTGGTGCGCAGCGTCGCGCAGGCCCCGCCCGGAACTGGTCTCGATATTGAAATCTCCGACGGCAGGATCGCCGCGCGGGCCGGCGCCGCGACTCCCGACCCGCCTGCGCCGCCACAGCCGCGCCGGCGCGTGAGACGGCTCGGCGGCGATGATCAGGGATCGCTGTTCTGATCTATTCGAAGCGCATCTGGAAGGCGACGATTGTGCGTTGCATCGGCGCCCGCGGCAAATAGCAGAAGACATTGGTGGAGATCGGCGCTTCGGCGCAGTGATAGTGTTCTTTGCTCCAGTCGTAGCCCAGCGTATCCATGCAAGCGACGATCTTGTCGTGGACGAGCTTGGGATTGGAGCGGCGCTCAATGGGGAAATCCCGCTCGGCTTGATATTCGCAGTCGGTCACGTCCAGCTTCTGGCCTTCGAAATAGCGCCCGCTAGCCCCGCTGGTGACGAACATCGCCTCGGTCGCGAAAATGAAAACCAGTCCCACGGCGAGCGCCAGCTTGCCCTGCCATTTGGCCTTGAAGAAATGAAGATCGATCAGCGACAGCAACCCGATCGCCAACAGGCCGCCGCCTAAAAGCAGCGTCAGCGGCGAGAGGAAAGGCGCGATGCCTTCATTCATGTCACGCTCCTGATCCGGTCCTGCCCGCCGCTGGGCGTAATTGACTGATAGTAAGAGCGAGGCTCTCGCCAAGGCAACCGGGCGCGAGCGCCCGGGCCGCGCGCCGCTGTGAACGGTCAAATTCCTGCTGAAACAGCGTATTAAGCTTATGTTAACCAATTAACCGCCTATTAACGAAGCCACCAAATTGCTCAAATGCAACAGGTCCGGGATAGCTTCGATCAAGGTTGACGGAACCTTCGCTTAACCCTGCAAGATTAGGACTATCGACGGTCGATGGTCGTAACAGGAGTACCTCATGCTGCTTTCGCAACGCGCCTGCGGAGCCAAATTCGTCGTCGCGCTGACGGCGGCGCTGGCGCTTTCGGCCTGCGCCAAGAACCCGGCGGACGAGGCTGCGGGCGATCTGGCGGGCGGCCGTTACGCCGGCGGACGTGGGGTGGCGAGCCCAGGCAGCCAGCAGGATTTCGTGGTCAACGTCGGCGACCGCATTTTCTTCGAGAGCGACTCTACCGATCTGACCTCGACCGCGCAGGCGACGCTCGACAAACAGGCGGAATGGCTCAACCGCTATGCGCGCTACAGCTTCACCATGGAGGGACACGCCGACGAGCGCGGCACCCGCGAATATAATTTCGCGCTGGGCGCCCGTCGCGCCGAAGTGGCCAAGAACTATCTGATCTCGCGCGGCGTCGCCGGATCGCGCATCCGCACCGTCAGCTATGGCAAGGAGCGTCCGGTCGCTGTCTGCGACGACATTTCCTGTTGGTCGCAGAACCGACGCGCCGTCACGGTGCTGTCCGGCGGCAATTCTTGAGAATTGGAGAGTTCCGCGGCGCTTGGGTCCGCAGCGCTTGCATCGTCGGCACTTGCGTCCGCGGCGGCGTTGCGGCATTGAAGGCGCGCGCTTTTCAAGCGCCCGCAGGAGTGTAGCTCAACTGGTAGAGCACCGGTCTCCAAAACCGGGGGTTGGGGGTTCGAGCCCCTCCACTCCTGCCATCAAATCAAAATAGTGGCGATGCGATACGGTCTATGCCGTGCGTTCTCTCAGAATTTTTATGGCGTCGCCCTCAAAGCTCCATGAGCAGATTACTTGCGCCCTGATATTATTTGCAGCTTCGCTGACACATTTTTCAAAGTGTGAATTCGCAAGACCTTCGTAATTCTTATTGAGCAAATCGTACACGCACCGCTCGCAGCTCATTAGATACGCGAACGCCAGCGGCGGAATCGACTCAATACTTGTTAGATCGCCAGACTCTTGCCATTCGCGCTCGAACAATAGGCGCACAAAACCCGGCAACGCTTCAGTAACGGATGACCTGAAGCGTTCTCGCAGTTTTCTCGCGGCGTCCTCAAAATCTTCGATGGCTTCGTGGTGCGGCGAAAGTGAAACTGGATGTGGTCTCATGTTGCGCTCCCATGTGGGGGCGCGACGAAATGTCGGCGCTTCAATCAATTATCCAGAACATGTTTGTAGCTTATGCATGGCAGCAAGACAAGCCTATGTAAAATTTCTACAATCGATGCCGCTCCGCGCGGCATGCGCGCCTCAATCGTCTCGACTGCGAAACCCGCTTTCGCTCAGTCCGCTGCGGCGAAAGGGGCCTCCTCCTATCGCCCGATTGCAGGCGCCGTTGGATTCTGCGAACGACATTGCCATCATACGCTCTCAGGAGCAGCAGCATGTCCAGCCAAGCGATGCGGCTGAAGCCCGGCGACGCGCTGATCGTCCTCGACGTCCAGCGCGACTTCTGCGCCGGCGGCGCTCTGGAGGTCGCCGGCGCCGACAGCATCCTGCCGACGGTCAACGCCTTGATCGCGGAAGCCGTCGCCGCCGGCGCGCCGGTCGTCGCGTCGCGCGACTGGCATCCGCCGGGCCATGCAAGCTTCCGCGAAGCAGGGGGACCGTGGCCGGCGCATTGCGTTCAGGGGAGCGCCGGAGCGCAGTTCCATGCCGACCTATGTTTGCCGGAGCGCGCCATCGTCGTCAGCAAGGGAGAAGCGCCCGAGCGCGATCAGCTTTCCGCCTTTACCGCCACCGGACTGGCCGATCGTCTGCGCGGTCTCGGCGTGCGTCGCGTGCTGATCGTCGGACTGGCGCTCGACGTTTGCGTGCTTGAAACGGCGCTGGAGGTGGCGTCGGAAGGTTTTGAAACGCGTGTCCGGCTCTCCGGCTCCCGCGCCATTACGGCGGAAGGCGGAAAAGCCGCCGTCGAAAAAATGCGCAAGGCGCAAGTCGTCGTCGAGGAGAGCTGAGGCATTGCATCATGACGCGCGGCCGCGCGCGCATGACGCAAATTGCTCGGCTGCGAGACGATGGCTATGGTCTTGACCGGCGTGCAGGCGCCTTCGCCATGAGCCCGTCGCAGCAAAGGGAAGCGGTCCGTGTCCAGCAACGCGCTATTCGCGGACCTCTATCAATTCACGATGCTGCGCGCCTATTTTGAATTGAAAATGGACGCCCAGGCGACCTTCAGTCTCTTCGTGCGCAAGCTGCCGCCACAACGCAATTTTCTGATCGCCGCCGGCTTGAACGACCTTCTCGACGCGATTGAAACCTTTCGTTTTGAGCCGCAGCAGCTCGACTATCTCGCTTCGCTGGAATTTTCGACAAAGCCTTTCCTCGACTGGCTCGCCGACTTTCGCTTTTCCGGCGATATCTATGCGATGCGCGAAGGCGCGCCGTTCTTCGAGAACGAACCGATCATGGAAGTAGTTGCGCCGATCGCCGAAGCGCAGCTCATCGAAACGCTTGTCCTCAATCAGATCGGGCTGCAAACGATACTGGCGTCGAAAGCGGCGCGTGTCGTTTCCGCCGCGCGCGGCCGCAGCGTCGTCGATTTCGGCGCAAGACGGGCGCAAGGCCTGGACGCCGCGACGAAAGGCGCGCGCGCCTTTTACATCGGCGGAGTCGAGTCGACGTCGAATGTTGCGGCCGGCCAGCGCTATGGGCTGCCGGTCGCCGGCACCATGGCGCATAGTTTCGTGCAAGCCTGCGCGTCGGAGATGGACGCTTTTCGCTCGTTCAGCGATGTCTTTCCCGATACGACGCTACTCGTCGACACTTATGACACGATCGAAGGCGTGAAGAAGGTCGTCGCGCTGGCGAAGGAGCGCGGGGCGGATTTCAAAGTCCGCGCGGTGCGTCTCGACTCCGGCGATCTCGACAAGCTTTCGCGCGAAGCGCGCCGGCTTCTCGACGAGGCCGGCTTGAGCGGCGTGCAGATCGTCGTGAGCGGCGGCCTCGACGAAACGCGCATCGACGATCTAACGTCGCGCGGCGCGCCGATCGATATTTTCGGCGTCGGCACGGATATGGCGGCGTCGAGCGACGCGCCCACGCTCGACATCGCCTATAAGCTGACCGAATACGACGGCGAGGGGCGAATGAAACTCTCGACGGGCAAGCGATCGCTGCCTGGCCGCAAGCAGGTTTTTCGCGAGTTTCGAGACGGCGTCGCGATCAGGGACGTCATCGCCCGCCACGACGAAACGCTGCCGGGCGCGCCATTGCTGCAGCCGTTCATGCGTTCAGGGCGCCGCGTCGCGACGCAGACTTTCGATCTGCCGCGCATCCGCGCTTATGCGAAGGAGCAGATCGCCGCGCTTGCGCCGCATCTGCGAACGCTGCGAACGCAAGAGCCGCGCTACGATGTGGCGATCAGCGACGAACTCGCCCGCTATGAGCTGGCCACCCGCCAGCGATTGATTGATTAAATCGCCCCGCGTTCGGTCAGGATCGGCTGGCGCCGATCCTTTCGGTCGATGAAATCCGACGTGAACCGTTTGAGCGCGATCCTGAGATCGTCGGCATATCCGACTGCTCCGAGCGACTGAAATCTGTCGATGTCGGCAAGCATCAGTTCTCTTACCGACGCCTCTCCGCGATGCAGATTGACCAGATAACCGGACAGGAGCCGCCCATGCCGCGCGCCAGTTTCCGTCTTCCCATCGCCCATGGCCGAGCCCATTTTCATAGCGATTCCTAATGTTAGCGGCTCCGAACGGCGCGACCCGCCATCTGCCGGCGCTCTCCCCAAGCAAGAAATGCGCTCACCGCATTTGGGCGAACGCCGTCGCATGGCCAAATCCGAAAAAGGCGTCGATCATCGCCGATAGGTCGCCTTCGCGCGGCGCCTTTTCCCGAGGCGCGCCAACGCCTTTTGGCGCCCCGCGAAACAGCTTCATGCCCCAGTCGGGGTAGCTTCGAATGGAAATGTGCTCATGGGCGAGCTTGACGACGCCGGAATGCCGGGGGTCCTTGCGGATCCGCAAATAGAGCGGCGTCAGCGTCTGGTGCGGACCCTCGAGAATTTGCAGAAAATTGAGGCCGTTGTAGTGAAGCGCGCCGCTGATGCTCAGCGGTCGGTTTCGCTCGGCGGCCTGCTCGACCATCGCTTCGATGGCGAAGAGGTTCAGATCAAGACTGACGTTACTGAAATAAACAAGTCGATGCATTGCGGCCTCCCAAAACCCGCCGCAGACGGAACTTCACGATGTCATCCAATATCGCGCAGCCATACCGTCGCAGCGCCTAATTCTGATAGGACATCACTCAAAATTATGCAATAATTTCGCTAGCTTGATTAACATCAAGGCGCAGCTCCGCTGTCACAGTTTTGTACGAGAGCAGAGGTTATGTTGACGGCATATTGGATCAATTTTAAGTTCCAGAAGGGGGCGCCGGCATGGCCGCGCCTCCCTCTCTATTTATGGGCGGACGCGGTTTCGGCAGCTACAGGAGAGTAAGATGATCGCGCTCGACGCCTCCCTCGTTTCAAACTCGCTGAAGACTTATCAGGACTATGCGGTCAAATTGATGGACTTCGGCCTGATCAATGCGCGATCGGCGCTGCAATTCACGCAGGACGCCTGGACGGCGAAGTCGCCGGACGATTTCGCCCAGGCGATGGTCGACTACGGCCGCCGGCAATTCGAGTGCTGGACCGAGGAATTGGACGAATTGTCGGCTACGAGCGTCGGAAAGACGAAGGAAGACGACGCGGTCCTCGGACTCGGGGATTAGCGCGCCCGCCGCGCTTGGCGATGGACGCGACGACGGCGGAGGCTCCGATCGCCCTCGCCGCTGCCGGAACCGCGCGCTGTCAGCGCTCATTTGCAGTTCCACCGGCTGCGGGCTAACTCTCGGTCGACGCCGCGCCGAATCCGGTTGAGCCGTTCGCTTGACGCGCCATTTCCGGCGGGCGACGACATCCCCGCAGTCGAATCGGCAGGGCGTCGCAACCGAACGGAACCAGCTTCTGCCCGCATGACCAAGCGCGCTCCCGCCCTCGCCGACTTCAAGCGCATTGTCGTCAAGGTCGGCTCCTCGCTGATCGTCGATCCCGACAAGGCGTCGGCGAAACGCGCCTGGCTGAAGCGTCTCGCCGACGATATCGCGGGTCTCCATCGCGCCGGCGCCGACGTGCTGGTCGTCTCCTCGGGCGCGGTGGCGCTGGGGCGCAGCGTGCTCGGCCTGCAAAAGGGCGCCCTCAAGCTCGAAGACAGTCAGGCCGCCGCCGCCGTTGGCCAGATCGCGCTGGCGCGTCTATGGGCGGAGACCCTGCACGACCGCGGGCTCGTCGCCGGGCAGGTGCTGGTCACGCTCGGCGACACCGAGGAGCGCCGGCGCTATCTTTACGCCCGCGAATGCCTGACCCGGCTCCTGTCGCTGCGCGCCGTGCCGGTGATCAACGAAAACGACACGGTGGCGACGGCGGAAATCCGCTATGGCGACAATGACCGCCTCGCCGCCCGCGTCGCGACGATGGCGAGCGCCGATCTGTTGATCCTGCTCTCCGACGTCGATGGGCTCTACAGCGCCCCGCCCGATACCAACCCCGACGCCAGGCACATCGCGATCGTGCCGCGGGTCACCGCCGAGATCGAAGCGATGGCGGGCGGCGCCGCCTCGCAATATTCGCGCGGCGGCATGCGGACCAAGATCGAGGCGGCGAAAATCGCCACGACCGGCGGCGCGCATATGGTGATCGCCGACGGCCGCGAAGAGGCGCCGATTTCGCGCATCGCGACCGGCGGGCGCTGCAGCTGGTTTCTGACGCCATCCAATCCGGTGACGGCGCGCAAGAAATGGATCGCCGGCGCTTTGGAGCCGAAAGGCGCCGTGCATATCGACGACGGCGCGGCCAAGGCGCTGCGCTCGGGCCGGAGCCTGCTGCCGGCGGGCGTGATGCGGATCGAAGGCGGCTTCGCGCGCGGCGACTGCATTCTGATCCGCAACGCCAAGGGCGGCGAGATCGGCCGAGGCCTCGTCACCTATGACGCTTCCGACGCGGCGAAAATCGTCGGCCGCTCGACCAAGGACATCGAGGCGCTGCTCGGTTTCAAAGGCCCGGACGAGATCATTCATCGCGACGATATGGCGCTCGGCGGGGAGTGAACTAGCGCGGAAATGCTGCATGCCGCGCCATGGCCGGGCTTGTCCCGCCATCTACGCTTCGCAGTCCTCGTCCTTCGAGACGCGCCTTGCAGGCGCTCCTCAGGATGAGGACTGCTTTCTGCAGCTTCAAGGTTTAGCGTTTCAAACGCGCAAATTAAGGCCCCTCATCCTGAGGAGCGGCCGAAGGCCACGTCTCGAAGGACGAGGGGCCGACTGTGTTGAGCTAAACCTTGTCCCGCTCCGCGCCTCCACACTCCCCTTTGAGGGGGAGGGTCGCATTGCGAAGCAATGCGGGGTGGGGTGACCGCGCAAGGACAACAGCTGGTTTGGGCGGCGCGTCTTGATGATCTAAAGTCGGCGAAATCGCACCCCACCCCGCGCCATCGGCGCGACCCTCCCCTCAAAGGGGAGGGTATGCGCCGCCAAGACTTATCCCCACCTTGAATTCACGCTCTCGCCCGAGTAACGGGGCCGAGACGTCCCGCACCGCCCTCGCCAACCCGCGTCGAAAGACGGCGGGAAATCTTATGCTGCGCGACTCCGCCCTCCCCTGAAGCAACCGTCGCGTCACAAAAGCTTCGCCTCTCCGTGATCTTCAATCAGATGGATTGATGCGGAGCGAGTCGCACATGTGGACGGTTAACGCGGATTTCGGTCAGTCGATCTTCGCCCTCGTCAATATTCCGCAGACTGCCCCGAAAATGCCGAAGCCGACGAAGAAAGCGATCTACGACACGCTTGGCCGCTTGGGTTCGCTCGAAGTGCGGCTCGCGCGCGGCAAAAGGGAAGTGCGCAAGGCGCAGCGCCTGCGCTACGAGGTCTTCTACAAGGAATACGGCGCCATCCCCGACGCGCGCACCGCCTTCACCCGTCGCGACGCCGACCATTTCGACAAATTCTGCGATCATCTCATCGTCATCGATCACGCGGCGCAGACGCGGCGCGGCAAGATCAGGCCGAAAATCGTCGGCGCCTATCGGCTGATGCGCGACGACATGGCGGCGAAAGCCGGCGGCTTCTATTCGGAAAGCGAATATGACGTCGCGCCGCTGCTCGCGCGCCACGCCGGCAAGCGCGCGTTGGAGCTTGGGCGCTCCTGCGTGCTCGCGCCCTATCGCAGCAAGCGCACGATCGAACTTCTGTGGCGGGGGCTCCTCGCTTATGTGCGGGCGCATGACATCGACGTGATGTTCGGCTGCGCGAGCCTGCACGGCGCCAATCCGCTCGCCCATGCGCAGGCGTTGAGCTTTCTCGCGCATTATGCGCCGGCCGAAGAGGCGTGGCGGGTCAGCGCGCGGGAAGAGCTGCATACGCCGATGCGGATGCTGGCGCGCGACGCCTTCGACCCGCGCAAGGCGCGCGACGCGCTGTCGCCGCTGATCAAGGGCTATCTGCGCGTCGGCGCGCGTTTCGGCGAGGGCGCCGTCGTCGATCGCAAATTCAACACGACCGATGTTTTCGTGGTGATGCCCGTCGCCGAAATCGACGCGCGCTATCTCGAATTTTTCGGCGGCGCGTCGCACCGCCACGCGGCTTAGGCCCCGGCGCGCCTTCGCGCGATTTTGCCCTTTGCACGCCCCTTGAAGGCTGGCCGCGCCGCTCCCTTTAAGCATCAAGAGCGCGGCCCGCGGGCCAAGCGCCGCAAGGAGCACGGACATGGAAACGAATAGAGTTTCTACCCCCGAAGAACGGCATGACCTGCGCGAAGTCGTCGGTGTATTCGACGCGGTCGACAAGCTGCAGTCGGCCATCGACGATCTTCTCACCGGCGGCTTCGACCGTTCCGAGATCAGCCTCCTCGCCGAAGCCGAAAAGGTGCGCCAGAAGCTCGGCGACAGAGAGGTGAGCGCGAACGAACTTGAAGACAGCCCGGCCGCGCCCCGCACGCCCTATATCGACCGCGAGTCGCTCAATATCGGCAAGGCGTCGATCGTCGGCGTTCTGTTCTACGTCGGCGTGATTGTCGGCGCGGGTGTTGCCTTCGCATACGGCCTGTCGCTTACCAGCGCCATCGCCATTGGCCTCCTGGCCGGCGGCGCAGCGGGCGTTCTGGGCCTGCTGATTTCGAAACTCGTCGGCGACCGTCAGGCCAATTGGGCGCAGTCGCAATTGAAGCATGGCGGCCTGCTGCTTTGGGCGCGCGCCTGGAATGACGACCGCGAGCGCGCCGCGATCGACATCATGCGGCGTCACGGAGGACGCGACGTGCATGCGCATGTTGGGGCATAAGCGCGTCCTCCGATTGTCAACTTAAAAATTCAAGCCTAGCATTAGGTTGGGCCGACCGCGGGCGGCGGGCGGCTGTCAGCCTAGCGTTGCGCCATGCGTGCGTCAGCGACGTCAATCGTGTTTTGCGTGACGGCCGCCGCGGCGCAGCCGGCTTGCGGCGGCGCGTGGCTCCTGCCTCCGGGCAAGGGACAGGCGATCGTCACCACGACCTTCGCCGATGCGCGCAAAGCCTATGACGCGAACGGGCGACTTATCGAAACGCCCTCCTATCGAAAGTTCGAGACCCGCGTCTATGTCGAGCACGGCGTGCTCGACTGGCTGACCGTCGTCGCCGAAGGCGGCTACATGAATTTCAGCGGCGCCGCCGGGCCATACGACCGTCTCAACCTCCTGATCGAGGAAACCAAAGCCGGTCTGCCGCCGTCGCTGCAAACGCCGCCGGGCCCGCGTTATGAGGGCCTGGGACTGGGCGCGCTCGGCGCGCGGACGCGGCTCTTCGCCTGGGGCGATTACATCGTCTCGCTGCAGGCCGGCGTGCGCGCGGCCTCGCCGGCGGCGCGGCGGTTTCTCGACATGCGCGACGCCGTCCAAGGCGATTTGCGGCTTCTCGTCGGCAAGCCGTTCGAACTGTTCGGCCTTCCTGGTTTCATCGATGCGCAACTCGGCTATCGGTCGCGCGGGCAGAACGGCGACGAAATCCGCGCCGACTTCACCGCCGGCCTGCGTCCCCTGCCCCCGATCCTGCTGCTTGCGCAAAGCTACTCCGGCTTTGCGCCGAGAGGGGGTCGTGCGGGCGTCGTCGCCGCGCAGAAATTTCAGCTCAGCGCAGTCTATGACGTAAGCGCGTCGCTCTCCCTGCAGATCGGCGCGATCGCCGCGATCGGCGGGGTGAATTCGCCCGCCGAGCGCGGTCTGATCAGCGCCCTGTGGTGGCGGTATTAGTCGGACACCGTTTCGACTTTGACTTGCGCGACGCCGGCCGATCTGAAGCCAAGGCTGTCGGCGGCGGCGACGGACACGTCGATCACCCGGCCGCGCGTGAACGGCCTGCGATCGTTCACCGTGACGACGATTGAACGATTGTTGCGCAAATTGGTCACGCGCACCCGCGATCCCATCGGCAGCGTCCGATGCGCGGCGGTAAACGCGCCGACCCGCGCGCCGCTCGCCGTGCGGCCTTTGAGCGCATAATAGGACGCCTGGCCCACCCAGTCCCCTGCTTGCGCCGTCGTCGCAGCAATCATGCTGGCGACGCCAAACGCTAGAATTTGGGGCATCGATTTTTTCACCGCGCTTCTCCTTTTCCTGCACACACGCATTCACGGTCGTCCCGCTGTTGATCGGGCAATAGAAATCGCTCGTGACCGAACAAAGGCCGCACGCGCCTTCAGACCGAGAATAGCTGAGATGCATTTGTAGAAGATAGAAACGGCGCCCGGTCCAATATTGTTCCATTATTTATTTTGTCTTGTTTTGAACTTTGCAGTTTCTATTGGAACAGGCCTCGGTAAAGCCTGCGGCAAAAATGCAACACTGCTCGATAATTGCAGGCAAAGGATCGTTTCTGTTCAGATCCGCCGTGGCTTGAACTTCAGGCGCCGCGCGCAATGTACCCGCGCAGCGGAGTTGCGGCGGACAATGAGCGCGGCCAGTTGAGGCGCATTTCCGTTCGCCTGCGTCATTTCGAACGGAGAGGAGCTGGACATGTCTAAAGCAATCAAAGCGGCGGCCGTGACCGGCGCTCTGCTCATCGGCTTGATGGCCCATACCGGCGTCGCGCAGGCGCAGCGATGGGACAGTTGGCATGGCTTCGGCTGGGGCGGCGGCGGCTTTCGCGGCGCCATACTCCCCGGCGTCCACTGGGCCGGCCGTTGGGGCGGCCGTGCCGGCCCGGGCCGGCCGGTGGGCTGGGGCGAGCCTTGGGGCTGGAGCTATTACCGCACCGACCTGCCCGCCTCGAGTTGGGGCGGGGACTGGCCAGGCTACTCGAACGCCGGCTATGGGGACTGCTATCAGCGCCGCAGGGTGTGGACCCATTGGGGCTGGCGACGGCAGTGGGTGAACGTCTGCCCGGGCTGGGGCGGCGAAGGCGGCTGGGGCTGGTAACAGGCCTCCGAACGGTTGCGGCGACGCTGAGAATGGCTAGATTGCGGGCTTCGTCACTCGCGAGGCCACCTCATGCCACAGCATGCGCGCGTCATCATCATCGGCTCCGGCCCGGCCGGCTACACGGCGGCGATCTACGCCGCCCGCGCGCTCATCGAGCCGATGCTCATCGCCGGCTTCGATCAGGGCGGCCAGCTCATGATCACCACCGATGTCGAGAATTACCCCGGCTTCGCCGAGCCGATCCAAGGTCCGTGGCTAATGGAGCAGATGCGCCTGCAGGCCGAACATGTCGGGACGAAGCTCGTCTCCGACCATATCGTCGAAGCGCGTCTCGACGAGCGGCCGTTCAGGCTCATCGGCGACAGCGGCAAGACCTATACTTGCGACGCGCTCATCATCGCCACCGGCGCGAAAGCGAAATGGCTCGGCCTGCCGAGCGAAGACAAGTTCAAGGGCTTCGGCGTCTCGGCCTGCGCGACCTGCGACGGCTTCTTCTTCCGCGGCAAGAAAGTGCTGGTCGTCGGCGGCGGCAACAGCGCGGTCGAGGAAGCGCTGTATCTTTCCAATCTCGCGTCGCATGTGACGATCATCCACCGCCGCGACGACTTCCGCAGCGAGCGCGTGTTGGTGAAGCGCCTGCTCGCGCAGAAAAATGTCTCGATCCTCTTCAATCACGTCGTCGAAGAAATCGTCGGCGATGAAAATCCGCTGAGCGTCACCAGCGCGCGGCTCAAGAACGTCTCGACCGGCGCGACGCATGAACTCGCGGTCGACGGCGTCTTCGTCGCCATCGGCCATTCGCCGGCATCCGAGCTGTTCCGGGGCCAGCTGACGATCAAACCGTCCGGCTACATCGCCGTCGAACCCGGAACGACGCGCACCAGCATGCCCGGCGTCTTTGCCGCCGGCGACGTCGCCGACGAAGTTTATCGCCAAGCCGTCACTGCAGCGGGGCTCGGCTGCATGGCCGCGCTCGAAGTCGAGAAATTCCTGCTCGAGGCGCCAAGCGCGGCGGTCAAGGAAATCGCCTGAGATTTCCCCTCCCCCGCTTGCGGCGAGGAGGGGAATAGTCAGGGCGATCGGTTGAAGGGCTTCCTCATCCTGAGGAGCGTGCGCAGCACGCGTCTCGAAGGACGAGGAAGCCCGTTTTCGCGTAAATTTTCCTCGCCCTCGTCCTTCGCGACGCCGCCTACGGCGGCTCCTCAGGATGAGGGCGAGGAAAACAATCCTTCATCTGATTCCCCTGGGGGAATAGACTGCGCCGATGTCCGATCTCCTTTTCGAATTATTCTCCGAAGAAATTCCGGCCCGCATGCAGCGACAGGCGGCGGATGACCTGAAGCGGCTCGTCACCAATGCGCTCGTCGAGCGTGGCCTGACCTATGAGGGCGCCGCCGCCTTTGCGACGCCGCGCCGTCTCGCGCTGCAGGTTGTCGGCCTGCCGTCGCGTCAGCCGGACTTGCGCGAAGAGCGCAAAGGTCCGCGCGTCGGCGCGCCAGAGGCGGCGATCGCCGGATTTCTCAAAAGCGCCGGACTCGCTTCGCTCGCTCAGGCGAGGATCGAGAAGGACAAGAAGGGCGCCGAATTTTATCTCGCGGTCATCGAACGCGCGGGCGCGCAAACCATCGACGTGCTCGCCGAGATTCTGCCGGCGATCGTCAAGAGCTTTCCCTGGCCGAAATCGATGCGCTGGGGCGCGGTCTCGGAGCGGCCGGACTCGCTGCGCTGGGTGCGCCCGCTCCATTCCATCGTGGCGACCTTCGGGCCGGAGACCGAGACGCCCGACGTCGTGGTTTTCGAGGTCGACGGAATCGTGTCCGGCAATGTGAGCTACGGCCATCGCTTCATGGCGCCGCAGGCAATCCAGGTGAAGCGTTTCGAGGATTACGCGCTTGCGCTCGAACGCGCCAAGGTCGTGATCGATCCGGCGCGCCGGCGCGACATCATTCTTCATGATGCAAAAGACCTCGCCTTCGCGCAGGGGCTGGAGCTTGTCGAAGACGCTGGGCTGCTCGAAGAAGTCGCTGGCCTCGTCGAATGGCCGGTGACGCTGATGGGGTCGTTTGACGAAAGCTTTCTCGTCATTCCGCCCGAAGTCATCCGCGCGACGATCCGCGTGAACCAGAAATGTTTCGTGTTGCGCGAGGACAACGCGCTCACCAATCGCTTCATCCTCGTCTCGAATATCGAAGCCTCCGACGGCGGCGCGACGGTCGTCGCCGGCAATGAGCGCGTCATCGCCGCGCGGCTGTCGGACGCGAAATTCTTCTACGAGACCGACCTCAAGTTGAGGCTTGAAGACCGCCTGCCGAAACTCGATCAAATCGTCTTTCATGAAAAGCTCGGAACGCAGGGCCAGCGCGTGAAGCGCATCGCGGCGCTGGCCAAGGAACTTGCGCCGATCGTCGGCGCTGACGCCTTTCTCGCCGAACGCGCGGCGACTCTCTGCAAGGCCGATCTCGTTTCCGAAATGGTCGGCGAATTCCCTGAATTGCAGGGGCTGATGGGCCGCTATTACGCAAGCGCGCAAGGCGAAGACGCCAGCGTCGCCGCAGCTTGTGAAGAGCATTACAAGCCGCAGGGGCCGAATGACCGCATCCCGACCGATCCCGTGTCGATCGCCGTCGCGCTCGCCGACAAGCTCGACACGCTCGTCGGCTTCTGGGCGATCGACGAAAAGCCGACGGGCAGCAAGGACCCCTACGCGCTTCGCCGCGCGGCGTTGGGCGTGATCAGGATCGTGTTAGAGAACGAGCTGCGCATTTGCCTTGCGGAAGCATTTGAAACGAGCATCGCTTGGCACCTTTCCGAGCCCGACCCGGAAAGCGATTTGGAAGCAGCGCTTCGGTACGTCGCCTCTGCCAGAAAATTGGAGAGCGCGATCGTCAAGGCTAAGGCTACAAAAAGCGAGAAAATTTCAACGAGCACTAGCCTTCTCTCCGTGCTCAGCGTCGATAATGACCTTCTCGAATTTTTCATCGATCGCCTCAAGGTCTACTTGCGCGACAAGGGGGCGCGATACGATCTGATAGATGCGGCGTTGGGGGCGGTTCCGGAGACAGAAACCCCCACCCCCAGCCCCTCCCCGCAAGGGGGAGTGGAACAGGCGCCGCTACAGGACGACCTGCTCATGATCACCCGCAAAGTCGAGGCGCTCGACACATTCCTTGCAACGGACGACGGCAAGAATCTGCTCGCCGGCTATAAGCGCGCTAGCAACATTCTGAAGGCAGAAGAGAAGAAGGACGGTCCGGACGCTTACGCGCATCGCCATGCGCCGAATCTGCGGATTGAGCCGCAGGAGCACAAGCTCGCCGCCGCCATCGCCCGCGCCCGCGAAGAGACAGCCGAGCATCTGGAAAAGGAAGACTTCGCCGGCGCCATGCGCGCGCTCTCAAAACTGCGCGAACCGGTCGACGCTTTCTTCGACGATGTGACGGTCAACGCCGACAACGCCGATCTGCGATTGAACCGCCTGCGCCTGCTCGCCGAACTGCGTCGCGTGATGACGGGCGTCGCCGATTTCGGCAAGATCGCGGGAGAAACCGGGACGGCGTGAAGGGGCGCGCTTTACCTCCCCCCTGCGGGGAGGTCGGCGGGCGCAGCCCGCCGGGTGGGGGGTGACAAAGACCGCGCGGGATTCGCTTTTCACCCCACCCCGGCCTGCTTCGCAGTCCGACCCTCCCCATCGAGGGGAGGGTATATCCGCCCTACCCTACGCCCCATTCCCCGTGAAATTGCGCGGCGCCGGCGAGATGATCTTCGCCGAGCCGCCGCCGATCTCCAGCACCGAGAGTCCGCGCTCATTGACGCCGTCCGGCTTGAAGCGGAAGACGCCGTCGGCGCCGTTGAAGCCGGACGGATTGGTCAGCACGCTTTCCGAATAGCGCTGCGAGCCCTGCGAGCGCGACAGCGCGATGGCGAGCGACACGGCGTCATAGGCCAGCGTCGCGACGCGCGCCGGGTCCGAGCCATATTTCGCCTTGTAGCGCTGCGCGAAGGCGTTGAAGCCAGCGTTCTCCGGCGCGGTGAACCAGGCGCCCTGCAGCGCCGGCAGGTTCAGCGTGCGCGCGTCGTTCCACAGGCCGGTGCCGAAAATCTGCACCTTCTTGGAGTCGATGCCGTTCGCCACGAGTTCCTTCGACACGGCGGTCATCGCCTCCGCCTGCTCGGGAATGAACAGCGCGTCGAACTGATCGCGCGCGGCGGCCAGACGCTTCACCGACTCGCCCGGCGCGCCGGGCTTGTAGCGCTCGATCACCGGCACGCGAATGCCGTAGGTCGCGGCGCTCTGCTGGAACTGCGCCATCGCCAGCGTGCCATATTCGTTTTCGGGAACGAGCGCCGCGATCGACTTCTTGCCGTGCTGCGACGCGTAGCTCACGCCGCGATCGACATAGCCCTCGACCGCGAAGGACAGAAGATAGCTGCCGCGGCCGGCCGCCGATGAATCGGTGGAGAAGGCGATCATCGGCTTGTTGGCGGCGCGGGCGACGCGGCTCGCCTCCTTGACGCCGGCGCCGAACACCGGACCGAGGATGATTTCGGCGCCCTCGTTGATCGCCGTCTGCGTCGCCGCGGCGGCGCCCGACGGAGTCGAGCGATCGTCCTTGACCAGGATCGTCACGTCATTCTCGCCGCTGTCGGCGTAAGCGAGCTTGGCGGCGTTGAGCAGCGACGCGCCGACCGAGGACGGGCCTGACGGGCCGGTCAGGGGCACGATCAGCGCAATTTTTACCGCGCCTGTGCCGATCGTTTCGCCTTCCGCCGGCGCGGTCTGCGTCGAGGCGCTCAGCTTAAGATCGCGCGTGCCGGGCGCCCAGGGTCCGCTGGCGGGGTTGCAGGCGGCGAGCCCGACCGCAAGGCCGAGAAGCGCGGCATGTTTCATCACGGCCCTGCGCCTGGGCGCGCCGGCGCGCCAGTGAGAAGACAATGTCGGCATAAAATCTCCCTGCGACCAAGGCTCTCGCCATGGCGCGGCTATTCTGCGCTAAGGTCCGAGTCCCTGGCGGAAAGTCAATATACAGCCCATTTGGAAGAATTGCGGCCTTGAGCGCTGTTTGGACGCAGTTTGCGCTAGTCCTGTTAAACGAACATCATGTATCTTAAAAAGAACGAAGATCGGCGACGCGCATGACCATCGAGGCCTCTCCCCCGCCCGCTGCAAGCTATGCCGCCTTCGGCCTGCGCGCCGAAGCGGAACGGATCGAGCCCGGACTCCACCTTGTCGCGACGCCGATCGGCAATCTGAAGGATGTGTCGTTTCGGGCGCTCTCGACGCTCGCTGCGGCGGATGCGGTGATCGCCGAGGACACGCGGGTCACCAAGACTCTGCTCGCCCATTACGGGATTTCGACGCCGCTCGTCGCCTATCACGAACATAACGCCAGGGTCATCCGCCCGCATCTTCTGGCGCGGCTCGAGGCGGGGGCGAAGCTCGCGCTCGTCTCCGACGCCGGCACGCCGCTGGTCTCCGACCCGGGTTTTCGGCTCGTTCAGGAGGCGCTCGAAAAGGGCGTGCATGTGACCTCGGTGCCCGGCCCTTCCGCCGTGCTGGCGGCGTTGGTCGTCGCCGGCCTGCCGACCGACCGCTTCTTTTTTGAGGGGTTTCTGCCGCACAAAAGCGGCCCGCGCCGGGCGCGGCTCGCCGAACTCGCGCACATCCCCGGCACGCTGGTGTTTTTCGAAAGCCCGCGCCGATTGGTCGAAACGCTCGCCGATTGCGCGGCGATCCTCGGCAAGCGCAATGCGGCGATCGCGCGCGAACTGACCAAGATGTTCGAATCGGTCCGGCGCGGGACGCTCGACGAACTCGCGGCGACGCTCGCCAAAGAGGAGCCGCCGAAAGGCGAAATCGTGCTGCTCGTCGCCCCGCCCGGCGCCGACGCGGCGCAGGCTTCGGCCGCCGACCTCGACGCCAGAATCGAAGAGGCGCTAACCGCGCATTCGGTGAAGGACGCCGCGAGCGTGGTATCGGCGGCGACCGGCCAGCCGCGCCGCCAGGTCTATGCTCGGGCGCTGGAGCTTGCGGCTGGACGGGGGAAGTAAGGCGCGCTTAACCTTTCCCAAAGGGAGAGGGTGACGCGCCCGATTGGAGAGAATGTTGAAGGACCACATCCGCCGCGCCGCCTATGTCTATGGACTTCGCGCCGAGACGGCGGCGACGCTGTGGCTGCGGGCGCGGCTCTATCAGATACTCGCGCGCAATTTTCGCGCGCAGGGCGGCGAAATCGACATCGTCGCGCGGCGCGGCCGCACGATCGTCTTCGTCGAAGTGAAGGCGCGCGGCGCGCTCGATGACGCGGTCATCGCCATCACGGCGCAAAAGCAGCGGCGCTTCTCGCAGGCTGTGGGCCGCTGGCTCGCCGCCAACCCCTGGGCGATGAATTATACGCTGCGCGCCGACGCGATCTTCGTTGCGCCTGGCCGACTGCCGCGTCATCTCGAAAACGCCTTCGAACTGCGCGTCGGCTGAGTCACGCGGTCTGGATAAACCGCCGCTCGACGCCCTCAAGCGCCACCGCGGTCAACACCCCCGTCTTGAACGCTTGCGTGTCGAGATTGATCCGGTTCGGCAAATCCTCGACGTCGCGATGCGGCGTATGCCCATGCACGATCACCTTGCCGAAGGACTGGCCGCAGTCGAGAAACCCTTCGCGAATCCACATCAGATCGTGAGGGTCCTGCAGATGCAGCGGCCGGCTGCGCCGCACGCCGGCATGGCAAAAGAAATAGCCGCCATATTCCGTCCAGAGCCCTGTTTCTTCGATGAAGCGGCGATGTTCCTGTGGGAAATGCGCGAGAAATTTCGCGCGGACCCGCGACGCGCCGCCGAGCGCGAATTCTTCGCCGGCGTCGACGCCATAGGAATGCAGCGTCGTCAGCGCGCCGTTGTAAACCCATTGGTCGAGCGCCGCGGCGTCGTCGAGAAAGCGCAGCAGCGCGTCTTCATGATTGCCGCGCAGCGCGACGATCGGGGTAGGAAAATCCCCCGCTGACAGGCGTTTCAAAACGCCGTTGGAGCCAAGGCCGCGGTCGATGTAATCGCCGACGAATATGGTCACGGCCTGCCCGCAGCGGCGCGCCGCGAGATCCTCGGCGATCGCTTCCGCGAGGACGTGGAGAAGATCGGCGCGGCCATGAATGTCGCCGATCGCGTAAAGGCGCATGCCGGGCGGCGCCTCGGCGGTGCTTAAGGCGGAGGGGAAGGAACGGATCGTCATGACCTCTCTTCATTTATCGTCGCGAAACGCCTTGACGAGCGGCTGGGGCGATGGGTCAGGCAGTCGGGTGAAGGATTGTTTCCTTACCCTCATCCTGAGGAGCCGCCCGCAAGTCGGGTTTACCCGACTTGCGAATTTTAATGTCGATCTCGGGCAAGCCCGAGATCGAAGGCGGCGTCTCGAAGGACGAGGGTAAGGAAACGGGAAGCGGGCCTCCTCGTCCTTCGAGACGCGTGCTGCGCACGCTCCTCAGGATGAGGAGGCCCTTCACCCAATCGCCCTGGCGGATGAGCTGGCCTCATCGGCGGCGGGACCTGTGGTTCTTTCCGCTCGCCGTCCCGGAGCCGAGAATACAGCCAGACGCGGAAGGGGCGAGGACGCATGCCGAGTTTCAAGAAGTTTTTGGCTTATGCGGCTCGCCTCGCGCCGAGTGTCGCGTTCGCCCTGACCATTGCCGTCGGCGCGCCGGCCTTAGCCGAGACGCCCGACGAAACCTTCAAGGCGCTTGGCCTTGCGAAAACCGCTTCGCCAAAAGAACTCTACGACGCGCTGACCAAGCGCTACTACGACGAATCGCAAGGCGCCGGCAAAGGCTCGCTCTCGAAATATTGGGAGCCGATCCCGATCTCGAAATATCTCAATCCGCATGATTTCTATCAGCCGCCGCAGACGATCGACATCGACGCCAAGCGCGCAGACTGCGTCGAGTGCCACAGCCAGGTCACGCCAGGCTGGACGCATAGCTGGAAGGGCAGCGTGCATGGCAATCTCGACGCGATCCGCAATCTCTCCGACTCCGATCCGCGCGCCTATAAAAAGGCGATGATCGCGGAGGTCGAGAACAACCTCCGTTCGATGAGAACGCTCAAGAGCGGCGAAACGCTTAAAGACGTCGGCTGCATCGACTGCCATATGGGAGTCGGCAAGGACCATGGCCAGCACAAGACTGAATTGAGAATGCCGGACGCCGCCGCCTGTGGACAATGCCATGTGCAGCAATTCGCGGAGCGCGAGTCCGAGCGCGACACTTTCACTTGGCCGCAGGATCAATGGCAGCCGGGCCATCCCTCACATGCGCTATCGATGAAGGCCAATGTCGAGAATGCCGTGTGGGCGGCGATGGAGCAGCGCGAAGTCGCGGAGGGTTGCACCTTCTGCCATACGCCGCAGACGACGTGTAACTCCTGCCACACGCGCCACGAGTTCTCGGCCGTGCAGGCGCGTAAGCCGCAAGCCTGCGCGATCTGCCACAATGGCGTCGATCACAATGAGTTCGAGGGCTACATGCTCTCGAAGCATGGCACGATCTATCAGACCCGCGGTGATACCTGGGACTGGAACGTCCGTCTCGCCGACGCGATGGAAAAGGGCAAGATGAACGCCCCGACCTGCGCCTTCTGCCACATGGAGTATCAGGGCAAGTTCACGCACAATATGGTGCGCAAGTCGCGCTGGGCCTTTGTCCCGATGCCGAAGATCGCGGAGAACCTCAACCACCCCTGGTTCACGCAGCGCAAGGAGTCGTGGGTCTCGACCTGCTCTAACTGTCACTCAGACCGCTTCGCCCGCGCCTATCTCGACGGCATGGATAAGGGGATCGTCTCCGGCCTCGAGATCACCGAAAAGTCGCGCAGCGTGGTGGCGAAACTCTATGCCGACAAATTGCTGCCGGGTCAGACGACGAACCGTCCGCCGCCGCCGCCGCCCGAGAAGGACGATGCCGGCGGCTTCTTCCAGCTGTTCTGGCAAAAGGGCAATAATCCGAGCGCCATCGAATATGTCTTCGCCGATATGTGGGAGCATCATCAGATCAAGCACTATAAGGGGCTCGCCCATATGAACCCCGGCGGCTACACCTATACCGAAGGCTGGTCGCAACTCATCGGCGCGGCGGCGAAGATCAACGACGAGGATACGAAGCTGCGCGAGGCCGCGGAAATTCGCGCCGAGCTGAAGCGCATCGGCGGCCAGAAGCGCGGCGACCTCGATCTTGATTCGCCGACGCGCCGCGCTTGGGCTGGGGGTCTCGGGCTGCTCGCCATACTTGCCGGCGCCGGCCTGCTGATGCAACGCGGACGCAAGGGCGAGTGAGAGAACTGCGTCAAGGCCGTCATTGCGAGCGCAGCGAAGCAATCCAGAATCGCGCCCACGGCTCTGGATTGCTTCGTCGCATTTTGCGAAGTCGGGTATACCCGACTTCGAATAAAGCTCCTCGCAATGACGCCATTCTTGCATTGAAAACGCGATTGTCATTCCCGCCGCGCGAAGCGCGACCAGGAATCCAGGGGCCTTCATCGAAACATATGGCTGTTGCTCTGGATTCCCGCTTCCGCGGGAATGACATTCGGGCGCCGGAAAAATCGGAACTCTGATAGTTAGGCGCACATGACTCCCCGCATTCGGCTTATCGCCGGCGTCGCGCTCATCGTCTTCGGCTTCGCCCTCATCGGCTGGGCGATCTACGCCGGCCTCAATCCGACGATTCCATTTGAGGCGCGGCTCGCGCCGATTTCGGCGGAAGCGGCGAAGGATGTCGAAGGCTTCGGGCTTCCAGCCGAGCGCCTTCAGCAAATCGAAGTATCGGCGAAGGACGAGCGGCGTCCCCTCGCCGCCGGCGTCGTCGCCCGCGACGACTCCGGCCGGCTGACGCCGCTCACATGGCGCAATGAAGTGACGGAGCCGATCTTTTTCTCTGACGTCTCCGCAACCGATCTTGCGAAAGTGCTCGCCGCGATCCGCGAACATGTTCCGCAAGACGCCGTCGTCCTCGCATGGTGGGACCTTTCGCCCGCCATCCGTCTTGTCGCAGGGCGCACCGCGCCGCTCGACGATGCAGAGGCGCGCGGCCTGTTGTTGCCGGCGTCCTGGTCGGCTGCGGGGGCGATTGAGCGCGCGCGCTGGGGCGCGGGAGTCCAGACCTCGTCAGCGAACAGCTTCACACTATTTATCGACGCGTTGCTCGACGCCGACGAAGCGCGCGCGAGCGAGGCGTTGAAAAAGCTCGCCGACGGCAAGCCCACCTATGTCGCCCTGCGCATCTCCGACGCATGGAGGCTCGCCGCAGCAAAGCCGCAAAAGCTCTCGATCGCCTATAAGGATTTCGCCGCGACCGGCGTTTCGCACGGGCTGATCAAATCCGCGCAGCAATGGCTGCGCGACGAGAAGATCGAAAGCGGCTTCGCCGTCGAACCGATCGGCGGCGCGACGCGCCTGCATTATTTCACGCGCAAGAGCGACGACGACCGGCTGATTGCGCGGCTGCTGCCGTTTTCCACCTCCCTGCCCGCGCCGCTGACGCGATTTTCTCTCGTCTATCAGCACAAGGGCTGGTGGATTTGGCGGCTCGACGAGTGAGCCGCCGCTATAGCATGCCGGCAGCATCCAGATGATTCCGTGATCCCTAAGGCTCTGTCAAAGCCCGGCCCTGGGGCGTTTAGAGTTTTCCTTAACCCTTACGGCTTGTTAACGCCTCACCGCTATGATTTGTTGTGCGGCGCATCGCAGCCCAACAAATGGCCAAATTGCGGGCGATAGACCGGGCGTCGCAGCCCAAGCCGCCGTAGAGCGCCTGCCGACTCAAGGACAAATCATGAATCCAGCCGAGATCGCCACGGCTCCCCTCGCCGCATCCGACATCACCATCTGGACCATGTTCTGGGGCGCGCATATCGTCGTCAAAGCCGTCATGCTCGGGCTGCTCGCCGCCTCGGTGTGGTGCTGGGCGATCATCATCGACAAGACGCTGCTCTTTGCCCGCATGCGCCGCTCCATGGACCGTTTCGAGGAGAACTTCTGGTCAGGCAATTCGCTGGAGGAGCTTTACAGCAAGCTCTCCGAGCGGCCGCAGACCGGCATGGCGACGCTTTTCGTCGCCGCCATGCGGGAGTGGAAGCGCTCCTTCCAGTCGGGCGCCAGCGCCTCTTTCATGGGCCTGCAGGCGCGCATCGAGAAAGTGCTCGACGTCTCCATCGCCCGCGAGGTGGAGAAGCTTGAATCCAATCTGCTGGTGCTTGCGACCGTGGCGTCGGCCGGCCCCTTCGTCGGCCTGTTCGGCACGGTCTGGGGCATCATGACCTCGTTCCGCTCGATTGCCGCATCGAAGAACACCTCGCTCGCCGTCGTCGCGCCCGGCATCGCCGAGGCGCTGCTCGCTACGGCGATCGGCTTGTTCGCCGCCATTCCGGCGCTCATCGCCTACAACAAGATGCAGGGCGACGTCGCCAAGGCGCAGGCGCGGATGGAAAGCTTCGCCGACGAATTTTCGGCGATCCTATCGCGACAGATCGACCAGCACGCGGCCTCGTCGAACCGCGACCGCGCGGCGTAAGGGGCGGATATGGGCGCTTCCCTCTCGGCTCCGGGACGCAAGGGCGGCAGGCGGCGTCGCGGCGTGCCCCGCTACGGCGCCATGGCCGAAATCAACATGACGCCGTTCATCGACGTGATGCTGGTGCTGCTCATCATTTTCATGGTGGCGGCGCCCCTGCTTGCGACCGGCGTCGCCGTCGATCTTCCGCAGACGAGAGCCGGCGCGCTCAACATCGACCAGAAGCCGGTCTCGATTGCCATCGACGAAAAGGGACAGGTCTATCTGATGGATCAGCCGGTCGAGACGACGCAATTGCTCGACAAGCTCAAGGAAGCCGCCAAGCAGGGTTTTGACGAACGCATCTATGTCCGCGGCTCGAAGGCGGTGAATTACGGCCGCGTCGCCGAAGTGATGTCGCTTGTCATAAGCGCGGGCTACAAGAAAGTCGCGCTGGTGACAGAGCAGGAGAAGAAGTGAGCTGAGCGGAAATGAAAATTTCGCGCTCCGAACCCGGTCTTCCGCTCTCCTGTGCAATCCACGCCGGATTGCTTCTGGCGGCGCTCGTCCTGTTTTCTGACGCCGCTAAATTCGACGACGCCGTCGAGATGGTTCCGGTCGATCTCGTCACCGACAGCGAATTCGCCCAGGTTATGAAGGGAGAAAAAACCGCGCGCGAGATCAAGCCGACGCCGCGCGTCGACAAACTCGCGCCCGAAGCCGAAACGAAGCCGGAGCCGCCGCTCGCGGAAGCCAAGAAAGACATCGCCACGCCGCTCCCGCCCGCGCGTCCGCTGCCGCAGCCTTCCGCCGACGAGGCGGAGCCGACGCCGCCCAAGCGCGCCGCCGCGCTGCCACCGAAGCCGGAGCCGCCGCCCAAGCTCGAGGAAAAGCAGCCCGAGCCGAAACCGGCGAAACCTAAAGCCGCAGCGCCGGAAGCGGAAAAGAAAGAAGCTAAAGAGCCGGAGGACGCCGAAGTCGTGAAGCCGAAGCCGCCAACCCGGCCGGACAATGCGGCGAAGGACGCAGCGAATTCGGAAAAACCGAAGGATCGGCTCAAACTGGACGAGGTGGCGAAGCTCCTCGACAGCAAGAAGGCGCAAGAAAAGCCCAAGCCTGAACCGACGATCGGCGAATTGGCGGAAAAGGCGGTCAAGGAAACAAAGCCGAAGTCGGGCGACGAAATTGCTCCGCAGTCAAAATTCGACGCCGCCAGCATCTCGAAATTGCTGAGCCGCGAAGCGCCGCAGCGCAAGGCCGCGACCGGCAGAGCGACCCAGGCCGCCGCGCTCGGCGCGCCGACGGGGGCGGCCGAAAAAATGTCGGCCTCGATGGAAGCGCGCATCGCCGCCTACATCCACGATCACTATTACCCGTGCTGGGCGTCCGCCCTGTCGCTTGGCGGGCAGACCTATACGCCGATCGTGGAGTTCCACCTGTCGCGCGACGGCGCCCTCGAAGGCCATCCCAAACTGCTGAACGCCTCGTCGAGCCCGACCGAACATGCCCGCGGCGAACAGGCGATGCAGGCGGTGCGCCGCTGCAGCCCGATGCGGATTCCGCCCGAGTTCATGCCCTATTATGAAGAGGCGCTGCGCGAGGTCACGATCCGCTTCCAGGATGCGAATTAAGTGACCAGCGTGGTTCAAGGTGAACGGATTCGTCCCCTCCTAGAATGTCCATCGCCGGCAAGCGTTACGGTTTCTTCACGGCGATGCTGGAAAGATTTCGCCCATGACACGCAGCATCACCCGCCGCGCCGCCGCCGGCCTCGTCGCCGGCGCGGCCTTCGCCCCATTGCTTCCCGCCTCGTCGGTGCGCGCCGGCCGCATCATCGATCTCAAGGGCGGCGGCTTTCAGCCGATCAATATCGCCGTCGCGCCTTTTGTCGGCGACGAGGCCGCGCGCACCGTGACGTCGGTGACGCTCAATAATTTCAAGCGCTCGGTGTTCCTCAATCCGATTGAGCCCTCGGCGCTGCCGGCGAACGCCGCGCCGCCGGACGTAGCGCCAGATCTCGCCGCCTTCAAGGCGGTCAACGCGCAATTCGTGCTGACCGGGCGTTCGCAACGCGCCGCCGACGGCAGACTGAAAACCGAGTTCCGGCTGTTCGACGTGACGACGGGCGAGCAAGTCGCCGGCCAGCAATATGTGACCGAAGCCGCCAATATGCGGCGAGTTGCGCATCTCCTGTCCGACGCCGTCTTCTCCCGCATCACCGGCGAAAAAGGCTTCTTCGACACGCGAGTCGTGTTCGTCGACGAAACCGGCCCCAAGGAGAGGCGCCGCAAACGCCTCGCGATGATGGATCAGGACGGCGCGAATGTTCGCTATCTGACGCGCGGCGACGAACTCGTCGTCACGCCGCGATTCTCCCCCAATTCGCTCGACGTGACTTACATGTCCTTCGGCGCCGACGGCGATCCGAAAGTGCTGTTGATGAATATCGAGAACAGCCAGCGCGAAGTCGTCGGCAATTTTCCCGGCATGACCTTTTCGCCGCGATTTTCGCCCGATGGACAGAAGATCATCATGTCGCTGTCGCAGGGCTCGACGACCAATCTCTATACGATGGATTTGCGCTCGCGCACGACGACGCGCCTGACCGACACCGCCGCTATCGACACGGCGCCGTGCTACGCTCCGGATGGCTCGCGCATCGTCTTCGAGAGCGATCGCGGCGGCTCGCAGCAGATTTACATCATGGGCGCGCAAGGCGGCGACGCGAAGCGCATCTCCTTTGGCGGCGGCCGCTATTCGACGCCGGTCTGGTCGCCCAAGGGCGATTACATCGCCTTCACCAAGCAGAACGGCGGCAATTTCGCGATCGGCGTGATGAAGACCGACGGCTCCGGCGAGCGCATTCTCACCGAGGGCTTTCACAATGAAGGGCCGACCTGGGCGCCGAACGGCCTCTTCCTGATGTTCTTTCGCGACTCCGGCGGCGGCGGCGGACCAAAAATCTACATGGTCGACGTCTTCGGCCGTTCCGAGGTACAGGCGCCGACGCCGAGCTTTGCGAGCGATCCCGCCTGGGGCCCGCTGCAGGATTGAGCGTGATTGCGCCGCCTTCATTCGGAAGCGCCAAAGACGAATGACGCAATCGATCTTGTAAGATTTTCGGTGGGCGCTCTGGAGAGCACCGACACGTCACGCCTCTTCTTTTTCGAGGATTGCGCAAAAGTCCAAATGTCCAAGCGGCGTGTTGAACACCCTGGTCGGCTTTAATCTCGTGTACTTCAAATCATAAAGACTCTCGACGATGTGCAGGAATGAGCAGGGCGTAAAGCGCCAGGCGTGAACATCGATGTAAGCGCCATCGGCCGTTGCGAATTCTTTTTTGGCGGCGCTGATCAAGCGCTCCTTCTTGTCTTCGCGCTCTGCATCCCAGTGATCCCCGATCCAATGCCGTATCGGATCATTATGCGACACAAATGCGCGGTGCTCGATGACCGCTTGGAAGCTGTGTCTCCTGCGCCTTTCCTTATGCGCCTGCTTGATCTCGTCGACACTAGTTTCGTCAAAAACATAGTCGAAACAATATCGCTTGTCGGGCACGATGAGATAATACTTGCCTGAGCGATCGAGCAGCTTCTCGACCTGATTGAAGTGCCGGATCAAATCGGGCTGATGCTCGATGCAGTGCGAGCTGAACGCGCAGGCGAATGTCTCCGTCACCACGGACAGGTCGCCCTCGCTTGACACATAGTGAATGTCGGGCGTCAGGCCCTGGACCCATCCGACGGCGGACGCGCGCTGTGCCAGTTCGCTGGCGTCGCACAGGTCGAAATATTTGACGTTCTCTCCGCTAAGGGTCGGATTTACGAAGGGGCCGATCTCAAGCACGCTTGCTTCGGCGGCGACCTGCTCAACGAAATGCTTCTTGATTGCGCGCCGGCTGCCTAGTCTTCCTTCCCGCTGCCCGAACTTGATAAAGTGCTTGGCGAGATCGCTGTCCGAATAAGCCGCGAGGTCAGGATTGCCGCTACGATAGAATTGCGGATCGAATTCGATTTTTCGCTCGTAGCGTCCAATCTTCAGTTGAAGCGACTCTGGGACTAATCGCCGGTATGTCCCTCTCGCGGCGCGACGGAGCGTTTGAAATCTGACGACCACGTCGTAACCTTAGTCTCGACATTGGCGCGCGCCAATGGTCGACTCCCGTCCTACGCCTAATTCGCATACCAGGTTTCGGCGTCCAAACTCTTCCATTTGAACGTCGAAACGGCTGAATGCAAGCCATATGTGGAGCGCGGTGACCAAACCTGTTCGCATCGAAGAAAGCTGGCGCAAGCATCTCGTGCGCGAATTCGAACAGCCCTATTTCAGCGCGCTGCGAGAATTCGTCCGCAACGAATATGCCGCGCGCAGAATCTATCCGCCGGCGTCGCAAATTTTTCGCGCCTTTGACGAATGTCCGTTCGATAAGGTCAAAGTCGTCATTCTCGGGCAGGACCCCTATCACGGCGCCGGACAGGCCTGCGGCCTATGCTTCGCCGTCGGCGCCGATACGCCGCCGCCCCCCTCGCTCCAAAACATTTTCAAGGAAATCGAGGCCGATCTCGGTCATAAGGTCTCGCGCGATCCCGATCTTTCGCGCTGGGCGCGACAGGGCGTGCTGCTTCTCAACGCCACGCTCACCGTGCGCGAAAACGCCGCCGGCTCGCATCAGAACAAGGGCTGGGAGCAATTCACCGACGCCGCCATTCACGCGCTGTCGCGCGAACGCGAAGGCGTGGTCTTCATGCTCTGGGGCTCTTATGCGCGGCGCAAGGGCGCAGGGATCGACCGGCGCAGACATTTCGTGCTCGAATGCGCGCATCCGTCGCCGCTTTCGGCCCACAATGGTTTTTTCGGCTGCAAACATTTTTCAAAAGCGAATGACTATCTGATCGCCCACGGCCAGTCGCCGATCGATTGGTGAAGTTCGACAGCGCAAAAGTCTTGCGCGAATCCTTCTCCCTTTGGGAGAAGGTGGCGCGCGAAGCGCGACGGATGAGGGGCATTGAGCATATGATCTGCGCTCCCCCTCACCCAACCCGGCTTCGCCGGGCCACCCTTTCCCGATGGGAGAGGGAAGACGCATCATTTGCCTGCCGCCGCCGCCTCGTGAATCGTGAGCAGCTCAGCCGGCGTTGTTCGCCGAGCTGGAAGTTCAAGGCGCGCAGCTCGTATGGAACGTCGAGTTCCTCAAGAAGAGTCAGCACGCCTGAGGACCGCGTGCGCGGCGCATGATAGAAGATAAGATTGTCGTCCTTCATTGGCGCTCTTTGCGTGAGAGTTAGGGCTCGAACAACAGAAAAACATATGTCGCGAAAACGACGAGATGCACGAGCCCGGTCAGCAGATTGGTGCGCCCGGCGCCAAAGCTCACAACGCTGAGCAGCAATGTCAGCATGAGCAGCATGGCGTCGCGCTTCTCAAGACCGAAGTTGATCTCCCGGTGCGTCGCAAGGCTCATGAGCGCCACGGCCGGAACCGTGAGCCCGATCGTCGCGACGACAGAGCCGAGCGCGCCGTTGATGCTTGTTTGAAGCGCGTTACGCGTCGCCGCTCTGATGGAGTTCATGGACTCCGGGAGCAGAACCAGCATCGCCACGGCCGCGCCGGTCACTCGGTTCACGTCATCGACGCCGAGCCAGCGAAGCCCCTCTTCAAGGCCCGGAACGACCCGCTCCGCGAGCAGAGAGACGCCAAGCAAACTGGCGCCAAGTCCCACGACCGCGAAAATCGTCATGGCGCGCGAGGGCTTCGCCATGCCGTGGCCAGCGGCGGCGACATGCACGTCGATGAAATAGGATCGGTGCCGCACCGTCTGAATGAAGAGAAACGTACCGTAAAGCAGCACCGATAGAACGCTGACGAAAACGAGCTGACTCGAGGACAGAGTCGGTCCGTAGCTTGACGTCGTATAATCGGGCAGAATGAGCGTGAGAACCGAAAGAGCGATGAGGATGGCGAGATAGGCGCTCGTCGCCATCGGCTCTACTTGCTGCTCGTGGTGACGAAAGCCGCCGAGAAGCAGGCAGAGGCCGACCAGACCGTTGCAGACGATCATGATCGCGGAGAAGACCGCCTCGCGCGCTTCGGTCGGGTTGTCGTCGCCATGTTCGATCATGGAGGCCATGATCGCGACCTCGATAATGGTCACGGCGATGGTGAGCAAGAGCGTGCCAAAAGGCTCGCCGGTCTTGGCGCCGATGATCTCGGCGTGCTGCAGGGCGGCGAAGGCGGTCCCGATCAATAATACCGCCGCGACGCTGGCCGGAACGAAATTGATGGACGCCGGAATCTGCGAGACCCAGCGTTCGCCCAACGTGAAGACAGCGGCCAACCCAAGCGCCAGCGCTGGAAAAAGGATCGAGCCAATTGTGATCCTCGCCGTGTGCATTCCGCCCCCTGATCGTCGAAGCCCAAGCTTTGCAGGAGTCTGGCCAAAGGCTCTGGCGCGCGCAAGGCGACGCGCCGCGCAAACGCCGGGCGGGTCGATATTCTGCACAGGTCTTTGTTTCGGCCGCGTGTCGAGCGACTCTTTCCATTGCCGCCTGCGGCGAATAAATCTAGGTCGATGACGCCCCGGCTTACAAATCCGCGCGATCTTCCGCCGCAGGAAGACAACGCCTTCGACATGGCCGACACGCTGGCCGAGGCGGAGTCGGAGGCTGCCGACGAGACCGTCGATACACCGCAGACTCCCGAAAGCGTCAAGCGCGGCGTCGACGTCATCAAGAAACATTGGCGCCACGCGCCGAACGGTCCCGGCGTCTATCGCATGATCGCTGAAAACGGCGAGGTGCTCTATGTCGGCAAGGCGAAGAACGTGCGCAAGCGGGTCGCGAGCTATACGCGCCTCGCGGGTCATGTGAACCGCATCGCGCGGATGATTTCGGCGACCACCACGATGATGTTCATCTCGGTCGAGACCGAAACCGATGCGCTGCTCTTGGAAGCGAATCTCATCAAGCAGATGAAGCCGCGCTTCAACGTGCTGATGCGCGACGACAAATCCTTCCCCTATATTCTGATCGCCAAGGATCACGACGCGCCGCAGATTTTGAAGCACCGCGGCGCCCGCGTTCGCAAGGGAGACTATTTCGGCCCCTTCGCCAGCGTCTGGGCGGTCAATCGCGCCTTGAACGCGCTGGAGCGCGCCTTTCTCCTGCGATCCTGCACGCAAAGCTTTTATGACAATCGCACGCGCCCTTGCCTGCTCTACCAGATCAAACGCTGCTCAGGCCCCTGCACCGGCGAAATCTCGATGGATGATTACGCCGAGCTTGTGCGCGAAGCGCGGGATTTTCTCTCCGGCAAAAGTCGCAATGTGCGCGAACAGCTGGCGCGCGAGATGACCGCAGCCTCCGAGCGACTGGAATTCGAACGCGCGGCCCGGCTGCGCGATCGCATCTCGGCGCTGTCCGCGGTTCAGGGCGCGCAGGGGATCAATCCGCGCGGCGTCGAGGAAGCCGACGTCTTCGCCATCGCCAAGGATGCCGGGCGCTTCTGCATCGAGGCCTTCTTCTTTCGCGCCTATCAGAACTGGGGCAATCGCTCCTACTTCCCGCGCGCCGACGCGACGCTCTCCGAGTCTGAAGTCCTCGACGCCTTTTTGGCGCAGTTCTATCAGGAGCATCCTTCCGCGCGCTGCGTCTTTCTCTCTCATCCGATCGAGGACGACGCGCTGCTTGAAGAGGCGTTGACCGCGCGGCTTGGCCGCCGCGTCGAACTGCTCGCGCCACAGCGCGGCGAGAAGCGCGAACTGGTCGAGCACGCGCTCCAGAACGCGCGGCAAGCGCTCGGCCGCAAGCTCGCCGAGGACGCGAGCCAGCAGCGCCTGCTCGCGGCGCTCGGCCAGGCCTTTGGTCTCGCCTCGGTCCCGCGACGCATCGAGGTTTACGACAATTCTCATATCGGCGGCGCGCAGGCGATCGGCGCGATGATCGTTGCGGGTCCCGCCGGGTTCATGAAGGCGCACTACCGAACCTTCAACATCCGTAGCGCCGACATTACGCCCGGCGACGATTTCGGCATGATGCGCGAGACGCTGACGCGCCGGTTCGCGCGGCTCGCCAAGGAAGGCGAAAAGGAACAGGACAGCGACGCCTTCCCGGCCACGCCTGATCTCATTTTGATCGACGGCGGACGCGGGCAATTCGAAGTCGCGCGGGACGTCTTGCGCGAGCTTGGAGTCGAGGGCGTCGCCATCGCGTCGATCGCCAAGGGCGCGGATCGCAATGCCGGCCGCGAAACCTTCTTCGTCGAAGGTCACGAGCCATTCCGCCTGCCGCCGCACGATCCGGCGCTTTATTTCGTTCAGCGGCTGCGCGACGAGGCGCATCGCTTCGCGATCGGAACGCATCGCGCGCGGCGCAAAAAGGAATTCACCAAGAATCCGCTCGACGAAATCGCCGGCGTCGGCCCAGCGCGCAAACGCGCGTTGCTTCTCGCCTTTGGCTCGGCGAAGGCGGTATCGAAAGCGGCGCTCTCGGACCTGGAGAAGGTCCCCGGCGTCAACAAGGCGACGGCGCGGCTGGTCTATGAGCATTTCCAGCGCGAATAGCGCACGTCAATTGCCGATGAACGGCGCCCTACTGGCCGCCGCAGGAAAGATCCCCTTCCTGGCAGGTCAGCTGATGCTGCAGCCGTTTCGTTTGCTGCTCGGTCAAATCCGCAAGACATTGCGCCACGACCGTGCTGTGAATGCTGCCGTCGATCGTCCCCAGCGTCTCAAAGGCGCATTCCGCATCCCGGTAGGCGATCCAGGATTTTTGCGCGTCCCGGAGTTTTGGCTGTCCGTCGGCGCTGATCTTTTTCATCAGCTTGGCGTAGACGGCGTTGAGTTTCGCGTCGGCCTGCTTGAAATTGTCGCCCTCGCACAGATTCATGTCGGTCTGAGAGCCGCGACCGCCGCAGTCCTTCGCGAGCGTCAAGCTCGGCCCGTATAGAAGAGCCGCAAAGGCTGCGGCGAGGGCGCTTAAGCGCGTTAAAGGAAGGCTTCTCATCGGCGGATCTCCTTTGCGCCGTCGCTATTGGGGTTGAAAACGCTATCATGGGTCGGACATGCGCAAATTATTTTGCATTCTTTACGACGCCTATCTCAAGTTCAACCAGGACGATGGTTGGGCGATCGCCAGCTATGTCGCGCTGTCGATTCTGACGTCGCTCTTTCCCTTTCTCATTTTTTTGACCGCGCTTGCCGGCTTTTTCGGCCTGGATGCGGAAGCCGACGCCGCGACGAAGCTTCTTTTCGAGGCGTGGCCGGAAAGCGTCGCGGCGCCGATTTCGAGGGAAATCCACAATGTGTTGACGCAGCCGCATCGCGGACTCCTGACCTTCGGCGCCGTGTTCGCGATCTATTTTTCCGCAACTGGAGTCGAAGCGCTGCGCGTCGCGTTGAACAGGGCCTATGATACGCGCGAGCAACGCGCCTGGTGGCTGCTGCGGTTCGAATCGATCCTATTCGTTTTTATTGGCGCCGTATCCCTTCTCGCCATCGCCATTCTCCTGGTTCTTGCCCCGCTCGCGCGGGCGATCGCGGAGCGTTACGTTCCTGTCGTCGTCCATGAGCTGCAACATCTCTATGGGCCGGTGCGCTATGGCGTCACCACCGCTGTCCTCACGATGGCGCTTTTCGCCGCCCACAAATTCTTGCCAGCCGAGCGGCGCAGGGTCGCCTTCATCGCGCCCGGCCTGGCGCTGACGCTCATCGCCTCGATCGCGCTCGGCGTCGGCTTCGGCAATTATCTCGCGAGATTCGCCGGCAGCTATATTTCGACCTATGCGGGTCTCGCCTCCATCATGATCGCGATCGTCTTTCTCCAGCTGCTGGCGGCGATTCTCATCTATGGGGCTGAGCTCAACCAGACGGTCGCAATGGGCGGCAAGGCCACAAAAAAGCAGGGTTAAGCGCGCCTTAACCGAGGTTTTCTAGGCTGCCCCCATCCGCGCGCCACGGGCGTCGCGATCAAGCGGGGCTTCTCCTCACATGCGCAGCCATGCATCCGGTCACTTCACCGAGCAGCTTCGCGAATTTACTGCGCGGCGGCTGGCCGAGCTTCTCGGCGTCTCCTTGGTCGTGACCGCCGCCGCCCTGACATTGTCGCTGGTCAGCTGGTCGGCCCGCGACCCCTCCTTCAACCACGCAACATCGGGCCATGTCCGCAATCTTCTCGGGCCGCCGGGCGCGGTCGTCTCCGATCTGCTGATGCAGCTTATCGGCTTCGGCGCCATCGCCGCCATTGTGCCGATTGCGACCCAAGGCTTGCGTCTGATGCGACGTCGACGGGTCGGTCGCGCTCTGCTCCGCGTCGGCCTGTGGCTCGTCGGCCTCTTCGCGACCGCCGCGACCGCGTCGCTGCTGCCAGCGACCGATCGCTGGCCGCTCCCCACCGGCCTCGGCGGCGTCGCCGGCGTCGCCATACTTGCCGTTCCGCGCACAATCTTCGCCGGCTCGGGAGTGCTGATGGCGGCGTTCGGCGCCGTCGCCGCTCTTGTCGCCATCCTCACCGTGACCGGCGCCGCGGGTCTCGGCTTCGAATCCGAAGCCGACATGCGCAGCCGATCCTCCGAAGATGACGTCAACATCCGTCCCGGCGCCGACGACGACGACGACGCCGGCGGCGAGCCGGGCATGGCGCTGATTTCGCTCGGCGCACTGATCCATTTTGGGCTGGCGTCGAAAGCGTGGGTGGCGCGGACGGCCGGCAGACTCTGGCGGCGGCGCCCGCGGACGACCGACAGGCCGCCGCCGCCGCGTTACCCGCGCGTCGAGCCGACTTTCGAGGAGCAGGATCTCTATCCGGCGCACGCGCCGGCGCGCGCCCGCAATCTCGACGAACCCGATGCGGTTGCGCCGCCGGCGCCCCGGCGGACGCGAGCCCCGAATCGCGCCGCGCAGCCTAGTTTCAACGCGCGCTATGAGGCGCCGCCGCTCAACCTGCTCGCCGAGCCCAAGAAGCAGGCGAGCGGCGTGAAGCTCCCGCAGGAGGCGCTGGAACAGAATGCGCGTCTGCTCGAGGGCGTGCTCGAGGATTTTTCCGTTAAGGGCGACATCATCAATGTGCGCCCCGGGCCGGTGGTCACGCTTTATGAATTGGAGCCGGCGCCCGGCATCAAGAGTTCGCGCGTCATCGGCCTCGCCGACGACATCGCGCGCTCGATGTCGGCGGTCTCGGCCCGCGTCGCGGTCGTCTCCGGCCGCAACGCCATCGGCATCGAACTCCCCAATCAGCGCCGCGAGATGGTCTTCCTGCGCGAACTGATCGCCTGCGAGGATTTCGCCCGCTCCAACCACAAGCTCGCCATCGCGCTCGGCAAGACCATCGGCGGCGAGCCGGTGATCGTCGATCTCGCGCGCATGCCGCATTTGCTGGTCGCCGGCACGACCGGTTCCGGCAAGTCGGTCGCGATCAACACCATGATCCTGTCGCTGCTCTATCGCTTAAAGCCCGAAGAGTGCCGGCTCATCATGGTCGATCCGAAAATGCTGGAGCTCTCCGTCTACGACAATATCCCCCATCTGCTGACGCCCGTCGTCACCGACCCGAAAAAGGCGGTGGTCGCGCTCAAATGGGCGGTGCGCGAGATGGAGGACCGCTACAAGAAAATGTCGAAGCTCGGCGTGCGCAACATCGACGGCTACAACGCCCGCGTCGCCGAGGCGCAAAAGAAAGGCGAGACGATCACCCGCACCGTGCAGACCGGGTTCGACCGCGAGACCGGCGAGGCGATCTTCGAACATGAGGAAATGTCGCTGACGACGCTGCCCTATATCGTCGTCATCGTCGATGAGATGGCCGATCTCATGCTCGTCGCCGGCAAGGACATCGAGGGCGCGATCCAGAGACTGGCGCAGATGGCGCGCGCCGCCGGCATCCATCTGATCATGGCGACGCAACGCCCCTCGGTCGACGTGATCACCGGCACGATCAAGGCCAATTTCCCGACGCGCATCTCCTTCCAGGTCACGTCCAAGATCGACAGCCGCACAATTCTAGGCGAGCAAGGCGCCGAGCAGCTTCTCGGCCAGGGCGACATGCTTTACATGGCCGGCGGCGGCCGTATTTCGCGCGTGCACGGGCCTTTCGTGTCGGATCGCGAGGTCGAGGACATCGTCGCCCATGTAAAGACTCAGGGCGCGCCGCAATATCTCGACGCCATCACCGCCGAGGACGACGCCGGCGAGGATGGCGAAGCCCCCCTGCCCGGCTCGATGGACTCCGAAGAAGGCGGCGACCTCTACGACCGCGCCGTTAATATCGTGCTGCGCGACAAGAAGTGTTCGACAAGCTACATCCAGCGCCGCCTCTCGGTCGGCTACAACAAAGCCGCTTCGCTCGTCGAACGCATGGAGCAGGAAGGCGTCGTCTCCGCCCCCAATCACGCCGGCAAGCGCGAGATTTTGGTCGGCGGCGGAATCGACCGCGGCGCCTTCGACATCGCGGCGGCGGAATAAGGCCTCGCCCCCATTTCCGCCAATTTATGCTAGCAAGACGGCAGCCAGCCTCTCTGAGTCGGAACCCGCCGTGAAATATGCCTCCCTCGCCGCACTGATCGCCGCGCTTTCCTTCGCCGTCCCGGCCGCCGCCGCAAATGTCGCGCGCGCCGCGCGGCCGTCCCAAACAAGCGCGCCCGCGGCCGTCGACAGCGGGGCCATCGAGGCGAAACCAGGTGAGGCCAAGGTCGCAGAGGGTAAGGTCGCAGAGGGCAAGTCCAAATCGGCCGAGGCCAAGCCTGCTGACGGGAAGGCCGTCGACGCCAAGCCTGTCGACGCCAAGCCCGGCGAGGCGAAGCCTGCCGACGCGGCCGCCCAGAAGGGCGCAAAGCCGGCCGCGCAGGCGCCCGCGCCAACTACGGCCCCTTCCGGCGCCGTGAATATCTTGCCTGCGCCGGCGGCCGCGCCCGAGCCGCCCCTGAGCCGCGCCGAGGCGCTCAAGCGCGCCAACGCTTTTTTTAACGCTTCGCCGGTGATGACGGCCGATTTCGTGCAGATCGGCGGCGACGGCAAGCGCTCCGAAGGCAGGCTGCATGTGCAGCGCGCCGGCCGGGTTCGTTTCGAATATGCCCAGCCTGCGACGATGGAGGTCGTCGCCGATGGCGCCCAGGTCGCGGTGCGCGACCGCAAGCTTAACACTCAGGACCTCTATTTCATCACCCAGACGCCGCTCAAATTCCTGATGAAGGATAAGATCGACCTCGAAAAGGACGTGACCGTAGAGGATGTGAAGGTTGAGGACTTGGGCGTCACGATCTTCATTGAGGACAAGGCGACCTTCGGCGGCACCTCGCATGTGCGTCTGATCTTCGATCCCAAGAGCTTCAAATTGAAGCAGTGGCAGGTGAGCGACCCGCAAGGGTACGAGACGCTGATCTCGCTCTTTAACATCGACCAGGCGAAAATTCCGGACGCCGCGCTGTTCAAGATCAACAAATAGGCTGTCGTCGCCGGACGCGATTTCGACCGCGATCCCTTATTTCGCGCCGGCGCTTGGCGCCGCAGGGTCGGGATTGGGCAGGCGTGATCACGCTTGCGCTGGCCTATCCGCCGCGAAACGGCGTTTGCCGCCCGTGGCGGGGCGTTGCGCTGCGCGCCGTCTAAGCGGCCGAACTTGCGGTTAAGCCGCCTTCTTCTTCGGCGCCAGCAGCTTGCGGTTCATCAGCACCTCCGCGATCTGCACGGCGTTGAGCGCGGCGCCCTTACGCAGATTGTCGCTGACGCACCAGAGCACGAGACCATTGTCGACGGTCGGGTCGGTACGGATGCGCGAGACATAGGTCGCGTCTTCGCCCGCCGCCTCATGCGGCGTGATATAGCCGCCCGGCTCGTGCTTATCGATCACCAGCACGCCCGGCGCCTCGCGCAAAATGTCGCGCGCTTCGTCGGCGGAGATCGGCTTTTCGAATTCGATGTTCACCGCTTCCGAATGGCCGATGAACACCGGCACGCGCACGCAGGTCGCGACGAGCTTGATCTTGGGATCCAAAATCTTCTTCGTCTCCACGACCATCTTCCACTCTTCCTTGGTGAAGCCGTCCTCCATGAAGACGTCGATCTGCGGAATGAGATTGAAGGCGATGCGCCTCGGAAACTTCTTCGCTTCGACCGGATCGGAGACGAAGACCGAGCGGGTTTGCGCGAAGAGCTCGTCCATTCCTTCCTTGCCGGCGCCGGAAACCGACTGATAGGTCGAAACCACGACGCGCCTGATCTTCGCCGCGTCATGCAGCGGCTTCAGCGCGACGACAAGTTGCGCGGTCGAGCAGTTGGGGTTCGCGATGATGTTCTTCTTGGCGAAACCCGCGGCGGCGCCGGCGTTCACCTCGGGCACCACCAACGGGACGTCAGGGTCCATGCGCCAGGCCGAAGAATTGTCGATGACGACGCAGCCCTGCGCGCCGATCCTGGGCGCCCATTCCTTGGCGACCGCACCGCCCGCCGACATCAGACAAATGTCGACGTCGGAGAAATCGTAAGAATCGAGCGCCTTGCACTTCAGCGTCCGGTCGCCGAAGGAGACTTCCGTGCCGATCGAACGCGACGACGCCAGCGCAACGACTTCCGAGACCGGAAAGCGGCGCTCGGCGAGAATATCCAGCATCTCGCGGCCCACATTGCCCGTGGCGCCGACGACCGCAACCTTATACGCCATTATTGAACTCCAGCCGGCGATCCGGCGTCTCCAGTTTTAGAAAGGAAGGCCGACCGACATGTTCCCGGATGGCGACATGCCGATCGGCATTTTGCCTTCGGGCGAGTTCGGCTGTCCGGCTTCCTTCTGTTTTCCTTCTTTTCCCGGCGGCGCTTTGCCCGGAGACCAGCCCTCCAGCTCGCCGAACTGGCGGTCGCCGCCGCCCTGTTGCTGCTGCTGTTGAGCGCCAGTGCGCTGGGACGGCTGCGCTTTAGCCTTTTTGGCCTTCGGCGCGGTCGAGACGGCTCCAGACGTGTCGAGCGCGTTTGGGTCGAACTGCTGGGCCGAAGCGACGCCGCCGCCTGCCGCGATGAGAAAAGCGGCGAGAAAAACCGGGCCGAAAGAACGACGAGCGCTGGTCGACATGGCGCAATTCTCCATAGACGTTTGAATCCGTCCTAAACCGGCGGCGCGGCGGGATCAAGGCGGCGGGCGCTCAGCGGACCTGCGCTCAGCGGGCCTGCGCTTCGTCCTGGGCGATTGCCATGTTTTTCAATTCCGCGATCGCCTTCGCCGGAGACAAGCCCTTCGGGCAGACTTGAGTGCAATTCATGATCGTATGGCAGCGATAGAGGCGGAAGACGTCGTCGACATAGGATACGCGGTCCTTCGTCGCTTCGTCGCGCGAGTCCTGCACCCAACGGAACGCCTGCAGCAGCGCCGCCGGACCCAGAAAACGGTCGGAATTCCACCAATAGCTCGGACAGGCCGTCGAGCAGCAGGCGCACAGGATACATTCGTAGAGCCCGTCGAGCTTCGCCCGCTGCTGCGGCGATTGCAGCCGCTCCTTGTCCGGATCGGGTCCGGCCCGCAACCAGGGCTCGATCGCGGCGTGCTGCTCGTAGAAAATCGTCAGATCGGGCACGAGGTCCTTGACCACCGCCATATGCGGCAGCGGATAGATTTTGATCGCGCCCTCGATCTCGTCCATGCCCTTGGTGCAGGCGAGCGTGTTTAAGCCGTCGATGTTCATCGAGCATGAGCCGCAGATGCCCTCGCGGCATGAGCGGCGGAAGGCCAAAGTCGGATCGATCCTGTTCTTGATCCAGATCAGCGCGTCGAGGACCATCGGCCCGCAGTCGTCAGCATCGATGAAATAAGCGTCGAGGCGCGGATTGGCGCCGTCTTCGGGATTCCACCGATAGATGCGCAATTCGCGCAGGCGTTCCGCGCCTTCGGGCTTCGGCCAGGTCTTGCCCTCGGCGACGACGGAGTTTTTGGGTAGCGCGAATTCGACCATGTCAATACACCCGCGCCTTCGGCTCAATATAGGCCACTTCGTTGGTCATCGTGTAGCTGTGCACCGGGCGGTAGTCGATCAAGGTTGTCTTTTTCTCGCGATCGATCGTCGCCAGCGTATGTTTCATCCAGTTCTTGTCGTCGCGGTTCGGGAAATCCTCGCGCGCATGGGCGCCGCGCGATTCCGTGCGATTGGCGGCGCTCTCCATCGTGGTGACCGCCTGAACGATCAGATTGTCGTATTCCAGCGTCTCGACCAGATCGGAGTTCCAGATCAGCGAGCGATCGGCGATCTTGACCTCGGCGCCGTCGCGCCAGACGGCGTTGATCATTTCGACGCCTTCGGCGAGGACCTCGCCGGTGCGATAGACGGCACAATGCGATTGCATCGTCCGCTGCATCCTGTCGCGCAACGTCGCAGTGGAAACCGAACCGTTGGCGTTACGGAAAAAATCGAGCCGCGACAGCGCGAAATCAGCCGAGTCCGCCGGCAGTTCCGGCTGCGTATCGTTGGGCTTGATGAGTTCGGCGGCGCGCACGCCGGCGGCGCGGCCGAAGACGACAAGATCGATGAGCGAATTGGAGCCCAGGCGATTGGCGCCATGAACGGAGACGCAGGCCGCTTCGCCAAGCGCCATCAGGCCCGGGACCACTTCGTCGGGATTTCCATTACGCTTGCGCAACGCCTCGCCGTGATAATTCGTCGGTATGCCGCCCATGTTGTAATGCACGGTCGGAATGATCGGGATCGGCTGGCGCGTCACGTCGACGCCGGCGAAGATTTTGGCGCTCTCCGATATGCCCGGCAGCCGCTCATGCAGAATCTGCGGATCGAGATGTTCGAGATGGAGATGCGCGTGATCCTGATTCTTGCCGACGCCGCGGCCCTCGCGCACCTCGACGGTGATGGCGCGCGAGACCATGTCGCGCGGCGCGAGATCCTTCACTGAAGGCGCATAGCGCTCCATGAAGCGCTCGCCTTCGCTGTTCGTCAGATAACCGCCCTCGCCACGCGCGCCCTCGGTGATCAGACAGCCCGCGCCATAGATGCCGGTCGGATGAAACTGCACGAACTCCATGTCCTGCAGCGGCAGCCCCGCGCGCAGCACCATCGCGTTGCCGTCGCCGGTGCAGGTATGCGCCGACGTCGCCGAGAGATAGGCTCTGCCGTAACCGCCAGTCGCAAGCACAGTCAGCGCCGCGCGAAAACGATGGATCGTTCCGTCGTCGATCTTCAGGCACACGACGCCGCGACAGGCGCCATCCTGATCCATGATGAGATCGATCGCAAAGAACTCGACGAAGAATTTCGTATTGAGCTTCAGCGCCTGTCCATACATCGTATGGAGCATCGCGTGGCCGGTGCGATCGGCGGCCGCGCAGGTGCGCTGCGCCGGCGGACCTTTGCCGAAATCGGTCGTCATGCCCCCGAATGGACGCTGATAGATCGTGCCTTCCCTCGTGCGCGAGAAGGGAACGCCCCAATGCTCCAGTTCATAAACGGCGGGCGGCGCGTTGCGGCACATATATTCGATGGCGTCCTGGTCGCCGAGCCAGTCGGAGCCCTTGACGGTGTCGTACATGTGCCATTTCCAGTCGTCCGGCCCCATGTTGCCGAGCGCGGCGGCGATGCCGCCCTGCGCCGCCACTGTGTGCGAACGCGTCGGAAAGACCTTTGTGACGCAGGCGACATTCAGTCCCGCCTCGGCGCAGCCGACCACGGCGCGAAGCCCCGATCCGCCGGCGCCGACGACGACGACGTCAAAGGTGTGATCGACGATCGGATACGCCCGGCCGCCAACCGACACATTTGATGCAGGACCCTGTGCAACCATCGTCACGCCTTCTCAAGATGTCATTCGATCGAACGCAGTCTCGCTGCGTCGCTACTAGGCGTCGTCCGCTACTTCGGGGCGGCGATGAGGAGAATGGCGACGACCCAGAGCGCCGCGATCGCGCGCGACGCCCATAGGTTGGCGACGAGCGCCCGCGCCTTTAAAGCGTCGTCATGCACATAGTCTTCGATGATGTCGTCCATCCCCTTGCGTGCATGGACCATGCCGACGACGCCGAAAGCAAGAAGCACGAGCGCGGGAATCGGCCTGCCGATTTCGGCGCGCACGCCGTCGAACGATTTGCCTGCCAGACCGAGAATCCACCAGGCGCTCAACGCGCCGAGCGGCGCCAGCGCATAGGAGGTGAGCCGCACGAAGCGCGCGTGAGGCGAGCCGCTATGGTCGGAGACATAGGCGTCGCCCGCCCCGGTTCGACCGCTCTTGAACCTTGTCGCAACCGTCATGAGTTCGCTCCGCTAGTTCGCCAGCGCCTTGAAGACGTAAAGGAGCAGCGTCAGCAGGATTCCGCCGACGAGCGTCGCTTGCGCCAAGAGTTCGCGCCCCTGCGGGTCCATGTACAGGCCACGATCCCAGAGCGCGTGACGCACGCCGCCTAGTAGATGATGGAAGATCGCCCAAACGATCATCAATATGATGAGATTGCCGATAAAGCCCGACGCGATCCAGGCGACGGCGGAGAAGGCGCCTCCGCCGATCGCGGCGCCGAGCAGAAACAGCGTGAGCAGCGCCATGCCGGCGTAGAGTCCCGCGCCGGTGATGCGATGGGCGATCGACATCATCATCGTCAGGATCGGCTTGAAGATCGTCAGATGCGGCGACAGCGGCCGCCGCGCGGCGAGCCTATCTGTGTCGGCGTCGGCCATATGGAACCCTCTCGCGTGCGGCCGATCTGCTTCTCGGAACGCTTCCAAGCAGATAATTCAATTGTTGCGGCGCCGCAACCACGAGCCACCGGCGACATCGAGATATGCAAAAGCCCCGTCGCCGGGGCTTCTGCAGCTCATACAGGATTTGCGTTCAATAGGCCGCCGCCGCCGGTCCAGGCGCAAACATCCAGTTAAAACGGTAATTGACGCCGGCGCGAACCGTATTGAGATGGACGCGTTGCTGGGTTTCGATGACGAAGGGTCCGGTGAATACCCGGTCGTAATCCGCGCCGATGTTCGCATAGAGATATTCGACCTTGGCCGACCAATTCGGCAGGAAGGCGTATTCGAGCCCTCCGCCGGCGGTCCAGCCGGTTCCGGTGCGCCTCTGAGAGCCGAGCCAACCGTAGTTGAGACGCAGGTCGCCATAGGCGAAGCCGCCGGTTCCATAAAGGAGCAACTGCGAATTTAGGAGCGACACGCCAGCGCGGCCGCGCACCGTGCCGAACCAGCCGACGCTGCGCGACGCGCCAAACGGCTGGTCGGCGGCGCCGACGCTCGATCCTTGAAAATCGGTTTCGAGACCGGCGACAAAGAGCGGCGTCAACTGATAATTATAGCCGATCTGCGCGCCGCCGACGACGCCGCCATTGTTGGGCGCGGTCGACAATGGCGCCAGCCAGTGCCCTTGGCTGTATTGATCGAGCCAGCCGCCGCCGAGATTGAGGCCGACATACATGCCGGTCCAGGTCAAGACCGGCGGGGGCGGCGGCGGAATATAGACAGGCGGCGGGCCTTTACGCGACGGCAGATCGGCGGCCGACGCGGACATGACCGCCAGGGACGCCGCAACGGCTAGGCCGAAAACTGGTTTTTTCATGAGAACCTCGATGCTGCGTTGTTTAAACGCCAGCGCCCCCGCCGGTTTTGAAATGACTGGCCAACAATGGCGTAATTTTGGAAGAATTATGCTTGTTTTTCAATGTTTAAACGACATGCTTAGCGCGCAGTTAACGCGCCCTCGCCGAAGCGCTGTCCGTTAACGCCCACTCAAGCCGTCCGCCGCCGCCGGCCGGTTCGATGACCGTCCGCCCACAGCGCGACAAGCGCCAGCGCCGCGCAAAGCGCGCCAGCCCAGAAGGCGGCCGCGGGGCCGAAGGCGTCCCAGAGCGCGCCGGCGCCCGCACTGGCGACAAGCAGCGCGACGCCGCTCGCCAGGTTGAACGCGCCAAAGGCCGAAGCGCGCAGCGCCGCCGGCGCGACATCGGCGACAAGCGCGGCGAGCAGGCCCTGGGTGAGGCCCATATGCAGGCCCCAGAGCGCCACGCCGAGCCATACGAGCGGCATATGCTCGGCGCTGGCGAGCGCGGCGTCGGCGGCGATCAGCGCGACAAGGCCCGCCATCAGCGGCGTCTTGCGGTCGCCGCGATCCGAGAAGGCGCCGACCGGATAAGAGGCGCCCGCATAGACGACATTCATGGCGACGAGCACCAGCGGCGCAAGCGCTTCAGGCAGTCCGACGGCGCTCGCCTTCAGGATGAGGAACGCCTCGGAAAAGCGCGCCAGGCTGAAGACGACGCCGATCGCGACAACGATCCAGAACGGACCGCCAAGCCGGCGAATCTCCTCGATATGCAAAGGAAAGCGCGCCGGCCGCGGCGGCCGGGAGGACTGCGGCTCGCGCACGCCGAGCGCCAGGACAGCGACGGCGAACGCCGCCGGAATCGTCGCGATCCAAAACACCAAAGGGATGCTGTTGGCGGAGAGCCACATCACGGCGACCGCGACGGCCGGCCCGAGGAAGGCGCCGACCGTGTCGAGCGACTGGCGAAGCCCGAAGGCCGCGCCGCGCAAAGGCGGGGGCGTCACGTCAGCGACCAGCGCGTCGCGCGGCGCCCCGCGGATGCCCTTGCCGACGCGATCGATAAAGCGCGCCGCCATGACCCAGGCGACATTCGGCGCGAGCGGAAACATCGGCTTGGTCAGCGCCGCAAGCCCGTAGCCGATGATGGCCAGCTGCTTGCGCCGCCCAAACCAGTCCGACAGCGCGCCCGAAAAAATCTTGACGATCGAGGCGGTCGCCTCGGCGACGCCCTCGATGATTCCGACTTCAGCCATCGAGGCGCCCATCGCGCCGACGAGATAGATCGGCAGCAGCGCATGGATCATCTCGGAGGAGAAATCCATGAGCAGCGAGACGAGCCCAAGCGCCCAGACGCCGGACGGTATGGCGCGCAGACGCGAGCGGGCGCTGGAGTCGTTCATGAATTGATTCGGCTCGCGCGCGCTACCCTCTCCCATGAGGAGAGGGTGGTCGACGGAGGCGACCGGGTGAGGAGCTGCTCGCTTCACTTGAAGTCAATGTGAGCAGCGCGCCACTGCGTTACGCAAACCCATGCCGCGCGGCAACCCCTCACCCGGTTGCTTCGCAACCACCGTCTCCCTGTGGGAGAGGGTTGGCGCGCGCTCACCAACACTTTTTCTGCATAGAACGAAACGCTATGAAGTCACGGCCTTTCCTGACGTTTCAACCATTCGAGATGTTCTTGCAGCCACCGCGCGTTGTCGCGGTCGCCCAGCAAGCGAAGCAAACGGTCTTCATTGGCAAGCAGGAATTGCTTGTAACGATCGAAAGGGATTCTCTTCAGGCGCTTCAACAACGCATGAATCTCGGCTTCGGAAAGATTGTTCATTCCCTCCGTCACGATCCCCGACACTTCAAGAAACGGCTTCGATTTTTTCCAACCTTCGATGACGGGGAGAAAAGTCATGCCCGTTGCGGCGCCTGCCGCCGTTGAGATCAGCACGCCTACCGATCCAATGATTCCACCGATCACGGCCCCAGCAGTGAGGTTGATTACGAGGTTTCGCGCCATGCCTGCCTTGAACGCCGCGCTACGCTCGGGATGCGCGGTCGAGTCCGGCTGCTCGATGAAATGCGCGAAGATCGCGGTCGTCTCGGCGCCGACGACATCTGGGTAATTCTTGAATTCCTTGACGAGCTCCCTCGCGGCCTTTTCTTCCTCGCGTTCCTCTTCCGGCCGCTGCTCGAATGTTTTCGCAAGCGCCAGATTTTCGAGTCCCGCCCGCGACGAAAGGACGAAAGGCCCGTGCACTTTCAGGAGCGCATTGAGCGTTCCGAGCGCGATGTCGCCTAGAGGCTCGCGCTTCATGTCTGTCACGCCGCGCGAGGCAGCAGCGGCTACTTCCTCGAGAAAGACGCCCTCGCCCCACAATTGGTCGAAATCGATGTCGCTCAGGTCATGATTGACATTGTTAAAATAGCCCGAAGCAGAGGCAAAGAGTTCGGGCTGTTCATTGGCGCTGACGGCGTCAACGAGATCGCGCGCGAGTTTCCTAATTTGCGGATGATGCGCGCGTAAGCGCGCGACATTATTGCCCTCGCGGTCGAGCGATTCCGGCTTTGCCGGCGTAATGGCGCCGGTCTCAATGTCGATTTCGACGTGCGGCCCCGGACCTTGCGGAGGGATTTCTGGGGGCGTTAATCGCTCGATTTCCGCCGCAAGGAGCGCGTTCTGTTCCGCGGGGGCTTTTTCCTGCGGATCGACGGGGAGCGTGGCGAAGAGAAGTTCTATTTCCTCCGATAGCTCGCTTCCGTCGAGGCGGCGCTGATACCAGTCGCGCCATGGCTTCCATTGGGGCTCCGACAAAGCGGCCTGAAATTCTGTCCAGCTCTCGTCAGCCCATTTCGGCGAACCATTAAGCCAAAGCGGATCGCCCGCAAGCTTGCTTGCTGTGCGACCGCTCCAGATGGCTTTGGAGTCTGCCGAGCCCGCTGCCCAAACGTGGGCCACTGAGGCAGCGTCATCGATGTCGGCGGTGGCAGCAGCGGTGGCCGCGTAGTCGACGGCCCGGGCGGTCGTGGCGGTGACGGCGAAGGCGGCGGAGCTGACGGCGGCCGCGGTGGTGGCGGCAGCGGCAGTGGAGGTGGTGACATCGAGGACGGCCGCGGCGCCCTTGGTGGCGGCTCCCTCGGTGGCGGCAGCCTCGGCGGCAATGACGGCAGTGGCGGGGTGCAATTCATAAGTGCGGGATGGATATTTGGCCGCAGCCCGCGCAAATGCGGTCGCCCACAATAGGGCGAAGGTCAATGACTCAAATCGCCGCGCGTCACGCCCCGCCCCTCGGAAATCAGCGACAATCAGCGGCAGGACACGCAACGCCGCCCGAGCGGCGACGACGGCGCAAACGTCCTTCGGTTGCGTCCTCAGCCAATTTCGCAACGAATCGCGGTCGCTGAATTCCGGCCAGCCCCGCTGAAAATCCGACATGAAAAACTCCGTCGCGCTCAGGATGCGGCGCGACGGCACTGCGCGCAAGGGCGAGACTCCGAAATGTCAGGAGACGCGCTTGCCCTCTCCCTGTGGGAGAGGGTTGCGCGCTGCTATTCCTTCAGCGCCTGCGCCAGCCGCGCGATCCCGGTCTCGATCTCCCGTTCGGTGAGCGCGACGAAGCCGAGCATCAGCAGCCGGTCGCCGCCGTCATTCTCGTCGAAGCGCAGCGCCGAGCCCGTCGCCAGCGAACAAACGCCGACGCCGGCGGCAAGGCCTCTTCGCTCCACCTCGGCCGCGTCCGGAAAACCGTCCGGCAGTTTCCAGACGAGATGCATGCCGGCCTGCTCGCCGTAAATCTCGCAGGCGCCGAAATGAGTCTTGAGCGCGCCGAGCAACGCGTCGCGACGCTCGCGATAGAGCTGGCGGATGCGCCGCAGATGGCGTCCGAATTCGCCGCTCGACATGAAATCCGCCATCGCCGCCTGTTCGAGCCAGCTCTGGCCGTTGTTCATGAGCATTTTCATCCGCCGGCCGGCTTCGGCGAGCCGGCGGGGCAGCACGACATAGCCGAGACGCAGTCCCGGCCCCATGCATTTCGAGAATGTGCCGAGGTAGATGACGCGCTCGTTGCGATCGAGGCCTTTCAGCGCGGTCAGCGGCGAACCGACGAAGCGGAAGTCGCTGTCATAGTCGTCTTCCATGACATAGGCGTCATATTGCGTCGCCCAGGCGAGAAGTTCGAGCCGGCGCTGCAGGCTCATGGTCACGCCGATCGGATATTGATGCGACGGCGTGACATAGGCGACGGCGCCTGTCGTTTTTGGAAGCCGTGACACATCGAGCCCGTCCTGGTCGACAGGCACGGGATGAAGCGTCGCCCCGAGGCTTTCGAGCACGAAGGCCGCGCCCTGATAACAGGGCGATTCGACGACGGCGGCGCAGCCCGGCCTGACAAGCAGGCGCCCGACCAGGTTGAAGCCGTCCTGGCAACCGCCGACGATGACGATCTGCTCCGGATCGGCGACGACGCCGCGCGCCGGCGCGAGATGTTTGGCGACCGCGCGCCGCAGCTCCATCAGTCCGGCGGGATCATTATAGCTGGTCAGATTGGCGCCAACCGATTTCAGCCGATTCTTGATGTGGTGCGACCAGACCTTGAGCGGAAAGGATCGCGCGTCGGGCCGGCCGACCCAGAAATCGGCGGCGAGACGGCGGCGCTCGGGATCGGCAAGGCGGTGGGTGCGCAAGACGCCGCAGGGCGGCGGCGCTTGGTCCGCGGTCCCCTGCTCTTTCTCAGTCGGCCCGCGATGGCCGGCCGACAGAAACGCCGTGTCCGGCAGGTCGGGCGAAACGAAGGTGCCGACATAGGGCCTGGTGCGGATATAGCCCTCGGAAATCAACCGCTCATAGGCGAGAACCGCGGTGTTGCGCGAAACGCCGAGCTGGCTGCTCAGCTCGCGCGTGGTCGGCATCGGATCGTCGCCCTTAAGCTGACCGTTGAGGATCATCGAGCGGATCTGATCGAAAATCTGATTCTGCAGAGTGGTCTTTTCCGACTCGGCCAGAATGATCGACAGTTGCACATGCCCGCTCCTAACGACGCGCGCCGGGCGATCCGTGGTCGTAAAGGTCATCGCTGCACTCTCCTGGGCGCAAGCTAATGCGCTATTATTCCGCGCGCATAGGTCCACAGGGAATGTAAGCATTGGCGCCACCTTAAGCAGGCTTGCGGGCGACGGCGCCAGCCAGAGAAAGAAAGGCTTTTTTAAGCTGGCGCCATCAGCTTCCTCGTTCCTGGCGCTTTTGTTCGAACGCAGATTGCGGAAGGCTGCAACGGTCCTTTCGAGGCGCCAGAATATATCCAGGGAGACCGGAAATGCCGTTTTCGAACTCGCGCTTGATGCCGTTGGCGTTTTGGGTCGGCTTTCTCGCCCTGGGCCTTGCCACCAATGTCAATCACGACACAAAGGTCCGTGGCGTCGCGCGCGACAAGCACGAAATGAGCATCGCCAGCGCAGCTGACAAACGCCTTCCCCTGCTGTTGATTCAATATCCAGGTCAGACCATCGTTCGCGACTGAGCCCGCGACAAATAAGCTCCTCATGCGCCGCGCAAGCGGCGTTTTTTTTGGCTCTGTTCTTATGATTTGCGCACCGGCGCGAGGCGGTTCAGCACCGTAATCGACAGGAAGCCGCCAATCCAGGCGCCCACTGCCGCGAACGCCACATAGGCCCAGTTCGAGGTGTAGCTGATGACGGCAAACGCCGAGAGCAGATACCAGATGCTGCTCCAGCTGGCGGCAGCGACGCGCCGGCGCTCCGACACGGCCGCGTTGAAGAACACATAGACCGCGTCGGTGATGGCGGTCGAGGCGGCGACGCCGATCCCGATCAGCGGGTCAATATTGGGAAGGTCCATGGTCTCCTCCGCTTTGGCCCGTTCGGGGCGGAGGCAGCTATGGACGCCGGAATCGAGGGAGGCAAATCGAGACCGACAGGTCGCGAAACGGACAGCCGCGCGCTAATCCTCGTTTCGCCCGGTCTCTCCTTTTGGACCGTCTTCCTCGGCGACAAGTTTTAGCGACTCAGCCAAGGCTAGCCGCAGCAGCAACAGGGCCATTCGCTCAGGCAGCGGGTCGCTCGTGACCGCCTCAAATGACAAGCGTAGCGCTATTCCAAGTTCGCGCTGGATCACCAACGAGACTCGATCGTCGTCGGTTCGATTGGCCGGACGCATGATCGTCCTCCTGGGCACTAAACGAACTCGCTTGCGCGTAGTTCCCGCAAAATATTGAATTTACGGGCGAAGACATAGTCAACCACGCAAGCTGATGGGCTTGCCGACGTGGAGACCGCGTCATGTTCGAAGTCCGGCGGATCGAATGGCTTAACGCGGCTCGGATCATCATGCGTCCAATCAAGCGCGGCGGTTGTCGCCCCTGTTGGCTGTTCGTAGCGATGATCGGCAGGCGCTTTGCTCTCGACGCCAGATCCGGCGCGGCATCCGAAGCGAGGGATGCTTTCCGAGGATTTTGTGCGTCGTTGTTTTGATGGTGGGCGCGACAGGGATTGAACCTGTGACCCCTACGATGTCAACGTAGTGCTCTCCCGCTGAGCTACGCGCCCTCGAGCCCAGTGGGCCGGCGCGCCGTCTATAATGGCGTACGTGGCGCCGCGCAAGCGCCCCTTCTCTGCGACGCTGTGGATCGCCCTTTAGCGCAAGCTTTGGAAAAAATTGACTATTCAGTAACGACCGCGACTTTTCTATGCAAAAGATTTGTGACTATGCGCGATTTCAAGTCTTGCGACGCGCCCGCTTTGTGGCAGAATTATTATTGCTCCCGCTTGCCGAGCGGAGAGCAGTTAAGGAGGTTTCGCATGTCCTTGCAGGGCCATATCGTCGAACTCCAGCGCCGCCATGAGGCGCTCAAGAAGGAGATCGAAGAGGAACAGCTGCATCCCCACGCGGACGAATTGAAAATCGCGGAACTTAAGCGCAAGAAATTGTTGATCAAGGACGAACTCGCCAAACTTGCGGTCAGCGAAACGCGCCACTAGATCACGCCGCAACTGGGCGACTCACGCGCAGGTCGCACGATCGGTTCAAACAGTGAGCGCGCTCAAGCGTCTGCCGCTCGGTTCACTTTCGCTTCATGCCATAGGCGGAGAGATATCTCCGCCTTATTCTTTGAAGCAGTCGCGCCGCGGCGCGCGATTTGCGAGACCTCGTCCCTATGCCCGTCACCGAACTTTACCGCGCCGAGACGCTGCACGAAGGCCTCGGCGAGCCTTTCTTTGACCGCGTCGAGCCTGCGGCGTTTCCGCAGCATCGACTACGCTACCGCAATCAGCGCTGGGCCGCTCGGGTCGGATTGGACGGCCTTAGCGACACGGAATGGATTGAGCATTTTGGACGATTTACGCCATTGCCGGGCGGGTTCGCGTATCCCTTGGCGCTGCGCTACCATGGCCACCAATTCCGCGTTTATAACCCCGATCTCGGCGATGGGCGGGGCTTCCTTTTTGCGCAGTTGCGCGACTCCCGAGATGGCCGCCTGCTCGATCTCGGCACCAAGGGCAGCGGCCAGACTCCCTGGTCGCGTCGCGGCGACGGACGGCTCACGCTCAAGGGCGGCGTTCGCGAGATTTTGGCGACGGAAATGCTCGAGGCGCTGGGCGTCGACACCTCCAAGACCTTCAGCCTGATCGAAACCGGCGAAGCGCTGATGCGCGGCGACGAACCCTCGCCGACGCGCTCGAGCGTGCTGGTGCGCCTGTCGCATTCGCATATCCGCATCGGCACCTTTCAGCGCCTCTCCTTCCATGACGACGCTGCGGCGATCGACCGGCTCGTCGAATACGTATGCCGCCACTATTTCCCCGCCATCGCAGATTTGCCGGCGCCGGAAAGAGCCCTCGCCTTTCTCGAAGAGGTGGTCGCCCGGGTCGCCAGGCTCGGGGCAAGCTATATGGCGTCCGGCTTTGTTCACGGCGTGTTGAATTCCGACAATATCAACGTCACGGGCGAGAGCTTCGACTATGGACCATGGCGCTTCGCGCCGGCCTATGACCCTACCTTCACCGCCGCCTATTTCGACGAAGTCGGGCTTTACGCCTTCGGTCGCCAGCCGGGCGCGCTCGGCTGGAACCTGTCCCGTCTCGCCGAATGCCTGATCCACCTCATCGGACTAAAGCCCGCCGAGCAGGTCCTCGTAACCTTTCCGAGCCGCATCCAGCGGGAATTTCGAACCGTCCTCCTCGATCGGCTGGGCCTCGCCTCGGCCGGCGACGACGCCGACGCCGCGCTGGCGAAGGCCTTCGTCGATTTTCTTACAACGACGAAGGCGCCGTTCGAACAGACGTTCTTCGACTGGCGCGGCGGATTGGCGTCCGCCGAGCGCGCGCAACGCAGCCCGTCAGCTGAGCATTATTTGGCGGAAGCCTTCGCGCCCATCCGCGCCGCATTCGTCCACTATCGGCCCGCGCCGAATGCGCGGCTGGATCACCCCTACTTCCAGCGGCCGGCGCCCTGTACGATGCTGATCGACGAGGTTGAAGCGCTCTGGGCGCCGATCGCCGAGCGAGACGACTGGGCGCCGCTCTACGCCAAAATCGCTGCGATCGAGGAGATGCGAAGCGCTTATGAATCCTAATCGAGCAATTCGCTTGAACGCCTCCGGCCTGCGGCGCGATAATTGCGTTCCAAAGCAATCGATTCCCGAACGCTTACGCGCGGTCCAGGGCGGCCTTCGATGAACGACGCTCCCGGCGAGATCGACATGAGCGCCATCCGCGCCGAAGTGGAACGGCTGCGGCTGGAGCATCACGACTTGGAGTCCGCGATCGAGGCGCTGCTCGCCTTGGGCGTCGCCGATCAGCTTCAGATCCAGCGTCTAAAGAAGCGTAAGCTGCTGCTTCGCGACCGCATCGCCCATCTCGAAGACCAGCTCACGCCCGACATCATCGCTTAGAATGCGCGCGTCACGGCTGTTTCGGGAGGAAGCCCAGGGCGCGCAGCAGCAGAGGCATGGTGAGGCCCTGAACGACGATTGAAAAGCCGACCACGGCGAAAGTGACGGCGAGGATCTCATCGCGCTTCGGCAGACTATCGGGAAGAGATAGCGCCAGGGCGAGCGCAAGTGCGCCACGCAGGCCGCCCCACCAGAGAATATGCTGCTCGCGAAATGAAATCTTCCATCGCGAAACGAAGAACAACGAACTCAGCGGATAGACGACGATCGCGCGCGACCAAAGCACCGTAGCGATCGCCACCGCCAGCGTTGTCGCCCCAACGGCGCCGAACGGAGTCGACGCCACATCCGCGCCAATCAGCAGAAACACCATGGAATTGGCTAGGAAAGCCGCGAAATCCCAAAAGGACAGAACGAATTCGCGCCCCTTGAGACTGATGTAGCCGCCTTCCTGCTCGCTCAGAAGGCCCAAATTGCCCATGACCAGGCCGGCCGTCACCGTCGCCAGCACGCCGGAGACATGGAAATATTCGGCGACCAGAAATGAGCCGAACGCGGCGATGGTCGTCAGCGCCGCTTCGATGACATGTTCTGAGGTGCGCAGCGACGCGAGGATGGCGGCCCCGCCGAACAACGCCCCGACAATGACGCCGCCGAACACGACTTTCACGAGGGTCAAGGCGGTCGCCGCGGCGCTCTGGTCCGCGCCGCCGCTTTGCACGAAGGCGAGCGCCATGACGAAGAGCACCGCCGCAGCGCCGTCGTTGAGCAGGCTTTCGCTTTCGACCAGCAGCCGCATGCGACCTTTGATCCGGTTGTCCTTGAACATCGCAATGATCGCGACCGGATCCGTCGCCGCGATCAGCGCGCCAAACAGCATCGCCGAGAAGAGAGGCCAGTCGAGCAACGTCGTCATCGAGGCCGCGACAACGGCTGCGGAAACAACCGTTCCGATTCCCGCGAGCGTGAGCAAAGGCAGGGAATCGCGCACCAGCTCGCGCCAAGACAGGGTCAGCGCCGCCTCGAACAGGAGCGGCGGCAAGACGAGATCGAAAATCAGATCATGAGTCAGATGCGGCGCGAAATCTGCGCCCGACAAAGCGACAGCGGCGCCGACAAGCACCAGACCGACGGTATAGGGCAGTCTGATCTGGCGCGCGGCGATTGCGACAATCATCGCCACAGCCAGCACGGCGACCGCTTGCCTCAGACCTTCGTCCATGTCGCGCCGGCTCCGATCAAGGAAAATCTTGCAGGGTTCTTTAGCCGCGCCCGCCCGGTTCGCGAAGCGAAATCGGTCCGCCGCCGACGCCCCTTGGCGCGCTTGCCTATCGGGGAGCCATCGTCTATGCCGCATGGCTTCCCTTTGTAGAGGAAGCAAGAGTGGGCAAATCCAAACCGCCCGTCGCCGTCATCATGGGCTCCCAATCCGACTGGGCGACGATGCGCCATGCAGTCGAAACGCTGGCGGCGCTCGGCATCGCCTGCGACGCGCGCGTCATCTCGGCTCATCGCACCCCCGATCGGCTGTTCGCCTTCGCAAAGGCGGCCGAATCGGAGGGCTTTGAGGTCATCATCGCGGGCGCCGGCGGCGCCGCGCATCTGCCGGGAATGATCGCCTCGATGACGCCGCTGCCGGTGCTTGGCGTGCCGATTGAATCGGACGCGCTGAAGGGCATGGATTCGCTGCTCTCGATCGTGCAGATGCCGGGCGGCGTGCCGGTGGGGACGCTCGCGATTGGCAAGCCCGGCGCGATCAACGCCGCGCTGCTCGCCGCCGCGATTCTTGCCCGCGCCGACAAGGCGCTTGCCGCGCGACTGAACGAATATCGTGCGCGCCAGACGGAGAACGTGGCCCTGACGCCGTGCGACGGCGCCTGATGCTGGCGCCAGGCGCGACGATCGGCATTCTCGGCGGCGGCCAGCTCGCGCGCATGCTGGCGCTGGCGGGCGCCCGGCTCGGGCTGAAGGCGCATGTCTTCTCCCCCGTCCCCGACGACCCCGCCTTCGATGTTTGCGCGGCGCGCACGCAAGCCGAATTTGACGACGAAGCCGCCCTTGCCGGTTTCGCCGAATCCGTCGACGTCGTCACTTACGAATTCGAGAATGTCCCCGCCCGCACGGCGCAAGTGCTTGAGGCGCATCGACCGGTGCGGCCAAATCCCACAGCCTTGGCGCTGACACAGGACAGGCTCGTCGAGAAACAGTTCGTTCAGAGCCTCGGCGTCGCTACGGCCGACTTCGTCGCGGTCGACAACGCCGGCGCGCTCCCCCGCGCCGTCGCACGGCTCGGCCGCAATTCGATCCTCAAGACGCGACGTTTCGGCTACGACGGCAAAGGCCAAACTCAATTGCGCGACGGCGGCGATCTAGCGGTCGCTTTTCGCACGCTCGGCGGCGCGCCATGCATCCTCGAAAGCATCGTGCCTTTCTCGAAAGAAGTGTCGGTCGTCGCCGCGCGCGGACTGAACGGAGAGTTTCGCGCCTATGACGTCTGCGAAAACCTTCACGAGCATCACATTCTGGCAAAGACATTAGCGCCCGCCGAGATCGCCGAGGCGACTGCCGCGGAAGCGATCGATATCGCCCGACGCATCGCCGAGGCCGCGCAATATGTCGGCGTGATCGCCGTCGAAATGTTCGTGGTCGTCGAAGCAGGGCGCGAGACTCTGCTCGTCAATGAAATTGCGCCGCGCGTGCATAATTCAGGACATTGGACGCTCGACGGCGCGCTGACCTCGCAGTTCGAGCAGCATATGCGCGCGGTCGCCGGCTGGCCGCTCGGTTCGACGCGGAGTCACGGCCGCGTCGAGATGCACAATCTGATCGGGGCCGATATCGACGCATGGCCTGAACTCGCGCGCGAGGACGGCGCCTGCTTGCACCTCTATGGCAAGAAGGAGACGCGCGCCGGCCGCAAGATGGGTCACGTCACGCGCATTCTATAGCGCCCGCGCCGTCAGCCGCCTGGCGCTGACGGATGCGGCCGTGCGGCCTCGTCGAACGGATGGGCGGCTCAATCCTCGTCAAGGACACGCCGGGCGGCGGCGCGACATTCGCCGGCCATCGGCGATTGATCGCGCATTGACGGAGGCCGCGCGAAATCCAGATCGCCTGACCGAACCCGCAACGCATCGAGTCGCTCGCCTTGGCGGTGACGCTATTCGTTTGCGGCTACGCTGTTTCCTGCGTCTGTTACCCTAGCCAGCCGCCAATGCTCTTAGGTTTCACTGTTGGCTCGACGAAGGAAGAAATCTCTGTCACTGACGATTAAGACGACGGACAGGATCGACAGGAGGATGGTTTGAATTATTTTACTGTCGGGATGAGTGGCGAACAATTCGTTGAAGCTCCCGGCGGTAATATGAAAGGCGATTGCGATAAGAATATTTCTGTGTGTCTTATAATACAGCCAATTCATCAGTATCACAAAGGGAATGAGGCTAAACGAGAAGTTCAGGCTATACAGGAATCCCGACGCCGCCACGTTGCTGTGGTAGTAGCCCTGAATCAATGACAGCGGCATGTGCCAAAGCGCCCAATACACAGCGAACAGCAAGGAGACGCTGAGCAGATTCATGCGATTGCGTAGACAATCGGTGCCATAGCTATGCCACGCCAACTCCTCGATCGTCGGCGCCAGAAAGAGCATGAACCACGCCGGTAAGAGTCCTGCTGAAAAGGACGCTTTGCCAGCCAAATTGAATTGGTCTGCGCTGTAACCAAAAAGCAGAGAAATCGCCTGGGCGAGAAGCACGCTCCCAAGCATGAGAAAGCACGTCAAGAACAGATAAACAGGCCGGACTGCTCTGAGACTGAACATTCGGCGTTTCAGATCGTTGCGCAGATCGGGGTCCGGCCACATCATTGCGAATGCGACGAGCGCTGGAGCCAGCAAGCCGGCGACGAGCAGCAAGCTGACGGTCAAGGCAAGAAATTTGTTCGTAGGCGTAATATGACTAACGTAAGCGGCCGCAAACCAAAACGCCCACGGAATTGCCGTCGAAAGACTATAGAATAAAATCGGATGGCGATATTTTTCAATCTCGCTTGTCGGCGAGCCTTGCGGCTCACGCTGCAGGGCGACTACGTCGTCTGTCATGTGGTTGTTCCCGAAAACTGCGCTCGCGGACGTTGGCCGGCGTCTTTTCGGTTGTTGCCGGCTTGTTCAAAAGCGCCCGGCCGCCCTTCGTAGTCCGGACGGCTTGACCGTATCAGTTTAATATCGATTCTGCGAAGGACGGCTTGAGGTCACGCCGCCGATGGGAGTGACGGAGCCATCTGCACCCGCCCGCCGAGGCCGGCGAGCGGGAAGTCCGCATCATTGGCCAGAAGAGCGCTTCGCTGCGCACCCATATAGCCGTCAGGCGGGAAAACGGCGGGCATTGGCGTTCCTAGTTTTGTTCGGAAGTGGCGCGCCCGAGAGGATTCGAACCTCTGACCTCTGCCTTCGGAGGGCAACGCTCTATCCAGCTGAGCTACGGGCGCAGGCGCGCAGCTTTTCTACAGGAAGCACCGCCGCCCCGCAACGGCGGTTCCGCCCGACAAGACGACGTCCTATCGCCATGCTAAGGCGAAGACCGTCACCTTGAGGCGCCGTCTTGAATTTTTTCGACCAATGGCTGGAGCGATTGCGAAGCCGGCGCGACCGGCTCGTCGCCGATCCGCGATTTCAGCGCTGGGCATTGAAGAACCCCTTCACGCGGCCTTTGGCGCGGCGCGGCGCGCGCGCAGGGCTCGATCTCGCCGCCGGCTTCGTCTATTCGCAGGTGCTCGTCGCCTGCGTGCAACTCAAGCTCCTCGACGCGCTGCGCGACGGACCCTTAGGCGTTGACGCGCTCGCACCGAGGCTCGCCCTGTCCGAAGCCGCGACGCGCCGCCTGCTTGAGGCGGCTGCTTCGCTCAATCTCATTGAACGGCGTGGCGGCGGCTATGGTCTCGGGCTGCTCGGCGCCGCCTTTGCCGGCAATCGCGCGGCGCTCATGATCGTCGAACATCAGCCGCTGCTTTACGCCGATCTTACCGATCCAGTCGCGCTGCTGCGCCAGGAAAAGCGCGGGCGACTCGCCGATTATTGGCCCTATTCCGATGGCGACACGCCGGAAACGCTCTCGGCACAGCAGGTTGCTCCCTACAGCGCCTTCATGGCGGCGACGCAGCCGATGGTGGCGCAGGAGGCGCTCGACGCCTTCGACATTTCGCGTCACCGACGTGTCCTCGACATCGGCGGCGGCGAAGGCGTGTTTCTGACGGCCGCAGCAGCCCGCGCGCCGCATCTGCAGCTCGCGCTGTTCGACCTGCCCGCCGTCGCGGCGCGCGCAAAAGTGCGTCTCGAAGAGGCGGGCCTGCTCGCGCGCACAGAGATTCATGGCGGCGACTTCCTCAACGATGCTCTACCCGAAGGCGCTGACGTCGCCACGCTCATCCGCATCGTGCATGACCATGACGACGCTTCGGCGTTAAAACTCTTGCGCAATGTGCGCAAGGCGCTCGCGCCCGGCGCGACGCTGCTGATCATCGAAGGCATGTCCGGCGTCAAAGGCGCCGAGCCGCTCGACGCCTATTACGGATTCTATACGCTCGCCATGGGCCGCGGCGAGCCGCGCCGCGTCGAAGAGATCGAGGCGCTGTTGCGTGAATCGGGGTTTGGCAAATTTCGGCTCTTGCGCAACGCATTGCCGATGCTTGCGAGCATTCTCGTCGCCGAGGCGGTGTGAACCCATCGCCCTTGCGACCGCGAGCACAGCGGCTAAATATTGGATTGCTTCACCTTCGGCTCGCACATCACACTCGACTCAGTGCGACCTTCGCCACGCGATCAGCCCGGCCGTCGATGCGTCGAGTCCTTGCGTCGACTCGTCCTTGTTCTCGACGATCGGCGCTAGGCGGTTCGCAAGCTCCTTGCCGAGTTCGACGCCCCATTGGTCAAAGGGATTGATGTCCCAGATCACCGACTGAACGAAGACCTTGTGCTCGTAAAGCGCGACGAGTCGACCGAGCGTGCGCGGATCGAGTCGGCGGTAGAGCAGAACGCTCGACGGACGATCGCCGGAAAAGGTCTTATGCGGCGCTAAGCGCTCGACCTCTTCTTCGCCGAGCCCCTGCCCGCGCAATTGCGCCTTCGCTTCCTCTAGCGTTCGACCGCGCATAAAGGCTTCGGCCTGCGCCAGGCAGTTGGCGAACAGCAATTCGTGATGATGTTCGTCGGCGGCGGTGGGCTCGGCCGCGACGAGGAAGTCGATCGGAATAACATCGGTTCCTTGATGCAGCAGCTGAAAGAACGCGTGCTGGCCGTTGGTGCCGGGTTCGCCGAAAATCACCGGGCCGGTTTCATAATCGACAGGCGCGCCTTCGCGCGTCACCGACTTGCCGTTCGACTCCATGTCGAGCTGTTGCAGATAGGCGGGAAAACGCGCGAGCCGCTGATCATAGGGAATGACCGCCTGCGCGGCGCATCCCATGACGTTCCGATGCCAAACGCCGAGCAGTCCCATCAGCGCCGGGATGTTCTGCTCGAGCGGCGCCTCGCGAAAGTGAGCGTCGATATCGTGGCCGCCCTGCAGAAATTGTATAAAATGCTCCGGCCCGACCGCGATGGCGAGCGCTAGGCCGATCGACGACCACAGCGAATAGCGACCGCCGACCCAATCCCAGAAGCCGAAAACGCGCGCCGGATCGATGCCGAATTCGGCGACCTTGTCGAGCCTCGTCGAGACCGCGGCGAAATGGGCTTTCACCGCAGCTTCGCCGAACGCGGCGACGATGCACGCGCGCGCGCTTCTTGCATTCGCCATCGTCTCCTGCGTCGTAAAGGTCTTCGACGAAATGATGAACAGCGTGCGCGCCAGATCGAGATCCTGCAGCGTGTCGGCGAGATCGGCGCCGTCGACATTGGCGACGAAATGCATGCGCGGCCCCTCGCCGCGATAGGGCGACAGCGCGCGCGACGCCATCGCCGGACCAAGGTCCGAACCGCCAATGCCGATATTGATCACGTTGCTGAATGGCGCGCCGGTCGCGCCGCGGACCTCGCCCGAGCGCACCGCGCGCGCGAAGGCGAAAACCTTCTCGCGCTGGGCTTCGATCAGCGGCCGCATGTTTTCGCCGCCGACAAGAAGCGGCCGCGTGGAAAGATCGCGAAGCGCCATATGCATGGCGGCGCGCTTTTCGGTGGCGTTGACCGCTTCGCCCGCGAACAGCGCTTCGCGCCGCGCTTCGAGATCGCGCGATTTCGCAAGAGAAACGAGCAGCGCGATCGTCTCGCGCGTCACTTTGTGCTTGGAGAAGTCGAAGACGAAATCGTCGAGCCTGACGCTGAAATTTTCGAACCGCGCCGGGTCCTCGGCGAAGAGATCGAGCGTTCGCGTCCGCGCCAAAGCGGAAGCGTGAAACTTCAATGCGCCAAAAGCGACGGCGACGGCGTCCGACATGCGTTTCTCGACGAGCAAGAGGTCGGGTTCCTTTGTAACCGATTCGCCGTCGTGAGAACGCCGGCCTTTCCGGCGCGGCGAAGGCTCCCTAAATTTTTACTGTATTGTGACAGCCGGATGTGAAATCCATATCGGTTCAATGACGGTTTTCTGACAGCAGGACGACGATGAACGCGATTCACTTCCTCGACGTGCGCGAAGGCGGCCCCGTCGCCCATGCGACGGCGCGGATCGACGCAGCCGCGGCGCTTCGCAAGGCCTGTCTTGGCATGATCGCGCCGATGGGCCGCGTGTGCCTTCCACCGATTGACCGTTTTGCCGCGAATTGGCTGAAGCGCTCCGCCTCCGCCTACCGGGCGGAGCTTGAGCATATCGTCGCCATTCTCGGCTTTCCCGGCGCGATGACGCTGAACATGTCCTATCTCTTCGCCTGCACCACCCAGGCCTATCACGACGAACACGGTCTGCCCCGGTTGCGCCGCACCCTCGATTGGCCCTTTCACGGTCTGGGAAGGGCTGTCGAGATCGCGTGGCAGTCCGGCGCGGCCGGCGAATTCTACAACGCCACCTGGCCCGGCGCCGTGGGCGTGCTCAGCGCCATGGCGCCTGGACGCTTTTGCGCCGTGATCAACCAGGCGCCGATGAAGCGGCGCACCCAAGGCTCGCTCGGCTTCGCCTATGACGCGGCGCTTAACCTGCGCGACGCTTTTGCCAGCGAAGGCGGCTGGCCGCCGGACCATCTGCTGCGCTATGCGTTTGAAAACTGCGCGACTTTCGAGGAAGCCGTCGCTTGCATCGCCGAAGCGCCGCTCGCGCGTCCGACTCTTTTCACCCTGGCGGGCGTCAGGCGCGGCGAGATGGCGCTGATCGAGCGCACCGAGCTGGAGGCGCGCGTTCTGCGCGGACCGGTCATCGTCGTCAATGATTGGCAAGAGCCGCAGGCCGGATGGCAGGCGCGCATGAGCTATGAGAACAATGTGAGCCGCAAAGCCGCGATGCGCGCCGTGCCGATCGACGCGCCGCGCTTTTCATGGGTGCGCGAACCCGTGCTCAATCGCCTGACGCGCCTCGCGGTGGAAATGTGCGCCGTCGGCGCGGGTGATCTTGCCGCGCGCGGCTATGAGTGTCCCTATGTGAAGGGCCAACCGGCCCCGGCGACGCAGGACTTCTGCCTGCGCGCATCGACGCCGACGGCGCTCGCAGCCTAATCCAGCTTCGGCGCGCTAGCGCGCCGAAGCCGATCGTTGATCGCCTCGCCCAGCCCCCGCTCCGGCACATGCGCCACGGCGACATTGGCGATGTGGCGTGCGTCGAACTCCCGCAAATGCGCGAAAAGATTGGCCGCCGCCTCGACGAGGTCGCCCGACGGCGAAAGATCGAGCACCAAGGTCCCGGGTTTGGCGCGCGCGGCCAGCCTGCCGCCGAAATCGAGGGCTGCTTCGTCCGCGTTCAGTTCATGCGCCTCCAACCGCAGTCGGGCGGCGGGCGCGTAATGGGACGGCGTCATGCCCGGCGCGACGACCTCCGCCCGCGCCGGCGCTGACAGCTTCTCGCCCAGGATTTTCTCGATCGCCTCCCGCGCGACCGCGCCGGGGCGCAGCAGAACGGGAGAAGCTTCGCAAAAGGATACGATCGTCGACTCGAGCCCGGCCGGCGTGCGGCCGCCGTCAAGGATCATGTCGACCTTGCCGGCAAGATCTTGCGCGACATGCGCGGCGGTCACCGGACTGACATGGCCGGACCGGTTGGCGGAGGGCGCCGCGATCGGCCGACCCAGCGCCGCGATCAGCGCTTGCGCCACAGGATGCGCGGGAACCCGAACCGCGACGCTCGGCAGGGCGGCGCGGACGAGATCGCAGATCGAGCCGCCCGGCGTGACGGGCGCGACGATCGTCAGCGGCCCCGGCCAGAAGGCTGCGGCAAGTCGCAGCGCCTGCTCAGGCAGCGCCGCCTCGCGGCGCGCAGCGTCGAGATCGGCGACATGGGCGATCAGCGGATTGAAGGACGGCCGGTCCTTTGCGTCATATATCCGCGCGACCGCCCAGGCCTGCGTCGCGTCGGCGCCCAGCCCATAGACGGTCTCCGTCGGAAAGGCGACGATCCCGCCGTCGCGCAGGATCGCCGCAGCCTTGCCGATCGCCGCGGCGTCGGCCGGCGCAATGGTCGTCAAGCGTCGCGGCCGCTGTAAGGCGGCTTGGGAATCGCCATATGCGCCTCGCGAAGCGCCTTCGACCAGCTGTTGCGCAAGCTGCGAAAATAGACGTCGTCCGAATTGATCCTCGTCGCGACCTCGATCTGCAGCGCGTCGCGTCGCAGCAGCGCGATGTCGATGGGCAAGCCGACCGAAAGATTCGAGCGCATGGTCGAGTCCATCGAAATCAGCCCGATCTTCAGCGCGTCATAGATATCGGTGTCGTAGGTGACGGCGCGGTCGAGGATAGGCTTGCCGTATTTGTGTTCGCCGATCTGCAGATAATTGGTGTCCGGCGTGCATTCGATGCTGTTGCCGGCGGTGTAGATCATGAAGAGACGGAGCGGCCCGCCGGCGATCTGACCGCCGAGCAGCATGGACACGTCGAAGCTGACGCCCTGCGCCGCGGGCTCCTCTTCGGCGCGGCCGGTCTGCACCCGCGAAAGGCGCACGGCGCGCCCGACGAGCTGCGCGGCGTGCAGCATGTTGGGCGTATTCATGACGCTCTCGACGACGCCGCTCTCGGGATGCTCGATCCCGTCGCTGATCAGGTTCACGGCGCCCTGCGTCACCGAGAGATTGCCCGACGCGGCGAGCATCAGCACACGCTCGCCGGGCCGCTCGAAGAGATAGAGCTTGCGGAACGTCGAAATGTTGTCGAGCCCGGCGTTGGTGCGCGTATCGGCGATCATCACCAATCCATCGCGCACGAGAATGCCGCAACAATAGGTCATCTGGTTCCGCCGCGGTTCGCGCCAAACGGCTCAGGACTTACAAGTTTCAGGCCAGGGCACAAGTGCGGCGGAGCCACAGGTCAAGAAAAATCAGCCGTCATTTTCGATCTTGTACGGAAGCTCGGCCGCATGCTCGACGGCCCATTCCGCCACGGCGGCGCGCTCCCGCGCGAGATAGGCCGAAACAGCCTCGCCGAGGCGCGGATCGGCGAAATGGTGGGCGGAATGGGTGATCGCCGGCCGATAGCCGCGGGCGATCTTATGCTCGCCTTGCGCGCCGGCCTCGACGCGCTTGTATCCGTGGCGGATCGCAAATTCGATCGCCTGATAGTAGCACAGCTCGAAGTGAAGAAACGGCAAGGGCTCCAGAGCGCCCCAGTTGCGCCCGTAGATGGCGTCGTCGCCGAGAAAATTGATCGCGCCGGCGATATGTTTCGAGCCGCGGCGCGCCATCACCAGCAGCACGCGGTCGGCCATGCGCGCGCCGATCTCATCGAAGAAGGCGCGAGTGAGATAGGGCCGGCCCCATTTGCGCGCGCCCGTATCCATGTAGAAGTCGAAAAACGAATCCCAATGCGCCGGACGAATGTCGCTTCCGGTGAGCAGATCGACCTCAAGGTCGTCGCCGAGCGCCTCGCGCCGCTCGCGTTTTATCGCCTTGCGTTTGCGCGCCGTCAGCCGCGCCAGGAAATCCTCGAAGTCGGCATAGCCGTCATTGATGAAGTGGAATTGTTCGCCGGCGCGGTGGATGAACCCCGCGCCCGAGAGCGCGACGCGCTCCTCCTCGGTGCAGAACGTCACATGGATGGAAGAGGCGCCGCTCGCCTTCCGCAATTCCTGCAATGCGGCGATCAGCGCCTCGCGCGCGCCTTCCGGCGCATCGGTCGTGACCAGCAGACGGCGCCCGGTCACCGGCGTGAAGGGCGCGGCGACCTGAATCTTGGGATAGTAGCGCCCGCCGGCGCCTTCATAGGCCTGCGCAAAATTTTGATCGAACACATATTCGCCGAGGCTGTGCGTCTTGATATAGGCCGGCGCGCAGGCGACAAGTCGCCCGCAGGAATCCTCGACGAGCGCATGGGCCGGAGTCCAGCCGCTGCGCGCGCCGACCGAATTCGATCGTTCGAGCGCGCGCAGGAAGGCGTGCGACACGAAGGGATTGTGGCGCTCGCCGACCGACTCTGGCAGGCCCGGCGGATTGGCGCAGGCGTCCCAGGCTTCCGCCGCGACGGAGTCGAGCGATTCTGCGTATCGAACCGAAAATGACTGCGCCATCTGTCCAGTGGGGCAGCCGCGATTGAAAGCTTCTGGCATGGGGTCGCGGCGCGCTTTAGCATGGCGCGAATAGCGACGTCGTCCAAGCGCGACTTTTGAGCAGGCAAAAAGCGAGAACCATGAGAATCAACGGCCGCGACTATCGAACGATTTGGCTCGACTCGGATGGACGGCGCGTCCATGTCATCGATCAGACAGGCCTGCCGCATCGCTTCGAGTTGAAAACGCTCGCAAGTTGTAAAGACGCCGCCGCGGCGATCAGCGACATGACCGTGCGCGGCGCGCCGCTGATCGGCGTGACGGGGGCCTATGGCATGGCGCTCGCCGCATGGCGCGATTCAAGCGACGCCGCCGTTGAGACTGCCTATGCGACGCTGCTCGCCACGCGCCCGACGGCCGTCAATCTGCGCTGGGCGCTTGATCGGCTGCGCGCGCTTCTCCTCGCCGCGCCGGTCTCCGACCGCGTCGATCTCGCCTATGCCGAGGCGGCGAAGATCGCGGAAGAAGATGTTGCGGCCTGCCAAGCCATCGGCCGCGCCGGCGCCCAGCTCATTGACAGGGCGCGCCGCGGCGATCGCCCCGTCAACAT
>JALHNQ010000012.1 GCA_022843405.1 Methylocystis sp. | reverse complement strand
CACCCCGAGCCGCTTGCGCGGCTCGACCCTCCCCCTCAAGGGGAGGGTAAGAAGCGCGCTTCGTCGATTGATGCCGCTACTTAGACGATTTCGGCTCGAAAAGGGAACCCCAAGGACACAACATGCGCGAGAAGATTGCGGCGGACCTCAAGGCAGCGATGAAGGCGGGCGAGCGCGCCAAGGTCGACGCACTGCGGCTCATCAACGCCGCGTTGAAGGACAAGGACATCGAGGCGCGCGGCGCGGGCAAGACCGTCAGCGACGACGATCTGCTGGCGCTCTTGCAGAAAATGATCAAGAGCCGCCAGGAATCGCTGGAAATTTATGAAAAGGCCGGGCGCGAAGACCTCGCTGGCAAGGAGCGCGGCGAGATCGCGGTGATTTCGTCCTATCTCCCGCAACAGCTTTCCGAGGCCGAGGTCGCCGAGGCCGTGAAATCGGCGATCGCCGAAACCGGCGCGGCCTCAATCAAGGACATGGGCAAGGTCGTGGCTTCGCTCAAGGCTAAATACACGGGACGCATGGACTTCGGCAAAGCCAGCGCCGCGGTGAAGTCGGCGCTGTCGGGGTAGCGGGCGTAACGCCGCCCTCATGCTGAGGAGCGCCAAAAGGCGCGTCTCGAAGCAGGAGGGCAGTCCCTTGCGATAAGCAGTTTCCTCGTCCTTCGGGACGGCGGCTTCGCCGCCTCCTCTGGATGAGGAAACTGTTTATCGCCGACCATCACCGCCACAGCGCGAAGAAATGATGCGGCGGCCCGCGGCCGTCGCCAAGGCGCAGAGAATCGGCCGCTTCGAGCGCGCCTTCGAGCCAGGCTTTCGCCGTCGCAATCGCGTCTATAAGCGGCGCGCCTTTGGCCAGTTCGCAGGCGATGGCCGAGGATAGCGCGCAGCCCGTTCCATGCGTATGCCGCGTCGCGATGCGGCGGCCGTGGAAAACCCGCTTCTCTCCCGCCTCGAAAAGAACGTCGACAGGCTCGCCGGAAAGATCGCCGCCTTTGACCAGCGCGGCGCGCGCGCCCGCTTCGCAGAGACGCCGCGCCTGCGCCGCCATTTGATCGGCGTTTCCGGCGAGCGGCGTCTGCGTGAGCGCGCTCGCCTCATACAGGTTGGGCGTCACGAGCCGCGCCAAAGGCAGGAGGTTCGCGACCAGCGCGGCCTCCAGCCCGGCGCAGGCGAGCGACACGCCTTGTGTTGGAACGAGCACCGGATCGAGCACGATATTGCGCGCCTCATGCCGCGCCAGCGTCTCGGCCACGGCGCGCGCGATGTCCGGCGTCGCGAGCATGCCGATCTTGATCGCGTCGGGAGAAATGTCCGACATGACCGCTTCGATCTGCACGGCAACAATGTCCGGCGCGACAGGGTAGGCGGCGGTCACGCCGCGCGTATTCTGCGCGGTGAGCGCCGTGATCGCCGCCATGCCGTAGCAGCCGAAGGCGGAGAATGTCTTCAGGTCCGCCTGCACGCCCGCGCCGCCGGACGGGTCCGAGCCGGCGATGGAGAGAAGGCGGGGGATTTTGAGGGGCATATATTCACCTATCCGCCGTCATGGCCGGGCTTGTCCCGGCCATCCACGAGGAGCGCCAGCGATAATTGCGGCCCAAATCCGCGTTCATTCTTTCGCTTGCGCAACGTTCTGGCTTGGATGCCCGCGACAAGCGCGGGCATGACGCGCTTCCTTCAGAACGCTTGAAGAGCACCGGCTACAATAGCAGGCCGAACATATGGCTTCAGGAATTCGCGATTAACGACATCTACTGGCCCGCTGAAGAGCTCCGCGATGAATTCTTTCAGTCCGACGTATGAATAAATGTCGCGCACGGCGTCCGGCGCGATCTCGATCACGATGTCGATGTCGCTGTCCGGCCGGGCCTCGCCGCGCGCGTCGGAGCCGAACAGCGCCGCATGCGCGACGCCGCGCGCCCGCAGGGCGGCTTCGTTCTCGCGGAGGACGGCGATGATCTGTTGCGAATTCATGGGCGCAGCATAGCACGGAGGCGCGCGTCATGCGCGCGATCACCCCTTCGGCAGGCTGAGCGCCCCGGCGTCGCCATTCTCCGCGCCGAAGGCGAGGCGCGCGCCCTTTTCGTTCCAGATGCGCGCGGACGCGTGGAGGCCATCGCGGGTCCAGCCAAAGCGGAGTAAGCCCGAACCCAATGCCGATCAGTGGAACGTGAGGGTTTGATGCAGGAGGTGCTCGCCGCAGTTTTTCGGGCCGCGCGACGACGCGAATATGCTGCGTGCAAGCGCCGCATGTTCCGGCGTCGAGCCGGAAGCGACAATGCCGGAAACGCGTCCGCCCGGTCTGACGCGGAACGTCGCCTCCGCAAATCCAGGACTAAGGCTCGACGAAGAGGGCGTGTGTCGTCTTATCGATTCCCCCAACGCAAAAAGACAGGTCCATTGGCCACGCGCAACACCGCGATTTTCAGACGCGGATGAATCGAGAGCCGACAATGAAAGCATGAACGCGCCGAGGACAATGATAAAGGTTTTCATTCTGGTTGCTCCCTTTGCAAATTTTTCGGGGCAATCTTTTCGTTGCGCCGGAGTCATCATCGCTTCGGCATGGTCACCACCCCGGCGTCGCCGTTCTCCGCGCCGAAGGCGAGGCGCGCGCCTTTCGCGTCCCAGGCGAGCGCGCTGATCCGGACGCTGCCACGATCCTGGGCCGGATGGCGGACCAAAATTTCAGAGCCGTCGGTCAGCCGCGTCAGCATGACGAGTCCGTCGTCATAGCCCATGGCGACGACGAGCGCCGCGGGATGGAAGGCGACGCACGTCACGATTGCGGAACGGACCCCGCATTCGCGCGGCGCCTGGCCCATCGGCCCATCTTTGCCCGAAAACGGCCAGACGATGCAGGCGTCGGCGCCCGAGGTCGCCAGCCATTTGCCGTCTTGCGACCAGGAGAGGCTGCGAGTCTTTCCAGGATATCCCGCCATCCGCATATGTTTGGCATCGGCGAGACGCCAGCCGTGCAGCGCGTTCTCCTGCATCGACGTGACGAGAAAGCGTCCGTCTGGAGAGATGGTGGCGTCGAGATGCGAACCCGCCCAGGCAAGCGTTTCCGGATTGCCGGCGTTCGGAAACCACAGCGTCGCGCCGCCGTAATGGGCGATCGCCAGCCGGTAGCCCTTGGGAAAGAAGGCTAGCCCGCGCGAGCTTGACGGCAGGTCAAGCGATTTCAGTTCCCCCTTGGCCGAGCGGGCCCGCGCCGTCTTGCCGGCCGTCCAAGCGACCGCGCCGCCGCACGCCGCGACGGCGTCGATCCATTTGCCCTTTTCGTCGCCGATGACTTCGACGCCGCCGTTGGCGCCGGTCGCCACCACTCGGCCGTCATCCCCGCCGGTGACCAGCCGGTCGCTGTCTTGCGCTGCGACAAGGATGGCAGCGTCCGCATGGACGGGAATCCGGCGTCCCTCGGCGCCATCGCCGAATTGGAGCGTTCCGTCGGCGAGCGCGAAAACCGCGGTGCCGTCGAGGAACGCCGCGAAAGCGACGGGCTCTCCAAGTCCCAGCGCTACGACTTGGTCGGTTAGCGTCGCAGACGGCGTCACGGCGATGCGCTGTCCCCGGCAGGCGCGCCCAAGCCGGCCGGCAGGCGCGGAAGCCGTTTTCTAAACTGGCCGCGCATGACCAGAGCGAAGGCGATGGCGTCGAGTCCGGCGAGCGTCAGCCACCAGAGCTGCTCGGCCGCCGGGCCGAACAGGCAAATGGCGAAACCCGCGCCGATGCCGCCCAGAAGGAAGGGCGCAAGCGCCGGACGCGACTGGCCGACGAACAGGCTGGCGCGGGCCGCGACAAGCGCCGCCGCGGCAGCTCCGAGGATGCCGAGATCGAACCAAATCTTGAACACTAGGCTACGCGGCGTGGCCGGCGTCAAATAGCCGCCGAGCACGCCCCAGGTCGCGGCGCCGAATCCGTGTCCAATCGCCGTGCGCCAGCCGTCCGCGTCGATCATCTGCCCCCAGAAGGCGAGATGCTTGAAAAAGGCCGGCGGATTTTCGGGCCAGAAGACGTGCGCCGCATAAGCGGCGAGCGGCGCGAGCAACACAATCGCCGCCATCAGCGCCGCGATCGCCGTGGACATCGCGCGCGCCCGGCCAAAGGAGGCGGCGAACACCGCCGCGCCGGCGGCGAGCGCCGGCATCGCATTGGGGGCGCGCGAGAGATAGCAGGCGATCACCGTCGCGACGGCGAGCGCCGCCGCCCAATACCAGCGGTCTCGCACGGCGAGCGCGCCCATCGCCGGCCACACCAGCAGGGACAGGCCAAGTCCGGCGCGGCCGAGTGGCCCGACGTCGAGAATGTCGTCAAGCGTATATTGCGGTTTCAGCAGCAAGGTGACCGCGGCGAGCGCGATCGTCGCCACGGCGACGCCGATCGGCAGGAGATTGAGGTTGGACGTCTTGGTGCGCAGCGGAAGAAATCCGGTCGCCAGCGCGACGAGCGCGAGCGTCGCCGCGATTTTGGCGAAGCGTTCCGCCGGGCCTTCGAAGGGCGTCCAGAGCAGCGAAAGCGCCGTCCAGGCGGAGAGCAGCAGCGCCGCCAGAAACGGCGGCGAGAACAGGATCGAGCGCATGGAGCGCGCAGAACCCTCTTCCGGCGTCAACGTCGCCGCGGCGAGAAGCAGCGCCGCGCCGATCGGCAGCAGAACATAAACCGTCTGGCGCGCCAAAATGGGCGCGATGAGCGAGACCACAAACAGCAAAAACACGCCAATCCGCAGCAGCAGGCGGGACGCCTCTTCTGCAGGCTCGTCGTTGTTGCGGCGCGAAAGGACAGACATGGCGGGGCGCGGCTGACTCGGGATCACGATAAGAGATTAGAACGAAACGGCCGCCGAGTAGCCTGCCGCAATGCAGTAAATCCGGGAAAGAGCGCAATTTTTCGGCGACTGTGGCGCTTTTGCTATTGTCCGGATCACGCCGTGCTTTGAATTGAATCGCCAAAGGACGGCGTGATTTAAGCGGCCTGGCGCCACTCCTGACGAACGGTCTCGTCCGGCTCAGCCGCCAGTCTCTGTCGACGAAGCTCAGCCAGGCGCGTGGGCGACAGCCTGCCCAGCGCCCAGACGGCGGCTCCCCGGACAATGGGAGCGGCGTCGTCAATCAACCGCTCGGCCTCGGCGACAAATTCAGGCAGACCGGTATTGCCTATGGCGATCAGAACATTGCGCATGAAGCGATCGCGCCCGATGCGTTTGATCGGCGAGCCAGCGAAAAGAGCCCGGAATGCCGCATCGTCGAGCCGCGCCAGTTGTGCGAGCGGCGGGGCGTCAAATTCGGGGCGCGCCGCGAGCTTCGCTTCCCGTCCGGCGCTCGCATATTTGTTCCAGGGGCAGACCGCGAGACAATCGTCGCAGCCATAGATGCGATTGCCGATGTTCGCGCGAAATTCCAGCGGAATAGGGCCCTTGTGTTCGATCGTCAGATAGGAGACGCAGCGGCGCGCATCGAGGCGGTAGGGCGCCGGAAACGCCGCCGTCGGACATATGTCGAGGCATTTGCGGCACGAGCCGCAATGATCTTGTTCAGGCGGATCGGGATCGAGTCGGAGATTGGTGAAAATCGCGCCAAGGAAGAGCCACGAGCCGAAATCGCGCGAGACGAGGTTCGTATGTTTGCCCTGCCAGCCGACGCCCGCCGTCTGGGCGAGCGGCTTTTCCATGACAGGCGCCGTGTCGACGAAGACCTTGGCGTCGCCTGCGCCGGCGCGCTTCAGCATGAACGCGGCGAGCTGTTTCAGCCGACCCTTGATGAGATCGTGATAATCGCGGTTGCGGGCATAGACGGAAATCGTCGCGCGGTCGCGCTGCGAGAGCGAAGCGAGCGGATCGGTTTCAGGCCCGTAGTTCAAGCCGAGCATGACGAGACTTGTCGCTTCCGGCCAGAGCGCGCGCGGCGCGGCGCGGCGGTCCGCCGTATCGAGCATCCAGCTCATGTCGCCATGCGCGCCGTCCTGCAGCCAGGCATGCAGCCGCTCGCCCTGCGCAGGCGCCGCCTCCGCGGGCGCGAAGCGGCAAACGTCGAAGCCAAGTTCGAAAGCGCGAGCGCGGATCGCTTCCTCGATCGACGGCGCAGCGCTGGCTTGTTTTGCGCGTCGATCTCGATCCTTGCGAACTGCGGTCAACGGCGGCGAAACATGCGTCTGCATGTTAGGCGGACGCTTGGAGAGGAATCGAGACGATAAATTCCGTGCCCGGATCGTGCTTCTTCATTTCAATCGTCGCGTTGAGCTGGCGCGTGAATGATGCAATGATCCGCATGCCAAGGCCCTTGCGGCCGTGAAAATTGGAGTCGTCAGGCATGCCGGCGCCTTCGTCGCGCACCGACACGACAAAACGATTTCCCTCGCCGCGCGCAACCTTCACCGTTATGACCCCCGCCGGTCCGTCGCAGGCGTATTTCGCAGCATTGGCGATCAGTTCGTTGACGATCAGCGCGGTCGCGACGGCGCGATCGGTCGCAATGACGATTCCTTCTTCGATCTCTGTGCGCACGTCGCATTGCGCGACGCTTTCGTCGAGATCGTGACACAGCGCTTCGATGTATTTGCCGACGTCCATGCGCTCGACGTCCAAGCCACGAGACAGCTGGTCATGCGCTTTGGCGATGGCGTCCACGCGATGCGACGCTTCGTTGAGAAGTTCGCCCGCCTGCTCGTCCTCTGCGTCATTCGCCTGCAGGCGGAGCATGCTGCCGACGATCGCGAGGCTGTTCTTGACGCGATGGTTCATTTCCTTGAGCAGCGTTTCGTTGCGCGCGAGCGCCTCCCTAAGCTTGCGCTCTTCGCGCTCGCGTTCGATCGCCATGCCGAGGATATTCGCGGCGCCCTGCAAAAATGCGATGTCCTGCTCCCTGAAATCGGCCGGCGAGCGGCTGTCGACTTCCAATACGCCGTAAGGCTTTCCGTCGCCCTGCAGGATCACGTTCATCGCCCGGCGAACGCCATGCTGACGCAGCAATTCAGGGGTCCTGAATCGCGTCTCCTTTTCGAGATGATTGGAGATGACCGGTTGGCCGCTGCGCAACGCGAATCCAGCAGGCGAGTCGAGATCCGCGCCTACTTTCGTGACGCCCACCACGCCGCGACTCCAGCCGACGCCGGCGCGCACGATAAAACTGTTCTCGGCGGGAAGAAGCTCCAAGACTTTGCAGAATTCAGCATCCAGCCCTTGCGCCGTCAGCTGTACGGTGTCGTTCAGCAACTGATCGAGCGAAGCGCCCTGAAGAGCGGAAACGCCAAGCTCCGCCAATATTTCCTGCTGCCGAATGCGCTGTTGCAGTCCCTGCGACGGATCGCATTCTTGCGTGGATTTGACCTTTTCGCTTTCCCGCTCGTCGGGCGTGCTCATAGGACTGTCCTTGATGGACTACACTTGCCTGTGTCAACTAAACTCTTGTCAAGCTCAGCCGCATGACAAACGATGGCTCCGCCCCAGCCGTCGGATCGACTTAGGTTACAGCTAAAAGTCCAGCTCCGCATAAAAGCGTCCGGGCGTGAGCCCTGGCGCCCGATAGGCCAACAGCGGACGAAACGCAGGTCGCGACTTGATGCGCTGATACCAGTGCTTCGCAGCCTCATCCTCCTCCCACGGCGCGTCGCCAAGATAGTCGGCGCAGGAAATATGCGCGGCCGCGGCGAAATCGGCGTAGGTCAATCGATCGCCCGCGAGCCAGTTTCGCGCATTGGTGAGATAGCCGATGTAGCGCATATGGTGGCGGATATTGGCGCGGGCCACGCGCAGCACGTCCATATCCGGCGCGCCGCCCTGCGGCGCGAAGCGCTTATAGACTTTCTCCGTCATCAACCAGTTGGTGACTTCGTCGTAAAATTTGACGTTGAACCAGTCGACGAGGCGGCGCGTTTCGATACGCGCGGACATTTCCTGCGGCAGCAGCCGTTGCGCGCCACGTTCGGGACCATAAATCTCATCGATATATTCGGCGATGAGACCGGCGCCAGGAACGACGGTCCCGTCGCCGTCGACAAAGACCGGCGTGCGGCCGGCAGGGTCAAGCGCGAGAAATTCGGGGCGGCGATCGCTTGCGCGCTCTTCGATGAGCGTGGCGTCAATTCCGTATTCGGACAGGATGAGCCGGACAAATCGGGAATGTGGACAGAGCGGATGATGATACAGCGTGGGCATGAGGCTTTTTCAAGAGTACGCGTGGCGACGATCGGGCCGGGCTTCTGTATGCTGTTTGGAGTAGCGCAGCTAGCGGGCGGTTTTGCGGCCTTGATAGGCTCATTGGTGCTCAGCTTTGGTTAAGGATATGCCATGATTCGATCGCTGTTCGCACTTTCGCTTGGCCTGGCGCTGTTCGCGGCGGCCGGCCATGCCGACACGCTAAAGGACGGCGTCCCAAATCTCTCCGTGATTGGCGAGGCTTATGAGGACGTAGCGCCGGACCTGGCGATTCTGCGCTTCGGCGTCGTCACCGAACGGCCGACCGCCGCGGATGCTGCAACGGAGAATGCGCGCGCGGTCGAGGCCGTGCTCGCGGAGCTTAAAGCGCTCAGCGTTCCCGACGCCGAAGTCGAGACGCTGGGCGTGACGCTCGCGCCGGCGACCTCGGAAGAGCGGGACCCCAAGACCGGCAAGCTCAAGACGCCGCCGAAATTGTTCCGCGCCAGAAACGATTTCCAAGTGCGGGTGACGCCAGTCGGGAAGGCCGGCGAAATCGCTGGAAGCTTGATCGACAAAGGGGTCAACAGTTTCGAAGGCGTCGATTTCGAGGTCGCGCATCCCGAGCAGAAGCTCGACGCATTGCGGCGCGAAGCGGTCAAGGACGCCGAACGTCAAGCGAAAATCTATGCTGAAGCCGCTGGACTGCGGCTGTCGCGGGTGCTGGAAATTCGTCCGATAGAGGAGGGCGATATGCGTCCACGCGCTTTCGCAGCTAAGGCCGGACCTGCTCGCAGCGCCGCGGAAATTCCGCTGCGTCCCGGAATCCGGCGTCTCTCGGCCCGAGTAAACATCCTTTGGGGACTCTCGCGCTAAACCGCATCTGCTCGCAAAAATGGCGCAGAACCCTTGAACTGCCCGTAATTTCCTCGATTAAGGCCATATCGCGCTGCACAATTTCGCGCTAGGCTCTTATCGGCGCCTGGGGCAATGTGAGGGTCGCGGATGGCTCACGTGATTTTCTATGAGAAGCCCGGCTGTGCCGGCAATGCGCGGCAGAAGGCGCTGCTTCGCGCCTCTGGACATGAGGTAGAGGCGCGGAACCTTCTAACCGAGTCCTGGAGCGCGTCGAGCCTGCGTCCCTATTTCGCCGCCAAACCCCTGCCGGAATGGTTCAACGCCTCTTCGCCGCGCATCAAGTCCGGCGAGGTCGACCCGGAAAAGGTCACGCCGCAGCAAGCATTGGTGATGATGATCCTCGACCCGCTGCTCATTCGTCGTCCGCTAATGCGCATCGGCGACCATTGCGAGGCTGGCTTCGACCCGAAGGCGGTCGACCGATGGATCGGCCTGAAGGAGACCGGCGAGACGGTCGGCGACGGATGCCTCCTCTCGGTAACGGACGACGCGGCATAGCGCGCGGCTCGTGAAAAAGCGGTAGCCGGTTTCTCACTCGAAGCGCGCCCGCGATTTTGAGTTCTATCGCGTCATCGGCTTTTTGCGCGATTATGCTTGAATGCAGTGCATCTAACTGGCGCGATCGCGCCTTAAAGCGCTGCCAAACACTTCCAGACGAACCATAATATGAAGTTGCAGCGGCTCCTCAACTCCGGAGCCGCTTTGCTTGTCGCGGCCGGCGGCAGCCGTCCGGCAGAGGAGGCCATGCGTGCACCCTTCGGCTGAAGCACATCCATATTGGGCGATTGGCGCTGATGCGGCGCTCGAGCGGCTCGACGCCTCCCGACCGGGGTTGAGCCAGGCCGAGGCCGAAAGGCGACTCGCGCTCCATGGACCCAATCGCCTCCCGGCCGGCAGGCGGCGCAGCGCCGTGATCCGCCTCGCGCTGCAATTTCATAATGTGTTGATCTATGTGCTGCTCGCGTCGGCCGTGGTCACGGCGCTGATGCAGCACTGGATCGACACCGCCGTCATCGTCGCGGTCGTCGTCATCAACGCCATCATCGGGTTCATTCAGGAGGGCAAAGCGGAACGGGCGATGGAGGCCGTCCGTAACATGCTCTCTGCGCAAGCCACCGTCCTCCGCGACGGGCGGCGCGTCGTCATCGACGCGAGCGACGTCGCGCCTGGCGACATCGTCCATGTCCAATCCGGCGACAGGATTCCGGCGGACCTCCGTTTGATCCGGGTCAAATCTCTGAAAGTGCAGGAGTCGGCGCTGACCGGAGAGTCGCTGCCGGTCGATAAGGACCCGGCGCCGGTCGCGGCGGATGCGGCGCTCGGCGATCGCGCCTCGATGGCCTATTCGGGAACCGTCGTGACTTACGGGCAGGGTTCAGGCGTCGTTATCGCCACGGGCGCGGCGACCGAGATCGGGCGCATCAACGCCATGCTGTCCGAGGTGGAAACGCTCTCCACCCCTCTGTTGCAGCGCATGGACGAATTCGCGCGCTGGCTCACCGTCGTCATTCTCGTCATATGCGCCGCCGTCTTCGCGTTTGGCGCGCTGGTATGGGGATTCGACGCCGGCGAAATGTTCATGGCGGCGGTCGGATTGGCCGTGTCGGCGATCCCGGAAGGCCTGCCGGCGATCATCACCATCACGCTGGCGATCGGCGTGGAGCGCATGGCGCGGCGCAAGGCGATCATCCGCCAATTGCCGGCGGTCGAGACACTCGGCGCGGTGAGCACGATCTGCTCAGACAAGACCGGCACGCTGACGCTCAATGAGTTGATCGTACGCTCGATCGTCACCTCCGGCGGGGTCTATGAAACGACCGGATCTGGCTATGATCCGCATGGCGGTTTCTTGCGCGACGGCAAGGACGTTGTCCTGCGCGAAGACGTTCACCTAACCGCCGCGTTGCGGCCCCTCGCGCTCTGCAACGACGCCATGCTGCGCGAGAAGGACGGCATTTGGAGCGTCGAGGGCGATCCCACCGAAGGCGCTTTGCTCGCCGCCGCCGTCAAAGGCGGCGTCAACCTGAAAGAGCTGGCGCTCGAGCTGCCGCGCACGGATGAGATCCCCTTCGAGTCGCAGCATAAATTCATGGCGACGCTGCATCACGACCATGAAGGCGTCGGCTATATTTTCGTCAAGGGCGCGCCGGAGCGGCTGCTCGAAATGTGCTCTTGGGAACAGGGCGTGCGAGAAGAGCCGCGCCCGCGTGACTGCGCGCGCTGGCTTGCGCGCATCGATGAAATGGCCGCACGCGGCCAGAGGGTTTTGGCGGTCGCCTGCAAGCCAGCCGAGGAGGGGCGGCAGCAGCTCGCTTTCGCCGACGTAGAGACCGGGCTTGTGTTTGTCGGACTCATTGGCCTGATCGATCCGCCGCGGCCCGAGGCCGTCGATGCAATCCGCCAGTGCGCGTCAGCCGGCATGTCGGTCAAAATGATCACTGGCGATCACGCCGCGACGGCGGCGGCCATCGCCCGCGAACTCGGCTTGGAACGACCGGACTTGGTGCTCACCGGACGCGAACTCGACGCCATGGGCGACGAGGAACTCGGCGAGGCGGCGATCGCCACGACCGTGTTTGCGCGCACCAGTCCCGAACATAAGCTGCGACTCGTTCAGGCGTTGCAAGAGCGCGGCGAAATCGTCGCGATGACCGGCGACGGCGTCAACGATGCGCCTGCCTTAAAGCGCGCCGACATCGGCATCGCCATGGGCGTCAAGGGTACCGAGGCGGCCAAGGAGGCCGCGGAAATGGTGCTCGCCGACGACAATTTCGCGTCGATCGTGCATGCGGTGCACGAGGGCCGCGTCGTTTACGAGAATCTGAAGAAGACGATCCTCTATATCTTGCCGACGAATGGCGGCGAGGGCCTTACAATTATCGCCGCGATCGCCATGGGCGAGGCCTTGCCGGTGACGCCGGTGCAGATTCTCTGGGTCAATCTGATCACCGCCGTCACGCTCGGCCTGGCGCTTGCGTTTGAGCCTCCGACCAAGGGCGTCATGCTGCGCCCCCCGCGTGCGTCGAGCGAGCCGATCCTGTCCCGCTATTTCATTTGGCGCATCGTTTTCGTTTCATTGCTGATGCTGATTGCGACGTTTGGTCTCTACGAATTGGAAAAGGCGCGCGGCATGGGCCTCGACAGCGCGCGAACGGTCGCGGTCAACACGCTCGTCGCTTGCGAAATCGCCTATTTGTTCAACGCGCGTTTTCTTTCCGAGTCGTCGCTCTCGATGAAGGGCCTGTTCGGCAGCCGCGCGGTGCTGATTTCCGTCGCCATCGTCGTCGTGCTGCAGGCGATGTTCACCTACCTGCCGTTTATGCAGGCGCTGTTCGACACCACGCCGCTCGACCCGGCGATATGGGCGCATATCGCGGGCGCGGGCGTCGTATTGTTCCTGCTCGTCGAGATCGAGAAGGCCATTTTCCACTCGCCCGCGAAGGCTCCTGCGGCCCGTGACGCCGCCGCGCGCGCCCCCGGCGGGGCGGCCGTCGTCGCTCCTGGCGACTGGGTTCGACCCGTCTTCGCCGGTCTTCTGGGACTGCTTCTCGTCGTCGCAAGCGGCGCGTTCTATCTTCACACGCGCGCCAGTCTCACCCGCGAGGAAGCACTAATCGCGCACGGGCCGGCCGCCCGAACGATCGTCGTCAGCGGCGTGATCGCACCGGTCTCGCGGACGCCGATCACGGCTTCCATGGCAGGCGAGATCGCGACGCTGTCTTGCAACGTCGGCGCTAGAGTGGAAAAGGGCGAAACCTGCGCGACGCTCGATCCGCGCGCCTTCGATGATGCGCTGGCCCGAGAGAAGCCCACGCTGGCGGCCGCTGAGCGGCGCCTGGCGCTGCGCAAGAGCGCCCAGGCGAGGGCTAAGGCAATCGTCCAAAGACTGGAGGCGCGTTCGGGACGTCGCGCTGCGATCCGCAGGGCGCGAGCTCATGCGAGACACGCTCTGGCGCGCGCGCAAGCGCAAGTCGAGCGCGCCGAAGCGGAAGTCGCGCAGCGCCGAGAGGTGGTGACGAAGGCGGAGGCGGGTCGAACCGGCGCCGAGCTTAGAGCGCCCGTTGCGGGATTTATCGTCCAGCGGATGGCTGCTGTTGGCGCGCGCATCGAAGCCGGCGCGCCGTTATTCGTTATCGCGGACGCCGAGACTGTTCGCCTTCGCGCCAAGGCGGCGGGCGAGGGCGCTCTCGCCATAACGCCGGGCGCGAAGGCGCTGCTCACGGGCGCGGCCGCGCCTGACCGGACCTTCGTCGGCAAAGTGGTTGAGGTGCGCCGGCCTGCGTCGCCGCAAGACGGCGCGACAGCCGATATTGTCATTGAGGCGGAAAATCCCGAGCTTGTGTTGCAGCCTGGAACGGAAGCCTCGGCGCGGATTGAAATCGATGAGCGCGAGGCGGAATCGCCTTGATCCTGCCTTGGATTCCAAGCGCAGAGGCGCCGGCCGGGCCTTTACCGTGCTTTCCGCATGCGCTAAACCCCTTCGGTAACGAGCCCCGGCGTTACCGCCGGGGCTTTTTCTTTTTGGAGATCGAGACTCGGCCATGGCGAATGTGGCGGTGGTCGGCGCCCAATGGGGCGACGAGGGCAAGGGAAAAATCGTCGACTGGCTGTCGCTCGAAGCTGACATCGTCGTGCGCTTCCAGGGTGGACATAACGCCGGGCACACGCTCGTCATCGACGGCGTGACCTATAAGCTCGCGCTGCTGCCTTCCGGAATCGTGCGGCCGGGCAAGCTTTCGGTCATCGGCAACGGCGTCGTCGTCGATCCGCATTTTCTTGTCGGCGAGATCGACCGGCTGCGGGCGCAGGGCGTCGAGATTTCGCCGATGAATCTCAAGATTGCGGAAAACGCGCCGCTGATCCTCTCGCTGCATCGCGAACTCGATGCGCACCGCGAGGACGCAGGCGGCGGCGCCAAGATCGGCACCACCAAGCGCGGAATCGGCCCCGCCTATGAGGACAAGGTCGGGCGCCGTTCGATTCGCCTCATGGATCTCGCTGAGCCCGACCGGCTCGACGACAAAATCATGCGCGTGCTGGCGCACCACGATCCGCTGCGGCGGGGCCTCGGCCTGCCCGAAGTCGACGCAGGCGCCTTGCGCGAGGAACTGCTCTCCGTCGCGCCGCGCATTCTGCCCTTCATGGATGCGGTGTGGGAGCTGCTCGACGACAACCGCCGCGCCGGCAAGCGCATCCTCTTCGAGGGCGCGCAGGGCGTGCTGCTCGACGTCGACCATGGCACCTACCCTTACGTGACCTCGTCCAATACGGTGGCGGCGTCGGCAGCGAGCGGTTCGGGGCTCGGCCCGGGCGCCATCGGCTATGTGCTCGGCATCGCCAAGGCCTATACGACGCGCGTCGGCGGCGGCCCGTTCCCGACCGAGCTTCACGATTCGATCGGCGAACTGATCGGCGACCGCGGCCGCGAATTCGGCACTAACACCGGGCGCCGGCGCCGCTGCGGCTGGTTCGATGCCGTGCTGACGCGGCAGGCGGTGAAGACCTCCGGCATCAACGGCGTCGCGCTGACCAAGCTCGACATTCTCGACGGGTTCGACGAGATCAAAATCTGCACCCATTACATGCTCGACGACAAGCGCATCGAGCGGCTGCCGGCGTCGCAGGCGGCCCAGGCACGGGTGCAGCCGGTCTATGAGAGTTTCCCCGGCTGGAAGGAATCGACCAGCGGCGCGCGCTCCTGGGCGCATCTGCCGGCGCAGGCGATCAAATATGTCCGCCGCGTCGAGGAGCTGATCGAGGCGCCGGTGGCGCTGCTTTCGACCAGCCCCGAACGCGCCGACACGATCTTGGTGCATAATCCGTTTCAGGATTGATCGTATACCCTCCCCTTGAGGGGGAGGGTCGGCGCGAAGCGCCGGGGTGGGGTGGAGCAACATCGCAATCATTGTCGTTTGACAGCGCCGTCCGCTGCGCCTCTTCTGATGGATTGATTCCGGCGGTCACCCCACCCCGCATTGCTACGTAATGCGACCCTCCCCCTCAAAGGGGAGGGTGAGGATACGCTTCTCTCGCCGGCACAGGCTTGCGTCCACCCACGTCCTTCGCCATATCGGGCGAAGGAGGAGAGGACATGGAACCGCCCAGCCGGCCTTGTGCGCATGCGTTGCGCCTGCATGCGCTCGACAGCGACGATCTTTCGCTGCTTTCGGCGCATCTGCAGGATGCGCTCATTCGCGTCGGCGACATCGCCTTTCTTCCCGACAAGCGCCGGTTTGCTATGGTCGGGTCGCGCTTCGACTGGGCCGCCGAGCTTGACGGGCGTCTGGAGCGCTGCCGCTGCGGCCTGCATTTCGAAGGCGTGCAGCGCGTGCGCTGCCAGCGCGTCTCTCGCGACCGGCCGGACGCCATTCTCGAACTGCTCGCCGTCACTTTCGAGCCCGGCGCCGAGCCGCCGTCCGGCGTCGTTCGGCTCTATTTCGCCGGCGGCGCCTCGATCGCGCTCGATGTCGAATGCGTCGAGGCGCAGCTTTGCGACGTGGGCCCACGCTGGAAGGTGGGCGCCCGGCCGGCCCATGATCTCAGCGGCGAACTTGACGAGGGCGCTCCCCGAGGGCCATGACAGCCGGACTTCCGGCTGGAGAGGATCATGACCCTGCGTTTGGACGCCGCGGCGCCCGATTTCGAACAGCGTTTCGTGTCGCTGCTCGCCATGAAGCGCGAGGCGTCGCAGGATGTCGACGACACCGTGCGCGGAATCATCGAGGATGTCGTCGCGCGCGGCGACGCGGCGCTCGTCGACTATTCCAAGCGCTTTGACCGCATCGACCTCGAAGAAACCGGCATCGTCGTCTCGCGCGAAGAAGTCGCAGCGGCGGAGGCCAAATGTTTCCCCGAGCAGCTTGCGGCGCTCGATCTGGCGCTGGCGCGCATCAGCGCTTTTCACGAGCGGCAGAGGCCGCAAGACCTACGCTTTCGCGACGCCGCCGGCGTCGAACTCGGCTGGCGCTGGACGCCGCTCGATTCCGTGGGGCTTTATGTCCCCGGCGGCACCGCCGCCTATCCGTCTTCCGTGCTGATGAATGTCGTGCCGGCGAAGGTCGCCGGCGTGAAGCGCATCGTCATGGTCGTTCCGACGCCCGGCGGCCATGTCGAGCCGCTGGTGCTCGCCGCCGCGAAGCGCTCGGGGATTGACGAGATTTACCGCGTCGGCGGCGCGCAGGCGGTGGCGGCTTTGGCCTATGGCACGAAGACGATAGCGCCCGTCGTCAAGATCGTCGGACCGGGCAACGCCTATGTGGCGGCGGCCAAGCGCCGGGTATTCGGCCAGGTCGGCATCGACATGATCGCCGGGCCGTCCGAAGTGCTGATCCTTGCCGACGCCTCCGCCAATCCCGATTGGATCGCAGCCGATCTGCTGGCGCAGGCGGAGCATGACGAATCCGCGCAATCGATTCTCATCACCGACGACGCCGAGCTTGCCGACGCGGTAGTCGCCGCGGTGGAGCGGCATCTTTCGACGCTGTCGCGCAAGGAAATCGCTGGCGCCTCATGGCGTGACTATGGCGCGACGATCGTCGTGAAGCGGCTCGCCGACGCCATTCCGCTCGCCGACCGCATCGCCGCCGAACATCTCGAAATCATCAGCGAGGATGCTGAAGAACTCGCCGCGCGCGTCTCGAACGCCGGCGCGATCTTTATCGGCGCTTACACGCCTGAGGCCGTCGGCGATTATGTCGGCGGCTCGAATCATGTGCTGCCGACGGCGCGTTCGGCGCGTTTTTCTTCGGGCCTCAGCGTGCTCGACTTCGTCAAGCGCACGTCGATCCTAAAATGCGACGCGGACTCACTGCGCGCCATCGGCGCCGCCGCGGTGACGCTCGGCGAGGCCGAAGGCTTGCAGGCCCATGCGCGTTCGGTGTCGATCCGCCTCAATCAGCTTGGGGCGTGAGGCGTGGAATCAAGCGAGTCGAAGCGTCTGATTTCCGTCACCCTCGATGAAAATTCGATCGGCCGCGGCTCCGCGGATCAGGAGCATGAGCGCGCCATCGCGATTTACGATCTGATCGAGGAAAACAGTTTCTCGCTGGTCGGCCATGACGGCGGGCCTTACGCGCTGCTTATATCGCTCGCCGACGCGAAACTCGTTTTTAGAATTTGCGACGCGGAAGGCGCCTGTCTCATCACCCATATACTCTCGCTGACGCCTTTCAGACGCATTCTCAAAGATTACTTCATGATCTGCGAAAACTATTATGCGGCGATCCGTCATGCGACGCCGAGCAGGATCGAAGCGATCGACATGGGCCGCCGCGGCCTCCATAACGAAGGCGCGCAGCTGCTCCTCGAACGCCTGAAAGGCAAGATCGACACGGATCAGGACACGGCGCGCCGCATCTTCACGCTGATCACGGCGCTGCACTGGAAAGGGTGACATCAACGCTTGGCAGCCAATGCTGCAGAGTCACTCGTCGCGGCGCTCGATTGTGTTGCACTGGAATGCTTCGGATGGGAAAAGGTCATTTAGATCACTTCGCCGAGCTGCGGCTGTCGATGGAAGCGGAAGGCGGCGAACTGCTTCGCGCCTTCGTGCGCGAGGCGTCCCTCGTCGAAGGGGTTCCGGCGATGACCGCGAGCCTGATCGCCGGCGACACCGAACAAATTTGGCGCTTGCTTTGCCAGTCGAGCACAGGTCCGGAACGCGCTTCTATCCTTCTGTCGTCATCCAAAGGCGAAGTTCGCGCGCGGATTTTGCTCAGCGGCCATTCCCGATTTTCGTTAGTCCTTCCATCGCTCGGCGCGCATCTGCGGCGGGACGCCGGCCTGTCCTATCGGGAGCGAGGCGTCGACGGCTGGGAGATCGCGCTCCATCGCAGCATCGAGACCTCTCGCGAAGCGGCCGGCATAGAGGAGCCTGTCGCCGAAGCCGCGGCGCCGACGGAAGCGGTCGAGATCGACGCGCCTCGGCAGAGCGACTCGGCGGCGATCGCGCGCTGTTTCCTCGCCGTCTACGGACACAACTACATTCATCGCGAAGTCTTCTCGCCGCACCGCTACTGGCGAAAAGTCGAGCGCGGAGAGTTGATCCCGATGGTCACCCGCGACGCGCGGGGCGAAGTGATCGGACATGTTGCGCTGGAGCGCGATCCTGGCGCAGCGATCGCTGAACGCGGCGAAGCGGTCGTGCTGCCCTCGTACCGCGGACGTCATCTTCTGGAACGCATGACCGAACGGCTAACCGAAGAGGCTCAACGACTCGGGCTCGTTGGAATCTACGCCGAGCCCGTTACGACTCACACATTCTCGCAGCGCAACGACGAGCGCGCCGGCATGCCGACGACCGCCATCCTGCTTGGCGCGGCGCCCGAGACGCTGCATTCGAAAGACCTGCCCGTGCCGACGGCTGGGCAACGCCAGAGCTTTCTGCTGACGTTCCGCTTCCTGCAGTCCTCGCACGCATGCGAGATCGGCGCGCCGCAAGACTATTTCGACGTCATTTCGGCGACGTACGACCGCCTCGGCGTCGGCGTCTCCCGACGCGACGGCAAGAGGCCGGAGGAGACGCGATCGACGACCGGCATCACCGTCAACGACGGCGGTTACGGCAGAATTCGCTTCGAGACGATCGGATCGAACGCTGGCATCGAACTCGCTCAGGCGATCAGCGACGTCGACAGCCTGGGCGCGCGCGCCGTGCAGCTTTCCGCGCATATCGGCGATCCGGGCCTGCCGCTTCTAGTGGAATGCGCGCGCGCCTCGGGATTTTTCTTTTGCGGTCTGGCGCCGGCCTTCTCCGAAGGCGGCGACCTGCTGCTGATGCAGCGGTTGAATGAGCCGCTCGACATCGGCGCGCTGCAATTGTTCACCGATCAAACGAAAGAGCTTGCAGCATTTATTGAACGGGACCGGCAGTCGGCCACGAGTCGGCGATGAAAGTGCGTTAGCGACGTGACGCGACCCCAGTCGATCCTTTTCGCCTGCACGCTGAACACTGTTCGATCGCCCATGGCCGAGGCGATCGCAAGACACTACTTCGGCCGCGAAATCTATTTCGCTTCGGCGGGACTGAAGCGCGGCGCGCCGGACCTTTTCGCGATTGCGGCGATGGAGGAAATCGGCGTCGACATTTCAGCCCACAAGCCGCACATGTTCGAAGATCTCGAAGATTCCAATTTCGATCTGATCGTGACGCTGTCGCCCGAGGCGCATCACAAGGCGCTGGAGTTCACCCGCACCATGGCCGTCGACGTCGTCTATTGGCCAACGCCGGACGCGACCGCCGCGCAGGGATCGCGCGAAGCGATACTCGACGCCTATCGCGACGTGCGCGAGCGGTTGACGGGCCGGATCAAGGATCTGCTCGGCCACGGACCTCGGCCGAGCGGTTGAGCAAGCGCCCTTGTCGAATTCGTCATTGCGAGCCGCAGGCGTAGCGATCCCGAATGCGCCCGCGACTTTCTGGATTGTTTCGTCGCTGCGCTCATCGCAATGACGACCGATAGTAAGCGCGAGCGTCAAACCGAAATTAGAGCGACTTCTTCATCTGCGCGCAGAAGCGCTGGGCGAAGGCGATCAATGCGCGATCGGCGCCATGTCGGCCGACGAAGGAAAGCGCAACCGGCGCGTCGCTCGTTGGCAGCGGAATGCTGATCTGCGGCAGGCCGAAAAAGCTGGCGATGAGAAAGAGACGCATCATCTGATAGCGCTTCGCGTCAAGCGCCTCTTCGCTTTCGGTCAGCAGCGGCGACCGAAACGGCGTCGTCGGCATGACGATGAAGCCACGCGCGCCAAGTACCGCGTCAATCTTTGGCCGCTCTTGGTCGCGGAAAGCTTGGGCGGCTGCCTTTTGGTCGGCGGTGACTTTGGCCGCATAGGCGAAACGTTCTTCGACGCCTTTGCCGAAGGCGGGGCGGTTTGCCGTGATCCAAGGGCCGTCCGACGCCCAGGCCTCGAAGGCCTGCATGTTGCGAAAATGCCCGAGCGCCGCCTTGAAGAAATCCTCGCCGAGCGTCGCTTCGCGCCATGGGCCGAACGCCTTCAAGGAGTCGATCGGCTGCGCCGCCGCCGAGGCGAAATCCATTTCCACTCCTAAGAAGGCGTCGGTCAGCAGCACCGCTTCTCCAACTTCGACGTTCTTCGCGTCCGCCGGCAACAAGGCGTCGCCGACCGACGCCATGGCGTCGATGTCGCGAGCGAACCAGCCGATCGCATCGAAGGACGGCGCGAGCGGAATGATTCCCTCCATCGATACGGCGCCGTGCGAAGCGCGGAAGCCCAAGATTCCGCAAAAGGCGGCGGGGGCGCGGCAGGAGCCGGCGGTGTCGGTGCCGATGGCGAAATTGACGAGGCCGGCGGCGACGGCGACCGCTGAGCCTGACGATGAGCCGCCAGGATGCCGGTCCTGCGCGGCCGGATTGATCGGCGTGCCGTAATGCGGATTGGCGCCTAGGAGACTATAGGCCATCTCGTCCATATTGGTCTTGCCGACGAGACGCGCGCCCGCGCCGATCAAGCGATCGACGACAGGCGCATCACGCTCGGCGGCGGCATGCGTCTTCGCCCATGTCGGATGGCCGTTGGTCGAGACGTGACCCGCGACGTCGATGTTTTCCTTGACGACGAAAGTCGCGCCGGCGAGCGGCCCCGGCGTCTCCGCGCTCTGGTTGAGAACGACGGAGAGCGCGCCGAGATCAACTTTCATCGCGGCATCCTTCCTTGGACGGCTGGAGCAAGGGGCGCGGGGGAAAAAGAATTGCGACCAAACATGAATATACTCATGATTGTGGCAAGACGAAATGTTTGGGCGCAGGCGGCGCTGTTGCGAGTTCCCCAGGCTTCCGCCAAAATGTTCGTTGCGGCGTGGAGAGTTGGAGAAGCGAAATGGATGAATTCGGCGGCGGCTTTATGCGTAATATGATGATCGGCTTTGCGCTGGCTTTGGCGTTTTCCATCGTCTACGTCTGGTACACGCGATAGCGCCCGCGCTTCATCTTCCGGCGGCATGCGCCATGAGACTGCTACGATTCACTTCGCGACCAAGCGTCATTTTTTCTATCGCACCATCCGGTAGATGACGCTGAACAGGGCACCGTTGACCGTCGCCAGAATCAGGACGATCAGCAACGTCTCTGCTACCCGACCAAAGTCTCGCTGGGGCGACATTCGACGCCTCACGCATTCAACCTCCCAGCGACATGCCATTTAGAGCAGCCGCGCCGCGCGGCAATTCGACTTACTTCTTGTCGTCGCCCGCCGACGGCTCAGGTCCCGGTCCAAGCGCCGAACGGCGTCATGCACGCTCTCAGCGCCGCTCCAGCCCTTTCACCCTCGCGACCAAGCGCTAGATAATGTCGGTCAACCCTGTTTGAGAAAATCCCACCCGGCATTTTCGCACGATTGATAGGAGAGCATCATGGACAGACGCGAGTTCCTGCGCGCTTCGATTGGTTCCGCGATCGTTGCGCTTGCCATTCCTGGCGCCGCGCGCGCCGAGGATCATATCGCCGAAGCCATAGCCGAGATTAACAAGGCGATTCCCTATGGCGAAGAGCCGGCGCACAGCTCGTCCTTTGTCCAGCATATCGACAATGCCATCGATCATGCCGTGATGGCGCAAAAGGCGCAGGCCAACGCCCATGTCAAAAAGGCGATCGGCTATCTGCGCCGCGCGCGCAAGGTCGCCTATGGGACGCACTTGCTGAAATATTCGCGCAGAGGCGCGTCATTGGCGAAGAAGGCGCTGGCGCAGCTTCAGGCGGCGGGGTGAGCGTCAAACGAAAAGCGGTTCACCCTGAACGGACGAAGCGGAGTGTCGGAGCGCTGTGACGCTGCAGCGAAAATTATGCATCAATCGTCAGACCCGTACAAGAAAATCGTGCGTCATCCGGCGAATGTTGGGTAAAGCCTCCTCCGCTTCGGAGACTTTGAATCGCGTCCCAAATAAAGTTATTAGGTCCTGAGCCTAACCATTCGGATCCCAGAATATAATTCCTATTGGCGTTGATTGGCTCGAGCAAGTGATGTCAGGCTGTTGAAGGTTGGTAAACCCACAATAATATTGACCATTCTGAGTGGGGCTGCTTGGACTGCCTTGAGACATCGGAGAAAAAAGCTTGATAGCAGTTCGTTCCCCCGTCTCCTATGCAGTTGTTTAATTGATTTGTTAAAGTTTTGAATCCACAATTGCTTGGATAACCGGCGGCCCCTAGTGTCGGCGAACCAGTGCAAGTAAGTGTGATAACTTTATTATAGTTATTTGTATTTGTATGACACGATGCGGTAACTCCAATATTGTATGCAGCTTTCAGGCCTGAGCCTGAGCAGTAACTTTGACTTGTTATAGTCCCATTACATTGTGCCGCCTCAGGTTGACTAGGTTTCAATTGACTACACCAAATATTACCACCCATGCTCGCGACATAGACGGTCTTGTCAGCATTATTGTATGAGCATCCTCCCCATTGTGGGTCGTTGCAAAAAACGCCTGCATTATTACCAGATGGGATAACGCTGATATCTAGATTAGTGCCGGGACTTGCTTCTGATACTTCTATTCTAGTGTGTTTACCATCCCAACAATTCAAACTAGAACTGCTTGACGCCCCTTGGAATAATGCCGGAACGGAATCTGCACACATACGCCAACCAGCATGGATATTATTAACGGTTGTAAAGATGCAAGTGCCTCTGGGTAAAACCAACCAACTGCCATCCGCCCTCTGTGAACACAGTGGTGTACCATTGTTTAGCGTCATCTTCTGTATTTGCGCCTCCCCGCCAACATTAGATTCCAAAGCTACAATGATGGCTTTGTGCAGAAATGCGGTCTTAATCACAAACTTTTGCTGGTAGGCATATGCGCCCCCCGTGGTAAGAAGACTCAAACACACCGCGATTAAAGCTATTGATAGAGCTTTGATTTGGCGCGCAACGAAGGTTTCTGTTTTCATTTCTCCGCCCTTATCATTTCCTTAAGCGGACACTCGCGGTATGGTGCCGGCGCCAAGGGCAAGTCTGCCCTGCCTTCCGAATTTTGACAAGCAGACGCCGACGCCTCGTGCTGTCTGCGTTGTCCGCAAACCGACGCGGGTTGGCGTTCGGCGCAGACTCTGAATTTCCCGTCATCGAGACGCGCCTCTCCCGTCGTTTCATTAGAACCGCGACAACCGAACGCGCTACGCCGTTGACGCGGCCGGCGGCGGTCGCAGTTCCGCGATCATCCGCAGGATGTCAGAGAACGCGTTCTTGGAAATAGCGACCTCGACCATCAGGAACAGGACGTAGCGGGCGTGAGTGACGACCTTCGCGCCGACCTTGATCAGTTTTTACTTCAGCGTTGTCAGCGACCAATCTTTAATCGGCCCCGGCGTCGGCAGGGTGCGCAGGAATTTGCCGAGGTTGTAGGCGAGCGCGTGTAGCTGAAGACGCCCGGCGCAATAATGGTCAATTTGATAGCTTATTGATATTACTGGTCGGAGTGGCGGGATTCGAACCCACGACCCCTTGTCCCCCAGACAAGTGCGCTAACCGGGCTGCGCTACACTCCGACTGGCGCCGTTATAGAGAGGCGGGGCGGCGCTGGCAACGCCGGCGGCTAGTGTTTGGTCAGCCTGAGCAGGCGTTTGCATTCCTGCAGTTCGGCGAGCGCCTCGCGTAGCAGGCGCGCTTCCCGCTCGGCCAGCTGACGCGGTTGGGCGCGACCCAAGGGTGGCGCAAAAGTCGAGTCGAATTCCGCGATCGCAGCCGCATCGCCCCGGTCGCCGGAGTCATCGGGATCAAGCTCTTGCTCGGGTTGGGCTTCCTCCACGTCGTCGCCTGCGCCTGTCGGGAAGGGCTGGCGCGGCTCGCCCATCGGCGGCTGCCCATGCCGGTTCTCTTGCCGGCGCCCGGCGCCGGCGATGACCGCCTCCACCCCATTTTCCTTCAGGATGCGCTGCACGCCCCGGATCGTATAGCCCTCGTCGTAGAGCAGACGCCGGATCGCGATCACGAGATCGATGTCGCGCTGACGATAGAAGCGCCGACCGCCAGCGCGCTTTAAGGGGCTGATCTGCCTGAAGCGGGTCTCCCAGAAGCGCAGAACATGCGCAGGAAGGTCGAGGCTCGCCGCCACCTCGCCAATCGTGCGCATCGCTTCTTCGGTCCTGGCCACCTGATTCCTCGACTCAAGGCACGCTATTCATACATCCGTCACAGCGCTCTTTTCAGCCCAAAATCGGGCCGCCTTACGCGAGCCTGCCGCGGGGTGTGGACAAGCAGGCGCCGCATCCCTTAACTGGCGCCCGTCATCCGGCTCAAAACCCTCGGCGTCTCATGGAAGATTGGCTGCACTTCCCCCATCCGGTTCCAGCGATCAGACATCATGTCACCGAGGCGAACGCTATTACGGTGCGCAACTGGCTGTGGGTCGTCGCGGCGCTGGTCTTTCTGATGGTCGTCGTCGGCGGCGCGACGCGGCTGACCGAATCGGGCCTCTCCATCGTGCAATGGAAGCCGGTTACCGGCGCGCTGCCGCCGCTGTCGCAGCAGGAGTGGCAGGAGGCCTTCGAGGAATACAAGCAGATCCCCCAGTACAAGGAACTGTTCCCGGATATGGACCTCGCCGGGTTCAAATATATCTACGCCTGGGAATGGGCGCATCGCCTTCTTGGGCGGCTGATCGGTGTCGTTTTCGCCGTTCCGCTCATCTGGTTTTGGGCCAGAGGCCAACTGCCGCGCTCGGTGAAGCCGAAACTCTTGGGCATTCTCGCGCTTGGCGCGTTCCAGGGCGGCGTCGGCTGGTGGATGGTGGCGTCGGGTCTCGTCAATCGCGTCGAGGTGGCGCAGGAGCGCCTGGCGATTCACCTGCTCATCGCGGCGCTGATCTTTTCCGCATGTCTATGGGTCGCCGGCGGCCTTGGTCCGCGCGCCGTCTCGATCGTGCATGAGGGCGCTGGCCGATTGAAGGCGGTCGCGCTGACGATTCTCGCTGTGGTTTTTCTGCAGATTTTCGTCGGCGGTCTGGTTGCCGGGCTGCGGGCGGGGCTCATCGACAACACCTGGCCGCTGATGGATGGCGTTTTCATCCCGCCGGCCGACGTGTTGTGGCGGTTGGAGCCGGTCTGGACGAATCTCGTCGACAATCCGGTCACTGTCCAATTCCTCCATCGCATGATCGCCTATGCGATTTTCGCCCTGGCGCTCGGGCATCTCATCGATGCGTGGATAAATGCGGAAGGACGCGCGCGGCGCGGCGCCGCGATTCTGTTCGGCCATGTGCTGATGCAGATCGCGCTCGGAATCGCGACCCTGGCGTTGGTCGAGCCCCCTTTCGCCGGGGTGCCGCATCTTGCGCTGGCGCTCGCGCATCAAGCGATCGGCATGGCGGTGCTGGCGGTCGCGACGCTGCAGGCGCGACGCCTTGCGCAAGGCGTGGTTACGTACTGAGGCGGCGGCGTGCAAAATTTAGCGATCCTCGATCTTCCCGGCCCGGAATTCCTCAATGTCTTCGGGCTCGTCGTCATCATCGTACTGGCGGCCGTTTATCTCTGCATCCGCCTCGCGGATCGTACCGATCGCCGCGCGCCGCCACCCGTGCCGCAAAACCCGGATGCGATGGAAGTCGCCTTTCTGCAGGGAGGCGTCAATCAGGTCATCCGAACGCTGATCTATGATCTTGCGCAGCGCGGCTTTATCGCTCTCGCGCCCAAGGATCACGTGATCCCGACCGAAAGCCAGCCGCAACCGGGCGAGCTCAATGCGATGGAGACGCTCCTGCTTGAAGCCGCGCAGGCGAAGCCGAAGGCGCATGTGCTGTTTGAAGATCGAAGCCTGAGGCGGCGGCTGCTCGAGCAGCTCGCGCCGATCCGCGCCAAACTCGCGGCGGAGGAGCTGATCAAACCTCAGTCGGTGAAAATCTGGCGCCGGCGCGCGCAGATCGGCGGAACGCTGATCATCGTCGGCATGGCGCTCGCGAAGATCGCCGTCGATTGGTCGAAGGGCCCAGCGAACCTCGCCTATCTCATCTTTCTCGCCGCCGCTTCCGTCGCCGCGCTTTTCGCGCTCGCCTATGTGATGACCAGAACCCATGCGAGCCGTCGCGGCCATGCCTATCTCGAAGCGATGCGACTCGCCTATGGCGAGCGCTTGCAAGCGGCGGTCGCGCACATCGGCTCGCCGGGGCCGGAGGCGCGGGCGTTCCATGGCGCGGCGCTGTTTCTTATCGGTCTTTATGGGTTCTCGCCGCTCAAGGGCACGACCGAGGCGATGTTCGCCGAAACCTTCAGTCGCGGCTCGCAAAGCCAGGGCTCCAATTGCGGGTCGAGCTGCGGCGGCAGTTGTGGCGACGGCGGAGCGAGCGGTGGCGGCGATTGACGCGCCGGCTCTCGGCTCCGGAATCGGCTATCGCCCGCAGTTTCGCGCCGATCTCTTCGCTCATCGAGACCGGATTGATTTTCTCGAGATAGTCGCCGATCACTATCTCGACGCAACGCGAGAGAAGCTCGACGAACTCGACCTTCTAAGATCGCACTTCCCGCTCGTCGCGCATGGTCTCGATCTGTCGATCGGCAGCGCGGACGGCGTCGATCCACGCTATCTCGATAAAATCGCGGCGCTGATCGAGCGCATCGATCCGCCCTGGTGGAGCGAACATCTCTGCTTCACGCGCGCTGACGGCGTGCGCATCGGCCATCTCGCGTCGCTGCCCTACACGTGGGAGGCGATCGACGCTGTCGCGCGCAATGTCGATTATCTGCGCCGCCGCATCAAGACGCCGCTGATCCTGGAAAACATTAGCTGCGTCGTGCGCGTTCCGGGCGCCGAAATGGACGAGCCTGAATTCCTGACGCGCACGCTTGAGGCGACGGGATGCGGCTGGCTGTGCGATGTCGCCAACATGCATGTGAACGCGATGAATTTCGGCTTCGATCTCGATGCGCAATTCGAGCGCTGGCCATGGGACAGGCTCGTGCAAATTCACTACGCCGGCGGACGCGCGCGCAACGGCCTGCTGATCGATAGCCATGACGCCGCGACGAGCGATGCGGTTTGGACGCTTTACGAGCGCGTCGTCGCGCGCGCGCCGGTCAAGGCCGTCCTTCTCGAGCGCGACGAAAATTTTCCGCCGTTCTCCGAACTGATCGAGGAAGCGGCGCGGGCGCGCGCAACGCTCGTGGAAAATAGTCGATGGCGCTAGCAAGGACGCAGGCGCTGCTGGCGCGCCTCTTCACCGATGATGATCTGCGCCGCGAATTTTTCGAGGCGCCGATCGCCGTTTCGACGCGTTTCGGTCTGAGCGCCGATGACGCGCAACGCCTCGCGTCGCTCGATCGGCGTGAAACGGACGCCTTTGCGCGGAGTCTGATCGGCAAGCGCACGCTCTATGCGCGCAAGGCGCTGCCGCTCACCACGCGCGCATTAGGCGATCGATTCGACGCGCTTCTGGCGGAGGCGATCCGCGGGCACGCAAGAGACGGAAGCAGCCGCGCAGACGCGGCGGCCCTTGTCGAGTTTCTCGACAGGCGTCTCGCGCGGCGCGAATTGGCGCCGGTTTGGATCGTCGATCTGGCGCGTTTCGAACTTGCCTTCGTCGAGGCGGGGCGTTCCGGCCTGACGTGTTTTCTTCGAAGATTTGACTTCGACGTAGCGTCAATCGCCGCGTCTCTCGCCAAAGGCGGCGACGGCAGCGCTCTTCGTCGGAGAACCGTCGGCGTTTGGGCGCGCGCGCCGCGAGGCAGGCTTCGCTGGCGGTTGTTTAGCCGCTAAGCGCGACGCAGCGCTTCGGGCCTTTCGCCATGGCGGCGCTCGGCGACGACGTCGATCATGCGCTCGGCGCCGCGATCCCTCGCGTCCTGGTTTTGCGTCTTGGCGAGGTCTTCGCTCGCTTCCTTGAACTGGGCTTCGGCCTCATCGAGCTGCCCGCGCAGTTCGTTGATCGACGCGAGAATATTGTCGCGTCGCGTGCGCGCGGCGCGGGCATAGGTGGGATAGGCGAAGTGGTTGAGGTCGCTGATGTTGGCGCGCCGCTCTTCCTGACCGATTTCGCGTTCAAGCTCATTGGCCATGCGCGTGAAATCGGCGATCATCCCGTTGAGCTGGACAACACGCCGGCGTTTTTCCTCGGTCTGAAATCGTTTCAGACGGACAAGCGTATCCCGCGACTTCATGCGACAAGCTCCGTTACGCGACTTATGCGAAACAAATTCTTAACTCCGCGAGACGGGACTTAATATGCCCAGCGGAAAGTTGCTCCTTTGTTACCGGATTTGATTTTTTTTGCGGGCTGTGGCCGTCGCGCCAGCGCGACGCGCGATCTCAAGCCTGGGGAGCGGATTGGCGACGCTAATGCAGCGGCGCCCGCTCTGTCGCTACGCCGGCTCCTTGGCGCGCGCCGTTGACGCCGCGGCGCCGCCATAGCGGCGGTAGATGAAGTCGGGCGCGGGGGCATGCGATTCGATTTCCGCGTAAGCGGCGAAGCGCGCATGATCCGGCGAAAGGTGGCAGGCAGGATCGGTCGCCGTCGCGTCTCCGACGATGGCGAACGCCTGACAACGGCAACCGCCGAAATCGATCTCTCGGCGATCGCACGACCGGCAAGGCTCCTTCATCCAGTCCGCGCCGCGGAACGCGTTGAAGGCCGACCCATGTCGCCAGATGTCGGCAAGCGTTTGCTCGCGCACATTGTCGAAGATCAATCCCGGCAAGGTCTGTGCGGCGTGGCAGGGCAGGGCCTTGCCCGATGGCGTCACCGCAATGATCGATCGGCCCCAGCCGCCGGTGCAGGCTTTCGGACGCGTCGCGTAATGATCGTGAATGACGAAATCGAAATTCAGCACGCCGGCGAGACGCTTCTTCGCCGCTTCGACAAGTCCGACCGTTGCCATAAAGGCGTCGCGCGTCGGAATGAGCGCTGCGCGGTTCATCTGCGCCCAGGCGTAATATTGAATATGCGCAATCTCGATTCGCTGCGCACCGACGTCGACGGCGAAGTCGATGATCTGCGGCAGATGGGCGATGTTTTGCCGATGCATCGGCGCATTGATCGTCAATCCCATGCCGAATTCGCGCGTCCATCGCGCAACGTCGCGCTTCTTGGCGACGCCGCCCTGGAAGCCGGAGATGCGATCGGCGCTCGCGGGAATGACATCCTGGATCGAGACCTGCACATGGTCGAGGCCGATCTCGGCGAGACGTTGCAATCGTTCTCGTGTCAGCAGCACGGCGGAGGTGACGAGATTGGTATAGAGTCCAGCGTCGACGGCGTGCGCGAGTATCTCCTCAAGATCGCGTCGCGCAGTGGGTTCGCCGCCGGAAAGATGCAGCTGCAATGCGCCGATCGACGCCGCCTGACGGAAGGTCTCGCCCCATTGATCGGCGGTGAGCTCAACGTTCGAGCGTTCGAGCTCCAGCGGATTGGAGCAATAGGGACATTGCAGCGGACAGCGATGGGTGAGTTCGGCGAGCAGCCCCGCAGGTCCGCCGACAAATGGCGCGATCGTGGCGGCGAAGGCGGAAGGCGCCGGCGCCGAAAACTGATCGGCCCCGTCGCGCAGCAGCCGCTTGTCGGCGAGCCCTTGCAGTAGCGCCGTGACGTCTCGCGCGATGATGTCGAGCGGCGCGGCGTATTGCTCGGCAAGCCGCTCGCAAAGATCGGAGAGGCGGGTTGCGCCGTCGATCGCGCGCAACACGATGAGTCCGATCGGATCGAGTTCATAGGCGCGCTCGGGCGCGAGAATGACTGTGCGCGAACGCGCGCGGTCTTCGTGCAGCCGCGCATAGCGCGTGAAGGCCGGACGCGAGTCGGGGCCGATCACGAACCGCGCGGCGTGCGCCTCAGACATTCGCTTCTCCTGGCCGCCATGCGCCGGGCGGGATCAGCGCTGGCGTGACGTAAGCGTGATGTAATGCGTCAAGCTGCGCCCACAAGACGTCGCATTTGAACCGCACGGCGCCGACGCAGGCCTCCTGCTCGGCGCGGGTCTTGGCGTTGTCGAGCACAAATCCCAGCGCAAATTCGGAATCGCGCGGCGCCTGGCTCAGACGACGCTTGAAATAGGCCATGACGCCGTCGTCGACGAAATCGTAATTTTCGAGCATTCCGGCGATGCGCTCGCGATGGATTGACGGCGCGAAGAGTTCCGTCAGCGAAGACGCCACCGCGATCGTGAGCGGCTGCTCGACCACGAAGCGCACATAGGCTTCGACCGCGAATTTGGTCGCGGGCAGGGCGCCACGGCGCGACGTCACATAATCGCGCGAAAACCCCAGCGCGTCGGTCAGGACGAGCCAGCGCTCGATGCCGCCGCCTTCCTCGCCGAGACCGTCGTGATCATGGATGCGATGTATCCATTCGCGGCGCAGGTCGCGGTCGTGGACCCGGCTCATGAAGGCCGCGTCCTTGCGCGGCACCGCCTCCTGGTAACAGTAGCGGTTGAGCGCCCAGGCGCCGACCTGAACCTTGTTGAGCCTGCCGCCGTGCAGCAGCTTATGAAATTCATGCTTGTCGTGATAGCGCTCGGCGCCGACCGTGCGGATCGTGGCTTCGAATTCCTTGCGGGAAAGCGGCGCCGCCTCGCGCCAATCGATGGCTACGATCTCGTTCACAGCTTGACCTCCATCCCATCTTCGCCGATCTCCCAGCCAGCCGCCTGGGCGATCGCATATTCTTCCGAAAACTCGTTGAGAAGCGGATTGGAATTGTTGATGTGCACGTAAATTTTGCGGGCTACCCCGAGCGGCGCGAAGGCGGCGATGGAGCCGTCGACCCCACTCACATTGATATGGCCCATGCGCGAACCGGTCTTGCCGAGCAGGCCTTGCTCGATCATCTCATTTTCGTGAAAAAGCGTGCCGTCGAAGAAGACGAGCTTGGCGCCGCGAAGACGATCGGCGAGCGACTCATCCACTTTTGCGCAGCCCGGAATGTAGAAAAATGAGTCGCCGGTAGCGGCTTCGATGATCTCCAGTCCGAGCGTGTCGCCTGCGCTCGTGCCGAAGTTCGGCGCATTCGCGTTTTCGAGATAGAGCGCGATCTTGCCCGGCACCGGAAAGGCGCGGATCGCGAGTCCAAGATCAAGACCAGCGCCTTTGACGGCGGTGGTCTCATCCATGCGCAGCTCAATGCGTGGCACGAACTGCGTCTGCAGTATCGTGAAGATCGGATTGGCGCCGAGCGCGTCAAGAACGCGTCCAGCGGCGTAAAGGCTGAACGGCTGCGCTTCGCGCATGTTGAGAAGACCCGCGACATGATCAACGTCGCCATTGGTCAGCGCCACCGCCTTTATCGGACTGGCGCGCAGACCATCCTCAGCGCTGGGCGCTAGCTCGGGCGCGGCCGAGATTTGCTGACGCAGATCGGGCGAAGCGTTGAGCAGAAGCCAGTCGGCGCCGTTAGCGCTGACCGCCAGGGAAGACTGCGTGCGTGGCGCAAAACCCGGCGCCCCCGCGCGAACGGCGCGGCAATTGCCGCAGTTGCAGTTCCATTGCGGGAAGCCGCCACCGGCGCCCGACCCCAAGACCTTGATCTGCATCAGCCTTTCCGACATGGCGGGCGCGCCGCAGCGTCGGGTCTCCCTTTACATCGTTTTTTTTGCACTATGCGCAGGCGGCTTGCGTTCGCGCAAGTGCGACTGATTTGCGCGTATCCATGAAATTGTGAGACTTTTTCCCTGTTGCGACGGGCGTCTCGCCCCGGTTTGGTCGCTTTCTCAGGGCAAAAGAGATGAAGGAGAGGCTGAGGCCTCAGGTCGAAGCGCGCCTTGTCTTGGCCAGGCGCCGGATCGAGCCAATCATCTTGCGCAATTTATGGACGAACAGCTTCACGCGCTCATGCGCGCTTCTTGCCGCGGCGTCGCTTGCCGGCTGCGTGTCGGACGGCATGCGCATGGTCGACGGCCATGTCAACAATGCGGTGTCATTAGTCTCTGGTCCGCAGGGCGAGCCCGCGAATGTCGCGGTTTTCGTCGCTTCGACGCGACGCTCGGAAGGCGCGGCGGATGACGGCCGCGCGCATTTTTCGCTGACGTCGATTGGCGTGCCGGCCAATCATCGCGCCGGAAGCGTCGAACGGCCAAGCTTCGGCGGCGCCGATCGGCGACGGCATTTCACGGTGCTGTCGAAGCGCAATATGGATGAGCAGGAGTTCCGCGACGAGATCGCCTCGCATGTTTCCGGCCGCGTCGGCAATTCGCGCGACGTGCTGCTTTTTGTCCATGGCTTCAATACGAGCGCCGAGGACGCGCGCTATCGGCTGGCCCAGATCGTCGCCGACGGGCGCTTCTCCGGCGTTCCTGCGCTCTTTGTCTGGAATTCTCGCGGCGGACTGTTCAACTATGAATCAGACAAGGAAGCGGCGACGGTCTCGCGCGACGCGCTCGAAAGGCTCCTCGTCGATCTGTCGCATGCGCCTGGCGTTGGACGAATCCATGTGCTCGCCCACTCGATGGGCGCGTGGCTGACGATGGAGACGCTGCGCGGCGTCGCGCAGTCCGGCCATCCCGATCTCGATGGGAAGCTTGGCGAAGTCATGCTCGCGGCACCCGACATTGACCTCAATGTTTTCCGCCAACAGATCGCGCGCGTCGATCCTCGGCATGTATCGGTCTTCGTGGCCAATAATGATCGCGCGTTGTCGCTCTCGTCGCGCATCGCCGGCGACCGTCCGCGTCTGGGCGCGATGAACCCGAACAATCCTGAAGACAGGGCGGAGCTCGATCGGCTCGGCGTCGCCGTGCAGGATATTTCATCCTTCTCCACCGACTTCGTCGGCCATGGCGCCTTCGCCGAAGCGCCCGACGTGGTGCGTACGATCGGCGCGCAACTCACGGCGCCGCGGCCGGCCGAGGCCGACACCCAGGCCGTGATCGACGCTAACGGCGGAACGGCCGCCGCGCCGCCGCCCGTCAATCAGAAGATCGAGACCCAGCCGCTGGCGCCGCTTGCGGCGCGGTGAGGTTGCTTTTTACTGATCTTCCACTATTTTCTTACTAATCTACCATCGATCTGACTTCGGTATGAAAATGTCGGACACCGCCACTCTTTCCGCAAAATTTCAGATCTCGATTCCAAAAGCGGTTCGCGAAGCGCGCAAATGGAAGGCCGGTCAGGAGTTCGCCTTCATCCCGAAGGGATCTGGCGTTCTGCTTGTTCCCGTGCCTGAGCGAGATCAACTTGCAGGGATCGCGAAGGGCGCAAAACCAGAAAACTACCGCGATCGCAAAGACCGTTTTTGATGCGTCTCGTAGATACTTCGGCTTGGATTGAATGGCTTATCGCGTCGCCCACCGGAAAGGCGCTGGGGTCTTCGATTCCCTCGCGAGACGACTGGCTTGTTCCTACGATCGTTCAGCTCGAGCTCTTTAAATGGATGAGCCGCGAGGCAGATGAGGAAAGGGCGGACCAGGTGATCGCTTTCACTCAACTTTGTGTTGTGGCGCCGTTAGATACTAAAATCGCGCTCACGGCTGCAGAACTATGCTCCAAACATCGTCTGGCCACAGCAGATGCTATCGTCTACGCCACATCGCTGGAACACGGCGCAGATGTTCTGACTTGCGACGCGCACTTCAAGAATTTGCCAGGCGTCCTCTACGTCGCGAAGACCAAACTATAGCAGCTACGCTTGCGGCGCCTCCGCCGGCGCCGCCTTTTCCGCCTCGGCTTTCGCCAGTCTGTTATAGCGCCGCACGCTCAGCGGGATGGCGGCGAGGAAGGCGACGCTCAGCACGGAAAGCAGCTCCATCGGATAGATCGCGAGCAGAAGCGCCGTCACGCCGACGCCGAACAGCACGGGAATGACCAGATCGCGCGGGATGCGGCCGATGCGTTTGCCTGAGAAATGTGGAATGCGGCTCGCCATCAGAAAAGCGATGCCCAGCACATAGACGATGTAGAAGGGCGTCATCGCCTTGGACGCCGGCAGCTCCAAAACCGAAAAATGCAGGTAGAGCGGCAATAGCACCGTGACCGCGCCGGCGGGCGCTGGCATGCCGACGAAGAATTCGGCTTGCCAGGCGGGCTTGCTCGGATCGTCGATCATCACATTGAAGCGCGCCAGACGCAGCGCGCAGGCGATGGCGAAGACGAGCACGGCGAACCAGCCGAGCCCTTTGATTTCATGCAGAGTCCACAGATACAGCAGCAGGCCGGGCGCGACGCCGAAATCGACGAAATCCGAAAGCGAGTCGAGTTCCGCGCCGAAGCGCGAGGTGCCTTTGATGGCGCGCGCCAAACGGCCGTCCAATCCGTCGAGCACCGCCGCCGCCATAATCGCGGTGACGGCCGTTTCGAATCGTCCTTCGATTCCATAGCGGATCGCAGTCAGCCCCATCGACAGCGCGAGCAGCGTGACGAGATTGGGCAGAACGATGCGCAGCGGAATATTGCGGAAACGCAGCCGACGCCGTTCCGAGGGCGTCAGCGATCCCTCTTGCGCGTCATGCCCGGAGAAGAACGGATCAGCCATATCCTTACCTAACCCGCCTTGAAGGAGAGCGCGGCGGCGCCGGCGGTCATGTCGGCGAGAATGGTCTCTCCGGCGATCGCCCGCGAGCCTACCGCCACCATGGGTCGCGCCGATGACGGCATGTAGACGTCGACGCGCGAGCCGAAACGAATGAGGCCAAAACGGTCGCCGACGCCGATCTGTTCGCCTTCCTTGACGAATCCAACGATGCGGCGCGCCACGAGGCCTGCGATCTGTACAACGCCGAAACGCCCGGATGGCGCGTCGATGACCATGCCGCTGCGCTCATTATCCTCGCTCGCCTTGTCAAGGTCGGCGCTGAGGAACAGGCCCGGCTTATAGGCGATTTTCGTGATGCGGCCGGTGATCGGGGCGCGATTCACATGCACGTCGAAAACGCTCATGAACACGGAAATGCGCTGCATCGGCTCGGCCCCGAGACCGAGTTCGGCCGGCGGCAGATAGAAGCCGACCGCGCTGACGACGCCATCGGCCGGCGAGACGACGAGCCCGTCGCGAAGCGGCGTGATGCGCTGTGGATCGCGGAAAAAATAGGCGCACCAGGCCGTGGCGATGAAGCCGATCCAGCCGAGCGTCGGCGACAGCCAGTCGAGCAGGAAAGCGGCGACCGCGAAACCGGCGATGAAAACATAGCCTTCCGGATGGATCGGAACGAGGGATTTGCGGACGGAATCGATAATCGACATGCAGGCCTGCTTTCGTGGCGCGTCGACGAGCGCGCGTCTCCTTTGCCATGTCGCGGCGCCAGAGTCACGAACGTGCGGGCTTGGTCAAGGCAACTGAAGGATGCGGCAGGGGTCGCCTTTCGCCGCCGCCGGGGCGCCGGGCTCCCGGATCAGCAGCGCCTGGGATTGGACCAACTCGGTGAGCAGCGACGAATCCTGCAGCGGTTGCGGCGTGGCGACGAGCGCTCCGTTTTGGTCGGTGGTGAGGCGCGCCCGCATATAGTCGCGCCGCCCCTTATTGGCCGGGAGGTCGCTTCCTGCGAGCGCGAGTTCTGTCCGGTCGGCGCCGGCGTCGGGATCGCCCTGTAGCGCGCGCAGCAGCGGCGCCAGGAAAATGAGCGCACAAACGAAAGCGGCGACAGGATTGCCAGGCAAACCAAGGATTCGCGCGTCGCCCAGCGTCCCGTGGATGAGAGGCTTCCCCGGCCGCATCGCGATCTTCCAGAAGTCGAGCGACATGCCCTGGCGCGACAGCGCCGGCCGCAGCAGATCACGGTCGCCGACCGACGCGCCGCCGAGCGTGACGAGAACGTCGGCGCGCGCCTCGCGAGCAAGTCCGATGCCGCGTTCGAGTTCGGCGAGATCGTCGCGGAAAATGCCAAGATCGACGACTTCGCCGCCGGCGTCTTCGGCGATCGCGGCGACCGCCAGATTATTGCAGGAGATGATCTGCGATGGGCCGGGTTCGGCGCCCGGCGGCACGAGTTCGTCACCGGAAGCGATGATCGCCACGCGCGGGCGGCGGGCGACCGGAACCGCGGCATGGTTCATCGCCGCGGCGAGCGCGAGTTCGGCCGGGCCGAGGCGCGCGCCGGCGGAGAGCGCGACCGCGCCCTTGCGAAAGTCGAGGCCCGCCGCGCGGATATGAGGGCCGGGCGGGGCGCTCGCGGTTAGCGCGCCCTCAGTGAGGCGCGCGTCTTCTTGCAGCAATATTGCGTCGGCGCCGGCGGGAACAGGCGCGCCGGTGAAAATGCGCACGGCTTCGCCCGTGTTGAGCGCCGCCCCATAGCCGCCGCCCGCGGCGCTTTCACCGACGATGCGCAGCGAGCCTGCGGCAAGATCAGCGGCCCGCAGCGCAAAGCCGTCCATGGCCGAGACGGCGACCGGCGGCTGAGTGCGGCGCGCGACGAGGTCGGCGGCCAGCGTCCGTCCCCGCGCCTGCTCGAGCGGCGCCGATTCTTCGCCAAGGCGCGCAGCGCCAGCAAGCACGCGCGCGAGAGCGTCCGAAACCGAAAGAAGCCTATCCACGCGAAATCTTATCCCCGGTTCGCGACGCGGCGGCAAATGAAAGCGCCGAGGCTTTCGACCGCGAGCGCGACTAGCACGATCACTGTCGCAAGCGTCGCGTCAATGTCGACGCCGGGATATGTGAAGGTGAACGCCGCGCCAAGAGCGATCGCGAGCAAAAAAACGGCGACGACTCGGGGAAGCGACAATTTCATTTCGGGGCCTCGCCGCCCTTCTTTTTGGCCTCGGCGAAATGCGCGATGTCCGCCACCGCCGCGCTGACCGGCTGAACCCAGTCAGCGGCGGTCAGCATGACATTGAGGAGCTGGAGACGGAAGTCGGAAAGACGCTCGCCGTCGGAGAAGTCTGGCCGTTTCACCTGCGCCGCGTATGCGGCGACGAACAGCGGAAAGGCGCGCGGACGCACATTGGTCAGATCGACGAAAAGGAAGGGCGGCGGCAGGGGCGAAAGATCGCTGACCTTGGTCGCGTAAGTGAGAAGATAGGGACCGCCGGAAAGATCATTCGCGCAAAGCTGCGCTACCGCCGGCGCCGGTCTGTCGCACAAATGGTACAGCAAGCCCTGCGCCATGGCGAAATCATAGTTCTTGTCGAGAAAGGCTTTGATCGCCGCCGTGTCGACATCGGCGGCGAACGCGGCTTGCCCGCGCCCGCCCGCCTTGGTCGGTAGGTAGAGGATATTGATCCGCTGCTTCGACTCCGTCACGGCCGAGGCTGCGGGAAAGCTGCCCACAAGTTCGCGCACAAAGGCGACGGCGCGTTCGCCGGGTCGAGGCAGGATGACATAGGAATAGAGGCCATAGCCCTCCGTTTCGGCGCCCGGCGCGTAAAGAAAGTCATAGGCCGTGCCCAGGATGGAGGGCTTTTCGGCGGGGCGGCCGCCGCCAACCGGTTCCGAAGGACCTACCGGGCTTTGCGCCTTCACCGATGGTCCGCGGCGATAGCCGCGCGGCTCGCCGGTTCCAGTCGAGGGGCCCGAATAGGACGAACCTGAACGACGATAATGATGATAAGAATAGCCCATGCAGCGGCGATAGCAGGCCGCGTCCTCGCCGCACTGACGACGGCATTCGCTCGCGCGATCGGCGAGGGCTGGCGCGCTCAACAACAACAGCGCAATGGCGAAAATCAAATGCCGCATAGCGGCGCCTCCACCAATCATTAAATGTGTCGAATTGCTAAGATATCGAGCCGTGCGGCCCAAGTCGAATTATTGCTCGCGGCGCCAGTCGCCGGACTTGCCGCCGCGCTTTTCGACGAGTTCGACGCCTTCGATCCGCATGAAGCGATCGACGGCCTTCAGCATGTCGTAGATCGTCAGACAGGCGACCGAGACGGCCGTGAGCGCCTCCATCTCGACGCCGGTCTTGCCGGTGACCGATGCTTCGGCAAACACGCGCAGACCCGGCAGCGCCTCATCGGGCGTGATCTCGACCGAGACGCTCGACAAGGCCAGAGGATGGCAGAGCGGGATGAGTTCGCTCGTCTTCTTCGCCGCCATAATGCCCGCGATACGGGCGACGCCGAAAACGTCGCCTTTCTTGGCCTGGCCGTCGACGGCGAGACGCAGGGTTTCGCGCGCCATCGCCACCTGGCCGCGCGCACGCGCCACGCGTGACGTCTCGGGTTTAGCCGACACGTCGACCATATGCGCTTCGCCAGCGGCGGAGAGGTGGGTGAGTTTGGTCATCGCTCGCGTTTTGGCCTCTTAGCGGTTTCGAGGCAAGGTCAGATTCACATTGATAATCGATCAGTTGTACGTATTATAATGCGCATCTCGGGGTGATTTATGGCAAAGGTCGAAACCCATGCCCGTAAAATCGTCGCGCGACTGGAAAAGGACGGCTGGATCAACATCGGCGGTGGAAGCCATGACCGTTTCGTCAACGAAAAGCGGCCCGGCGTCATGATCACTGTGCCGCGCCATCGACAATTGACGCTTGGCACCGCGCGGTCCATCGCCAAGGCCGCCGGATGGATGGAACAATAGGAATGACGCATTTCGTTGGGGTGATCGACGGCGCCGGTAAGAATTGGGGCGTGCGTTTTCCGGACGTGGACGGTTGCGTCGGCGTCGGCGCGACGCCGGAAGAGGCAATCGCCAGCGCGACGGAGGCGCTGCGCGAAGTGATGCGCTACAAGCAGGGCGGCGGGTTCAAGATCAATAAGGCGCGAACGCTTGTGCAAATTCTCGCGTCCCGCGAAGTCGCGCCGGGAGAGACGACTGTGCTCATTCCGCTGCTGCTCGACTCCGGCCGAGTCGTGCGCGCCAATCTGACCTTCGACGCGGGGCTACTTGAATCGATCGATGCGGCGGCGAAGAATCGAGGCCTCACGCGCTCGGCTTTTCTTGCGAGCGCAGCGCGGGAAAAGATTGAGGCAGGGAGGTAACTAAATTCACCGCTCGCGTTGGCGGCGCGCGGGAGTCACTTTTGATTCACTTATGGGTATCGACGGTGTCAGGCGAACTCGACTCTCCTGAAAGGTCTACATCCTTACGCCCCTGCCGTTGACTTTGCTGCGCCCGACTTGTGATTGGCCTGAGCGCCATGCAGCAGTTCGCGCGTAGCCGCTTCGACGTCATGCTTACGCATCAGGCTTTCACCGACGAGGAAGGTGAATATGTGCGACTTTTCGAGGCGCAGGCAGTCGTCATGCGTCGCGATGCCGCTTTCGGCGACGATGATCTTGTCGCGCGGCACTTTATCGGCGAGCTTTTCGCTCACGTCGAGCGTGACATTAAAGTCGTGGAGATTGCGATTATTGATTCCGATGAGTCGCGTTTCCAGCGCCAAAGCGCGATCAAGCTCCCGCTCGTCATGCACTTCGACGAGCACGTCGATGCGCAGATCATGCGCGGCGGTGTTCAGCGCGCGCGCTTCGTCGTCGTCGACGGCGGCCATGATGATGAGAATGCAGTCGGCGCCGTAGGCGCGCGCCTCATAGACCTGATAGGGGTCGAACATGAAATCCTTGCGCAGCGCCGGCAGATGCGTCGCCTTTCGCGCGGCTTCGAGGTCTTCGAGCCTGCCTTTGAACGACGGCGCGTCGGTCAGCACCGAAAGACAGGCGGCGCCGGCGGCCTGATAGGCGCGCGCCAGTTTCGGCGGATCGAAGTCCGGCCGAATGATCCCTTTGGACGGACTCGCCTTCTTGATTTCGGCGATGAGCGCGATGCGGCGTTCGTTGAGCTTTTGCTCGATCGCATGGACGAAGCCGCGCGGCGGATCGTGATCGCGCACCTTGCGCTCGAGCGTCGCTAGCGGCATGCGCACCTTCGCCTCGGAAATCTCGGTGCGTTTGTAAGCTTCAATCTTTCGTAGGATGTCCGTCATCTGCTCGCCTGCGGCGAAGTCGGGCCGCGACCGCCTCGCTCGAATTCATTCCGTCGACTGCCGGCCTGCTATGAATAGCCGATAAACGGCCGCAATCCTATCCCGATCGATCAGCGGTCAAATGTCTCGGTTGGAGCAAACGATCAGCGCGTCGAGCTTATCGCGCGCCGCGCCGGAATCGAGCGCCGCCTCGGCGCGCGCGACGCCCTCGCGTAAATCCGCGGCGCATCCCGAAACGACCAGCGCCACCCCGGCGTTGAGAGCGGCGATGTCTCGATAGGCGTTCTTCTCGCCTTCGAGGACGGCGCGCAGCGCTCTGGCGTTATGCGCCGCATCGCCGCCGACGAGCGCCTGCGTCGTGGCGCGCGGCAATCCTGCGTCTTCCGGCGAAAAGTCAAAGGCGCGGATGTCGCCGTCTTCGAGCGCGACGACATAAGTCACCCCGGTCGTCGTCGCTTCGTCGAGTCCGTCGCCGCCATGCAGCAGCCAGACGCGCTTGGCGCCAAGCTCTCGAAGCGCGCGCGCCAGCGGTTCGAGCCAGTCGCGGGAAAAGACTCCGATCGTCTGACGTTCGACCAGCGCCGGGTTGCACAACGGACCGAGCAGATTGAAGATCGTGCGCACCCCGAGTTCGCTTCTGACCGTCGCGGCGTGGCGCATCGCCGGATGGTGCGTGGTCGCGGCCATGAAGCAGATGCCGGCCTCTCGCAACGAGGCGGCGGCTAGGTCTGGCGAAATTCCGACTTTGACGCCGAGTTCGCCGAGCACGTCGGAAGCGCCCGACAGCGATGAAGCGGCCTTTCCGCCATGTTTCGCGACGATCGCGCCGGCGGCTGCGGCGATGATCGCGGCGAGGGTGGATATATTGTAGGTGCCGGCGCCGTCGCCACCGGTCCCGACGATGTCGATCGCGCCCGGTGGCGCTTCGACCGGCGTCATGGCCGCGCGCATCGCCTCCGCCGCCCCGATGATTTCGTCGATGGTCTCACCGCGCAGTCTCAGCCCCATGAGAAAGGCACCGAGCTGTCCCGGCGTAGCTTCGCCACGGAAAATCAGGGCAAACGCCGCTTTCGCCTCGTCGCGCGCGAGCGGCGCGCCGGAGGCGAGAGCGGCGATATAGGGTTTGAAGTCGGTCATCTGGGGAGTAGGGAGTAGTGAGTCGCCAGCCTCTTCACGCCGCCTTCTCGCTCCGCCGCGGGCCCTCGTTCCATTCCCGCGCAAGGTCGAGGAAATTCTGCAAAATCTTGTGGCCGTGCTGAGAGGTGATGCTCTCGGGATGGAACTGGACGCCATGCGTCGGCAGCGTCTTATGCGACAGCGCCATGATCAGGCCGTCCGGCGTCTCGGCCGTGATCCGCAGGCAGTCGGGCAGGGTGTCGCGACTGACGATCAGCGAGTGATAGCGCGTCGCCTGAAACGGCCCCTCGAGTCCGCGAAACACGGCGTCGCCGTGGTGCAGGATCGTCGCCATCTTGCCGTGGATCGGCAGGGGCGCCCGAATGACGTCGCCGCCAAAGACCTCGCCGATCGACTGATGGCCAAGGCAAACCCCGAAAATCGGCACGGTCTCGGCGGCGGCAGAAATCAGCTCCATGCAAATGCCGGCTTCATGCGGCGTGCAGGGGCCGGGCGACAGCACGATCGCGTCAGGCCCTCCAGCGAGCACTTCGGCGACCGACACGGCGTCGTTTCGGCGCACTGTGACGTTCGCGCCCAACTGGCCGAAATAATGGACCAGGTTGAAGGTAAAGCTGTCGTAATTATCGATGAGCGTGACGTTGGACATTTTTCTGTGGTCCGGCGCTTCTGGCTGGGGGCTGGCGCGGTTCTAAAGAGTGCAATAGGCCGCCGGCGGGGCTTAGGCAACTGTCCGAGGGCTGTCGTCGCGCGGCGAGAAGCGCCAGTCCGGCCGAACGTCTCTGATCATCATGATCTCGGCCAGCGATTGGCGGGTCAGCAGGCCCAGGAGCCGCCCGTCAGCGTCGGTCACGCCGACCGTTTCCCCTCCGGTGAGCTTAGGCAGGGCGGCGTCGATGGTCTCGCCGACGCCGATGGTGACCGGCTCGCGGCGCACGAAGGGCGCGATCGGCGCGCCGGGATCGGAATCCCGCAGGGCTTCGATGATGTTCGACCGGGACAGGAAGCCGCTCAGACGGCGCGAGGCGTCGACGACCGGGAATTCGTCCTGCGACGTGGCCAGAAGAATGTCGATCGCCTCCCGCACGGTCGAACCGCGGTCGATCACGGCGATGCGGGTCTCCATGGCGTCGGCGGCCCTCAGACCGCGCGCGGCTTCCGACATCGAGGTCATCTGGGCTTCGCTGGCGGCCGCGATATAGACGAAAATCGCGATGAACAGCAGCAGCGGATTGCCGAACAGTCCGATGAAACCGAGCAGAAACGCAAAGCCCTGACCGATCTGGGCGGCGATGCGGGTCGCGCGCTCCTTGCCCAACCAATTCGACAGGGCGGCGCGCAGCACGCGGCCGCCGTCCATCGGGAAGGCGGGGATCAAGTTGAACGCCGCCAGGAAAAGATTCACCGCCGCCAGCCTTTTCAGAAGATTAACCGACGGATCGCCGATCTCGATGGCGTCGGAGACGTCGACCGCGCCCAGAAAGAAGATCAGCGCGACGGCGATTACGAGATTGACGACCGGACCCGCAAGCGCGATCAGCAGCTCCTGTCCGGGCTTGTCGGGCATCCGATCCATGTCGGCGACGCCGCCGATCGGCAGCAGCGTGATCACCGGCGAGACGATTCCATAGCGACGCGCGGTCAATATGTGGCCGAACTCATGCAGCACGACGCAGAAGAAAATCGCGACGATGAATAAAACGCTGTCGCGCGCCGCGACGGCGCCGCCGCGCTGGTAGGCGGCAAAGCCGATCCAGCCCAACAGCAGCAGGAAAGTGACGTGAATGCGCACGGCGGTTCCCTTAAAGGAGCCGATCGTGACGGACCATCGCATGTGGGCGTCCTGGGTCGTGGTTGACAGCCGTTAAGATAGGCCTGCGTGGCGGGTTGCGCTAGGGCGGCGCGATATGTAAAGCGCCGGCGAAGCGGCCCTGAGGCGCTTGCCGGCGAGAGACGAGAGAGCAGACGAAAGACGAGAAGACGCGCGAGACCCGATTAGAGCCGATAACGGACTTGGTCCGTCCAGAAACGCTCCAGCCGTGAAAGCGAGGCGTTAAGGCTGCGGAATTCATCGCAGGACACGCCGCCGATCTGCTCAACGGTCAGCGCGTGTTTTTCATAAAGCTGGGCGACGATGTCGTGAATTTGCTTGCCCTTCGGGGTCAGGCTGATGCGCACCGAGCGGCGGTCGAGGCGCGAGCGCGCGTAATGCATATAGCCCGTCTCGACAAGCTTCTTGACATTGTAGGAAACATTGGAGCCGAGATAATAGCCGCGCGTGCGCAGCTCGCTCGCAGTCAGCTCCTTGTCGCCGATATTGTAGAGCAGCAGCGCCTGCACCGAGTTGACGTCGCCGAGATCGCGGCGATCGAATTCGTCCTTGACGACGTCGAGCAATCGGCGATGGAGGCGTTCGACCAACGTCAGCGCCTCGAGATAAACTGGCCGGATTTCGCCGACGCGATTCTCGCGGGCCGGGGGCATGGTCTTGGTCACGGCGCTCATCGTCTTCTCCATCACGTCGGATGCGTCTGGCATCTCTTGATCGGCGTTTGATGAGATCAAATTAGATCGAGGCGGGTGAAAAGCGGTTTAAGCAACAGGCTGAATCGCGCGTTTACCGCGACGCCGCCGCATTGCGGTGAATGAGAGATGAACCTAAACGTTCGATTTACGCTAATGCGCCGCTAACGAACCTTGTCGCTCAAGAAGGTTTTGGCGGCTTTCCGTCGAATTTGCGGCGACGGCGACGTTCGCGCATGCGCTGCGCGTCAACGTCGCGTCCGGCCTCGAAGGTCAGGCCGAAATACATGGCGATCAGCACGGCGTCCACGCCGATCAGCCAATAGCCGCCGATGAAGAAGCTCGGCATGCTGAGCGTGAGAAAAATCTGCGCGCTCGCCACCAGCAGCCACAACACGCCGCCCCACGGCGTCGCCAGCCACAGGCCGACGCCGGCGATCAGATCGAGCACCGCGAAGAAGATGACGGCGAAGGCAGCGCTCTGGGGCATGGTTTCAAATATCGAACGGTCACTGGCGAGAATGATCCGCCACTGCATCAAGCCCTGCACAAGCCAAAACAGGGCGATGATGCGCATGAAGCGCGAGAGCAGGACGCCCCATTTCGCGGCGTCGGCGCCATTGGGTTCGCCGACGCGGATCGCGCGGGAAGGATCGTCGCCGTCGTCGTAGATCGTTGGGCCGTCCATGAGATACGCCGCCGCCCTTTTCGCTGTCCGCGCGCTTATGCGGAATTGTTACTGGCCTCGCCGCGCGCGCGCTGCGAAGCGAACCGCTTCCTCGGCGGCGCGAAACAGCGCTTTCGCCTTGTTGACGCATTCGCGGTTTTCATATTCCGGTTCGCTGTCGTAGACGACGCCGGCGCCGGCCTGCACATGCATCTTGCCGTCCTTGACGATCGCCGTGCGCAATACGATGCAGGTGTCCATTTGTCCGCCTGCGCCGAAATAGCCGATGCAGCCGCCGTAGATGCCGCGCTTGTCGGCCTCGAGCTCATCGATGATTTCCATCGCGCGCACTTTCGGCGCGCCGGAGACGGTGCCGGCGGGAAAGCCCGCGGAGAGCGCCTCGATGCAATCGTGGCGCGCATCGAGATCACCTTCGACATTGGAGACGATATGCATCACGTGACTGTAGCGCTCGATGGTGAAACTGTCAGTGACGCGCACCGTGCCCGTCTTTGCGACGCGGCCGACATCATTGCGGCCGAGATCGAGCAGCATCAGATGTTCGGCGCGTTCCTTTTCGTCGGCGAGGAGATCGGCGGCGAGACGTTCATCCTCGGCCTTGACCTCGCTACGCCAGCGCGTGCCGGCGATCGGACGGATCGTCACCTTGCCGTCGGCGACCCGCACGAGGATTTCTGGGCTCGAACAAACGATCTGGAAGTCCCCGAAATCTAGAAAGCAGAGAAATGGCGCCGGGTTGACGCGCCTGAGCGCGCGGTAAAGCGCGAAGGCAGGCAAAGCGAAAGGCGCGGTGAAGCGCTGCGACAGAACGACCTGAAAGATGTCGCCGGCGCGAATGTATTCCTTGGCGCGCTCGACCATTTCGAGGAAACGCGCCTGCGGCGTATTCGAGACCGGCTCCTGAGCGTGAAGCTGCGCGTCCGTCCCGCCGTCGCGATGTTCCAGCGGCGCCTCCAACGTCGCGACGACTTTGTCGAGACGCGCCAGCGCCGCTTCATAGGCCGGCTTCGCCGCAACGCCGGATTTCGGCCGGACAGGCGTAACGATCGATATTTCGTCGCGGACCGTGTCGAAAACGATCATCAAGGTCGGACGCACGAATAGAGCGTCGGGGACGCCGATCTTATCTGGCTTGGCCGGCGCGAGGCGCTCCATCTGGCGCACCATATCGTAGCCGAGATAGCCGAAAACGCCCGCAGCCATCGGCGGCAGGCCGACAGCCTGCGGCACGGCGGACTCGGCGATGAGCTGACGCAGGGCGGCAAGCGGCGCCGCGGCGCAAGGCGTGAAGCCGTCTGCGCATTCGAGCGCGGCGCGATTGATTTCCGCCCTGTCGCCGACGACGCGAAAGATCAGGTCGGGGTCGAGGCCGATCATCGAATAGCGGCCGCGCGCCGCGCCGCCTTCGACGGACTCCAGCAGAAACGCGGCGCCACGCCGATCGCGCGTGAGCTTGAGATAGGCGGAGACCGGCGTCTCGAGATCGGCGACCAGCCGCGTCACGACCAGCTGCGGCCGACCGGCGTCGTAATCGGTGCCGAAGGCGTCGAAGTCGGGCTCGAACAGCGCGCCGCTCACCTGTCGCGTTCCGCTCCGGTCGCGGCTTCGAGCGCCCGCTGGTTGATTTCAACGCCGAGCGCCTTCTCCAGGCCGCCGACATATTGCTCGAGCAGGTCGTTATCCAACGCCGGCTTCAATTGCTGAGCGATCGTCTTCGATTCGATCGAATTTGCATCGAAGACAGGCGTCGTCGCGTCACGAACGAAAAACACCAGCCGGCCACTCTCGACGACGACAGAGCCGGCGTTGCGCGGCGAAACCTCGAAGAATTGTACGATCACATTGGAGTTGAAGTCCGGACGCGCTTCGCGTTTCACCTCATTGGCGCGCTGCGTCTGAACGCCAAGCTGCTTGGCGAGGTCTTCGATCGGCTGGCCGGCGTTCAGCTTGACGACGATTTCTTCGGCCTTGGCGGCCAGCGCCTTTTGCGCCGCCTCGCCGCGCATCGCCTCGGCGACGGCGTCCTTCACCTCATCAAACGTCCTCTGCCGCGCCGGCTCGACGCTATTGACCTCGTACCAGACATAGCCGCCGTCGCGCGTCGCGACAGTGTCGTTGTCGACGCCGACGTCCGACGCGAAGGCCGCCTTGACGAGGTCCGGACCCGCGGGAAGATTTGCGATCGGCTTGCCGCTTCGGTCATTGCCGGCGTCGTCGACGGCGCCGTAAACGCCCGTCTCCAGTCCCACCGCCTTCGCGGCCTCGGCCAGCGTTTTGCCGGAGGCGCGCTGATCTTCGATGGCCTCGTGGAGCTTGCGCACGTCTGGCGTCGCGCGCTGCGCGGCGATTTCTCCGCGAAGCTCCGGCTCGGCCTGTTCGAAAGTCTTGCTGTAGACCGCAGGGGTGATGCTCTTGACCTGCGACACGACGGCGCCAAAGGCCGTATGGATCGGCTCCGTCAGCCCCGGCTGGGGGAGCGCAAAGACCGCAGCCCCGACTTTCGGATCGCCGAAATCGCGTAGCTCGACCAATCCGAGATTCACGTCCTTGGGATTGAGTTTCAGCTCCGCCGCCAGCGCGTCAAAGTCGGCGCCGGCCTTCAGCCTAGAGATTGCGTCTTCGGCCTCCTTATCGGTCTTGAACACGACCTGACGCACGTCGCGCTTTTCCGGAGTCCCATAGCGCTTCGATTTGACCTCATCATAAAATTTGCGCGCGTCCTCGGCCGAAACGCCCTCAGGCTTGCCGATCGCGGAAGGGCTGACGACGAGCGTCGTCAGTTTGCGATATTCCTTGGCGCGGAAGCTCTGCTCCCGCTCGTCGAAATATTTCTTTAGCTCTTCGTCGGACGGCGCGGTCGCCGCTGCGACCAGGGACGGCGGCAGAACGACATAGTCGATCGTTCGCGATTCATTGCGGAAGCGGTGGATCGCTTCGATCATCAGTTTAGGCGGCTCGACTCCGGCGATGACGATGTCGGTGATCATCTTGCGCAGATAGGCGTTCTTCTGATCGGCAAGAAAACCCCGCTCGGTGTAGCCGGCGTCATTGGCGATCTGCTTGAAGCGCACGGCGTCGAATTTGCCGTCCGGACCTTGGAACACCTTTTCAGACGCGAGCAGGCGCTGGGCAGTTTCGTCGCTGACCGCCAGCTGGAGCTGCCGCGCCTTTTGATCGAGCGCAACTTCGGTGACCTGACGCTCCAAAATCTGCAGATCCAGTCCCGACTGACGCGCCTCCTCATTGGTGATCGCGCGCCGCATCCGCTGCTGAATGCGGCGAAGCTCGTTTTGATAGGCGTTGCGGTAGGCGTCGACGGAGACCTCGCCGCTGCCGACGCGGGCGAGTCGCTGTGTGGTCATGCCACGAAAAACGTCTCCGACGCCCCAAATCGCGAAACTGACCACGATGACGCCCATCACCAGCGCCATGATCGCACGGCCGATCCAGTTCTGCGAAGCGACGCGCAGGCCTTCTAACATGAGGGATGCTTCCTTGGGTGCGTTTGAGCCGGCTCCCCGGCTTTTGGCGGCGGACTATAGGGAGCAGGCGGGCGCGTGGCAATGTACGCTAGCCGGCCGTCGGGGTAGGCGCTTTACGATCCGGCCTTCACGGCTGGCGCGGTATTGCTCGCGTCTTCGACGACATAGGACTCGCCGCTGTTGCGGAGCCGCAAAGGCAGGTCATAGGGCGGGGCGTCATTCATCTCACCGCTGGCGGCGCTCGGATTTGATCTTGCGCTAATGCTTTGTCGGCCCGCTGGGGATAGACCACCGCGGGAGGGCTCAACTGAACATCCTGCAAATCAATGAGCCTAATCCTGCATTTGGAATGGCTGCGCCGGTCATGGGTCTTGTGAGACTGCGGCCCCCGTCCTCTCGATTTGCTGTACCGCCGATTCGAGAGGAGCGGCGGAAACCGTGATGAAGCCCTGAAACGGCATGTCCATTTCAAACATCAGATACATGGCTCCCGCCATGGCGGCAGAGGCGACGAGCATACTGCTGATAGGAAAAATATTTCGGGGAGTTTCGACGCCTAGACTAAAGAAAATGGCTGCGATCCAGAACACCGCCACGTAAACCAGCGGCCATTTGATGCTGCTATTCATTTCATGATAAATGCGCCACCTTGACGCAACAAACTCTTGAGCCGCCGCGAGTGCGGTTGTCTTCAGCCAAGTCTCTCTGTCGTCATGTGGCGATAGCTTCAAAATCTCCGAGCGAATGTTGCGGCTGCGCACGCTGCCAAAAATCTGCTGAGCGTCAACCCCCGGCTGCCTCGCCTGGTTCATGCGGTCGACTTCGTTTTGGACGGCGATCCGGAGTTCCTCTCTGGCATGTTCCGCCTGAGGCCCGTAATCTCGGAGTAGCCTGTCCACTAATATAGCATTGGTCGCTTCGACCTTTACTTCTTTGCTCTTTTCTTCGAAGGAGCTATTGGCGGTCGCGATTAAGAGACCCAACGTTAAAGCCGCCAATCCTGTAATAAGGCTTCGCGCGTCTTTAATAATTTCCAACGCCTTTGAGCTCAAATGTGTCTCCGACAACAGCGGTGCTACAATGATGCCGAGGAGGAAGGCGGCGAAGGTCAAAGAAGCGATGAAAAGCGCCATTGCAAAGGGACTCATATTCTACTCCCGCTCAAGCTGTTGAGAGAAATATATGCGTTAATCGAAGCGGGGAGCAAAGGATCGTCTGGATTGCTGTCGCTGCGCGCCGCGCGGGTTTATAGGTTCGGGCCTAGTTTCTTGGAGCGCAGACGCGTCGAAATGCGCTATTGCTTTTAGATTCCGGAAGCTTGCAGGGTTGCTTCAACCTTAAGCCGCGCTGGGGCTCAAACCTAAGCGTTGAGGGAGATGCGGCGCCAATTATGGGATTTGACAATGGACGAGACCGTCAACGCCGCCGCCGAGGCTGAAGCGGCGGCTCCGGGTTCTAAAGTCGAGGCTGAGACTGCGGTCGTTCGAGGGGTCGAGCACACGACGCGCCCCCACGCGCCGCATCAGGATATTCGCCGCCTGCGCGCCGACTCCGAAGCGATCCGAAAGGCGTTTGAATCAGGAGAATTCCCTTACAAGACCCGCCTGAGCGAGAAGGTCTATCTGCGGCACATGGGGCTCCTGCAGGTGGAGCTCCTGAAAGCGCAAAACTGGGCGAAGGAGACTGGCCAGCGCATCGTCGTGCTGTTCGAAGGGCGCGACGCGGCCGGCAAGGGCGGCACGATCAAGCGTTTCATGGAGCATCTCAATCCGCGCGGCGCGCGGGTCGTCGCCCTGGAGAAGCCATCAGAGCGCGAGCGGACTCAATGGTATTTCCAGCGCTACATCCAGCACCTGCCGGCGGCCGGCGAGACCGTTTTCTTCGACCGCTCCTGGTACAATCGCGCCGGTGTCGAGCGCGTGATGAATTTCTGCACGCCGAATGAATATCTGGATTTCATGCGCCAATGCCCCGATCTTGAGCGCATGTTCGTCAACTCCGGCGTCCGCCTCTACAAATATTGGTTTTCGGTGACGCGCGAAGAGCAGCAGCGCCGTTTCCGTTCGCGCATGAACGATCCGCTAAAACAGTGGAAACTGTCGCCGATCGATCGCGCTTCGATGGACAAATGGGACGATTACACCGAGGCGAAGGAGGCGATGTTCTTCTTCACCGATACCGCCGACGCGCCTTGGATCGTCATCAAGTCAGACGACAAGAAGCGCGCGCGCCTGAATTGCATGCAGCACTTTTTGTCCAGCCTCGATTATCCGAACAAGGAGCCTAGCGTCGTGCACGGGCCGGATCCGCTCATCGTCGGCTCGAGCGCCCATGTCATCGGGCGCGACGAGCACATTTTGGGCAAGTCGCTCGCGATGGACGTTGAGAAAAAGCGCAAACGCTAGATGCGGCTGCAGAAAGCGGCATCGTCAATCCGCCGCATTCCAGGCATAGACATTCGACGTTACGCGGGACGTAGGGGCCGCGCCGGTCGACAGTAAATTCGGCTGCGGAACGAAACTGTTTCGCTTACGGCGCTAGGGCGCATTTTGGTCCCGGCAAGCGTCATCTTCAAAAAAATTTAACCACAAAGTTAAGGCCCCGCTTGCACTGCAATTAGCCCTTGTTTAAAAATGAAACGCTGAAGCTGGAAGAGGCGTGAGTCGCAGCCCTTCCCCTTCCCGATGGGCCCGAGACATGCGCTCGGTCGACTGAGCCCTGACAGCCATTCGGCGGCGCGGCCGCCCACTTTCGAGCGCCCCAAAAAGGAACTCCTATGCTGCGATCTCTTGGTCTTGCAGGAATGATGACGGCTGTACTGTTGACAGCTCCGGCGCACGCCTTTGACGTTACGGCCCCGGACTACGGCGGACGCGTGGAAAAATATCAAGCCAGGCTGGCGCGGGCGGAGGCTCGGGGCGAGCAAATTCGGATTGGCCCGACCGAATGCGACTCCTCATGCACGCTCTACCTGGCGTCACACAATTCATGTGTTTCCGAGGGGGCGGTCTTCGGCTTCCATGCGCCTTGGTTCGGCGGGCCCGAGGGGGGCGTCATCGATCCTCGCATGACCGCGGTCTTCGCCGCCCATTATAAGCCCGCCTTGCGACGGGTCTTCATGGCGCATGTCTACCGCAACGGCAATCAAGCGCCCGGTCCGATGCTGCGCATCACCGGCCGGCAGCTCGCCGCTTATGGCTACCGACTCTGCTGATCTTCAGGGCAGGTCGACGGGCGCGGGGGCTTGATCAGGCGATCGAAGCGCTCCGCGCTCGTACCAGCCCTTGCTCCGATTGACGATCCAGACGACGCTTAGCATCACCGGAACTTCAATCAGGACACCGACGACAGTGGCGAGGGCGGCGCCAGAGTCGAAGCCGAACAGGCTGATCGCCGCCGCGACCGCGAGTTCGAAGAAATTGCTTGCGCCGATCAAGGCGGAAGGGCCGGCGACGCAATGCGCCTCGCCGGTCGCGCGATTGAGCAGATAGGCGAGCCCGGCGTTGAAATAGACCTGGATCAGTATCGGCGCCGCGAGCATGGCGATGATCGCCGGCTGCCGGATGATCTGTTCTCCTTGAAAACCGAAGAGCAAAACGAGCGTCGCGAGCAGCGCCACGAGCGACGCCGGGCCGATTTGCGCGAGCGTTTTGGCGAGACGCTTTTCGCCGCCCGCCGCGAGTAGCCGTTTGCGCATGATCTGAGCGGCGATCACCGGAACGACGATATAGAGGACGACCGACAGGAACAGCGTGTCCCAGGGGACGACGATCGAGGACAGTCCAAGCAGCAGGCCCACGATCGGCGCGAAGGCGACGATCATGATCGCGTCATTGAGCGCGACCTGGCTCAAGGTGAAATGCGGTTCGCCCTTGGTCAGGTTCGACCAGACGAAGACCATCGCGGTGCATGGCGCCGCCGCCAGCAGGATGAGGCCGGCGATGTATGAGTCGATCTGGTCCGCCGGCAAATAGGGTCGAAACAGATAGCCGATGAAGAGCCATCCGAGCAGCGCCATCGAAAAAGGCTTCACCGCCCAATTGACGACAAGCGTCACGCCGATGCCGCGCCAGTGACGGCCGACTTCGGCGAGCGCGGCGAAGTCGATTTTCATCAGCATCGGCGTGATCATCAGCCAGATCAGCGCGGCGACCGGCAAATTGACCTTCGCCAGCTCGATCGCGCCGATCGCGCGAAACACGCCGGGAACGAAATGGCCGAGGGCGACTCCGGCGATAATGCAGAGCGCGACCCAGAGCGAAAGATAACGTTCGAAAGTGGTCATGGCTTACTCCGCGACGGCGTTCGGCGATGTTGCGCCTTCCATATCGCCGATCTCGCGAAGACGTTGGCTCAGCGCAAGCCTGTCGAGACGATGCAGCGGTATGGCGCAGAACTGATCGATACGGTTGCGCAGATAGCGGAAGGCGGTGGCGAAGGCGCGCTGCTTCTCTATGTCGCTTCCTTCGACGGCCGCCGGATCTTCGATCCCCCAATGCGCCGTCATCGGCTGACCGGGCCAGACCGGGCAGATTTCGCCCGCCGCGCTGTCGCAGACGGTGAAGACGAAGTCCATGCGCGGCGCGTCCGAACGTGCGAACTCATCCCAGTTCTTGGACCGATAGCCCTCGGTAGGAAGGCCCATCGTCTCCAGCGTATAGATGGCGTAGGGGTTGACCTCGCCCTTGGGATGGCTGCCGGCGGAAAAAGCGTTGAACCGGCCGCCGCCGCGTGCGCGTAGCAGCGCCTCGGCCATGATCGAACGCGCGCTATTGCCGGTGCAGAGGAATAGCACGTTGTAGATTTTGTCGGTCATTGTCGTCACTCGCATTTGATGCGTGAAAGGGCGTCGGCGGGCGCACATGCCGCGCCGCCGCAACAGTCTTCGGCGAGAAAGCGCGCCAGCGCGTTGAGCCGCGAAAGATCGGCCCGGTAAACGATGCTGCGCCCGCTACGCGCGCTGACCACGAGCTTGGCCTGCGACAGGACGTTGAGATGCGCCGAGAGCGTGTTCTGCGGCACGCAGAGCGCGCGAGCGACGTCCCCGGCCGGCAAACCTTCGGGCTCATGCCGCACAAGTAGTCGAAAGGTCTCGAGCCGCGTGGGCTGCGACAGCGCGGCGAGACAGGCGAGCGCCGTTTCAATTTCCATAAATCCAGATATATCGAAATAAATGACGGCGCAATGACAGCGCATCGCAGATGGCTGCGCTCCCGGCGGATTGTTGCGCGCCCGCCGCTCTGTTACCCATTTTGAACGTCAGGAGCGCATTGCATGACCCGCCGCCCGCTCGTCGCCGGAAACTGGAAAATGAACGGGCTGCGCGCCTCGCTCACGGGTAGCGAGGCGATGGGCGCCGCTTATGACGAAGCGCTCCGCACACGGGCCGAGCTAATCGTCTGCCCGCCGGCCACGCTGATCGCGCTCGCGCGCGATATCGCGGCGCGCGGCGGCTTGGGGCTTGGCGGGCAGGATTGCCATGCCGCGCCCTGCGGCGCTCACACGGGCGACATTTCCGCCGAAATGCTCAAGGACGCCGGCGCGTCATATGTCATCGTCGGCCACAGTGAACGCCGTTCCGATCACGGCGAGACCGACGCCGACGTAGAGGCCAAGGCGGCGGCCGCCCTGCGCGCCGGGCTGACGCCGATCATTTGCGTCGGCGAGACGCGGACCGAGCGAGAGGGTGGCGAGGCCTTAAGCGTGGTCGGCGCGCAGATCGACGGCTCGCTGCCCACGGACGCGCCAAGCCATATCGTCGTCGCCTATGAGCCGGTGTGGGCGATCGGCACTGGCTTGACGCCGACGGCCGAGGACGTCGCCAAGATGCACGCCTTCGCGCGCGAGCGGATCGAGGCGCGGCTCGGCGGCGGCAAGAGCGCGGACGTTCGCATCCTCTATGGCGGTTCCGTCAAGCCGTCGAACGCGCGTGAGTTGCTGGGCGTCGCGAATGTCGACGGCGCGCTCGTGGGCGGCGCGAGTTTGGCGGCCAAGGATTTTATTGGCATCGCGAGCGCCTATCGCTGATCGAGTGAAGCTGGACAATCGGATGGGCTCGAATAAAGTCATCCGTTCAGATGGGGTTTGTTTTCATCAATCGATTGAAAGTGGGGCGCGTCATGAGCCAGAACGATTTCGGCGCCATTGGAATGCTCGATGAAGACCGCGTTTATCGCGGCTCACGATTCAGCGAGGTTCGCGACGCGGTTTTCGCAAATCCCTATCAAAAGGTCTGGGGCGGGGAGGGAGAGCCGCCGCTCCCCTTCGTGATGCCGACCTTTTTCGACGTGTTGCGCGAACTGTGGCGGGGCAAGCACTTCCTGACGCAGGCCGCCGGGCGATCGGTCGACTCGCGCGGCGATCTGAGATGGGGACGCGACGAAAAGGGCTTCAGGCGCATTGTGCATCCTTGGGGGGTCGTTTTGACCGGACTTTGGGAAATCACCGAGGACAGCGGCTACACCGGCTATTTCCAAAAGGGCAGCAAGGCGCTCATCGTCGCGCGCTATTCGAACGGCGGCGCGGTGCACCGCGGAAAGCCGCGCGGGCAGGGCATCGCCGGCAAGCTTTTCCCGACGACCGACCCCAATCATACGGCGCCGTTGCCGACAGCGAACTTCTTCACGATCGACGATATCGTTGGCGCGACGACGCGCCACATCAACGATGTCGAATTCCTCAATGCGCCGAACGTCACGCTTTCGAATGACTGGCCGACCTCGCCGATCATCATGGCCGCGGGCGTCGTGTTCACCATCATTGATACGAACGCCACCGAGCGCCAGCTTCATGAAATCGCCGAGCTCGGCAAGCCTAGCGACCTTCCGACGCGCGCGCCGCGCTTCATGCGCTTGAAGCTCGCGGCAGGCCATCCGCGAATTGAAGGAGAGGGACTGGATTCACGCGACGAATTGCTGGCGATGATGTTCGACAAGGGCGATCCGACCCCCAAGCGCAACATTGTCTTGACCATCGAGGTCACCGACGATGGCGAAGTGACCGGTCGCACCGGATTCAAGAAGGGGACGTTCCGCAATTGGCGGCGGATCGGCGCGATCACCTTCGATAACGCCATCGCCTCCTATAATGGCGATCGCGTCCTGCATTTCCACCATCCCTATTGGCGCAAAGATCGCAACGATCCCGCGACACAGGTCCGGCCGGGGCCACAGAGCAGCGAAGTGGAAAAGGCCGAAGCTCTGTAGGCTTGCCGCCCCGCGGGACGCCCGATATAAGCGCGACGCCTGACTATTCTCCAACGACGAGGCGATGCGCTCTATGGCGATCGAACGCACTTTTTCCATCATCAAGCCTGACGCGACGAAGCGCAATCTCACCGGCAAGATCAACGCGCTGATCGAAAACGCGGGCCTGCGAATCGTCGCCCAGAAGCGCATCCGCATGACGCGCGAGCAGGCGGAAGCCTTTTACGCCGTGCATAAGGAACGACCGTTTTTCGGCGAACTCGTCGATTTCATGATTTCCGAACCGGTCGTCGTTCAGGTGCTTGAAGGCGACAACGCCATCGCGCGCTATCGCGAAGTCATGGGCGCGACCAATCCGGCCAACGCCGCGTCAGGGACAATCCGCAAGGAACATGCGCTGAGCGTCGGCGAGAATTCCGTTCATGGCTCCGACGCGCCCGAAACGGCGGCGATTGAAATCGCCCAGTTCTTTTGCGGCAACGAAATCGTCGGTTAAGCGGGCGAGCCAAGCCCGCGCTGGTCGCGGTCATTCAGCGGTGCGGCTCGGCGTGGATCGCCGGGCCCAGCCCCTCTCGTCACGGCCTGCCGCCAATTACGCCGTTTCGGTCTCAGGAAAATAGGCCTGCATGATCCTATCGCGGTAGGCGACGAGATTGGCGTTCGCGAGCGCGGCGTCTCGAACGGCGCTCTCGCCCATCGGCGACAGCGCCGACGCCACAAAGGCGAAGACGGTGGCGTCGGCGCCGCAGGGCATATCGCCGAACAGATAGGGCTTGTCGCCGATCAGCGTCGCCAACGCTTCGATGTCACGTATGCCGAGCGCGTCGATTTCCGAAGCGCTGTGACGGCCCATGCCCTGCGCCCATAAGGATTTGGCAATCCTACGGCGAATGAACCATTTCGCCAGCGGCCGCACGATCGTGGGGGCGCTGTCGAAAAACCGCGCCGGACCGCGCTCGAAATTCGCGTCGTCCATCCAGCGCATGCGGACGATGATCCAATAGAGATGCTCTTCGCACATTTTCTCGACGCACCAGCCGACGGCCTTTTGTTCATCGGATAAATGGGCGTCGAAGTCCGTCCCGTATTTCCGTTCGAGATGAAAGCGGATGAAGGTCGAGTCGGCGACGATGTCGCCATCGTCATTGATGTAGGGCTGCTTGCCTTTCGGCGCCTTGGAGAAGCCGCTGCGGTCTTCGACATAATCGAGGCCCGCCATCTTCAGAAGCACCATCGCCTTCGTCACGAAAGGCGATGCGTCGGGCAGGCCGGCGGCGGGGCGAAAGCAATAGAGCGTGATCGTCATGAAATCCTCTTTGGCGCCGCAGCGGCATCAGGAACGATAAACGCCGTTTCATGCGGCGCAAGCGCGCCGATCACCCGATTGCGCTCTATCCGCACGGCGCCTGACGCCACCAGCTGCAGCGCCATCGGATAGATCACATGCTCCTGGGCGAGCACGCGCGCGGCAAGCGTTTGCGGCGTGTCGTCGTCGAGCACTGGCACGGCGGCCTGCGCGACGATCGGACCTTCGTCCATTTCGGGGACGACGAAGTGCACGGTGCATCCATGAATCTTCACGCCGTCGGCGAGCGCCCGCTCATGCGTGTCGAGTCCGCGGAAGGCGGGAAGCAGGGAAGGGTGAATGTTGAGCATCCGCCCGCGCCATTGGCCGACGAACCATGGCGTGAACATGCGCATGAAGCCGGCGAGGCAGATGAATTCGATGCGATAGGTCTCGAGCAGGAGTTGCAGCGACCGCTCGAATTCCTCGCGTCCCGCGTAAATCTTGTGATCGACCGCGGCGGTCGCGACGCCTGCGGCCTTCGCCTTGGCGAGGCCGGGCGCGTCCGGACGGTTCGAGAGCACGAGCGCGACGTCGGCCGGAAAACTCGGGTCTTTGGACGCCGCGATCAGTGCGTCCATGTTCGAGCCGCGACCGGAAATCAGAATGGCGGTGCGCAGCCGCGTCACAACGCCAGCGTTCCGCGTGTTACGACCCGCTCCGCGCTGTCGGTCTCGATGATGTCGCCGATGCGCAGCGGCTTTTCGCCGACGGCGCGCAACGCAGCCTCCACCTCGCCGGCGGCGGGCGCGGACGCCACGACAACCATCCCGATTCCGCAGTTGAAGGTGCGTAGCATCTCGCTAGGCGCGATCTCTCCGGTCTTCGCCAGCCAGCGGAAAACCGGTGGGACGTCGAACGCCGACAGATCGAGCGCGACGCCGAGCCCGCTCGGCAGCACGCGCGGCAGATTGTCGGGAAAGCCGCCGCCGGTGATGTGGGCGAGGGCGACGATATGCGGCGTCGCCTTCAGAGCGGCGAGAAGCGGCTTCACATAGATGCGCGTCGGCGTCAGCAGCGCCTTGGCGAGATTGAGATCGCGCGCGAAAGGCGCGGTGGCGTTCCACGCGAGTCCGGCGCGCTTCACAATGCTGCGCACGAGCGAAAAGCCGTTGGCGTGGACGCCGGAGGAGGGAAGGCCAAAGACCGCGTCGCCTGCGCAGACGTTGCGAGGCAGGAGGCGATTGCGCTCGACGGCGCCGACCGCGAATCCGGCGAGATCATAGTCGCCGCGCGCATAGAGGCCGGGCATTTCCGCGGTCTCGCCGCCAAGCAGCGCGCAGCCCGCCTCGACGCAACCGGCGGCGATCCCCTTCACCACCGCCGCGGCGGCTATTGGGTCGAGCTTTCCGGTCGCATAATAATCGAGAAAGAAGAGCGGCTCGGCGCCTTGAACGACAAGATCATTGACGCACATCGCGACGAGATCGATCCCGATCGTGTCGTTGAGGCCGGATTCGATCGCGATTTTCACCTTGGTGCCGACGCCGTCATTGGCCGCAACGAGCACAGGGTCGGAAAATCCCGCCGCCTTAAGGTCGAACACGCCGCCAAAGCCGCCGATCTCGCCGTCGGCGCCGGAGCGCCGCGTCGAACGGACCGCGGGTCGGATCATGTCGACGAGCCGGTTTCCCGCGTCGATGTCGACGCCGGCTTCGGCATAGGCAAGGCCCGGAACTCTCTGTTGCATTTCATCCTTCGCGCAGTGGGCGCCGGCGGTTAGATGGGCGCAAGCGGCGGGTGCTGTCAAATCCGCTGGGAAAGGCTACGCTGTTGTGCGCTCGCACAATTTTTTTCGTGGCGCATCATGTTGAATGCTGGCGCGAAGGAGTGGCGCCATGAAGTTCAATTACACCGATGACGATATCGCCGCCGCCCGTGACGCGGGCGCCATTGACGCCGCGACATTCGAGCGGCTGTCGCAATTTCTGGCGTCACGACGCGCGGCCGTCGCAGAAACGACCTCTCAAACGCCGCGCTATGACGTCGTCAACGTGCTTTGGTACGCCGGCGCGCTGATCGTGCTCAGCGCCATGGGCATGTTCTCGACGACGGCCTTTGGCCTCTGGGGCGACAAGGCGCTGCTCACCACGGCGATTATCTATGCCGTTCTGTTCGCCTCGGCCGGAGCTTATCTGTGGCGCAGACGCGACCTGCGCACACCGGGCGGTTTGCTTATCGCCTGCGCGGTCGGCATGGCGCCGCTCGCGATTTTCGCGCTGCAATCCATGTTCGGCGTCAGCCCGGCCGGGGAGGCGCGTCCCTATGGCGATTTTTACGTCTGGGTCAAATCGAGCTGGCTTCCGATGGAGCTGGGGACGATCGGCGCAGCCAGCCTCGCGCTGCTCGCTTTTCCTTTCCCGTTCCTCGTGATGATCATCGCCTTCTCGCTTTGGTTCATGTCGATGGACCTGACGCCCTGGCTGATGGGCGTGCAGGAGTTTTCGTGGGATCAGCGGGCGAGCGTGAGCATGTATTTCGGCCTCGCCGTGCTGGCCGTCGCCTGGCTCGTCGACCTCAAACGCTGGCGCGGCGGCGATTTCGCCTTCTGGCTGCATGTATTCGGGCTGATGGCCTTTTGGGGCGGGCTGACGGCGCAGCACAGCGGCGACGAATTGGGCAAGGCGCTCTACTGCGCAATCAACGTCGTGCTGATTTTCCTGTCGGTGTTCCTGATGCGCCGGGCCTATGCCGTGTTCGGCGCGGTCGGGGTCACGATCTATCTTGGCTATCTCGCCAGCAGCGTGTTCCAGGATTCGATCCTCTTCCCCTTCGCGCTCTCGGGGATCGGCGTTCTGCTGATCGTCTTCGGGCTTATGTTCCATCGCCATGGCGCGGCCATCGGCGCGGAGATCGGCGAACTGCTGCCGGCGCATTTGCGTGGACTGCGGCCGGCCCATGCGCGCGAGCCAGGGTAAGCGTGGGCGGAAGCCCGGCCTCGGCGGGGTGGCAAGCGCCGAGGGATTGATTGCGCTTTAGGCGGATGCGGCTTATATAGGCGGCATCCCAACATGGACGGTCGTTCTGTGGGTCGCTTGCGCCGGACGGCGCGGCGCCGGACGCCGCCGTTGTGTCTTGCTCGAGGAGTTTCCAAGATGGGCAACGCCCCGCTGATGCCGAAGGCCACGGCCGTCTGGCTCGTCGAAAATACGTCGCTGTCGTTCGATCAGATCGCCGATTTCTGCAAATTGCATCCGCTCGAAGTGAAGGGCATCGCCGACGGCGAAGTCGCCGCCGGCATTCGCGGGCATGATCCGATCACGTCGGGGCAGCTGACGCGCGAAGAGATTGAAAAGGCGGAGAAGGACCCCGCCCATCGCCTACATCTGTCCGTCTCCAAGGTCGTCGTGCCGGAGGTCAAGAAGGCGCGCGGTCCCCGCTACACGCCGCTTTCGCGCCGCCAGGATCGTCCGAACGCCATTTTGTGGCTCGTGCGCAATCACCCAGAGCTGAAGGACGCCCAGATCATGCGTCTTGTCGGCACCACGAAGACGACGCTGAAGGCGATCCGCGAGCGTACGCACTGGAATTCCGCGGCGCTGACGCCGATGGACCCGGTCACGCTCGGTCTGTGCTCGCAAATCGAACTCGACTTTGAGGTTAACCGTGCAGCCAAGGACAAACCGACGGTCGAGGATCATGGCCAGACGCTGGTGCCCGCGAGCGTCACCACCAGTCCGCGGGCCGAGCCGACGACGACTGAGGATGTCTTCGGCAAGGCCAAACCTGCGGCTCCTGCGGATGAGGAAGACAATTTCGACGCCGACCGGGTGTTCAGCCGGCTGAAGGACGTCGATTTCGGCGAATAGCGTCGGGCGGACAGGCGGCCCGATTGATCAACCTCATTCTCGCGCGTATCTTTCGCTTATGACTTCTTCCGCGCTCACTTTCGACCGGCTTGCCTATGTCGATCGCCTCCGAAATGGAGGGATCGAAGAAGGGCAGGCGCGCGTCCACGCAGAGGCTCTGGACGCAGCGCTGAGGGATTCCGTCGCCACCAGAAATGATCTGGATGACCTGGGCCACGACTTGCGCCGCGAAATCCGCGAAGTAGAGACAAGACTCGAGGCCAAGATCGAGACCTCGGCGGCGAATCTTCGCGTCGAAATTCTACGCTGGCTCATCGTGACGCAGATCGCGCTCGCGGGTTTTGTCTTCGCGGCGATTAAATTCGTTCGCTAACCGGCGCGCGGCGCCCTTTCGGATCGTGGACTCGCCGGATGACCGACTCGCCTTATGATCGCGATCTTGAACGAAATCCCGCGAATTTCCAGCCGCTGACGCCAATCACCTTCCTGGAGCGGGCGGCGGCCGTCTTTCCCGAGCGAATCGCAATCGTTCACGGCGCGTTGCGACGCAATTACCGGGACTTTTACGCGCGCAGCCGGCGGCTCGCGAGCGCACTCGAAAAGGCGGGCCTTGGCTGCGGCGACACGATTTCCGTCATGCTCGCCAACACGCCGGCGATGCTCGAATGCCATTACGGCGTTCCGATGATGGGCGGCGTGTTGAATACGCTGAATACGCGGCTCGACGCCGCAATCCTGGCCTTTACGCTCGATCACGCCGAGGCGAAGGCGCTGATCGTCGATCGCGAATTTTCCGGCGTCATTCGCGAGGCGCTTTCGCTCGCGAAGGCGCGGCCCTTGATCATCGACTACAGCGATCCGGAATATGACGGGTCCGGCGAGCCGCTGGGCTCCGTCGACTATGAGGATTTCCTGCTTTCGGGCGTCGCCGATTATCAATGGTCGCCGCCGCGCGATGAATGGGACGCGATTTCGCTCAATTACACGTCCGGCACGACGGGCGATCCGAAAGGCGTCGTCTATCATCATCGCGGCGCCTATTTGACCGCGCTCGGCAATGTGCTCACGGGCGACATGGGCCGCCATCCGGTCTATCTGTGGACGCTGCCGATGTTCCATTGCAACGGCTGGTGCTTCCCCTGGTCGATTTCGGTCAATGCCGGCATGCATGTCTGCCTTCGGCAGGTGCGCGCCGGCCATATCTACGAACTGATGGCCGAGTACGGAGTCACGCATCTTTGCGGCGCGCCCATCGTCATGTCGACGCTTCTCAACGCGACCGAATTGGAAAAGAAGCCTCTCAAGCAGACCGCGCGCTTCTTCACCGCCGCCGCCCCGCCGCCGCAGGCGGTGCTCGCCGGCATGAAGGCCGCCGGCTTCGAAGTTACGCATCTTTATGGATTGACCGAAACTTACGGTCCCGCCGCCGTGAACGAATGGCAGGACGACTGGGATTCGCTCGACGGCGGCGCGCAGGCGCAGCTGAAGGCGCGTCAGGGCGTGCGCTATCTCGTTCTCGAAAATCTCGACGTGATCGACCCCGACACGATGCAGCCGGTGCCGCGCGACGGGGCCACGATGGGCGAGGTGATGTTTCGCGGCAACGTCGTCATGAAGGGGTACCTGAAGAACAAGAGCGCCTCGGAGAAAGCTTTCCACGGCGGCTGGTTTCATTCAGGCGATTTGGGCGTGCGTCATCCCGATGGCTATATCCAACTGAAGGATCGGTCGAAGGACATCATCATCTCGGGCGGCGAGAATATCTCTTCGATCGAGGTCGAGGACGCCCTGTTTCGCCATCCCAAGGTTCGCGCCGCGGCGGTCGTCGCCGCCCCCGACGACAAATGGGGCGAGACGCCTTGCGCCTTCGTCGAGCTGAAGGACGGCGAAGCGGCGACGGCGGAGGAGCTGATCGTTTGGACGCGTCAGCATCTGGCGCATTTCAAATGCCCGCGCCACGTGGTCTTTTGCGAACTGCCGAAAACCTCGACGGGGAAAATACGCAAATATGTTCTGCGCGAGCGCGCTCGAGAAATCTGGCCGGCGAGCGCGACCACGGCGTCCCTCTGATTGGCCCTCAATGATTTGCGCCAAATATCGAGAATCAGCGTCAAAAGCAGAGAAGCCGGCAGTCCTTGAGACTGCCGGCTTCGCGTCGAGGGCGGAAGGCCGAAACTTTCCGCGCCTCGCGATTCGAGTCAAATTAGAAGAACAGGCCGAGGCAGCCGCCCGCGAGACCGCCGACGACAGCAGCCGCGATCGTGTTCGCGAGCCCGCCCAGCGCGACAGACGCGAGACCGCCGAGAATGACCGCGCCGATGCCGGCGAAAACGTAGGTGTTCGTGGTGATTTCGAGTTCTTTCTGAGCCATTGTTCTTATCTCCTCTTATTTTCGTTCCCTGAGTCGCGCCTTGTTCGCCCGGCGTGTTCTCACCCCAACGGGGCGCGTCATTTCGACGCAGGCAGAGGTTAGCATAAGATCGCGCTGAGTCAATCATCGATCGCACAGGATGTTGCGTATCTAATTATATGATATATAACACAAATCGATAGCTGAAGGCTCTTTCTCATCTCACTGGCGAAACGCACATCTCGTTTTCCACGCGCTTTCGTGACGCCCCTTGGATCACGAATCGCCCACCCAAATTCGTTTTCGTCGAAGACGGACGCTATACCCGCTGCCGATGACCAAAAACAACGCTGACGTTAACTCCGTCGACCCTGTGGCTCGCAAGGCTGATCGCGGTTTCAAGGCGACTCTCGCGCCGCTTCGACCCCTGCTGCCATATGCGCTGCGCTACAAGCGAACGATCATTCTCGCCTTTGTCGCGCTACTCGTGGCCGCGGGCGCGACTCTCACCCTGCCGCTCGCCGTGCGCGGCATGATCGATCACGGCTTTTCCGCCGATAGCGCCGGCGCGGTGAACGCCTATTTCGGGGCGATGATCGCGGTCGCCGCGACGCTCGCGATGGCTTCGGCCACCCGCTACTATTTCGTCATGACGCTGGGCGAGCGCGTCGTCGCCGATCTGCGCGCCGATCTCTTCAAACATCTCACGACTCTCGACGCCGCCTTCTACGATACGGCGAAGACCGGCGAGCTGCTCTCGCGCCTCACCGCGGATACGACGCAGCTGAAATCCGCCTTCGGCTCGTCGGCGTCGGTCGCGCTGCGCAATCTCTTCATGTTCTTTGGCGCGATCGTGATGATGGTCGCGACCAGCCCCAAGCTTGCCGGACTGGCGCTCGCGGCGATCCCGATCATCGTTCTGCCGCTCATCGGCTCCGGCCGGGCGGTGCGCCGGCGCTCGCGTCACGCGCAGGACACGCTGGCGCAGGCCTCGGCCTATGCCGGCGAAAACCTCTCGGCCGTGCGCGCGATGCAGGCCAATGGCGCGCAGGCCTATACGACAGGGCGATTCACCCGCGCGGTCGAGGCCGCCTATGACGCCGCCCAGTCGGCGACGCTGCTTCGCGCCTTCGTTACCGCCGGCGCCATTCTCGTCGCGTTTACCAGCGTGGTCGGCGTGCTGTGGCTCGGGGCGCAGGACGTGCTCGAGGGACGCATGACGTCGGGCGTTCTGTCGCAGTTCGTCCTTTACGCGGTGCTTGGCGCCAGTTCATTGGGCGAGCTCTCGCAGACCTGGAGCGAACTTTCCGCCGCCGCAGGGGCGGCGGGGCGCATCGCCGATATTCTCGCCATAGAGCCGCGGATCGTCGCGCCGCAGCGGCCGGTTCCTCCGCCCGCGCGCTGGAAAGGCGGCATCGCCTTCGACCATGTGCGCTTCGCCTATCCGACCGCGCCCGACCGGCCCGCCTTGCATAATTTGTCGCTCGTCGTCGAGCCCGGCGAACGCGTCGCGCTTGTCGGGCCGTCGGGGGCAGGCAAGTCAACGATCTTCGCGCTGCTTCTTCGCTTCTATGACGTCGAGTCCGGCGCGATTACTCTTGATGGCGTCGACCTGCGCAACCTCGATCCGGCGGCGTTGCGCAAGGCGATCGCGCTTGCGCCCCAGGATCCGGTGATTTTCGGTCTTTCAGTGGCTGAAAATATCGCCTATGGCCGCGAACAGGCGTCGAGCGAAAAAATCGTCGCCGCGGCGAAACGCGCCCAGGCGCATGACTTCATCATGGCGCTGCCGATGGGCTACGACACGCTGCTCGGCGAGCGCGGCATCACGCTCTCGGGCGGTCAACGCCAGCGTCTCGCCATCGCGCGCGCGATATTGGCCGACGCGCCGGTGCTGCTCCTCGACGAGGCGACCTCGGCGCTCGACGCCGAAAATGAGGCGCTGGTGCAGGCGGCGCTGCATGACGTGATGCAGGGACGCACGAGCCTCGTGATCGCCCATCGTCTCGCGACCGTGCTTGAAGCCGATCGCATCGTCGTCATCGATGACGGACGCCTGGTGGAGCAGGGGACGCATGCGAGCCTGATCGCCGCCGGCGGTCTTTACGCGCGACTGGCGAAACTGCAGTTCGACACCGACCGCGCCGGCGCCGCCGCCTGAGGAGGCAGATCGGACGGGCGGAGAGGCGCTGCTTCGCGGCCTGGTTCAGCTTCGGTCAGGGCGCTGGCGCGGGGTCGGCGAACTGTCCTGAAGCTCAGCGGAGATCGCTTGCAGTCGAAGCGAAGCTGCGGCGAAGCGGCGGCTCCGAATCGTCAAAGTCCCTCATGACTTTGGTGCGCAATAGCGAGCCGAGATATTTCACATATTCCTTGCCGATGAAGCGTGCGACCCGGAGATTGCTTACCCAGTCCGAGACGTCGATATGCTCGCTGACGACCGGAAACGGAAAGAGTTCGACATCCGGCAGAGCGGCAGAGATTTCGACCAGGGCGCGCGGCATATGATAATTCGAGGTGACGACGATGAGCGTGCGGGTAATGTTGTGCTGGCGCGCCCAATCGCGCGTTTCTTTGGCGTTTCCAGCCGTATCGAGCGCCTGGTAGCCGAGATCGACGCAACACTCGAAAAGCTCGCGCGACACCGGCAGTATTTTCGCAATGACGGCGCTGCGAGTGGCGCGATTGACGCCAGTGATGAGCATGCGGCGCGCCTGTCCGCTCGCGAGCAGGGTCGCGGCGTCGAGCACCCGATCCGATCCGCCGGTGAGCGCGACGACCCCCTCCGCCGGCGCCGGAACGGCGAATTCCTCGCGCGGCAGCGACAACGCGAAGCCCGCAAAACCAAAGAGAAACGCCGCGCCGACAAAAGCGCCGCCAGCCAAGATCGCGCAGGCGATCTTGTGGACGGCGTTCAACCCGTTGTTCGCTCCCTGGCGCAGGGGAATCGTCAATTCTGGACTCCTTCGCCCAGCCTTTAAACGCGCGAAACGCGATTCTGAGGCGACTATAGTCTGATTTTGGCGCCGATGTTATTGGCGCCGGCTTAGCCGAGGCGCCACAAATGCCGCAGCACGATATATCGCGACAAATAGCCGGTCAGCGCCGCGACCCCGCCCGTAAGTAGCACGATCGCAAGGAAACCGCTGGGACTAAGCGAAAAATCGCCGAACATCGCTTCGATCTGTTCGCCGCCGCCAGTCACGCGCCATTGCTGGGCGAGAAACTGCGCCAGGACGAAAAAGGCGATTGCGCCCCCTCCGCCGATCAGCGCGCCGCGAAAGCCCAAGGCCATGAAGCGGCGCTGAAATTCCCGAGCAATGAAAGCGTCGGCGGCGCCAACCAAATGCAGCACTTCGACGATCTCGCGATTGGTCGCGACCGCCGCCCGGGTCGCCGACGCCACGGCGACGGCCATGGCCGCGAGGATAAGAATGAAGATGAACGCGGCGGTCGCCACGGCGGCGCGCGCCATATCGCCAAGCCGTTCAATATATATATGGTGATCGTCGAGCACGGCGCTGGGGACGACGCGCTCAAGCTCCATGCGCAACCTGTCGAAATCCGGACGATTTTCGGTCTCGAGCTTTAACACGATCATGCGGGGCGTTGGCAGTTCCGAAAGGTTCAACCCCTCGCCGAGCCAAGGCGTCAGCAGCGCCTCTGATTCGGATTGGGCGTAGACTCGCGCCTCCCGCACGCCGGGCGTCTGCCGCATTGCCTCCGCCGCAGCCGCGACGTCGGCCTCAATGTCGCGGCCGGGCGCCGGGCGCACCTGCACGGTCGCCTCGCGCGCAATGTCGCCGCGCCAGTCCACGCTAGCGTCGGCGACGAGAATCGCGACATTGGCGGCAAGCGCGGCGAGAAACGTCATGATCGCAATAACGATGACGAGCGAACGGCCCGGCACCGAGTCTGCCGGCACCAGCGCGCTTTGCGCCGGAATTTCTTCGGCGTCGGCGTCGTCGTCGGACGCTTCATGGCGGGTCGGGGACCAAAATCGCATCACGTCCGCTTATTCGAAAATGTGAAGCCGGCCGTCGGCGAGCACGAGACGTCGCGCTTCCTCATACTGATCCATCAAGGTCAAGTCATGGGTTGCGATGATGACGGCGGTGCCAGCTTTGTGAAGCTCGACGAACAGGCGCAGGATCCGCCGCGCAAGCGTCGGGTCGACGTTGCCGGTCGGTTCGTCTGCAAGCAGCAGTTTAGGCTGCGAAATCAGCGCGCGGGCGATTGCGGCGCGCTGCTTTTCGCCGCCCGAAAGGATCGTTGGGCACGCATGCGCGCGTTCGCCGAGGCCGACCCAGCGCAGGAGTTCGGTCACTTCGGCGCGATAGCTCGATTCTTCGCGGCCGAGCACCCGCAAGGGCAGGGCGACGTTTTCGTAAAGCGTCAGATGGTCCAGCAGCCGGAAATCCTGGAAGACGACGCCGAGCCTGCGGCGCGTCTCGGCGACCTCCTCATTACTGAGCGCCGCCGTGTCCTTGCCGAAAATGTTGATCAGTCCGCGCGTCGGCCGAAGGGCCATAATGATCAGGCGCATCAAGGTGGTCTTGCCTGCGCCGGACGGGCCGGTGAGGAACTGGAAGGAGCGCGGCGTGATCTGAAAATTGATGTCGCGAAGGGTTTCGGCGCCGACGCCATAACGCAGGCCGACGTTCTCGAAGCTCAGCACGAAGCCCTCTCTCCAAAAGATTCCAATGACGCTCGAGACGCTGGCGCGCCGTGAAACAATAGCAGTTCCTCCCTTCTTATCCACATCCGCATTGCCGAATGCTGACGCCGCAACCTCTCTGCGCCGTTAACGATCGGCGCGAAACGTCTGGTTGCGCTTGGCGTCGGCATTATTTCAAGGACATGCAGGACTGGCCGCGCCGTCAAACATCCGCCAGCGGCAACACGAAGCTGAAGACCGCGCCGCCGCCCGGGTTGGGCTCCGCCCAGATTTTCCCGTTATGCGCTTCGATGATCGAACGCGATATTGAGAGCCCGACGCCAAGGCCATGCGGCTTCGTCGTCGTGAATTGCGAGAAAAGCCTGGCTTTGACTTCCTCGGGCAGGCCTGGACCGGTGTCGGCGACATCGGTCCGAATGAGATTGCCTTCGAGCAGGCGAGTCGAGACTCGCATCTCGCGCCGTTCGCCGAATAAGGACGCCGCCGCGGCGTTCATCGAGCGAATCGCCCCGCGCTCGTCCAGCGCGACGATTCCGTCAAAGGCGGTCGCCATCGTCGCAGTGAAATCGGGGCGTCGTTCACATATCGCCGCGTTCGGCGCTAAAGGGGACTCGGGACGGCTGAGGGCACTTTGCCCCCCGGGCGCGGTCCGCGCTTTACGCTTCCGTCTTGCAGTAGCTAGGCGCTGGGGAAAGGAGGTCAAGCCCTATCGCCAGCGGGCGCATTTGCAACCCCCGACAAATAGCCTAAGCAAAAAGCGCCATGTCACCACCCCAATCTCCAGCGCCGCTGCTTCTTTTCAACGCCCGGCTGATCGATCCGGCCTCGGGACGGGATTGGCGAGGCGGCCTCTTGACCCAAAACGGCGTCATCGCGGAACTCGGCGAGTCCGTGCGGCCGGCCGACGCGCCAGACGGCGCGCGCCTCGTCGACTGCGCCGGCGAGGTCGTCGCGCCCGGCCTCATCGACATGCAGGCCTTCGTCGGCGAGCCGGGCGCCGAGCATCGCGAAACCATCGCGAGCGCGACACTCGCCGCCGCGGCGGGCGGGGTGACGACGCTGGTCTCGACCGCGGCGACGCTGCCGCCCGTCGACGATCCCGCCGTGGTCGATTTCGTCCTGCGCCGCGCGCGTGACACCGGCCTTGTGCGCGTCGCGCCGATGGCGGCGCTCACCAGGGGCCGCGAGGGCAGGGAGATCGCCGAACTTGGTCTGCTCCAGCAGGCCGGCGCCGTAGCCTTCTGCGATGGCGCGCGCTCGGTGAGAAATGCGCTGGCGATGCGCCGGGCGCTGACTTATGCGCGCGACTTTGACGCGCTCGTTGTCCATTTCGCCGAAGACCCGGATCTCGGCGCCGGCGTCATGAATGAGGGCGAATTCGCGCATCGGCTTGGCCTCTCCGGCGCGCCGCGCGAAGCCGAAGCGATCATGCTCGATCGCGACCTAAGGCTCGTCGCCTTGACGGGCGCGCGCTACCATTCGGCGATCGTCACGACGACCTTGTCGCTCGACGCCCTGCGACGGGCCAAGGACGAGGGCTTGCCCGTCACCTGCGGAACCTCGATCAACCACCTGACGCTCAACGAGAATGACATCGGCGACTACCGCACCTTTCTCAAGCTGAAGCCGCCGTTGCGCCATGAGGACGAGCGCAAGGCGCTTGTCGCCGCGCTCAAGGAAGGCCTCATCGACGTCATCGTCTCCGACCATGATCCTCAGGACGTGGAGACGAAACGGCTGCCTTTCGCCGAAGCCGAATATGGGGCGATCGGCGTCGAGACGATGCTCGCCGCCGGCCTGCGTCTCGTACACTCGGGCGAGGTGACGCTTCTCCGCCTGCTCGACGCGATGACGTCCCGCCCGGCGAAGATTTTGGGCCTAGCGCAGGGCAGGCTGCAAAGAGGCGCGCCCGCCGACATTGTGCGCTTCGATCCCGACGCGCCCTTCGTCGTCGATCCCGCCGCGCTGCATTCGCGCTGCAAGAACACGCCCTTCGACGGCGCGCTGCTGCAGGGCGTGGTCAGAATGACCATCGTCGGCGGCGAAATCGTTTACGAAGAATAATCGTCACGCGGAGCTTCGGCCGAGCGAGGCCGCGCCGCGACATGTCTTGAAGTTGTCCTCACGCCTACACGGTCGCGAACCTGTGACGCGCCTCCAGCGAGCTTATGCTGAGTCAATATGAAGCTTTAATACTAATAATATTAGTATTTTATAAGTTACAGTTCTTCATTAAGATGAAGATGTTGAGCGCGCGCATTCAGAAGGACGATCCGCGGCGCAAAGGACGACCCGAGACGGTCTCTTGCGCTGGCACAGGAGCGGCCAATTGTATTTTCCGCTGGAAGCGCAAGGGTGTCGTTATCGACGTCAACACCGACGGCGAAACTGCGCCGGCGATTACGGAAGCGACCTATCGCTCCGGATGTAGCTAACTCCAGCGATTGTTCTTGCGCGGCCGAAGTTTTGGTCGAGGTCACGGCCCTGCGCCCCGCCGCCCTTGAACAATCTCGCCAATGGCCTTAAAGCCTCGCCCCGCCGGGCGCGGGCCCGCGATCATTCGGAACAAGGATCATGGCCAAGGAAAAGTTTTCACGCACGAAGCCGCACTGCAACATTGGGACGATCGGACACGTCGACCATGGCAAGACGTCTTTGACGGCGGCGATCACCAAGGTTCTGGCGGAGACGGGCGGGGCGACGTTTACGGCCTATGACCAGATCGACAAGGCGCC
>JALHNQ010000011.1 GCA_022843405.1 Methylocystis sp. | reverse complement strand
TAGCTCGCGAACAGTTCGGGAAAGTCGGGTTCTGGAAATCGCCGATCCAATCCGGAACCCCAAAATGGCAGAGGTCAGCAATCGGGATCAGCCCGAGCTTATTCAATTCTCCGAAGACGAGATCAGCAAACTCCCAATCAAACCGGTCAGAGCCCAGGAATGTCTTATAGAGGGGCGGCCCGTACCGCAGTGCGCCTACCCCAAGTTCCTTCGCCAAGGCGAAATCCTCCCGCCAAAGCTCATAATGCCGGCAGGAGCCCATTTCATCGACGCGCCTGCGGCCGTTATCAACGGTCGGGCTACTATTCTCTATTCCGGTGGCGAACAGGAAGTGTGGCACGGCCGAGATCCCCGGAGCCTTGGCCAACGCTTATCTATGGAGCCCTCCACCGAAAGGAAAGAATGCAACTTCGGTAAGCCCCAGACAAGGCTTTTGGCGGTCTACCCAACTGGCGCCGGCCGCGCGTAAGCCACCTAGAAATAGGTGAAGCTTGAACGACGGCTGGAAGAAGTTCACGAACAGGCGGGACGAGCGGTAAAGCGCGGCCAGAAGAGCGGCAGCCTCGAGCCCTTCGAACCGGCGATAGCCTACCATCCGCCGCACCACGGCGCCGTTCTTCTGCTCGACCAACGCCTGGTCGTTCTTTTGGTACGGCCGCAGCGAATGAAGACAATGTTGGAGTGTCGCAATAGGCTTTCAGCGTCTCGTTCATGAAGACACTATCGTTATCAGTGTCCAGCCCCAGCAGCGCGAAAGGGGGCTGCTTGCGCAGTTCGGTGAGCACGGCGCTCAGCAGCGTCCGTTCGCGAACCAGCAGTGGCGCGCATTCCGTCCAGCCGGTCGCCACGTCTGTGAGCACAACGTCTGAACGTAGCTGCCGCGCGACGTCGGACCGCTGTGAGCGACGAGGTCTGCCTCGACGAACCCCGGGGCAGGTTCGTCCCAGTCGGCGGACGTGCGTATTGGGATACTGCAACGCAGCGCGCTCGCCGCCGGTCGCCGTTGCGGCCGTCCGCCTTGCTCTCGAATCCGCCGGAGGCCGCGGTCGATCGTCGCTGCGCTCATCGTCAGCAGCTTCTCTCGGATTTCGGGGGCCAGATTGATGTGACCATGCCGCTCCATCGCGTCGATCAACACCGGCAGCAATGCTTTCAGGCGCTTGCTGCAAACCCGGTCCGCGGCTTCCCAAAGCAATACAATCGCATTTCGCTCTGCTTCGTCATACCTTCGTCTGCGCGACCGCCGGCCCGCCGGCGCCGCGACAGGATTCCGGAGCACCCGCATCGCGTGTTTCCGATGAAAGCCGGTGATGGTGACGAACTCGTCCAGAATGCGCGCCTTTTCCACGCGGTCTGACGACCGGTAGCGCTCGGTAATGGCCGCCGTCAGTTCCTTCCGTGTCGCCATGCTCAGTCGACTCATTGCTGCCCCCGCTGTCCCGTTCCAACGGGGAGCAAATTACGCGAGGCAACGGCTTAGCATTCAGGAACATTTCAGATGAGGCAATGCGAGGCGCCTCTCGAAGGCGCTCTGGTGTTGGCGGTGGACTGGGTATGGGGTGATTTTCCGCTTTCGGAGGAATCGCTTTGTGCCTGGGCGCCATTTAACCGACCACCAGATGAGGCTTTACATGACATTCCGTCAGACCGAGACGATTGCGGTCGCGGCAGCCAAGGCGTCGTTCAGCGCCGCTACGGCCTATCGCATCGAACAAGATCCCCGCCTGCCTTCGGCGAAGGCCGAGCCGCGCGAACGCCGGCGCCCCGATCCGCTCAGCGACATTTTCGGGCATGGCGTCCGCCGCACGCTGGAACGACGTATCCGCGCCTGGCGCGCCCTGCACGGAGCCGAAAGTGAGGTGGTTTTCCGCCAGACGCATGAACCTGGCCGCACGGGCTTGTCCGATTTCACCGACATGGGCGCCTTCGCCATCACCATCGGCGGCGTAGCCCTCGATCATCGGCTCTATCACTTCCGCCTCGTTTATTCCGGCTTCGAGCACGCCCATGTCGTGCTCGGCGGCGAAAGCTTCGTGGCTTTGGCGGAAGGACTGCAAAACGCCCTGTGGGCGCTCGGCGGGGCGCTGTTCGAGCACCGCAGCGACAGCCTCTCGGCCGCGTTCCGCAATCTCGACCGGGATGCGCGCGAAGATCTGACCCGGCGCTATGACGATCTGTGCGCCCATTACGGTATGACGCCGACCCGCAACAACAAAGGCGTCGCCCATGACAACGGCTCCATCGAAAGCTCCCATGGCCATCTCAAGAGGGCGATCAAGGACGCGCTGCTGATGCGGGGCGGCGCCGACTTCGCCGATCTCCCCGCCTACCGCCACTTCATCGACGAGATCGTCAGCCGCCACAACGCGCGTAATCGTTCTCGCATCGACGCAGAGCGCGCTCAGCTGAAAGCCCTGCCAGACCGACGCACCAGCGATTACGAGGAGGTCGGCGTTCGCGTCACCACGTCGGGTGGCTTCACCTTGCGCAAGGTGTTTTACTCCGTTCCGTCGCGCCTGATCGGCCACCGGTTGCGGGTGCGGCTTTATGACGACCGTCTTGACGTATTCATTGGGGGCACGCCGCTGATGACCTTGCCGCGCGGGCGCGCCCACCCGTCCGGCAAACATGCTCAGATCGTCAATTACCGCCACGTCATTCATGCCTTGCGCAAGAAGCCGATGGCGCTTTTGAACCTCGTCTATCGCGACCAACTCTTCCCACGCGAGGCGTTCCGACGCACATTCGACGCTCTGCTGGAGCGCCTGCCAGAGCGGCAAGCCTGTCGCATCATGGTCGATCTTCTCGCGCTCGCCCACGAGCGCGCCTGCGAGGCCGAACTGGCCGAGGCGCTCGGCGACGGATTACGCGCCGACGATTTGCCCGACATGACGGCGCTGCGCGCCAGATTCACGCCCGATCCAGCCAAAATGCCGACAGTCGTCGTCACCTTGGCGCCGCTTCAATCCTACGAGACCCTTCTCGACGACAGCCAGATCGGAGACGCCGCATGAGCGCGACGCATCCGCCCATCGACGCCGCCAGGCTGAGCCTGCTCCTGGGACGCGCCGGTTCCGCTCCTGGCGACGGCGATCGCCCATCCGTCGTTGCGTCGCGGCCCAGCAGGCAAGCGTCCGCGTCCCGGCGATCTAGATTGGCCCGACGCCATGGCCGGCGCCTATGCCATGGCCGCCCGGGACGCGTTCGCCGTGGCGGGCGAGCTGTCGCGCCGTTCGCACGCGCTGCTGGTGGCGGTGCCCAAATTGCGCGCCAAAGGCGCCGGGCGAGTCGTCGACCTCCTGCTTGCCGACGATTGCGTTTCGCCCGCGCGCGCTGCGAGAACTTCGCGTCTCTCCGATCGCGCCGCGCGACGCCTGTTCGATCGGCTCGTTGAACTCGGCGCCGTGCGCGAACTCACCGGGCGGCCGAATTTTCGGCTCTATGGACTGTAGCGTTTTCGAGCGAGATGCGGTTGGCGTGAAAAACGCGTCACGGAAGGAATGCGAGGCGTTAATGGGCCGCCCGAAAAGACGTGAATGGGACGCATTATTCGATCCGGACCTTGCCGAATTGTCGCACGGCGCGCGCTGGCGCGAGTGGATGGGCCGCGGCGAGGCGGCGATCTTCGCCGCGCGCGAACCCGTCGGGCGCGAAGCGCTCGCAAGACTGGTCGGCAAACATTGTAACCTCGACGATCTCATTGCCGACATCGTCGATGAGTTGCGCGCCCGCCCCTATGAGATCGTCTTTGTCGCCGGCGGCGGGCAATTTAGAACGAGGCCGCGTTTTGCGAACGCAGTCCGGGCGGCGAATTCAGGCGATCTTCGCGACGCCGGCGCGCCCGAGTTGACGCCGACGGAAATTCTGGCGGTGACGGCGATCACCTATCTGCAGCCAGCGACGCGCGCCGAACTGTCACGCCTTGCCGGCAGAGAAATCAGTCGTGACGTCATCGGGCGGTTGAAACGTCTCGATCTCATCGACGGGGCCTTGCGCGCGCCCCAGCCCGGCGCGCCCTTCGCTTATGTCACGACAAAAAAGTTTTTGGAGGTGTTTGGTCTTGCGACGCTTCGAGATCTCCTCGATATCGAAAAGCTCGACGACGAAGGTTTGTTGCAGCCAACTCAATCCGACGTGACGCTCGACGATGCCTTGGGGCTTTCGGGTGGCGACAGGGATTTTTTCGAGGAAGCGTTGGAGTTCGAAGACGCAGATCACGATTAGGGAAGTGACGGCGTTCGTCGTGACGGCCAGCTGGAGAGGGAGCGTGGCCACGAAAAGAATGCGGTTTCCAAAGATTTTCGATCCGTCGACCGGCCGATTGATCTCATAGCGCGAAAACGGCCAAACGCAGCAGACAGCGGTGAGTATTGCCATTTGGCATCAATTCGATTATATTATGCCAAATGGAGAATTGCTATGACCACGCTGCTCCCCGTCGACACAGCTCCCCAACACTTTGCGCCGACGCCGATCACCGACGCCGAGGCCGCCGCCATGTTCCGCGCCGTCATCAACCTCTTCCGCCTTTGGTCGGTGAATGACGAACAGGCGGCGATCTTGCTCGACTTGCCTGTTCGCTCCTACCGACGCTGGAAAGCGGGTGAGCTTGGCCGTTTCGATCGTGATCGCAAAGCGCGCCTCTCCAACATCATGGGCATCCACAAGGCGCTGAGAATCATCTTTCGCGAACCTCAAAGAGGCTATGCCTGGATACAGGCGCCGAACGCCGCTTTCGCGGGTCAGACCGCTCTTCGCGTTATGCTCGGCGGAGAGCTCACGGACCTAATGCGGGTTCGCCGATATCTGGACAGCGAGCGGGGCGGCTGGTGATTGACGTCGCCGCTGCGCGCGTCGCCGAGATCAAATGGCGAAACGCGGTTCGGATCATCCGTAGCATCTTCCCGCCGATCGATTTGTTCGAGGATATAGCGGACCCCGCCGACTGGCCGCTGATCATTTCCGCCGAGCAGAAGACCAATCCCAGGCTAATGGAGACGATCGGCAACCTTGACATCGTTCCAGTTGACCGGCGCGTGGCCGGTCCTGGCGCCAGTTACCTGATGGCGCCGTTCACTCACACCAGCGTCGATCGACCGAGCCGCTTCAGCGACGGCTCCTTCGGCGTGCTCTATGCAGGCAACTCCTTCGAGGTCGCGCTCTTTGAGACCGTTTATCACCATGAACGGTTCATGGCGCGCACGAACGAACCGGCCGGATGGACGTCGCAGTTTCGGGAGATTGTCCTCGCCATTGACGCGCGGTTGCATGACCTCAGGGACGTGGAAGCGTTTCTGCCTGCGCTCGATCCTGACACATATGTAGAGAGCCAAGCGCTCAGCGCTCGGCTTCGACGCGCGGGGTCGGATGGTCTCGTTTATCCGAGTCTGCGTTATGCAGGCGGAGAGTGCGCCGGTCTCTTCTACCCCGACCGCGTTACAAACCCGATCCAAGGGCGACATCTCGACTACCATTGGGACGGCGCGCGCGTTGATTATTGCCGAGTTCCTGACGGCGGCCAAGTCTATCGAATTGTTTGAACGTCGTCGGTCGCCTGGTCGAAGATCGTGTCCCTTAGCATGGAGTATCTTGGCGACGATCACAACAAGAACGCCCCGTCGGGCCGGGGTCGGTTAGGTCGCCACGGCGAGCAGTCCGACGATTGGATCGTCGCCTAACGGCGCGATGGTTTCCAGCGTCATTAGCGGGCGTATTGGAAGATCAATTCATGTTTCTGCTCCGGTAGGATCGCGCCGATCAGCCCTGTGATGATTGCCATCAGCCGACGACGCGGCGCGAGAACAGGAGCGGGGTGGCGCATGCGCGCTGCGGGTGGTAGTCGAACGCTATGCCCGCATCCGCATTGCAGCCGATCACGCCCTGGCCGCTGGGCGTGTCGCCATGATTTTTTGTCGACGCCTTCAAACCCAATGAACAGCTTGGTCGATATCGCGCTCGTGAGACACTTCTCCGAAGAAATAGAGACTCAGCAAGGTTCGCGACCCATAGTCTGTTGCGACAACACACTTCTGGGGCCAGTATTCCAGTCGCCGCTGGAATATGGAGCCGACTTATCGATGTACTGCTGAATGCCCGCGACACCCCGCGCTTCGATTTGCGCGCGCTCAAATTCTCTGGAGCACGACGTCTGGATAGAGGCGCTCAACGTCGTCGCGACGGCACAGTCCGGTTCCCGACGAAAGCAGAGCGGCCGACCCCGCTGCGACGCCATACCGAAACGCGTCGTCGATGCTTCGACCTTTTGCGAGGCTCCAAACCATGGCGCCCAAGAAACTGTCGCCGGCGCCGACTGCGCTTAGCGGCTTGATCGGCAATGCGGGCGCGCGCCATGCGTGATCGCGCGCAACGAGAAGCGCGCCTCGATCCCCCAGGGTGAGAGCAACGATTTCTGTGCGTCCGGCCTCTATAAGCCGACGGCAGGCGTCGACCCAGGCGCGTTCTTCGTCCAGAGGAACGCCCATGAGCTCTCGCAACTCGCGGAGATTCGGCTTGATGAGGAAAACACCTTGTTCGAGGGCGTTCGCCAACGGCGGACCGGCGCTGTCCAAAAGGAATTTTGCATCCTGTTTCCGAGTGATGCGAGCGGCACGCGCATAGAAATCCAACGGAACCCCCGGCGATAGGCTGCCGCTGGCGACAATGAAGCGAGTATTGTCCTCGAGGTCAGCAAGTGCGTCGAGGCACTGACGCCATTCCTCTTCGCGCAATTGGGGGCCTGGAAGGACGAAACGGAATTCATATCCAGTTGCGTTCTCGAATACGGTAAAGCTTTCGCGAGTCTCCTCGGACACATGGATGACGACATTCGGGATTCCGTCGCGCTCGATGAGACGACGCAGCAGCTCGCCCGTTACGCCGCCCGCGGCGCAGAGCGCTTTCACGTCGGCGCCGAATCGAACGGCGACTCGGGCCACGTTAATTCCGCCCCCGCCTGGATCGCGATGTGGCGCCGCGCCGCGCAGCTTCTTGATGGGCGCCACCCGATCAACCGAGGTCGACATGTCGATTGAGGGGTTGATGGTGAAGGTAACAATGTTGGCCATGGCCGCCTTCGTTGATGAGTCGGTTGCTGTGCGTCGACCATATTACCGCCGTCGGCGCCGGGAGTTTTTCGGTCACCCCGTCGCCTCCGTTGGGCGCGGAGCCCCTTTCTGGACGCTGCTATAGCGGGCGATGCCGGCGAGCTTGGTGCGCTTGAGCATCAGCGCATTGATCGCGACCAGCGCCGAACTTCCCGACATGGCAAGAGCGGCGATCTCGGGACTAAGCAGAAACGGGTAGAAGACGCCCGCGGCCAGGGGGAAGGCAATGACGTTATAGCCGACCGCCCACCAGAGATTCTGATGCATCTTGCGCAGCGTGGCGCGCGACAGCTCGAGCGCGCCGACGACGTCGTAAGGATCGCTTTTCATCAGCACCACATCGGCGCTCTCGATCGCGACATCCGTGCCGGCCCCGATGGCGAAGCCGACATCCGCCTGAATCAGGGCCGGCGCGTCATTGACGCCATCGCCGACCATTCCGACCTTCTTGCCCAGCGCCTGCAGCTCCTTGACCTTGCCGGCTTTCTGACCGGGCAGGACATCGGCGAGCACAATATCGAGGCCAAGGTCGCGAGCGATCCGTTGGGCCGTGCCGGCGTTGTCGCCCGTCAGCATGGCCACTTGGACCCCCCGCTCGCGCAATTTGGCGACGGTCGCGGCGGCGCTCGGCCGGGGCGCGTCGGCGATGGCGATCAGCCCGATCACTTTTCCGGCTCGCGCCACGTGGACAACAGTGCGACCGGCGCCTTGCAGCCGCTGCGCCTCCACAGCAAGCGCGCCAAGATCGAGCTTTTGCTCGTCCATCAATCGGCGATTGCCCAAGTATACAATGTCGTCATCAACCTCCGCCCGCGCGCCCATGCCTTCAATATTCTCGAAGCCCTTCTGCGCCGGAACGACAAGTCCTTGCGCCCGCCGCGCGATGGCTTGCGCCAGGGGGTGATCCGACCCTTGCTCGACCGACGCGGCGCTGGTCAGTACGATCTCCGCCGTTTCTCCCTCGGCGCTCACCACCTCAACAACTTCCGGCTGTCCGACAGTGAGCGTGCCAGTCTTGTCAAAGATGATGACGTCGAGTTTCGTCGCGTCCTCCAGGGCCGCGGCGTTCTTGAACAGGATTCCATTCATGGCGCCGAGGCCGGTGCCCACCATGATCGCCATCGGAGTAGCCAACCCGAGCGCGTCCGGGCAGGCGATCACAAAAACAGTGATCGTCAGCGTTATGGCGAAGAGCAACGGTTGGCCGAGCCACCAGAACCATATGCCGAAGGTGACGAGGCCAATCACGATGGCGGCGAGGACAAGCCACTGCGCCGCGCGGTCGGCGAGAAGTTGCGCGGGCGCCTTCGAATTCTGCGCTTCCTGGACCAGCTTGACGATCTGCGCCAGCGCGGTATCGGCCCCGATCTTGGTTGCGGTGTAATGAAAGGCGCCGCTCTTGTTGATCGTCGCCCCGATTACCGTGTCCCCGGGTTTCTTGCCGACCGGCATCGATTCCCCGGTCAGCATCGATTCGTCGACCTGCGAATTGCCTTCTGTCACGGCTCCGTCGACGGGAATCTTGTTGCCCGGCCGGATCACGACCGTGTCGCCCATCAAGACTTCGGCGGTCGGAATTTCGACCTCGCCGCCATCCCGCAGAACGGTCGCCATCGGCGGCGCCAGGTCGAGCAACGCCCGGATGGCTTCCGAGGCTCCCGCGCGCGCTCGCATCTCCAGCCAATGACCGAGTAAGATGAAGACAAGCAGGACAGCCGCCGCTTCATAGAATTGCTCACCCTTAAAGAAGAAGGTGGCTCCGACGCTGAATAGGTAGCCCGTCCCAACACTGAGGAGGACCAGCACAGCCATGTTGAGAACGCCGTTGCGCAGCGCGCGTACGGCGCTGACGGCGAACGGCCAGGCCGGGTAAATGATCGCGGCGCTCGCCAGGACGAACAGGAAGTGATTGAGTTCCATGCCGAACGGTGGCTTCAGCGAAATGAAGCTCATGCCCATTGGCGAATAGAGAAATATTGGCGCGCTGAATACGAGGCTGATCCAGAACCGGTTGCGCATGTCGCGCGCCATGGCCTGCATATCCATGCCGCGCGACATTGGCGTAGCGGGAATCCTGGGCTCTCGCCCATGCCCAGGATGTGGTTCGCAGACATGCTCGGGCACAATTTCGCCAGCGCAGTGGAAACCGCACGCTTCGATCTTTCCTTTCAGCGCATCCAGGCTGGTGACGCTCTCGTCATATTCGATCGTCGCGCTGTTGGAGGCGACGCTGGCGGTCGCGCGCCGAACTCCATCTGTCCGGCGGAGTTGCTTCTCGACAGCCAGGTAGTCGAGCATGGAAAGCATGCCGCCCACATCAAGAGTAGCTGTTTTAAGAGTGGCCGTCTTAATGCCGGCGGTTTCAACTGCAGGCAAGCCCTTCGCGCGCTTGCGCCAGAAGAACCAGACGACGAAGGCGATTAGGGCGAGCCCCGTGATCGCGGCAGATATGATCAGGCGATCTGAGACGCTGGGCGCCGAAGTCGCGAGCGGAACCGTCGGAGTCGTACGTGGCAAAGGCGCCGCCCTCTCGGCAGGGAGCCTGTTCACCTCGTCGAGCGCATCTTTCGCCGACGCGAGCTGTGGGTCGAGCCTCAACGCGGCTTCGAGGTCCCGTCTTGCATGATCGAGGTCCTGCTTGGCGCGATAGACGTGGGCCCGGCTGACGAACGCGTCCGTAAATTTGAGATCGAGTTCGAGAGCCGTGCTGAAATCCGCGAGAGCCTTGTCGAAATCGCCTTTGGCGGAGAACGCCAAACCGCGATCATTGTAAGCGCTCGCCAGCTTGGGATCACGTTCGATCGCCTCGTCGTAATCGGCGATGGCGCGATCGAAATCACCTTGCGCCTGATAAACGGCTCCGCGATCGACGTGAAATGCGGCCGATCTCGGATCGAGTCTCACGGCCTCATTGAAATCGGCCAAAGCCTTGTCTAGATCGCCCTTGGCGCGATAGGCCTTGGCGCGGCCGTCATAAGCCGCCGTCGAATTCTCGTCGAGCCGTAGCGCCCTGTCGTAATCGGCGATCGCATGCTCGAGCTCGCCTTTTGCCCGATAGGTCGACGCGCGTTCGGTAAGGGCGAGAGCCGACCTCGGATCGAGCTGCAGCGCCCTGTCAAAATCGGCCAAGGCGCGATCGAAAGCGCCCTTGGCTCGATAGGCGGCGCCCCGATTGACATATGCTCTGAGCTGATTGCGTTTGCTTTCCCGACTCCCACGGACGATGACCTCCGTACACCCCGCGATCCGCACCCGGGTCGGCGCCGCGACAACGCGCCCAACGACCGCTTTCGGCAAAGCCCGCCGTACTGAGGCAAACGCAAAACGGTCCTACGAGCGTCACGCGGAGGAGTAAGAGCATCTCCGATTTAGCGAAAACGCGAAAACGCGAAATATGCGTCATGTGAGGCTCCCGCGGAAACGATGGATCGTTTGCTTGCAGCGCGACTGTTCCATTGGCCGCATCAGTGGATCGGAGCCTCCTGTGCCGCTCCCTCCCAACGCGCCGGCGCATAGCGGAATAACGCCGCCCACACTAACAGAACGATGCCGCCTGTACTGCAAGTTTCTCGGGTCCTTGGATTTTGCCGCCGGCGGTGGCATTGGGTCAAGACTTCCGGTTCTGTTCGCCTTTGATCCCGCGCATGCTTTCGCCGGCGAGTTCGATGCAGCGGGCCTTTTTCATCTTCCGCGCGCCGACCTCATCGAAATCGACGCTGCTTGAGATATAAAATGGCGAGGGCTGTCGTCGACGAACTGACCACACACAACATGTCTACGAGACAAACGGAGCGCCGATTCCCAGCGCCGCATCGGTTTTGGTGGTCGAGCTGTCTGCATTCTTCTCTCTTCCGGTAAGGGCACGGATCGCATCAATTGTTTCGGGAATAACAATTGCTTGGTTGTCGACCATGTAGACGTAATAAGCTTCGTCGCCCCGTACCGTCACCAAGTTTTCCCATAAAGCTACCTCGTAGAGATTGTCGCGGGGCCTCCCAATGTCCGCCATGAGTTCCTTGACGCTATTGATCGCCATCAGTCCGTCGCTCGTGCGGATCAAGGCAATGCGAGGCGATGATCGGAATGCGTCGATAAGTTCCTCTTTGCTTGCGTTACGTGTAAGCCCAATCGCCCAGCAGTGAAGATGAGCAATCGTTTCGGGGGCCTTGACCGCTATCGTGACGACGTCGAGATCCGGATCGACGGTCTGCGCGTCGGGGCCCTGATGGCTAGGGATTTCGCTCTCAGGAACGAGCGTGTTCATGATGCCCCCTTTGTGACTCTCCCATGGGTCCGTGGCGCGCCGGATCAGAGTGCCGCGCGCCCGCCGCAGAAGCCCGGCATGCTTCAACGCGATCAGGGTTCGCACCACCGAGGTGGTGTTGCACGAGACTACGCGCGTCGACTCTCGCCCAACAGCCCCCGCATAGCTTGCCTCGGCGACGAACGAGTGCCCCGTCACCTCGTGTTTCTCGCCCCCTTGCACGATAAATTTGATGCCGAGTTCTCGATAACGTTCCGCGTTCCTCGCCCCGATCCCCTTCGGTGTGCAGTCGACGACGATCTCGGCCGTGCGCAACAGCTCGTCGAGCGCGCCTGCCACCTCGAGACCAGCCGCACGCATTGCCTCGATGCTGCCTTCTAACGCCGCAAATAGCTTGAACCCTTTCCGAGCGGCGACTCGCAACCGCCAGTCCATCGCGATATCGGCGACGCCGACCAGCTCCATATCATCCTGGCAAGCGATCGCGTCGGCGACCCGTTTGCCGATAACCCCATATCCATTCAACGCGACACGAATCTTTCCAGTCTGTGCAGTCATGTCTCGCGCTCCTTCTGTTGATTGTGGCGCTACAGTTGATGCTTCCGCATCGTCCATCTATCGCTTCGAAAACGTTCGTATTCGGTGAGAGGCTTTAAACTATTGGCGTTCCTCGTCAGACTCATCGACGCAAGGCGGTGACGACGTTTCGCGGCTGACCATCGACAAAGCTCATGATGTTCTCGATCGTTGTGTCGATGATGCGTCCGATGGCCTCGCGGCGATCCAGATTCGCCCTTCGAGGCCGTGTCGATTACATAATTATAGGGCGGGTCTCCAAAGGCGGCGTTCAGACGTACGAGAGCATTTTGCGGCGCGGTGGCGAGAGCGTCGATTTCAGCGTCCTGAATGTCTCCGAAATAAGCTTGATGCGGCTTCGGGAGAATTCACACCTCAACCGCTCCGGAAGGTCGACCGGCAAGGGCAACTCCTGGACGCGCTCATGAGTCGCCTCTCTGCGGAAACACAGTGACATCGCCGTCTATCGAGAGGGCGAGCGCGCCGAGCGCGGCGGGGCGACGCTTGACGAGGCCGCCGAAGCGCTCAATGTCAGCTCCGCAACCATCCGCCGTTTGATCGCCGACGGCGCACTTCCCGCAAGTCAGCACTGCAAGGGCGCGCCCTACGCGATCCTCGCCGCGGACCTGCGACGCACCGATGTCGTCAAAGAGGCCGCTGCGCGAAGGAAACGTTCATCGCGACCTCCGCCGTCTGCAAATCAGCCGGATTTACCCATAGATTTTCAATGAGATGGTGAGGTGAGCATTATGACGCGGGCTCGGTGCCGCCGATCAGAATGAGATTGCGCTTGGCGTCGATGAAGTCGCCCGCGTCGAGTTCGCGGATTTGTCCTTTATCGACCGGGGTGTCTTTGAAGACGAAGGCGTCGAGATCCTTCAGCTTCAGTCCGGTCATGGCATCGATGATCGGATGCCGTTCCATGGCGCGTCTTTCGTTCCTTTGCGCAGATTGTCGTAGCGGGCGCAGTCGGCGATCGGTTCTGTTCTGAGTTTGAGCGCCTCTGGCGTCGTGATGCTCGGCGGCGCCGGCGGCTGCCGCTTGCGGGCGAGGATCGCGAGGACGACGTCGCCATTGGCGATTCCGGCCTCCAGCGCTTCGGCGCAGGCCTGCGCCACGGCCTCGACGCCGTCTTCCGGCACGCGACCGAGAATCTTGACGAACTGCCGATCGCCGTCGGCGTGATGCTGGAGCCTGGCCCGGATCGCCGACAGCGGCGCCGGCAAATCCCAGTCCTTGAACGGCGCGCCGTTCCTGAGGGCGCCCGGCTTGCGCATTAGTACGGGCAGGTAATGCCAGGGGTCGTAGACGACCTGATCGCGCTTGAAGCTGCGCGCGTGATCGGCGACGACCTCCTCGCCGAGCAGGACCACGATGCGATCGGCGAAAACGCGCACCAGCACCGCGCGTCCGGCCGCCTTGGCGTCGACGCTGTATTTGTTCCGATCGGCTTCTCAATGAAGCCGGCGAAGGGGCCGAGGAAGGGCATGAGGCGCGGTCGCTCCTCTTCAAAAACCTCGAAGATCGTTCGATCCTTGAACTCCGGATGCTTCATTCGCTTGGCGTAGGCGACGCATTGCTCAGCGAGCCAATCGTTCAGCTCCTCAAGCGACTTCACCTTCGGCTTTGGGCGGAACAACACGTCGCGCATCGTGCCGACCTGGTTCTCGGCCTGGCCCTTCTCCCAGCCCGAGGCCGGCGTGCAGGCGACCGGATCCACCAGATGATGCGAGCAAAGCCGGAGGAAACGCCGGTTATAAGTGCGGGCGCGGCCGAGGGAGACGACCTCCACCGCCGTGCGCATATTGTCGTAAATCCCGCGCCGGCAGACCCCACCATAAAAGCGAAGGCGCGATCATGCGCGTCGAACACCATCTCCTGCGTGTCGCGGAAATAAGCGCGCACGAACGGCATGCGGCTGTAGGCGAGCCGCATCTGCGCCAGCTTCACCGTCAGCGGCAGACCGTGAAGTTCGATCCCTTCATGGCTCCAATCGAACTGATAGGCCTCGCCAGGATCAAACCGCAGCGGCACAAACGCCTGCGCCGGAGCCCGGGCCGCGCGCAGCTCGCCAGCTCTTCACATATCGATGCACGCTGTCAGGCGCGCCGTCATAGCCGCGGCCGCGGAGTTCTTCGAATAGCCGGATGGTCGAGCGACGCTCCAGAGTGGGCAACATTGCACGCGATCTCACACCGGAGACGAAAAAAGCCCGCCGGTGGGCGCCACCCGCGTCTCATCAAATCCCTCGGCCGCGCCGATCTCCTGATCCTCGACTAATGTGCAGTGTGCGGATATGTGGAGCTGCGCCGCCAACTGCCGCAATCGCGCGGGTTTCCGACGATGCCACTCCACATAACTGTGCCTACAGGCTGCTGAGCCAGCCCAGCAGACCGCTGTCGTGGCCGACGATCACCTTGTCGTTTGCAAAAGGCGCCACGTTGGGGAAGACCTGTTCGAGCGCTTGCCGTTTCATGTCGATGTCAGCTCGTGCATATCGCATCGTCACGTTCAGCCCCGAGTGACCGAGCCATTGACTGATAGTGGCTATGTCAACGCCGGCCTTGAGAAGGTGAATGGCGGTCGAGTGTCGAAGCGAGTGGGGGTGGATTCTTTTGTCCGCCAGCGTAGGCGCGGCCTTGGCAAGAGCGACGTATTTCCGCAGCAGATACCGAACGCCGAACCGGGTCAGCGGGGTGCCGCGGTCGTTCAGAAAGACCCTTTGATCAGCTGGGTTGTCGGAGGGCGGATGCGTGCTGATGAGGTCTTGGAGAAGCTGCGCCGTGCGTCGCCAGATTGGACAAAGCCGGATTTTGGCGCCTTTGCCATGCAGCCGCACCTGACAGGGCGATGCAAGTCGAAGGTCACAAACGCGAAGGTCCAGGATTTCCTGAACCCGCGCCCCCGTATTGAACATCAGGGAGAACAGCGCGTAGTCCCGACGCCCTGAGGTCGTGTCGCGGTTGATGCTCTCCAGAATGCCCTTGATCTCGGGCTCCTCGAGATATTCGACAGGCGCAGCCCGCCGTCCGCGCTTGAAGGGAAGCCCGACAACCTGCTGCAGGGCGTCCATATGTTCGGGATGCTCGGCGATCAAGAACCGGGCGAAGCTGTGCATCGCCGCAAGCCTTGCGTTGCGGGTCGCGACGCTGTTGCCACGCTCGACCTCCAGGGAGGTGAGAAAGTCGCCAAGCCGATCTGCATTGATGTCGCGGACAACGAGATTCTCGATCGATCTGCCGGATTTCGCCGCTGCAAAGCGCAGGAACAATACCATTGTGTCGCGGTAGCTTCGGATCGTTTGGGGGCTCATGCCGCGAAGATCGGGAAGATATTCCTGGAAGAAGCGCGCGATGCTTCGGCCCAATGCCGTGGATTGCTGCTGTGTCATGCCACGGCCTCCCTGACGAGATTGCCGAACGCGCTTTCGAAGCGGTCGCTGGCGATCGCTTGCAGCTTCGGAAGGAAGTGCAGGTAATGCGCCGTCGACGCGATGGAGACATGGCCCATGTACAGGGCCAGCTTCGGGAGATTCGATTGCACGTCGGCGCCTTCGAGATACCAGCGGACAAGCGCGCCGACCGCAAAGCTGTGTCTGAGATCATGAACCCGCGGACGCCGGCCTTCGCTGTCCTCGACACCTGCCGCCTTGAACAGGGCTTGGAGCCCCCCGCTGATGCCCGTGCCGGTATAGGGACGAAGACCGCCCTCCGTGTTGATGAGAAGAGGCGTGTCGGGATTCTTGCTGAACGGCGCAGCGAGACGCTTTTGCAGGTAGCCCCGCAATTCGGCGTGCGCGTCGGGGGAGAGGGGCAATATCCTCGATTTGTGGAACTTGGATTCCCGAACGCGCAACACGCCGCTTTCGGGCTCGCAGTCGGCAAGGGTGAGGCGCAGCAGCTCGCCACGGCGCAATCCGGTTGTGTACAACAGTATGACAGCCATCCGATATACGGCGGATCGCAGAGGCGATCCCGACGTGACGGGCATGCTGTCCGCGGCCGTCAGCATTCTGGCTATTTGTTCCGGCTCGATGATAACGGGCCGTCGGAACGGCTCGCGCCGGGCGAAGCGTAAGGGATCGGGCACGAAGCAGGCCGGCTCCTTGCGCCGACGATGCAGGCAAAACCTGCGGACAACGCGCTGGCGATAGAGGAGCGTGTTGCTCGCCAGATGCGGAAACGCCGCGCACCATTGATCAAAACTCGCCTGATCGATATCCAGTCCCGGAGTCCGGCCGATGAACGCCCGCAAGGATTTCAGGATCCACTCTTCAGGATCATAGCGGCGGCCAAGGGCGCGCTGATGAGCGAGCCACGCCGCAACCGGTTGATCGAGCGGCGTCGAAGAGATGGTTGTTGTCATGACCATCCTCCTCAGTGTGCGGTGTCGGCAGGCACGGGCAAGGCCACCGTGCGCAGCATGTCGGTTTCGATGCGGAGATATACGCAGGTGCTCTCGAGGCAGTGATGACCAAGCAGATCGCCGATCGTCTTCACACCGACGCCCTGCCTCAACAACCGCATGGCGAACGAATGCCGCAGCGCATAGGATGATACGCCCTCGAGCGGCAGCCCGCTTTCCCGCGCGCGCTTGGCGAAGACGTCGCATATCCCCCAGCTCGTCATGCCTCCGATGGGGCTGCGCGACTTGGGGAACAGAACGGGTGTCCGATCGCAAGAAAGCCTATTGGCGAGATATTGCTCCAGGATGTGCCGCGTCTGCTCAGCCAAGGGAAGGATGAGGATCGAACGCGTCTTGCGCTATTCGACGCGCAACGCGCCCGTCTTCCAATTGACGGCGTCCAACGTCAGACTCGCGACTTCAGAGGCTCGCAAACCATAATAGGCCATGAGGTGCAGAATGGCGTGGTCGCGCCGACCAAGATTGTCGCTCCTGTCGATCGAAGCCAGCAGCTTTTCAATCAAATCCCAGCTGAGCGCGCGGGGCGGCAGCTCACCACGATAGGTCTTGGACGTATCGATGCGGTCGAGTCCGCGCGAAGTCTCTCCGCGATCTGCGCAATAGCGCAGAAAGGCGCGCAGGCGCGCCACTTTGTGCTGAAGCGTCTGGCGCCGAACCTGACGGGATGTGGCCTGGACGAAGGTTTCAACATGCTCGGACGTAAGCCTCGAAAGATGGCCCGTTGGTCCCAGAGACGTCGCCAGAAAGGCGTCGATCGTCTCCAGATGCTGAGCGATCGTCGTCGGAGCCAATCCCCTCACATCCTGAAGATATTGCCGATATCGCAGCCGCAGCTGCCCGATATGCTCTGTCGGCGTTGATCCTTCCAGCCGCCCTTCCGCCTTCAGGAAGCGGCGATACACGCGCTCAGTGGATGCGTGACGCTGACTGCAGGGAACAAGAGCAAACGCTTCCCGCAATTGGGCTTCGGTCAGTGTCTGCCTACATTGAAGGGTCGCAGAGGCCTCGAAGACGCGCCTCAGGCGATAGACGTGACGCCGCGTCACAGCACGAAGATATCCCGTCGCCTGCAGCCATCGGGCGAAAGCCGCCAGTTCAGCGCCGGAGCGCGAGCTTTCATAATGATGGAAAAACCTCGGAAACAGCACCTTCAACATGACGCCCTCCTTTGGGAATGGGGAGGTCATTCTCGGTGCGAAGGTGCTAAGTTATGTGGAGTCGTATGGCGGGAAACCCGCGCGATTGCGGCAGTTGGCGGCGCAGCTCCACATATCTGCACACTGCACATTAGTCGAGTAATGTTGTGCTCAACATTACTCGACGACTTCGGCCTCGAGCCGCTCGACGCCGGCGCCCGTCATGACCTCCTCGAAATCCTCGAAGAGCGATACGGGCGCCGATCGACGATCGTCACCTCCCAGCTTCCCGTGACCTCATGGCATGAGGTTATCGGCGACCCCACCTACGCCGACGCCATCCTCGATCGGCTCGTTCATAACGCGCATCGCATTGAACTCGTCGGCGAGAGCCTGCGCCGCGCCCGCGGAAAACACGCCAAAACGGCTTGACCAAAAACAATCGGAGGTGAGACAAATCTCGTTGGTCAATGAACGCGGCGCCCGGGCGGGATCATTCCGTTACGGAGGGGCGCCATTATCCCGGAATCCCCGGGCGGCATTATCCCGTTACAGACGGGTGCCTTCGTCGGAATCAGCATGGGCGCTCGTGTGAGAGAATTTTGAATTAGGGGACCACTGCCTTCCTTCACGATTCGCGCCTCAACGAGGTGAGTGGGCTTACTCGACAACGATGGTTACGCAGCGCTCCTTGAACATCGTGAATTGGCCAACGCCGAAACGCTGCGCGTGGGCGGTCTTGCGAGAGCTTTTCTTAGTTGACGAAGTCGAACACAGACTTTTAGCGATTGAACACGACACAACGTCGACAAGGGAATATGTTGGACGGCTGGTTTCGAGTGAGACTGGGCCAGTCAATGAAAAAAAGGTGTAACATTTGCCGATAGAGAGCATGAGAACCCCGCGTCAACATGATCTCGGTCTTTTGCGGATTGTCAATGAGCTAGGGTTGTCGATCAGCGTCCAGCCCAATGGCGCGATCTTCGCCATGCAGCACGGGCGGATTCTGATCAACCATTCGCTCGCCTCGCCCATCGCCGGCGGAATGACGCGTTTTTATCTACGCCTCGGCGGTATCGAGCCGAGGCTCCTGCCCATTATCGGCCCCGAGGCTGGATGCCGCATCGGCGCAGCGCATGATCGGTTTGTTTGGGAAGGCGAAACATCTGGCATAAGCCACCGGGTCGCTCTTTGGTTGCATCCTGGGATGAACTTGTGGCTATGGCGCGTTGAGCTCATCAGCAAGCGCCGCCGAACGTTGCCTTGCGATGCCGTGTTCATTCAGGATCTCGGCCTCGGCGACCATCGCTTTCTAATGAGCAACGAAGCCTATGCATGTCAGTATCTCGATCACTAAGGCCAGACTTTTGATGCGGTTCGAGGACATCTGCTCCTCCTGCCAAACGAGATCCCGAGGGCCATAAATCCCTGCTCGGTGTCACCACCGCGGCGTTGAGATCGCACCGAGATTGCGGGGTAAGTTGGATTGAACGGCGCTTTGTCAAGCGCGGCGGCAGGAGGTCTTGAGCTCCGCGTGCGCCTGCGGCGAGCGGACCAGCTTCTGGGCGCGCAGAAAGAGGCCGTCGGGCTCAACACCGGGGCCATGGGCATCCAATAGCTTCGGCAAGGTCATCGGGCAGCACCAGCAAGCCGAGCGACTTCTTTCCTGGTCATTGTCGCGATACTGTAACGCGGCTTCAGATCGTGCGGCTGGCCGATTAAGTCGGCGAGCCAATGAAGTTCGGCCCAAGAAAGATGTTGTGTGAAGCGTCGTACTATTCGCTAGGGCGGCCCTGCCGCGACATAGATGTCGAGTTTTTTCGCCAGTGTGAGCATTCCACATTCCACCAACGTTCGTCGCGAAAAACGACCGGGAACGGAACCTCATATTGACCGCGCTGATCCTCGGCGCGCACGTAGACAAGGTCGTCGTTCTCAGGAGCGTCCCAGTTATTCCATTCCATCAAGGCATTAGTTCTCCCTCTCGCGAAATATTCGCAATAGAAATGCCATGACGAGTATTCGCAATCGGGAATTATTCCGGTTGAGAGGATTGGGTGTCGCAACCCACTCTCGGAAGGAGGTTTCCAGAGTAAGATATCGTCGCGGGGCATCTCGAAGACGACAATTGCTCTCGCTAAGCACCGCCGCCAACGAAAACCAAGCGGGTTGTGAACATTGACTTTTGATCGGCATTGAGGCCGACTAGGATGTCGAAAGCGCCCGATTCCACAACCGGCTTGAAATTCTCGTCGGGAAAGCAAAAGCACTCGGCCGCAAGCTTAAAACCGACGGTCTTGGTTTGGCCGGGCGCCAATGCGACTTTCTCCCAGGCTTTCAATTCCAAGAGTGGACGCGTCACGCTTGCCACGAGGTCGTGAACAAACAGAAATATTGTTTCTTCTGTCGTAAGCTGCCCCTCGTTGACAGCGTCGATTTCGACTTCGATTTGATCCTTCAAGTTGAATTCTTTCGGGATTGCACGAAGATTTTCCAATTTGACTTTGCAGAAGGAGAGCCCATGTCCGAAGGGAAAAAGCGGCTCTACGGGAACGTCGAGATATCTGCTGGTGAAACGATGACCAGCATCAGCGGGCCGGCCCGAAGACTGCGCCGCGTAAAAGATCGGGATCTGGCCGATTTCGCGCGGCCACGTGACAGGCAGCCGCCCGGTCGGGTTGAAACGCCCGGTTAGTACTTCAGCGATCGCATTTCCCGCCATATCGCCGAGAAACCACGTGGCGAGCACTGCTTGCGCCCGTTCCACAAGCCATGTCACCATCAGCGGGCGGCCCGAGGAGAGAAGGGCGACAACCGGAGCGCCGGTCGCCAGAACCGCTTCGGCGAGTTCGCGCTGGCGGCCTGGCAGACCTGGCGCCGCCCGACTTGCCGCCTCGCCGCTCATGCCTGCGGCTTCTCCAAGACAGAGGACAACAACGTCCGCGTCAGCGGTCAAGGCGCGGGCCGGTTCGATCCCGCCCTTGTCAACACCGTCAATGCTCACGCCCGCGTTGAAAGCAATCTCGCAATACGGCAGAGCGGCTTTCAAACCGTCAAGGATTGTTACGCAATTGTCCGGGCTTCCGGCCGCTGACCAGGGACCTAGCATCTCGGCGCGGGCGTCGGCGAGTGGACCAATGACGGCGATGCGGCGCAGATTGGCGGGAAGCGGCAAAATATCGCGATTGGAGAGAAGCGTGATCGCGCGTCGAGCCACATCCAACGCCAGCTCCCTTTGCGCTTCCGCCAAATATTCGGCTGGAGCGACGCGTCGGCAGGGATCGTCAAATAGGCCGAGGTTTTGCTTGAGCTTGAGGACGCGACGTACGGCGGCGTCAACGTCTTCCTGAGCGACGAGCCCGCGCGCAAGGGCGTCAGGAAGACAGCGAACATAGGCGCCGCTCATCATGTCCATGTCGACGCCCGCTTTTAGCGAGAGCGCCGCCGCCTCGGTGAGATCGGCGGCGACGCCATGTTGCATCAATTCCGTGATCGCATTGTAATCGCTGATGATGAGCCCCTCGAAACCGAGTTTGCGTCGCAGATAGTCGCGCAGGAGAGCGGCATGCGCGGTCATGGGAACGCCGGCCACGCTATTAAAGGCAGGCATGATGGCGGCGCAGCCGGCGGCGACTGCCGCTCGAAATGGGGGTAGGTAGACCTCGATTAGGGTGCGTTCGGAAATATCGACCGCTGCATAGTCGCGTCCTGCCGTGGCGGCGCCGCCCGCGCAAAAATGTTTGGCGGTCGCGGCGACTGAAGTTCCCGCGGCTAAGTCCGGCCCCTGAAAACCGCGGATTTTCGCTTCGGCGAATCGTGCGCCGACTAGAGGATCCTCGCCGGGGCCTTCAGCGATCCGTCCCCAACGCGGATCACGCGCGATGTCGAGCATGGGAGCAAAAGTCAACGTAATTCCGTCGCCTGCCGCCTCAATGGCTGCCGCGCGCGCCGTGCGCTCCCATAGGAGAGGGTCGAACAAGCCTGCTTCGGCCAGCGGAATAGGAAAGATAGTCTTATGTCCATGAAGCACGTCGAGGCCAAAAAGTAGCGGAATCGCGAGCTTACTCTCCTTGACTGCAAGCTTCTGAAGGCCCGCAATCGCCTCCCGACCCCAGAGGTTCAAGAGGCCGCCGACGCGCCCCGCGCGAATGTTTTCGGCCACTTCGTCGCCGAGGATCGGCCCGGTAATGGCATATCCAGTCGCCGCCATGTTGAGTTGGCCAATTTTTTCTTCGAGTGTCATAGCTGTAAGAAGCGAATCGATGAGGTTCATCGTGGCGTTCGAATAAAATGACGTCTTCCAGAGCGGCCACCATCGCGGCGGAAGCATGGAAGGACCCGTCTTGATGACTAAATCCGCGGCATATTTCATGGGAGCATAGCCGATTTTCACGATGAGGTCGTCGCGACGCGATTCCGCGAGATCAGAAACAACTCAGCTCTAGGTCGCGTCCAGCCAAGCTTGAGATTCGTATCCCGCCAAAGGCGCCAAGCGCCAGATTCCCTGACGGCATGGCTCATCCGGTCAGGAGATGACCTCCCGCGATCGATCTTGCCGATCAAGGATGCAAGTGATGCTATAATCCAGTTCAACAAAAAGGGTCGAGATTTGATGGTGGAGCGGGCCAACACGACGTGTGAAGCCGTCGCCGAACGGCGAACGGGAGGCGACGAATTCGCGCCGCAACTGAAAATGCTTTTGGAGGCGTTCTACATTTCGCGCGACCGCGCGATGCTGCTTTGGCTCGGCGTTGGTCTCGTGGTCGTCGTCGCTGCGACCGCTTATGGACAGATCAGGCTCAACGCCTGGAACCAACCGTTTTACGATGCGCTTTCCCGCAAAGATCTTCCGGCCTTCGGCTCCCAACTTATCGTTTTCGTCTATATCGCAGGCGCTCTGTTGATTCTGAACGTGGCCCAGACTTGGCTCAACCAGATGACGAAGATGAAATTGCGCGAAGCGCTGACACGGGACCTTTTCGCGCAATGGCTCGCGCCCAAACGCGCCTTTCTCCTCGCCGGCGCTAAGGAAGTTGGAGAGAATCCGGACCAGCGCATCCATGCGGACGCCCAGCATCTAGCCGAACTCTCCACTGATCTGGGCGTCGGGCTCGTCCAAGCGACGCTTCTCTTAGCGAGCTTCATCGGCGTCCTGTGGATTCTGTCGGCGGGCGTGGTGTTCGAGTTCCAAGGAAAAAGCTTTGCTATCCCCGGTTATATGGTCTGGTGCGCGCTTCTCTATGCGGGCGCGGGATCTTGGGCGAGTTGGCGCGTAGGCCGACCGCTGATCGCCCTGAACGGCGAACGTTATGCCCGTGAGTCCGATCTGCGCTTCGCCCTCGTTCACGTCAATGAGCATAGCGATGCGATCGCCGTCTACCGCGGCGAGGCAGAAGCGAGCGATAGGCTGCATCGAGAGCTTGATCGCCTTCTCCTCATTTTGCGTCGGCTCGTCGGCGCAACGACGGGCCTGACTTGGATCACGGCCGGCTATGGATGGTTCACGATCGTCGCGCCGATCATCGTAGCAGCGCCCGCTTACTTCGCCGGGGATCTTTCTTTTGGTGGGTTGCTCATGGCCGTTGGCGCGTTCAATCAAGTACAGCAGTCGCTGCGGTGGTTCGTCGATAATTTCGGCGTGATTGCGGATTGGCGCGCGACGCTCTTTCGTGTCGGCGGCTTTCGCCAGGCATTGATCGAAATGGACAAGCTCGGTGACGAGGCGAGCCGTATCGAACTCGTTACGACATCGGATGACAAGCTCCGCCTGGATGACTTTGGCGTCATTTCTCCTTCGGGGTGCACCAGTTTGAATGAACCGCATGTCGAGATCATGCCGGGAGACCGCGTCTTGATCGTCGGCGAGCCCGGTTCAGGAAAAACGACTCTTTTCTGCGCGATGGCGGGCTTATGGCCATGGGGAAGCGGCAGGATCTGCCTGCCGCCGGCGCAGAGCGTCATGTTCATGCCCAAGCGACCTTATATACCTGATGGCGCTCTGCGCGACGCTCTCTCGTATCCGGCTCCGCCACGCAGCTTCTCGGATCAGGAGTTCATCGCAGCTTTAACGAAAATGGGCCTGTCACATCTATCGCGCTGGCTCGATCGTATCGCGCGATGGGACAGGGAACTGAGCGAGCCGGAACAACAAGGTCTCGCTTTCGCGCGCGTTTTGCTTCACAAGCCGCGTTGGGTCTTTGTCGATGAGGCGATCGAGTCACTTGCTCCGCAGGCGCGCAAAACGCTTTTCGACATCTTCGAGCAGGATTGGGCGGCAACAACCCTCGTTCACATCAGCGGACCGCAGGCTAAGGACGAGTTCTATACGCGTGTTCTTTACTTGACCATGAATCCTCAAGGTCAGCGACTAAGGGCTCCCTGCTTGCCATGTGATCCAGAAGCCCGAAGGCGGAGGGCCATCCTTGCAGATAGACAATAAATAAACCCGCATGGCGTCCATGCTCCGTAGGATCGTTAGCCGATGACAATCGCTCAAAACAACCGGATCATCCCCCAACAAAGGCCGGTCTTATCGGATGAGGCGCTGCTTGATCTCGTGCAGCGGCAAACGTTCCTCTATTTTTGGGAGGGCGCGCATCCCGCGAGCGGCCTTGCGCGTGATCACATCAGCCTCCTTGAAGAGCCACAGGATGATTGCGTCGCGATCGGAGGTTCCGGCTTTGGCGTCATGGCCATCATCGCCGCGACGGAAAGGGGATGGCTCACTCGGGATGAAGCTCTGACGCGTCTTGCGCTCATGCTCAATCTCCTGGAACGCGCGCCCTGTTATCACGGTCATTTTCCGCACTTCATGAATGGCCGAACCGGCGCCTGTTGCGCGCCCCGAGCCGGAGTGTCGTGCTACAGCTGCGGCGGCGCCGGCGGCGCGACCATACCCTTCAGTCGGAAAGACGACGGCGGCGATATCGTCGAGACCGCGCTTTTGTTTCAGGGCCTGTTGTGCGCGCGACAATATTTCGATCGCGATACGTCCGCCGAGAAAAGCCTGCGCGATCGGATCACTTGCCTGTGGCTCGATGTGGAATGGAACTGGCACGTTCGCGAAGGACATAGCGTACTGACTTGGCATTGGAGCCCCAATAACGGCTTCAGCCTTGCTCATGAAATCCGCGGCTGGAACGAATGCCTATTGACTTATGTCCTTGCGGCCGCCTCGCCGCGCTATCCAATCGACTCGTCAGTCTATCACGACGGCTGGGCGCAGAGCCGGAGCTTTTTGAACGGCCATTTTTATTACGACATCGAATTGCCGCTCGGCCCTCCTTATGGCGGGCCCTTATTCTTTTGCCATTATTCCTTCTGCGGCCTCGATCCGCGTGGGCTCGAGGATGTCTACGCCAACTACTTGCGACAGAATACGCATCATGTGCGGATCAATATTGAACATTGCGTCCGCAATCCCGGGAATCACAAGGGTTATGGACCATCCTGCTGGGGCCTCACGGCGAGCGACGATCCGGGGGGGTACTACGTGCACGCGCCGGGAGACGATAAATGCGCTCGTGCGTGCGGGAGCGGGCACGTCAGCGTGCAATGTTGCAAGCGGCATGCGCCAGATGAAGACAATGGCGTGATTGCGCCGACCGCGGCATTGTCGAGTTTCCCATATGCGCCGGAAGCGGCGCTTCGCGCCATGCGGCATTTTTACGATAAGCTCGGCGACAGGCTTTGGGGTCGTTTTGGTTTTACCGATGCGTTCAGCGAGGACGCCGATTGGTTCTCCCATACCTATCTTGCAATCGACCAGGGACCTATCGTCGCGATGATCGAAAATCACCGCACGGGTCTGTTGTGGGATCTTTTCATGAAGGATCCCGATGTGCAGGTCGGATTGCGTCGCCTCGGATTTCAAAGCCCGCATCTCAAATAGGACCCCGCAGGTAGCTGTAAAAGCCAGCGGTCAAAGAAAATGCGATGAGCGACAATGCGGGCACGCTTTTGGAATGGATGGAGCGGCAATATCTGCTCTCCGCCGCCGCCATGCTCAGGGCGGTTTCAGCAACCGAACTCGTCAAAGTTCGCCGCCATTTTGGGCAGACCATTCGGCCAGCGCCTGGGTCCGTCCTGGCGTCTCCCGAGTTCGCTTCTTACGATCCAAATCCGGACTATTTTTTCCATTGGGTGCGCGATTCAGCGATTGTCATTGACGCTTTACGCGTATTGCTCGCGGAGCAGACGCTGGGATCGGATGCGACCCGTTATCTCGTCGATTTTGTCAATTTCAGCCTTGGTCTTTGTCAACTCGATGGCCGCGCTTTTTTGCGTCGTGGCGATTATCGCCAAGCGATTGATCCGGCTTACCTCCCTCACGCGCGCAGCGACCGTGATCTTAGCCAAGTCTATGGTGACCGCGTCCTCGGCGAAGCGCGTTACAATGCGGACGGGACGCTCGACATTCTCAATTGGGCCCGTCCGCAAAATGATGGACCAGCGTTGCGCGCACTCGCCGTCTTGCGCTTTTTCCTGCTTGACGCGTTTCGTGATCGCATAGACCAGGCGTCGGTAACAACGTTGCTCCAATTCGATCTCGACTATACGCTTCAGCATTGGCGAGAGCCCTGTTTCGATCTTTGGGAAGAAGTTGCGGGTCATCATTATCACACGCGCCTCGTGCAATATGCGGCGCTTGCCGATGGGTCGGCATGGATGGAGGCGGCTGGCGACGTGACGCGTGCGCAAGCCTATCGCGCGGCTGCGCAAGAAATCCGTCAGCGTCTCGACGCCCATTTTGATCCGGATGAAGGCGTTTATGTCTGCCGCTTCGCCAACGCGGCGAATAGGCAGAACGCCGAGCCTGGGAGGCTGCTCGACATGGCCGTGCCTCTTGGCGTGATTCATGCGGCGCGGGCGGAGGGGCCTCACAGCGTCCTCGATCCGAAGGCGCTTGCCACGCTGGCGCGGCTCAAGCAGCTTTTTGCAAAAGAATATCGGATCAACCAGGAGCGTGCGTCAGATTGCGCTCCTGCGATGGGACGCTATGCCGGCGATTCATATTACAGCGGCGGAGCCTATTATTTTTCAACGCTCGGAGCGGCACAATTTTACTTTCGCTTCGCGGAAGCAATCGGCAGAGGGGCAATGATTCCGGTTTCGCAACAAAACCGGACTATTTTGGCCTATATGCTCGCCATGCCGCCCGTGGCGCTCGCGGCTGCGTCGGTCGAACCACCGTTCAGAGAGAGGCTCTTCGAAGCATTTCTCGATCGCGGCGATATGTTCATGGCCATGGTGCGAACGCATACGCCGGCCTCGGGAGAATTGTCCGAGCAATTCGATCAGACGACTGGCGCGCAAACGTCCGCAACGAACCTAGCCTGGAGCTATGCTGCTTTTGTCGCTGCGGTTGCGAGCAGGAGAGCGGCCCGCCGTTTGATGGCGTGCTGATGTCGCAAGCTCGCGGGGGGTGTCAAGACGCCTGAATAGGCGCCGCGCCGTGGAGCGTCAGCGGTCTTGCCGCAGCGGCCAGCGCCCGACCGCCAAGGCGCCCCTGGTTAGCTCCTCGGTGACGGATTCGAGACGGGAAAGCTCATCCGCAACAGTCGCCGTGATCTCGTTCCCCAACTCGCTCGCCCGACCGGAACCGCGCACGGAGACCTCGATCGCCTGAGGCTGATCCACAGGACTGTCTATTTGGCTAACGATCAGGCATTGAGCTTCGGCAATGTCCGCCACGTCCTCTATCAGACGCTGCGCATTCAGACCGGCGGCGATGTTATATAGCTTGCCGATATGCGTCAGGTGTTAGCGCTGCGGCTTTGAAACGTGCGGTAGGGCACTCGATCATAGCGGTGCAGTCCAAGTGCGAGGACCATTTTTTCTACTTCCGCTCGCCGGATCGGGTGAAATTTGACTGATCGCCAACGTCCCGTCTGGAACGGATGGCCGGTTCGACACAAGCTAGAGAGCACAGCCATGAAAGCCATCGATAAGCCAGGCTGCCGCGTGTGGGCGTGTAGCCCCGATCGTCCCGGAACCCGATCGTCGCTGCCGGCATTCATTAAGCCCCTTTTGTATGATAGCGAGATCGGGCCGCTGAAACTGGAGCAGGTTTTCAAAACTTGATGGGACGAACGACATGCGGAGAACATCGAGACGTGACCACGCCTGGCTCTACCCGATACTATCCTTGGCGGTCGCCGTCACCATTCTGCTCGCTTTCGGACTCACCTGGTGGCATGCATTGGCCGTTACGGCGCTGCTTGGATGTCCGCTCGTCATATTATGGGGCTTGATTTTCAGTTGGTCCCAACCGGAGGCCGGAAGTGAGCTAGCGCCGGAAACCGATGGCGTGACCATCGAGTGGATCGCGCCCTTTTACGACCGTTTATGCACGTTGCTCGGATTGGGTCGCGCTTTCCGGAGGCAAATTCTCGAGGTGGCTGCCCTAAAGGCCGGCGAGCGCGTCCTCGATGCCGGTTGCGGAACTGGCGTATGGACCCGTCTTGCCGCCGAGGCGGTCGGCTCTTCGGGTCGAGTCATCGGCTTCGATCCTGGTCCGAGGATGATGGGGATCGCCCGCCGCAATGCCGCTCAGGAAGGAAGTCGGGCGACCTTCGAATTGGCTGCTGTCGAAGAGCTTCCTTTCGAGGAAGCCAGCTTCGACGCGGCACTATTGAGCTTGGTCCTCCATCACCTGCCAGCCGAAGTGAAGCGAAGCGGCCTCAAGGAAATTGGCCGTGTCCTTCGGCCGGGCGGACGGTTGATTGTAGTCGACTTAGACCGGTCCGACAGCGTGCTGTGGCGGATTGTCCTGCGGCCGCTGTCGCACGTCGAGACCTCGGCCGACGCCTTCGAAGGAAAGATACCGATCTATCTGCGTGAGGCTGGGTTGAACCAGTCACAGTCGAGGGGCGGTGGTGGAAGTCGCTGACCTTTTGGCGGGCAATGAAGCCGCTGTCATCCATCGCCTCCGTGGAAACGCCTGCCACGTGAACCGATTCGAGATCGACTCGTCGAAGGCGCCGCTTATGCGATTGTCGATATCCGTATTGGATTCCTCACTTGCCACTGCATGCTGCGGACCAAGACCTTAGCCTTGTTCTGGCGACCGACATGATCGCCTTGCCCCGCTCGTCTAGACAAACAGTCCATAGACGAGAATGAAGATCATAACGAGGATGAGCCAGGAGAGCAGCGGCGATATTCCGGTGTAATTGACGTTCCGGAAAACGTGACCTTAGCGGCTAGGAGTTCTTGCGCGAGCGTGGGATCAACTCCGACCGCCAAAAATTCCGAGTGAGACAATAACCCGTCTCCCGCCGACCCTTTAAGCTCGATCAGCATCCGCAAGACCTAAAGCTTCCCGCTTTCGCCATGACATTGGCCCGGCGGACTTCGATGATCAATAGCTCGACGCTTAGTTCATGCGCGATGGCGATTTGCTAACGATGTTCTGCGGATGGCCTTCGAGGAAGGCGTGGATATTTGCGACCGTGGTCTCGACTATTCGACCTACGGCTTCCCTTGTATTGAAAGCGCTATGCGGCGTAACGATTACGTTTGGCATCCGCAGCAGTACATGATCCGCCACGAGATCGCGCAGGTCGTGCTGATTGCAGAAGATCGAGCAGATAAGTTCGGCCTCCTCGCGGATCAAAGGCTCGTCGGGCAAGACGTCGAGTCCGGCGCCAGCCACCTTGCCCGAGCGGAGCGCTTGGATCAGCGCAAGAGAATCGATCAGGCTTCCGCGCGCCGTGTTGACGATGATGACGCCGTTCTTCATCCGTGCGAACGTCTTGGCCGAGAGCAGATGATAAGTCGCGGGTGTCGCCGGAGCGTGGAGCGTGATCACATCCGAGTGCGCGAGCAGCTCATCAAAGGTCGCGTAGCGGAATCCGAGATGCTCGACGAGCTGCGAATCGGTCGTCACGTCGTAAGCGAGCACATTCATTCCGAATCCTTTGGCGATGCGAATCACATGGCGGCCAATGCTTCCTGCGCCAACGACGCCGATCGTCTTGCTCGCGAGATCGAAGCCTTGCAGGCCTTCAGGCGAGAATCGGCCGGAACGCGCGCGTTCCACGGCCTCGAAGAGGCGATGGCTGAGAGCAAGCAGAAGCGCGAAGACGTGCTCGGCAACCGTGTTTTCGCCGTAACTTGGGACGTTGCAGACGGTGATTCCGCGCTCCGCGCAATAGGCCATGTCGATGTGATCGTATCCGGTCGATCGAGTCGAGATCAGCTTCAGGGATGGGAGCTGTTCGAGGATCCCGCGGCTGAGCTCCGAATAGATGAATGTTGAAATCAATTCTGCATCCGAGAAGCTATGTACATTCGCGGCGGCAAGCGGCTCGGCGACGAGCCGCAGTTCAGCGGTAGAGGTCAAGCTATCGAATGCTGCTCGTTCGCGCGATTCGGCTTCAAAGATCACGATTTTCATGTCCGCCCCCTGTGTCTTGACAGCTGAGAGACGCGCGATTGAGGTCGTCTCGCGAACCGCGAAAACCCCCGACTTCACTTTCGTCGTCTTAGCGAAATTCGCGCATCAACGTTTCGCCAGTTCATTTGATATGGCCGATAGGGTTCAGCCTTCGGCATCTGGTCCCTAACGCCTAATTGATCTTCATCTCTAACTCTGCGGCTTCCGCCGCCGCCACGTGGCGCTTCACCGCGATGAAACTGTCCGGCGTGACCGACATGGAGTCGATCCCACATGCGACGAGAAACTCGGCGAACTCGGGATGGTCGCTGGGCGCTTGTCCGCATAGCCCAACCTTTGCCCCGGCCTTACGCGCTTCGGCGATGACCGTTTGAATCATCCATTTCACCGCCTCATCCTGTTCGTCGAAGAGATTCGCCAAATCTGTCGAATCGCGGTCGACGCCGAGCGTGAGCTGGGTCAGGTCGTTGCTGCCGATCGAGAAGCCGTCGAACCGCTCGGCGAAGGCTTTCGCCAAAATCACGTTGGAAGGGATTTCGCACATCACATAGACTTGAAGGCCGTCGTCGCCACGCTTCAAACCATTGGCCGCCATGACCTCGAGGACGCGGTCTGCTTCCTTTGTTGAACGGCAGAAAGGGATCATCACGATGACATTCTTGAATCCCATCTGCTCGCGCACGCGGCGGATGGCGCGGCATTCGAGCGCGAACCCTTCTCGGTAACGCGGAGAGTAATAGCGGGAGGCGCCGCGAAAACCGAGCATTGGATTTTCTTCCTTAGGCTCGAACTCGGCGCCGCCGATCAGATTGGCGTATTCGTTGGTTTTAAAGTCGCTCATCCGCACAATCACGGGAGCCGGATGGCGCGAGGCTGCGATGCGCGCGAGCGCCTGGGCGAGCCGATCCACAAAATATTCGGTCTTATCGTCATATCCGAAGGTCAATTGCGCGATGCTGCTTTTGGCGTCTTCGTTCTTTTGCGTGTCATAGTGGACGAGAGCCATGGGATGAATCTTGATGTGGTTGTTGATGACGAACTCCATGCGGGCAAGACCGACTCCATCGGCAGGTATGCGCCACCAGCGAAACGCCGCCGCTGGATCGGCAAGGTTGAGCATGATCTTGGTGCGCGTCATTGGAATAGCGGCAAGGTCGAGACCTTCGGTTTCATAATCGGCCACGCCTTCATAGACGAACCCCAGATCGCCCTCTGCACAGGACACGGTTACGAGCTGTTCATCATGCAGGACATGCGTCGCGTTGCCGGCCCCGACAATCGCTGGCAGACCAAGCTCGCGACTGACGATGGCCGCATGTGACGTCCGACCGCCGTGATCGGTAATGATCGCTGCGGCCCGTTTCATGATCGGCACCCAATCTGGATCGGTCGTTTGCGTGACCAGAATGGCGCCGTCGACGAAGCGCGCGATGTCGCGAGCGCTTTCGATCACGCAAACCTTGCCCGCCACCACGGCGTCGCCGATGGCGAGTCCTGAAACGATCTTTCGGCCTTTGTTCTTGATCCGATATGTCTTCAGGGCGCTCGCTTCGCGTCGCGACTGCACGGTCTCCGGGCGCGCCTGCACGATGAAAAGTTCGCTGGTCTCGCCGTCCTTGGCCCATTCCATGTCCATGGGCTGGCCGTAATGGTTTTCGATGACGCAGGCCCAGCGCGACAAGGTCAGGATATCCTGGTCGCTGAGGACAAAAGCGGCGCGTTCGGCCTTGGAGGTCGGAACGTTGTGCGTCGGATGGTCGCCGTCGCTGGCGTAGATCATCTTGACCGCCTTGTCGCCGCGCTTTTTCTCCACGATCGGCGACAGCGCGGCGTCGAAGAGAAATGGCTTGAACGTCAGATATTCGTCCGGGTCGACGGCACCCTGAACGACATTCTCGCCAAGACCCCAGGCCGCGTTGATCAAAACCACCTTGTCGAAGCCGGTTTCAGTGTCGATCGAAAACATCACGCCTGCGCCGCCGATGTCGGAACGCGCCATGCTCTGAACCCCGACAGAAAGCGCGACCTTCATATGGTCAAACCCTTTCGCTTTGCGGTAGCTGATCGCCCGATCGGTGAAGAGCGAGGCGTAGCAGCGCCGACAAGCATCGAGCAGGGCCTGTTCTCCCCGAATATTGAGATAGGTCTCTTGTTGTCCCGCGAAGCTGGCGTCGGGAAGGTCCTCCGCCGTCGCGCTCGAACGGACGGCGACGTCGGCTTCCGCCTTGCCTAGGCGTCGGCAGAGGTCGCGGTAGGCGCTCGTGATCGCATCAGCCATTTCGGGCGACCAACTGCCGCGCAAAATGGCGCGGCGGATGGTTTGGCCTGCTTCGGCGAGCGATAGGCCGCCGGCTTCGAGATCGGCAAGCGTCTCGGCTATGACGGTCCTCAATCCATTGCTGTCGATGAAGCGCCAATAAGCGTCGGCCGTCGTCGCAAATCCGGGCGGGACCTTGACGCCCTTTGCGACGAGATTGGCGACCATTTCGCCCAGCGAGGCGTTCTTGCCGCCAACGCGCGCAACATCGTGACGCGTAATCTCTTCGAACCATACGATGTGTTGGGCGTCAGCAGCCATTGGATCCTCCCGCGCGAAGGTTGTGCGCCCTCTGACTTCGTCAGGGCCTATTCGATATTAGAGCATATTGACCGCGGATCATTCCCCTCTGCGCAAATCGAAACGTTGCGCGGGCGCTCTGCTGATAGACTCGTCGCCGGACACGGCCGTCGCCCGAAGTTTTACTCTCAGCGGCCGGAGCGGCCATGGAGTTCCTCCATATCGAGCTGTCATCTGCTCATTTCGGGCGCTCTTTCGACGAAATTTCCGGTTCAGGCGGAGATCATGCGGTTTCGGATATATGTTTCCTCATATTGGAAAACGATTTGGGGATTTACCAGAAGCGCCGCCGCATCCTTATCGCAGTAATGCAATCGCGACAGCAGATCCTTGATTAGGTTCAAACGCGCCAACCGCTTGACGTCGGCCCGTACAACAGTCCAAGGCGTGACTGGATTGTGCGTACGCGCGAACATCTCATTTCGCGCGATGCTGTAGTCGTCCCAGTGCTTGATAGCTTGCGCGTCGATCGGGCTCACTTTCCATTGCTTGAGCGGATCTTCGTGGCGATCTTTCAGTCGTTTCTTTTGTTCATCTCGACTGATATCGAGATAGTATTTGAGAAGCTTTATTCCCGACCGTACTAGCATGTGCTCGAAGTCGAGAACGGTGTCCATAAACTCCTCGTATTCCACGTCGGTGCAGAAATTCATCACGCGTTCGACGCCGGCCCGATTGTACCAACTGCGGTTGAACAGCACGAATTCCTGAGCCGCCGGCAAATGAGGCGCGTAACGCTGGAAGTACCAAGCCGTGCGATCGCGATCGGATGGCCTTCCCAGCGCCACGACACGCGTTTCGCGTGGGCTCAGATGCTGGACAATCCGTTTGATCACTCCATCTTTGCCGGCGGCGTCGCGACCCTCGATCAGAACCAAGATCTTGTCGTTGCATTCGATGAAGTGTTTCTGCAACTTGACCAGCTCCACCTGCAGGACGTGCAGTGTCGCCCGATACTCATCCTTGCTGATCTCGGGAGCAACCCCCACGGGTTCGGCATCATGATTTTTCTTTGCCATCGTTTCCTCCCAGGATAACACTTATCGGGCGCCGCTCCTCTGGCGATCTCGCAATCTTCGTTGGCGGAGATCGTCACTCCAACATCGGACAGCAGTCCTGCTCAGGTTGTGGAGCGCAGGGGAGGCTTCGACGCGGAAACCCGGAGATGCATCGGCTGCCGCGGCATCCGGTGATGGATCAGCGCCGCGAGGGCGAGCGAAGCGAGCCGCGCAGGCGAAGCCCAATTGCTGAGCTTTCTTCAGCGTCTCAACGACCAGGCCTTGCGCGGCATCCGCCACCGCGACTCCGATCGGTCCCAGTTCTTTCGCCGTCTCGATGAGATGCTCGAGAGACTTAGCAGACGTGGGCATGACGCTACGGCTCCGCCATCTTGCCTTCGGCGGCCAGAATCGGTTGCATGTCCTGAATGACCAAGGCCGCGCCATCCGCGACGTGAACATGTTCACGGTTGGCAGATTCCTTTCGCTGCCGCCTTATCCCTGGCTGGGAGCCATAGAGCAGCGCGAAGACCTGTTCCTCGGCTACGTCTCGCCACGCCCGAAATTCATCGAGAGCGGTTGATATTCGTCCCGCCACCTCCCGTTCGCGAACGAGAAAAGAGTTCGTCTCGGCCAGCGGCGCTCTCCCCTTCTCGACCATCCGTGCAAGTTCCGCGACTCCATACATCCAAGGCGAGAATTGCTCCGACAGCAAGTAGCGGCTTGTCCGCATTGGATGCATCCAGCGCAAATAATTCGCTGTCCAGGGGTTCGATAGCGCTTTCACCCACGGGCTGACGAATGTGGAGTAGAACAAATTCCCGATTTGTGAGACGGCGCGGACGCGTTCGAATGCCTCGACTGGGTAATCGAACTTCAGCTCTGAGACGTCGCGGGGTTCGAAGCGGACCGAATATTTTGGCCTGTGGCAATCAGGATCGCCACCCGGGTTTTCTATCTTCATTTCATAAAGACCCGGCGGCAGCGCCGCGATGTCGTCGAGGCCCTCCAAAATAGCGCGATGCTCGAAGCGGGCGATTGACGCTGAGACAAATATGCCGAGGTGGCCGACGTGAGGGTTGGTGAGGTAGATAATTCGCTGCCCGGCGGCCTTGAGATCTTCCGTGTTCTTATAGACGAACGGGATCCAGCCGAGCGCCTGATGCGGCGGCGTGATATTGTCGCCATAGGAGGCAAAGATCACCAGAGGATTTTTGATTTTGCGCAGATCCGCGAAGCAATTGGCGCAAACGCGAAACACGCCTTGCTCGAGTTGATCGCCAATGAATAGATTCTCGACAATCGCAAGGATTTCCTCGCGGCTCAGGCTATGAAACCCGCTCCACCAGCGCTCGAAATCTAGGAAGCGCTCGCGCTCCGTGTCGATGTGCGAAAAAAGATTAGCGTATTTGTCCCAAAGCGCATTTCCAGGCTTCAACGTCTCGAAATTCTGCGCGAGCCAGGCGCCGTCGAGGCGCCCGTTGCCGAGATCGGCCAGAAAATGTGTCAGCCACACGCCGCCGAGCAGACCAGCGGCGAGTCGCGCCGGATTGAAGCCGGATTCACCGGCCCAATAGGAAACCGGCGAGCCGTTGAGAACAGCCGGCCCCACAAGGCCATGACAGTCGGCCGATAGCAGCGTAATGGCCCAGCCGGCCTGGCAATTACCATAGAGGATCGGCGGCTTGCCCGGATGACGACGCGCGACCTCTTCGACGAAGCGCCGCAGCGCATGCAGCACGTCGGCGAGCGTCTGTCCTTCGCAAGGCTCCGGAAAGAAGATTACAAAATAGACGGGATGGCCTTCGAGCAGCGCCATGCCGACTTCGGACTCGCGCTTGAACCCGCCAATGCCCGGTCCGTGCCCCGCGCGCGGGTCGACAATCAGGACGGGGGGTTTTTCAGTCTGGAGGCATGTCTCGGCATGATGCCCATGCGCCTCCGTAATTCTTAGAAGCGCGTAATTGGCCGGATGCTCGAAAGCGCGCGCATCGATGAGCATCTCCCATTTGAAGTCGAGCAGCGCAGGCAAGCCGAGGCGTTCGTGTTCGAGCAGATTGTCCGCGCGCTGGCGTAGAGCGTCCAAGAAGAGGATTGAGCGCTCGGCGAAATCGCGCTGGTAGGCGATCAGGCTTGCGGACGCGTCGCTTTGATCGTGGGCCGTGAACCTCGGGATCGCGTCCCCGTTAGTAATGCCCGACGAAGCGCCGATTGGTGTGGCGAGCGCGCGCACGCCTTCTTTGGAATGCTCGCAGCTCATGGCTTTCTGATTGGCGGTCATAGCCGTACTCCGTCAGGACGCGCCGATAGCGTCGGGTTCAGTCAAGGGAGGCGTCTGCGTTGAGGGGATCGCGTTCCCGACAATTTTGGAATGAACGCCGGCACGCGTTCCATGTAGACGCGGTAGGGGTCTCCGTAACGTTCGAGTGAATCTTGCTCCTCGCGGCGCGCCAGCCGCGCGTAAACGAACGTCATGATCGGGAACATGACGAGGGTCGGGATTGTTGGCCATTGCAACAGGAAGCCAAACATAATGGCGACGAACCCGACATATTGCGGGTGACGGATATGGGCATAAGGTCCGGTCGTCGCCACGACGCCGCGTTTTTGCGCGTCATAGAGTCGCCTCCACGATTGGGCGAGAAGGATGAACCCGCCGGCGATCGCTACCAGGCTGAAAATATGGAGAAGGCTAAAATGCGGGTCGCCTTTCAGTCCAAAGATGGTGGACCATAGATGGCCGGCCTCGTGGGAATACAAGTCTAGGTTCGGGTAACGCGTTGCGAGCCATCCCGATAGGAAATAGATCGTCAACGGAAAGCCATACATTTCCGCGAAGAGCGCCAGGATAAAAGCCGAATAGGGCCCAAGCGATCGCCAGTTCTTTTTCCATCCGCCGACGCTGAAGCTCGCGGCGAAGAAGATGAAGAATATTGTGTTGATGATGACGAGCGACCAAAGGCCGTAAGCAGGAGTGTCGTGGCTCATGGCTAATTTTCTTCCGTTTCGTTTCGTGAGGACCGGTCGCCGCCGTTCGCTGGGTCACGCTCGCGAGGATGATGGCCGCCATGCCCGGAATGGCCTCCGTGCATGAACATGTGCATCAGCGGACAAGCGAGAAGGAGCGCATAAGGCAGAAAGCCGAAGAGATGCGCTGTATGCTCCGTGACGAGATAGAACCCGCCGATCGCGAGAAAAGCGATCAGCGCCCACCCAGCTAGCGTCTTCAGAAATGGCCGGCTATCAGCGACGTAATGCTCATGGTCATGCGACATGCTTTATTCTCCTGATTTGGACCGCGCCTGCCATTTCAGACGATCTTGGCAGCGATCACTGGAATGAACGAACAGGCGTTGGGGCGTTCGGCGTGGAGCCGGCCACAATCGTCGATGACAATCACCGCAGGTTCATCAAGCCCGAAACTCACCGCTACATACGGAAGTTGACGACTCTCACCACGCCACCGCGATGCTCGCACTGGATATCGACTTCATCGCCTTCGTGGAGTGTGGCGAGACGGGCCGTATCCGCGACGGGGAAGTTTATCGTCATCGCCGGCATGCGAATTTGCGGGATGGCCCCATGCGAAACCGTAATGCGACTCGCGGGAAGGTTGATTTTCCGAACGACGACATGCACCCACGGCGCTTCCTCAGGGTTATCTTGGGACGGCCGCAGCGCTTCGATGCGTTTATACCAGTCGGCGCATAACGGACGCCAGTGGCGGATGCCGCGTGTGGCCTCCGTTGGGCTAAGCGTCACGAAGCAGCCATCACGATTTTCTGCACGAGCTTGGCCGAATAGCGAAGTCGCCGCCAAGACGGTGACCGTCAATGTCAAAGAATTTAGGATTTTCCTCATTGGTTTAACTCCTCTTGGGCGACGGAAAAGCGAGCTTATGACTTCTGCACATTATGGGTCTGCCGTTGCCGTCGACACGCATCAATATATGTCTAAGTAGTAAACGAATAAAGTAGGCAATAAAAATAAATATCAAGTATTGTCTCGCGTATAGAATAACAAATAAACTTGTTCTCCTAGCGCTTATTATTGCACAGGGGTGGCGCTTGCAGCATTTGTGATATTTCTTGCTGGTTTTCCCGCAACTTGAATCCGTGACGGCGCCCTCATCAGCGAGAGGTGCGCTGTCGAGCAGCGCGTCCGATTGCTCGGCGTGGCGCGGCTGCAGCCGAATGTCGCGGCTTCAGGCGATGGGAGGTCGAAGGTTGGGTGGCCCGGAAAGTCCGTCGAGATCAAGATCGTCGCGCGGCAGGGAGGCAGACACGAACTGGATGACAATGGGGGAAACAAAATTGCCTGCGGGAGGCAAAAAAATCTGCGCCGATACGCAAGTCAGCGGCGGGCAACCGGGTGTCGCCCCGCCGTCGCCGCCGCCTCTCATGCAATCTTCCATGACCATGGACGCTGTCATGCCATCGCACGCGTGAGCGGCTTTTCCGGCCCAAGCTCCGCTGGTCCCCCCGGCCAGTAGGGCCAGCACGGTAAGAACGACAATCAGCGGTCGAGCCCAACGAAGCATGGTCTCCTCGCTCGAAGAGGAAACAGACATAGTTCGCGCCGCATCCCGCTTCAAGCAGTACGATTTTGTGTCGCAAGCGCGCACTGTTCGGAGCCTCCGCTGACGAGAATTGACTGAGACGTGAGGAGCGATCGGACGCCCGTTCTCAGCCGATCTTGACTCGGGTGGCGCCGATGAAGGAGTAATTGGGCACTTCGAGATTGGTTGGCGCGGGGCCGGCGCGAATTCGCCCGGATGTGTCGAAGACGGAGCCATGGCAGGGGCAGAGCCATCCGCCATATTCGCCCTCGTAACCGATAGGTATGCAGCCGAGATGCGTGCAGACGCCGACGACGATGAGCCATTCTGGCTTTTTTACGCGCGCGGAGTCAGGCTGGGGATCGCTAAGGTCCGAGAGCGGCGTATTTTGCGCCGCCTCGATCTCCTGCCTCGTGCGATGACGCACGAAGACTGGCCTGCCGCGCCATTTCACCGTGACAATCTGCCCCTCAGCAATGCCGGAGATATCGACCTCTACGGAAGACAAGGCCGAAGTCGAGGCGTCGGGACTCATCTGCGCGATCAGCGGCCAGACGGTTCCGGCCATGCCCGCGGCGGCGGCTGCGCCTGTGGCGACGTAAAGTATGTCGCGGCGGTTTGGTTGAGCCTCTGCCGTCTGAGCCAATTCTGAGCCTGGAACTGCCTGTCGAGGTTGATGACGATCCCCCAGCATATAGCGCGCCCGCCAAGTCTCGCGAGGGCGACCTTGGCCAAGCCGCTTGACCGATCAAAGCGGGTAACATCAAGGCGTCGAACACTTGCGGCGGCGCTCATTGCGCTGCCAGGCGAAATCTCACGTCCAACCATCGCCAAGGGCTGCAGCTGATCTTCACCCAGCGGCCGAGCAGAAGACTGGGCGCCGCCCCCAGTTCTGGGCAGCCCGGATAGGCCATCGCCGCCGCCAGGACATGGGTCGCGCCGAGCCAACCTGCGACGATAGCCAGCGCGATCCAAACGGCGGCGGACGACGGTAGCGCCAATGCCAGCGAGAGTAGCGCGACGCCAACGATCAATCGCGCCCAGCGCTGCGCGGCGTTCAGCGGACGCCAGTCGGCAGCAACAGGGCGCCATGCGTTCTTTCATCGCTTACCCCGCGCAGCAGGACAGTTGCTTCACGTCCTTGTTGAAGGTCTGCGCCGCGAGCTTCAGCCCCTCGACCATCGTCAGGTACGGAAACAACTGGTCGGCCAGTTCCTGCGCAGTCATTCGCGCCCGGATGGCGAGCGCCGCGGTTTGAATGAGTTCGCCGGCTTCGGGCGCGACCGCTTGCACGCCAATGAGGCGGCCCGAGCCCGCCTCCGTGACGAGCTTGATGAAGCCGCGCGTGTCGAAATTCGCTAAGGCGCGCGGCACATTGTCGAGCGTCAGTGTGCGGCTGTCGGTCTCGATGCCCTCATGGTGCGCTTCCGCCTCGCTGTAGCCTACGGTGGCGACTTGTGGATCCGTAAACACCACCGCCGGCATGGCGGCCAGATCGAGGGCGGCGTCGCCGCCGCTCATATTAATGGCCGCGCGGGTGCCGGCCGCCGCCGCCACATAGACGAGTTGTGGCTGGTTGGTGCAGTCGCCGGCGGCGTAAATATGGGGCCCGCTGGTGCGCATGCGCGTGTCGACGATGATTGCGCCCTGTGGGTTGACGGCTACGCCGGCGGCTTCCAGCGCCAAGCCGCACGTGTTCGGCGCGCGGCCTGTGGCGATCAGCAGCTTGTCGGCGCGCAATTCGCCGTCACCGGTCGTGAGCACGAATTCGCCGTCCGCGAACGCCACGTTGCTCGCTTGCGTGTGCTCCAGCACTTCGACGCCCTCCGCCCGGAAAGCGGCCGTCATCGCCTCGCCGATCGCTGGGTCTTCGCGGAAGAACAGCGTGCTGCGCGCGAGGATCGTCACCTTGCCGCCAAGCCTCGCAAAGGCTTGCGCCAGTTCGACGGCTACCACCGACGAGCCGATCACCGCTAGGCGCGCAGGGATTGTGTCGCTCGCGAGCGCCTCGGTCGAGGTCCAGTAGGGCGTCTCTTTCAGTCCGGGAATGGGCGGGACGGCCGGGCTCGCGCCCGTGGCGATGAGGCAGCGGTCGAAACTGATTTCGCTTTCGCCGCCTTCGTTCAGCCGGACGATCAGGCTGCGACCGTCTTGGAACTTGGCTTCGCCACGCAGCACGGCGATGGCGGTATTGCCTTCAAGAATGCCCTCGTATTTGGCGTGCCGCAGCTCATCGACGCGCGCCTGTTGTTGGGCGAGCAGTTTTCCGCGGTCAATTGTTGGCTCGCTCGCCCCAAGGCCCTCGTCGAAGGGGCTCTGCCGGCGCAGATGCGCGATATGAGCGGCGCGGATCATGATCTTGGAGGGCACGCAGCCGACATTGACGCATGTCCCCCCGATCGTCACACGCTCAATGAGCGTGACCCGCGCGCCGTCTTCCGCGGCGCGCAGCGCCGCCGCCATCGCTGCTCCGCCGCTGCCGATGATCGCCACACGCAACGGCGCGCCCCCGCGCTCTTGCTTGGCTTCGCGATCGAGTATTTTACCGGGCCCACTCTCTGGAGGGCTGGCGGCGCGGGCGCGCTTTGCGACCACTGCTTGATAGCCTGCGGCCTGCACAGCGGCGGAAAGCGCCGCGGGGTCGAGCGCCCCGTCGCCGCTGACTCGCGCCGTCCCTTCGGCGTAGGACACCTTCGCCTCATGCACGCCGGGGGCTTTGAGCAAGACCTTTTCGATATGACTCGCGCAGCTGCCGCAGGTCATGCCGGTGATCTGCAAGACCACACTATTCCCTTCGCGCCTTCGATCGGATGAGGCGGGGGATTCGTCAGAACCGATTTGTTGCCCGAGGACATGGCGCAGGTGCGCGAGAAGCGGCATGGCGTGGCCCATCGCGGCGCCAAACGAATGTGCGAGCGCTGTCTTGATCGAAGGTGTTTCGTCCATGGCTCACTTCTTCAGTTCGGAAGGATAACCGGCCCCTTCGGTCGCCTTAGTGAGCGCTTCGACGTTTGTTTTCGCGTCGTCGTAGGTCACCACCGCTTCCTTCTTCTCGTAGCTCACTTCGGCTGATTGCACGCCCTCGACCTTGCTCAACGCCTTCTTGACCGTGATCGGGCAGGCGGCGCAGGTCATGTTAGCCACTGACAAAGTGACCGTCTTCGTTGCGGCAAAGGCCGACATGCTGAAAACGGCGGCCATAGCGATGACTGCGGCGAGCTTTTTCATGTTCGCGGTCCTCTTTCAGTAGAACAGCGGAAGCACATAGGGGAAGACGGTCGACGCCCCGATCAGCGCCGCGATGCCCCAGAAGATCATTTTGTAGGCCGACCTCACCCGCGGCGCGGCGCAGGCCTCTCCTGGTTTGCAGGCTGCGGCGGGGCGATAGATTCGACGCCAGGCGAAGAACAGCGCGACGAACGCCGCGCTAAGGAACAGCGGCCGAAATGGCTCGAACACTTTAAAATTGCCGAGCCAGGCGCCGCTGAATCCGAGGCTCACCAGCACCAGCGGCCCAAGGCAGCAGGCCGACGCCAGGATGGCGGCGACGCCGCCGGCGGCCAGCGCCTTGCGGCCGGACGCTCGATCTGCCGCCCGTTGGCCGGATGCTGATCGGTCGGATGCTGTCTCGGACATGATCTGTTCGGACATGGAGGTTTTCCTCGTTTCGTTCCGGAAGCCCCTTCGGGTTTGGCCCGCGCCAACCTCAGGCGCGAACCCAACGTATGAAAAGGAAAAACAGGGCGGCAATGCCTGCCGTCGCCGCGAGCCCCATCGGCGTCATCGCCATCTGGATGAGACCAAGACCTTCGCCGTCACACATTGCCGCTACCCCCATCGTGTTGCTTGCCAGCGCCGTTCGGCCGGAGTAATCAGACCCTAGGGCCTGTAGCCGCTACAGGGTCAAGAGGATTTTTAGCGAGCGCGAGGAGGCCCGACATGAAGCAAAAGGATGGGCTCTCGATTGGCGAATTGTCGAAGCAAAGCGGCGTCAACATCGAGACGATCCGCTATTACGAGAAGATCGGCGTCATGCCGGCGCCTGATCGCAGCGCAAGTGGCTACCGCGTTTACGGCGCCGACCACCTCAAGCGCTTGAGCTTCGTGCGACGCAGCCGGCAACTTGGGTTCAGTCTCGATGAAATTCGCGGCCTGCTTCGCCTCGTGGATGGACACGCTTACACCTGCGCGCAAGTTCGTGAGCTGACGCTGGATCACCTGGCGGAGATTCGCCGCAAGATCGCGGATTTGAAGCGGCTCGAAAGGGTGATGGCGGAAATGGCGGCTCAGTGCAGCGGGGACTGGGCGCCTGAATGCGCGGTCATCGACGCTCTCTTCGATACGCGGCCGCCAGCCGTTGAACCCTCCGGGCGTCAACCGCCAATGCCGACGGCAACCTCAGTCATGAGGCGGCGGTAGCGTCGGTACATTTTTCCTCGCTCCAACTCATGCGGCGGCCTGCTCATGGGCTGTCCTTCTTTTTTGGTGCGAGCCGCTTGCCTCACGCCTGCGCACGCCGAACTGCGACGGCCTCGGCCTTTAGGAACTGGACGTGAAGCTCGCCGCGATTGGCAGGATCGTGAACGATCAGCATATGCAGACCATCCGCAACGGCGTTTACGCGGCCGGGGCGGCGCCATCGCGATTTTCCCGGACATGTCCGCTTTCTTGTCCGGCAATCATCCTGCCCGGCTTGCCATTGTCAGACATAGTTTCCGGACAAATTGGCGATCGACCGTGAAATGATTGCACGCACAATGATTTGCGACGGCGCCGTGTTATTCGACGCCGGCCCTCGTTTCAACTTTGGGAAATTTTAAGGTGGTCGGAAAACCTGACGCGATCTCACGGTTCTATTGGCCGCTCGGCGTCTGTATGCCGCCCCATAGATCCTTCACCTGCTCGAAATGGACGCGGGGATCATACCCAAACCCATCGAAACCAAGCGACGCCGTCGATAGGCGTCCGATCGCCGCGAGCATGGCGTAGGAGGCGACGACGCGGTCGCGCTGAGCGAAGACGAGCGCGATGCGGGCGTAGAGCAACTCCTGTTGCGCGATAAGAATTTCGAGCGTCGTCCGCTGACCGGCCTTGGCTTCTTCTCTTATGCCGTAAAGCGCGCGCTCGGCCGCGGCGATTTGCGTTTGCGCTGCCGAAATCTGAGTTTTCGCCGCCTGCAGCGCGCCCCAATAGGCGCGCACCAGCGAGAGAATTTCGGCGCGCGCGACGTCGGCGTCGAACCGTCGCTGCCCGGCGGTTTCTTTCGCTTGCCGCACGCGGGAGGACGTCAGCCCGCCCTCGTAGATCGGCACGTTGAGATGTCCGAGGACTTTCGCGCCGACGTTGCGGTTGCCGATGCCGGAAATATCGGTCTGCGTAAAAACGTCGCCGGTAATCGACAGTTTGGGCATGAAGTCGGCTTCGAGCGCCTTAATGTCGAGATCGGCGACGTCGGCGTCATGAAGCGCTGCGAGAATGAACGGATGTTCGCTCTGCGCGATGTGTTCCGCTTCTTCGCGCGACTTCGGCAGCAATCGGTCGATCGGCGCGCCCGGCGCGAGCTTCGTCGGCTCGACGCCGACGGTCTTGCGATAGACGCCGATGCTGGCGTCGAGCGTGGCGCGCGCGGCTCCGGCGAGAGACTTGCCGCCCGCGAGCCGCGCCTCGACCTGCGCGACATCCGTCAACGTGATCTGTCCGTACTGATAGCGCTCCCGCGTCTGGCGCAATTGCTCTTTCAGGACCGCGACATTGCTTTCCTGAAGTTTGAGCGCCGCCGTGTCGCGCAGGACGTTCATGTAGGCCGTGACGGCGTCGAATAATATGCGCTGCTCGGTGAGACGCAGCCGCTCGCGCCCGGCGAAGACGCCCGACTCCGCGGCGCGCGTTTCGTTTTGCGCCTTGAACCCGTCGAATATCGGCTGCTCGAACGTTAGATGGGCGGAGCGGGGAACGCTGGCGCCGTTCTGGATGTTTTTCGTGATGGCGGTATCGGTCGGGTCATTGATATTGACGTCGCGCTGCTTTGTGACGAGGCGATTGCGCTGCACGCCGAGATAGCCGTCGCCCGTCACGCGCGGGCGCATGCCGGCTTGCGCCTGCGGCACGGTTTCGTCGATCGCGCGCAGCTGTGCCCTGCTGGCGTTAAGAACCGGACTGACCCCATAAGCGCGGCGCATTGCGCCCATGAGGGTTTCGGCGCGCGCCGTCCCGGCGCTCGCAAGGGCGCAGACTAAAACCAAGGCGACGCCGCGCGCGCTCACGTCCTAGCCCCCGCCTTGTTCCGCCGCCGTTGGCGAACGAGAACCGCTGAACAGCATGTAAAGCGCCGGCAGCACCACGAGCGTGAGAAGCGTGGCGCTGATGAGGCCCCCGATGACCACTGTCGCGATCGGCCTTTGCACTTCCGCGCCGGTGCCGGTCGCGAGCGCCATCGGAACGAAGCCGAGCGAAGCGACAAGCGCGGTCATCGCCACCGGACGCAGTCGCGTCATGGCGCCTTGAAAGATCGCCTCGCGCGAGCAAAGGCCTGCGTTGAGGAGTTGGCGAATATAGGTGAGCATCACCAGCCCGTTGAGAACGGCGACGCCGGAGAGCGCGATGAACCCGACGGCGGCCGACACCGACATCGGCATGCCGCGCAGCCACAAGGCGGCGACGCCGCCCGAAAGCGCCAAAGGCACGGCAGAAAACACCAGCAGCGCGCCGCGCGCACCGCTGAGCGCCGAATAGAGCAGCAGGAAGATCATGAAGAAACACACCGGCACGACGAGCATCAGACGCGCGCGCGCGGCCATCAGGTTTTCGAACTGCCCGCCCCAGGTGATCCAATAGCCCGGCGGAATCGCGACCTTCGCCTCGACCTTCGCCTGTGCCTCGGCGACGACCGAGGCGATGTCGCGACCGCGCACATTGGCGCTTACCACGACGCGGCGCTTGCCATTCTCGCGCGAAATCTGATTCTGCCCCTCGACGATCGAAAATCTCGCGACCTGCTTAAGTTGAATCACCGGACCGGGCGTGGCGCCGCTAGAGGGCAGCGACACCGGAAGGGTCTCGAGCGCTCCCGTATCTTCGCGCAGATTGTCGCCCAGTCGCACGAAAATCGGAAATCGGCGGTCGCCCTCGAATATGACGCCCGCCCGCTGGCCGCCGATCGCCGCGCCGATTACATCCTGCACCGAGGCGAGGGAGAGGCCCAGCCGCGCGATGGCGCCCTTGTCGATCTTGATATCGAGCAGCGGCAGGCCCTCGACCTGCTCCACCTTCACGTCCTCCGCGCCGGGCACGCCCCGCAGGATGGCGGCGATGTGATTGGCGGCCTTGAGCATCGCGTCGAAGTCTTCGCCGAACACTTTGACGGCGACGTCGCCGCGCACGCCGGCCAGCAATTCGTTGAACCGAACCTGAATGGGTTGACTGAAATCATAAACATTGCCGGCAAGCCGATCGACCTGCCGCTGAATGGCGCTAATAAGGGCCGGCTTCGGCAAATATGGATCGGACCATTCGCTCCGAGGTTTGAGCATAATGAAAGTGTCGGCCAAATTGGGCGGCATCGGATCGGTCGCCACGTCGGAGGTTCCGGTCTTGGAGAAGACATAAGCGACTTCCGGGACGGCGCGAACAACGTTCTCGACCTGGAACTGCATGGCCTGGGACTGGGTCAGGGACGCACTCGGAATGCGATTGGCTTGCATGAGAATGTTCTGCTCGTCGAGCGTCGGGATGAACTCCTCGCCCATACTCAAGAACAGCAGAATCGCGAGCGCGAACACGCCGGCTCCAATCGCAATCGTCTTCGCCGGAGCGTCATTCGCCCACATGAGCAAAGGCCGATAGACGCGCTTCATCGCCGCGACGATCGCGTTCTCCTTTTCCTGCACGGGACCCGAAACAAAAATCGCGATCATCGCCGGAAAGAAAGTGAGCGAAAGAACGAACTCGCACGCCAAGGCGATGATGACCGTCATCGCCATGGGGTGGAACATTTTGCCCTCGACCCCCGTGAAGGTGAGCACCGGGAAATAGACGAGGATGATGATCGCCTGGCCGTAGACCGTGGGTTTTCGCATCTCGACGGCGGATTCGACGATCGTGTCCAGCCGCTCCTCCCGCAACAAGTCGCGGCCGAGGAAATGCTGGCGCTCGGCGAGATGGCGCAGGCAGTTCTCGACGACGATGATCGCGCCGTCGGCGATGAGGCCGAAGTCGAGGGCGCCAAGACTCATCAGATTGGCGCTGATTTTGCCGTAGAGCATTCCAATCGCCAGCAACAGCATGGTGACAGGAATGACGAGCGCCGTGATGAACGCCGCGCGGAAATTGCCGAGCAGCAGGAAAAGCACGAGAATGACCAAAGCCGCGCCTTCGGAAAGATTCTTGGCGACCGTCCAGATCGTCGCGTCAACCAGGACGGTACGATTGAGCACGGTGCGCGCTTCGATCCCCGCCGGCAATGATTTGGAGATCTCCTTCATCTTCTGGTCGACCGCGGCCGACACGGTGCGGCTGTTGGCGCCGATCAGCATGAACGCGGAGCCGCTGACGATTTCTTCGCCGTTCATGCTGGCGCTGCCCATGCGCAATTCGCGGCCGATGCCGACCGTGGCGATCTCGCCGATCTTCACCGGCACGCCGCTGCGCGTCGTCGCCACCACATTGCGGATGTCGTCGATCGTCTCTAGCCGCCCGCCGCTTCTGACGACGAGCCCATCGCCATTGCGTTCGACATAGCCGGCGCCGCGGCTGACATTGTTGCGCTCTATGACGGCGGCCAGGTCGCCGAAGGAGAGGCCGAGCGCCATGAGTTTCGCAGGATCGGGCTGCACATGATATTGCTTGACGTAGCCGCCGAGCGAGTCGACGCCGGCGACGCCCGGTACGGTGCGCAGTTGCGGCCTGATGATCCAGTCCTGCACCGTGCGCAGATAGGCGGTTTTTTCCAGGTCGGTGCGCAGCAGTGCACCCTCGGGCGTCAGATAGCTTCCGTCCCGCTGCCAGCCCGGCTCGCCGTCCAGCGGCAGGGCGCCGCCGCCGTTTTTCTTATAGCTAACGACCCACATATAGATTTCGGAGAGGCCAGTGGCGATCGGCCCCATGCGGACCTCGACCCGCGGCGGAAAATCCTCCTTCACCTGCGTCAGCCGCTCATTGATCTGCTGCCGCGCGAAATAAATGTCGATCCCGTCGCCGAACACCGCCGTCACCTGCGCAAAGCCGTTGCGCGACAGCGAGCGCGTATATTCGAGCCCGGGAATGCCGGCGAGCGCGTTCTCGATCGGATAGGCGACCTGTTTCTCCATCTCAATGGGGGAAAGCGCCGGCGCCAGCGCGTTGACCTGTACCTGAACGTTGGTGATGTCGGGGACGGCGTCGATCGGCAGACGCGTCATGGACCATGCGCCGAACGCGCCGGCCAAGGCCACGAGCAGCACGATCAGCCAGCGCTGATGGACCGAAAAGGCGATGATCCGCTTCATCATGGGCCGGCGTCTTCACTCTTCCGGAATGTTGCTCTTACCTGACTCGGCCTTGAGCACGAATGTGTTGGAAACGGCGATCGCCTCGCCCGGCGATAATCCCGCCGTCACCTCGACCGACACGTCGTCGGTCGCGCCAATGACGATCTTCCGTTTCACAAAGCCGTCTGGCGCGCGCACGAAGACGGTCGGCTCATTGTCGATCATCTGCATCGCCGCGCGCGGAATTCTGACCTTCACGGGCGTCCGCGCCAGCGCGATTTCGGCGTTGAGCAGAACGCCCGGATGCAGGGCGAAATCGGGATTGCCGAAACTGGCGATCACATGGCCTGAGCGCGTCTCCTGCGTGATCATGGCGTTGACGACGACGACCTTCCCCTCGAAGACGCGCTCGTCCGGCGTTTTTAACAGGACGAGCTGCCCTTCGCGTATGGCGGCGAGATCACTGATCGGAACGGAAATATCCGCCTGCACGACCGAGAGATCTGAGAGCACATAGAGCTCCTTCGCTTGCCCCTCGCCGCCCACCGGCTGGCCCAGGCTGACGAGTCGCTCGATGACTCGGCCGGCGATCGGCGCGCGGATTTCCTTGCGCCGCAGGCTGGAGATCGGCTGTGACGAAAGATTGGTGATTTCCGATTCGGAGAGATCGAGCGCGGCGAGCTTTTGCCGCGCGAGATCGAGGCGCAGCTTGGCCTCGGCGAAACTCGTCTTGGCCTTGAGGAATAACTGCTCCGCGGTGATCTTCTTGTCGAACAGGCCTTTCTCGCGCAGGAAGAGCTGGTTCTGCAAATCATATTGCACGGCGGCGGCGAGATAGCCGCTCTTGGCGTCGGCCACCTCGCGGCTGTCGATAACGGCGATCACCTCGTTCAAGGCGACATTGTCGCCGAGCCTCTTGCGCAATTCGGCGATTGTGCCCGCCACCTTCGCGGCGACGCGGCCGATTCGGTCGGGATCGGGCGTCACGGAAGCGGGAGCCACAAGGCGTTTCGTGAGCGTTCCGGGACCGGCCGGCGCCGTCTCGATCTTGGCCGCTTCGATCTGCTCAAGTGTAAGCTTGACGAGGCCTTCAGCGCTCTGCTGCTCCGCCGGTTGCACGACTTCTGTCTTGGACGAGAATAAGAATCGTAGTGGCGCCGATATTTGCGGGAACCATGAACCGATCACGGCGCTTGCAATGATGATAATAACGAGCAGGAACGTGCGAGACGACAGTTTCGCAGTGCTTTTCCGCAGACGCGTGGCGAAGGCGTCGGACTGGAGCCCCGTAGCCTCATCGCCGTTTGGTTTTGTCATGTGCATGTCCCCAACCTGCCTTCAGATGCGAAAGCAAAGGGGTTTGAATAATTTGAGAGAGCGTCGGCGTCAGTCGGAAAATGCCGATGCGCCGAAGCCCGAACAATCCTCATGCGATATGCAAGTCTTGCGCGCGTCATATCCTAAGTCGTCCATTCTGGCCTTGATCGCGGCTTCAGGTAGCCATTTGTGCGCGCCGCATCACCGCAATGACCATTTTCGCGGGGGTGATTTTCACCGACGAGTGCAAAGGGGCCCGTGCCGAAGTCGCGACAAAGCCCAATATTTTCAGGATGTGAAGCATTGTTGTAATCTTCTGTTGATTGGCGGGCCCAGAATATCCAGGGCGACGGGGCGACAGTAACAACTCGCGCCTGTCGATTTGCTATCCGAGCTTGTTAGCGATTTGACAGCAACAGTCGCGGATATGTCGCTCATGCGCAAAAATTTTCGAGGAACGTCTGTCGGCGTGGTCTTCGCGCTTTCCGCTAGCCTTGCCGCGAGCGTCACGTTCGGCAATGAGATCGGCAAGCGCCGCGATGATCACGACGTCGCGCTCGGGGCGCTCGAGCGTGGCGAAATTTTGCCGCTGGAAACCGTGCTGTCGGAGGTGCGCAAGACAATTCATGGCGAAATCGTTGGTATTGAGCTGGAGCGAGAGCGCGAAACTTGGCTATACCAAATCAAGATTATTGCGCCTGGAAATTCCATGATCGAGGTACTTGTCGACGCACGAACGGCCAAGGTTCTCGAAACCAGAGGCAAATAATGCGTATTCTGCTGGTGGAAGATGACGATAGGATCGCCCGCAACGTCGAGGAGGCGCTCACCGATGCAGGCTATTTGATCGACCGCGAATGCGATGGAGAAGAAGCTTGGTTCAAAGGCGATACCGAGGACTACGCGGCGGTCATTCTCGATCTCGGCCTACCCCGCATGGATGGCCTCTCGATATTGAAGAGATGGCGCGCCAACGGCCGCGCCATGCCCATCCTCATCCTCACCTCGCGAGATACCTGGATGGAAAGGGTGGAAGGCATCAATTGCGGCGCCGACGATTATTTGCCCAAACCTTTCAAAATGGAGGAATTGCTGGCGCGTCTTCGCGCCATTGTGCGTCGATCGGCAGGACTTTCCGCGCCGATTATTACGATTGGCGCTTTGAGCCTCGACACTCGGCAAATGCGAGTGACGCGCGACGGCGCACCTATCAATCTCACCCCGCAAGAATATCGGCTGCTTAGTTATTTGATGCACCATTCTGGCCGAGTCGTGCCGCATTCCGAGCTCCTAGAACAACTCTTTTCTCATGATTTTGACAAGGACAGCAACGCAATCGAAGTTCTTATTGGGCGCGTACGCAAGAAAATTGGCCTCGACTGTATCGAAACACGCCGCGGATTCGGCTACTTCATTGGCAGGGACGGATGAGCGCCAAGTCCTTACGGCTGCGTCTCTTTGTTGCGGCGGCCATATCGCTGATTATCGCCCTTTTTGTTGCCGGCACGGGGCTGGTTAGCGTCTTTGAGCGTTACGTGGTCCGTCGCATCGGGATCGAACTCGATACTTATGTCCGACAGCTTGCGGCGAACGTTTCTGTAATTTCCGATGGTTCGCTTCAGCTCAATCGACCGTTGGCCGATCCGCGCTTTGATCAGCCATTGAGCGGCCTCTATTGGCAGATCGTTGATGACGCCAGCGGCGTCAAGCTGCGGTCGCGCTCGCTGTGGGATCACGTCATCGACCTCCCCCAGGATGTCTTGGAGCCTGGGGTCGTGCACCATCACGATTTGCCCGGACCGAGCGGCGAAACGCTATTCGTCAGCGAGCGCCGGGTGATTTACACGGTCGGCGGCGCCACGCGGCGGTTACGGATGACGGCGGCGCTCGATCGCAAAGAGATCGTCGAAGCGCGTCGCGAATTCTCCGGCGACGTCGGCCTGTCTCTTGCAATCCTGGCCGTGGTTCTGCTGGTTGCAGCCTGGGGACAGATTGCTATTGGGCTCAGACCGCTGGAAGCTCTGCGTCGAAGCGTAAACGCCGTTCGCGCCGGCGAGCAGAAGGCTATCGCTGTCGACGAGCCGGAAGAAATCATGCCTCTCGTCGCCGAAGTCAATTCTCTTCTCGACGCCAAAGCCAAGGCCATCGAAAGCGCAAAAGCCCGCGCGGCCGATTTAGCGCATGGCCTCAAGACGCCGCTGACAGTCTTGGCAACAGACGCAGAAAGGTTGCGGCGAAAAGGCGAGACGGAGATCGCTGACGAACTGCAAGACCTCGCATTCGGCATGCGTCGCCTCATCAACCATGAGCTTTCCAGGGCGCGCTTGCAATTTGCCCCCGGGATGGCCAAGGAAGGGATTGCAATCCGCAACGTAATCGAAAGTGTCATCAGGACGCTCTCGCGCAGTCCAAAGGGATCGAGGATCTCCTGGCGCATCGAGGTCTCGACGGAAGCAGTAGCTTACATTTCCCCAGAGGACGCGACCGAGCTGCTTGGCGTTCTCCTCGACAATGCTGTCAAATGGTCGAACACCGAGGTTCGCATCGCCGCAGAGGGCGAAAACGGCTTGCGCATCGTCATCGAAGACGACGGTCCCGGAGTTTCGGTGGATCAAATCGCCAAACTCGGGCAGCGAGGCGTCAGGCTCGACGAAGCCACCGAAGGTTCGGGGCTCGGTCTCTCTATTGCGGCCGACATCGTCGAAGCCTATGGCGGCCAGATGCATTTTGGAGCTTGCGCTCCACAGGGGTTTCAAGTGGTGGTCACTTTATGTGGGCGCGCAAGACGAGCCGAGAATGCCTCGAGACATTGACGCGCGGCTGATTTGGCCGCACGCCTCCACTCCCAAACACATCGCTTAGCCTCGATCGAGCGGAGGATCTCCGCTCCCAGGTCGAGCCCCGACTGTGGGCGCCACTCGATCGACGCCGCGATGTTCGGGACGCAACTGGTCGAGATCGAGCCTCACAAAGTGGCGAAGCCGGCAAGGGTTAACGCAATGAAGATCGTCTTGGCGCCGCGCGAGAACACGTTGTTATAGCGGATGATGCCGTTTGGACTGGGTCGCCAGCCAAGGCGACTCGGAAATGTCGTTCATCAACAGCGCGGCGTCAGCCCCTTCTATTGCGGCGTCGGAGCAGATTGCGCCATGGCAATTCCTAAATCAGGCGCGGGCAAACGCGGGCGCCTGATTCGCACCGTCACACCATAGCGACCTTCCCGTAGCTGACGACGCGCTACCGCCGCGATTTTCTCGATTGCGCGAAGCTGGAAACATCTCTTTTCTTGGAGCAGCTATTTTCGGATCACGCCCAAGGAAATCCGGCGATTTTTCGCTCGCCCTTCTTTGGTGTCGTTGGTTGCGACAGGATGGTCTCCGCCATAGCCCTTCGCCCGAATGCGTGAAGCGTCGACGCCCATACGACTCAGTTCGCGCAGAACGAAGATGGCGCGTGCTTGTGACAGCCTCTTAGTCGCGCCCGCATTGCCGAGACTATCGGTGTGGCCGCCAATGATCGCCCTTACATTCGGATAGGCGACGAGTATTTTGGCGACATTGTGCAGTTGCTCGTCCGCAGACGGCAGTGGTTTCGTCTTGCCCGTCTCGAATGTCACACGGTCGAAATCGAACCAGCCAACCTTTTCCGGCTTCGCCCTATTCTCGATGAACGCAAGTAATTTCGCTTCGACGCCGGACTTCGGAATGTTCAATTCCGAGCCATTCGGCAGATTCTTTTTGAAGTAGTCGTCAGGAGTGGCGGCCGTCGGTTTCGTTGTCGCCTCGCGTTCTCCGGCCATTTCTTTAGGCGGCATAGGGACGACAGACGGCATGGGCGCCGCCTGTTCCGGCGAAGCCGGCTCCGTTTTCTCTACCGGCTTCGGCTCAGGGGGGAGGAAATTCGGCGCGTAGGCGACGAAGATTGCGCCGAACGAAATCGCCACCACGGCCGCCAACACGGTCCACGCAACGCCTCTTCGACTCTGAACGATTGGATGGGATCGCTCGGCAATTGGTTCTGCTTCCGTTTTCACATCGCGGGGTCGCAAGAGGCGCAGCGCGTTTGTGACCACGACGAGCGAGGCGCCGACATCGGCGGCGATCGCGCCCCATAAGGTGGCGAACCCCCCAAGAGTGAGCGCCATGAAGATCGCCTTGACGCCGAGCGAGAACACGATGTTCTGACGGATGATAGCGAGTGTCCGTTTGGCGTGACGCACTAGCCAGGGCAACTTCGCAATATCATCGGTCATTAGCGCGATATCGGCCGTTTCAATTGCGGCATCAGAGCCGATTGCGCCCATGGCGATTCCTAAGTTAGCGCGCGCCAACGCTGGTGCGTCATTCACGCCATCGCCTACCATGGCAACTGTACCGTAGCGGCCGACGAGCTCTTCGACTTTCTTGACCTTGTCCTCAGGCAACAGCTCGGCGTACACCTCGTCCATACCAACCATACGCGCGATAGATTCAGCAGTGACCCGATTGTCGCCCGTCAGCATAACGACGTGCGCGATCCCGACGGCGTGCAGCTGCTGCACGATGGCGCGTGCTTCGGGTCGTATCGTGTCGGCAACGGCGATGAGGCCGCAGATATGTCGAGGATTGCCGACAGCGATGACCGTCTTGCCATCCGCCTCTAATGCTTCAGTTTGTTCCGCGGACTCGAGGGTATTCTGGCCGCGCTCGACGACGTAACGATGGGAGCCGAGCCAGAATGGTTCGCCGTCAAAGGTTCCGGTGAGCCCCTTTCCTCTGAGTGCTTGCACGTCTGTGGCCGGCGCCGGGGCAATCCCCTGCTCTTTGGCATAACGAAGAATGGCGCGCGCAAGCGGGTGCGTGGATCTGGCTTCGAGCGCTACAGCACGGGCCAAGAGTTCGGCCTCCGTGTGGTTGCCGAATGGCACGACGCGCACCACCTCGGGTTCGCCGCGCGTGATGGTGCCGGTCTTGTCCATGGCGATTGCTTTGAGACGAGCCGGAAGTTCGACATAGGCGCCGCCTTTGACCAGCACGCCTGCCCGGGCTGACGAGGCCAACGCCGCGACGATCGACACGGGTGTCGAGATGACTAACGCGCATGGGCAGGCGATCACGAGCAGGACGAGTGCGCGATAGAACCAGTCGTCCCATGCTCCGCCGAGCGCCAGCGGCGGCCCTAGGAAAACCAGAATCGCGAGAACCATCACCGTCGGCGTATAGACGCGCGCGAAACGTTCCACCCATTGCTCCGAAGGAGCGCGTCCCGCATGCGCTTCTTCGACGAGGCGAATGATGCGGGCGAGCATCGTGTTCTCGGCCGCCTTGGTGGCCTCCACAGTCAGCGTGCCGTCACCGTTGACTGTGCCCGCGAAAACTTCAGCGCCGGGCGCCTTTTCGACCGGGACGCTCTCGCCGGTGATGGGCGCCTGGTTGACGGAGCTGCTGCCTGCCGCGACGCGTCCGTCCAGCGCGATGCGCTCGCCGGCGCGAACGATAAAGCAGTCGCCGGGGTTAATTTCGGCTACCGATACGTCCGCCTCCGATCGATCGGCGCGCACAAGCCTGACTGTCGGCGGCGCGAGATCGAGAAGGGCGGCAATGGCGCGGCGCGCGCGCGCCACGCTCCAACTCTCCAGCGTCAGCGAGAGTGCGAAGAGGAACGATACGGTCGCGGCCTCGAACCACTGGTCAATCGCGATGGCGCCAGCGACGGCGACCACCATCAGGAGATTCATGTCGGCCCGCAGGCCACGTATCGCAGACCAAGCCTTGACGATAACGAAACGAATACCGAAGGCGACCGCGGATGCGTAGGCGATCATCTCCGGCAGAGGAACGGCCCGCTCGTCGTGACCAGCCAGAAGCCGCAGGCCTTCGCCGAAACCGCCAGCAAGCCAGACATGAATGGCAAATCCCGCCGCCACCGACAGTCCACTCAGGCTGGTGAACCAAACTTGCTGGCGACGGCGCCGATCGCCGGCTTCCGATGACTCCTTCTCCTCACGACGCCATTCCTTAGAGGTCATGCCGGTACGGCGGACAGCATTGATAATCTCATCAGTCGAGACGGGCGGGGCGCTGTCCAACACGGTCATACGGCCGCTCAAGACGTCGAACGCGAGATTATCCTCGCCGCCGACGAGTGGGCCGATCTCGCCGCGCAAGACCGCCACTTCCTCGGCGCAATCCAGGCCTTGGATCTTGAAGCTATAGCGATCGCCGCCTCCCGCAGACGGCTTCTGGCGAATGTCGTTATTCGCGGTCAATGCCGTCTGGGTTTCCCGGTCACGCCGAGCAGGGACGCCTTGTTCCTTCATGATCTTTCTCGTCGCGAGCCCAAACTCCTTCGGGTCGGCGCTCCTTGCCGGAGCCCCTCCTCGATTAGCCCGTTGCTATCAGTATTTACGGCCATTTATCCAAATTTTCTGCGCCAGTTTGCTCGCAGTAAATCGATTTCCGAACCGGAAAATCGACGGATATCGCAATCGGCCCATGAGCGAGGCGCAAAGCCATCGACTTCTTGAACTGCGCCGGAAGCGATGCGCGGGATGTTCGGTGGCTGATCAAGAGCTATGGCTGCAAGCGTCGGCAGACCGAGCCACTGGCGGCGGACGCCGCAAATGGTCCCCGCGACATGTAGGCGTGGCTGACGGAGCGCGGATTCGAATCGCATATTCCGGTGCTCGATCGCGACGCGCAAACTTATGGCGTCGTCACGCGCAACGAGTTTGCCCTCGAATGTGAGAACAACGCCTTTTTTGTCCCGGCGGCAAGTCCGTCCTGCTAGCCTGCGAACGGCGCGACAACAGGATGCTGATCTATCGCGCCAGTCGCACCGATGGCGGCCATTGCCCCTTCAAATCACAATGCGCCACGCCCGGCGTATCGCTCCTTGTCGGTCAACGCCCATGAAGATGTGCGCCAACATGCCGCCGGCCTTGGGGGAATCGAGGCGTTTAAGCACTCCGCGCGTGAACGCCGCAAGGTCGAGATGCTGTTCGCGCATTTGAAGCGTAATCTCAATTTCCGCCGCCTTCGGCTGCGTGGCGTCACCGGCGCGCGCGACGCGTGCACGCTCGCGGCAATCGCGCAAAGTCGCCGCAAGCTCGTCATGTTCATCGGCTCCTCGCCGCCAATGTTGGAGCGGTGCGCAGCGTAACCGTGAGGCTTTGGTTCGAGGTGCAAGGCGAGCGTCTCTTCGTCCCCCGAACTCGCTTCGGCCAGTCGAAGCGGGAGCCAACAACAGCATTCCTCGCACAACGCGGCGAGGCGGATCGCGCCGTCGCTCGTTCAAGCCGTGACTTTTTCCCCGGAATTCTTGAATTTAGCGCGGCTCGCGAACCACCATCGCCGGAGAGCAACCAGAGACCAGATCGCCTCAACCACTCCAAACGGCCACGCGCCTTGAAGAAACCCATAAGCCGAATCCAAGGCGCACGAGGCGGCAAATGCCAAGATAAACCAGGGGCTGTGTGCCATGCCGTTGCCACTACAGCCTTATCTCATCCTCGGCCTCGCGCAGGCTCTGGTCTTCGATCTGGATTGTTGTGTGGGTCAAGCCGAAGCCGGTCTTCATCACCTCATGGGCGCTGACAAGGGTCGCCCGTGCTTGAGCCATGTCCGCCAAGACGAGGTGGCAGCTCATGGCGTCGATGCCGGAGGTGATTGTCCAGACATGAACATCGTGGACGGCGGTCACGCTAGGTATGTCCAGCAGCTTTTGCTCCAGCAGCGCGATGTCGACTTCGGGCGGCGTGCCCTCCATGAGGATGTGGATTGTCTGTTTCAGTAGGATCCAGGTGCGCGGAATGATGAAGAGCCCGATGCCGGCGCCGATGATCGGATCGGCGAGCGTCCAGCCCGTGAGCATGACGACGGCCGCGGCGACGATGACCCCGAGCGAGCCGAGCATGTCGCTCAGCACCTCGAAATAGGCTCCCTTCACATTGAGGCTTTCCGACGACCCCGCGGAGAGGAGCTTCATGCTGATCAGATTGACCGCAAGGCCGACCACCGCCACCGCCAGCATCGGACTGCCCAGGATTTCCGGCGGGTTCAGGAAACGCTGGTAGGCTTCATAGAAGATGTAGATCGTCAGCAGAAGGAGAACGACTGCATTCGTCAGCGCCGACAGCACCTCCATGCGGACATAGCCGTAGGTCTTCTGCGGCGTCGCGGGGCGTTCAGAGAAACGAATGGCGATCAGCGCCAGCGCCAGACCGCCGGCGTCGGTCAGCATATGCGCCGCATCCGCGAGAAGCGCGAGGCTCCCCGTCCACAGACCGCCGATCACCTCGATCGCCATGAACGTCGTGGTGAGAGCAAGCGCCCCCGTAAGCCTGCTCTTGTGCCGCCCCGCGGCGGTTCCGGAAGGAGTTGCCGCCGCGTGTGAATGCCCCGCGCCCATGATCAATTCCCGTTGTCAATGAAGACGTGGCGCCGCGAATGACCCGTGCTCATGGCGATGATGCAGGTCGGGATAGTGCGCGTGGGAGTGACGCAACGGCTCGTGGCGATGCCGATGCGGATGAGGCTCGACCACCGCGCCCGCCTGCGCATGCTGGTGGTGTTCGTCATGCATATGACTATGTTCATGCTCCAACGCGCCGTGCTCATGATCGTGAACATGGCGTTCGAAGAGATGCAGCCAGAGTCCGACGCCCATGAGACCTCCCGCGAACAGCAGTTTCAAGGTCAACGGCTCATGGAGCAGTCCGATCGCGACCACCGCGCCAATAAAGGGCGCGAGTGAAAAGTAGGCTCCCGTGCGGGCCGTTCCGAGATGACGCAAGGCGAGCACGAACAGCACCAAGCTGACGCCCACCCCGAGGAACCCCAGCACTGCCGCCGCTCCCGCCGCGCCGCCCGCAGGCAGAGCTGCGCCGCGCATCAGCGCAATGGCGATGTTGACCGCCCCCGCCACTAGGCCCTTGGCCATGGCGATTTGCACGGGGTCGGACGACGAAAGCTTGCACGTCAGGTTGTTGTCGATACCCCATGCGAGGCAGGCCACTGCGATAAGGACCGCACCCGCATCCACGGAAACGCCTCTCCCCTCCCATGAAAGGATGCAAGCTCCCAGCAGGATGGCGAACGCGCCAAGCAGCAGCTGGCGATCGACGTTTTCGCGAAACACCACCCACGCGATGGCCATCGTGGCGAGCCCTTCGAGGTTCAGCAGCAGCGAACCCGAAGCAGCGTCGGTCAGATTGAGGCCGAGCATCAGAAATAGCGGCCCCAGCACGCCGCCGAACAGGACGACGGCTGCGAGCCATGGCGCATCGGCGCCCCGGAGGGGCGCTTCCGGAGCCGGAAGCCCGAAAGCGTGCCGGGTGAGGCGCCCGGCGGCGAGGCCGAGTCCGGCCCCGAGATAGAGTAGCCCCGCGAGCAGCTGCGGATCAATTTGGCCAAGCAGCAGCTTGGAGAGGGGAGCTGTCGCGCCAAACAGCATGGCCGAGGCGAGGGCCAGAGGCACCCCGGGCCACAGATGAGATAAATGCGAGAGTTTCATGCTGGCAGTCTACCACGTTGCCTTTGAGGCGGCTTCGCCGAGTTATGTAATTCGGTCGATGTTCTGTAGGATGTCGACCGATGGATAGCCTCACGCTTTTTGGATTGTTCGCTGTAACGGCAATGATGGTGTGCTACGCGCTAGAAAGCCATAGCCGTTGGTTCATACTGGCCTTCGCTGGAAGCTGCGTTTTGGCATCGGCCTACGGCTTTCTGCAAGGCGCGTGGCCCTTCGGCGTTGTTGAAGGAGTCTGGTCGCTGGTCGCGCTGCGGCGCTGGCTTCAAGGCCGCTCATAAGTCTTGAGTGGACTAAAAACGCCACAGACGGAAACAACAGACCGGCGACGATGACAGAAGGCGGCAGGCAAGGGCGGGGTGTTCGCACTAACCGCGACAGATGGGAGAAGTTGATGCCAGGGACTTGACGCCGAGGAGGCCATCACGGAAGCGTACGATTTTGCACAAATCGTGAGGTGACCCCGACCTCGTCGTCGCCCACGGAAGCCGCTCGCAAACTGGCTTGATAAGCGTTATTTCCCCGATCGATCATTACCCGCGTTGCTATTGACGCGCGACGATCGGTAACCCTGCGGCGCGCCATTCTGGAAGACCGTCTTGCAGACGGCGAACTTTGAATCCTCGAGCGCGTAAGGCGGCGACCGCTTCGTAGGACAATACGCAGTAGGGGCCACGGCAATAGGCGACGATTTCCCGCGAGGGATCGAGTTCGGCGAGCCGCGCCTCAAGCGCGCGCAGCGGGATGTTCATCGCTCCTGGCAGATGGCCCAGGGCGAATTCGTCTTCGGGCCGCACGTCGAGAACAGTAACCGTCCCGGCGCGCATTCGCCGCAGCAGTCCCTCGCGAGAGATCGCTTCCATTGCGTCGCGATCGTGAAAATAGTCGCGCATGAGCCGTTCGACTTCGGCCATGTTGCGCTCCGCGAGCCTGCCCAGCGCCGCAAGCAAGTCGAGAACGGCGTCGTCGGCAAGGCGGTAATAGACGAATTTGCGGTCTCGCCTTGCTGTCACCATGCCGGCTCGCCGCATGCGCTGGAGATGCTGCGAGGCATTGGCGATCGACAGACCCGTCTTCTGGGCCAACGCTTCGACGCTGCGCTCGCCTTGGGCGAGCTGTTCCAACAATTCCAGACGATGGGCATGTCCCAATGTTTTCGCGACAAGGGCGAACTGGGCGAACAGGGCATGTTTCGGACTCTGGCTTGACATCGCTTCCGTTTCATATTTCATTCAATTAAGTATTTGAATGTAGGCCGACGCTTTGTCAAGCCGCGTCGGCCCGTCCCCGGCTTCGAGCAAAAACGGAGGTCTTCCATGATCTTGCGGCAATTCCTGCACTCCGACCCCGTGGCTGCCTCTTACTTATTCGGCTGTGCGGGGCATGCCGCCGCGGCCGTCGTCGATCCTGTCGGCGACATCGCCCGCTATCTTGGCGCCGCCGAAGAGACCGGCATGCGCATTCGTTACGTCATCGATACGCATCTACACGCCGACCACGTCTCGGCGGGCCGCGCGCTCGCGGAAGCAGCCGGGGCGGAATACGTGCTTTTCGCCGACGCGACCGCGGTCTTTTCATTCCGCGGCGTTCGCGACGGCGAAGCGCTGGAGCTCGGCAACGTCTCAATCCAAATCCTGCACACGCCAGGTCACACGCCCGAGCACATCTCGCTTTTCGTTACAGATCGAACACGCGCCGACGAGCCATGGTTCGTGCTGACCGGTCACACGCTCATGGTGGGCGATCTCGGCAGAACCGAGCTTGCCACCAGCGCGGAAGAAGGCGCGCGCGCCTTGTTCCGCAGCGCGCAAAGACTCAAGTCCCTGCCTGATTATCTCGAAGTATTGCCCGGAGCGTATTCCGGTTCGGTCTGCGGCCGCAGCCTGAGCGGCAGCCCGATCTCCACGATCGGATTCGAGAAGCGCCACAACAAGGCGTTCCGTATCGACGACGAGGACGCCTTCGTGCGCGCCATGGTCGTCGACGTGCCGCCAGCGCCGCCGCAAGCCGCCCACATCCGCGCAATCAACTCGGGATTGATGGCAGCGGCGGAATGAGTGCGGTCGACCGCAACCCGTCGCTCCGAGCCAGCGCCATAAGCCTCGGGCTGCGCGCCAATTGGCCGCAGTTCGCATTGCTCGTTCTGATCAACGCCTTCGTCGGCGGCATGGTCGGGATCGAGCGCACGGTCGTGCCGCTGATCGGTTCCGAGGAATTCAGAATTGAGTCGACCACACTCGTGGTCTCTTTCATCGTCAGTTTCGGCGTGGTCAAGGCCTTCGCCAATCTCGTCTCTGGGCACCTCGCCGATGTTTGGGGCCGCAAACGTGTGCTGATCCTCGGATGGCTATTCGGGCTTCCGGTTCCCTTCATGATCATGTGGGCGCCGAGCTGGGGATGGGTTATCGCCGCCAATGCGCTGCTCGGCATAAATCAAGGCCTCGCCTGGTCGATGACCGTCATCATGAAGGTCGACCTCGTCGGGCCGAAGTCGCGCGGCCTGGCGGTCGGCCTCAACGAGTCCGCCGGCTATCTCGCGGTCGGCGTGACCGCCTTTCTCACGGGTTACCTCGCTGCGGAGTACGGGCTCCGTCCAGTGCCGATCTATCTGGGCGTCGGCTACGCGATTGCTGGCGCGCTACTCTCCATCCTTCTCGTCCGCGACACGCGCGACCACGTTCGCCTGGAAATCGGCGACAGTCCGCGTGAAGCCGCAGCGATCGGCTTTTGGGAGGTGTTCGCACTGACCTCGTTCCGTGATCGCAATCTCTTCGCCGCATCCCAAGCCGGACTCGTCAACAATCTGAACGACGGCATGAGCTGGGGCATTTTCCCGCTGTTCTTCGCCGCCTTCGGCCTCGGCGTCGAGCGGATCGGCATTCTCAAGGCCGTGTATCCGGCGACATGGGGCATTCTCCAGATCGCGACCGGCCCGTTGAGCGATCGCTGGGGACGCAAAGGCCTGGTCGTCGCGGGGATGTGGGTCCAGGCGGCGGGTCTGTTTCTGACCGCGGCAACTCGTGAGTTTGAGTTTTGGCTGATCGGCAGCCTGCTGCTCGGGGTCGGAACGGCGATGGTGTATCCGAGCCTGATCGCTGCCGTCTCCGATGCTTCGCATCCATCGTGGCGCGCTCGCTCGCTCAGTGTCTATCGCTTTTGGCGCGATCTCGGCTACGCGATCGGCGCGCTCTCCGCGGGCGTCATCGCTGATCTTGCGGGACTGTCATGGGCGATCGGGACAATCGCCGCGCTCACATTTCTCTCTGGCCTAATTGCAGCGTTGCTGATGCGCGGTTCTCAACCGGACTCGAGGCGAACCAAAGACAAGTAAGCAAGGAGGGAAGACATGAACGGTCACGGGACACTTATGGCGGCGGCGACTTCGTGCGCCGCGCTGATCATGCGACCCGCTTGGAGCTGGGCGCAAACCCCAACCGAGCCCGACAAATATGATTGGGGTGAACACATGTCGCGTATGATGTGGGACGGAGGCTGGTACGGCATGATCTTTGGCCCGCTATTCATGATCCTGGCGCTCGGTGCGGTGATCGCTGTCGCCATTCTTCTCGTCCGTTGGATTGGCGGCTCGTGGATTGGAGTCCAGCCGCCATACCAACCGCCTCCAGGACGCACCCCGCTCGATATTCTCAAGGAGCGTTTCGCCCGCGGCGAGATCGACAAGGCAGAATTCGAAGAGCGCCGCCGCGTGCTCGATCAATAAGCCGCTGACGCCAGAAGGGGTCTTGGAAGGACAGTCCGCACTCGGCCATAATCGCGGGACGCGACCGACGCCATGTGGCTTGACCATGCAACTCATGCATGAAGCGATGCGGGAAATGTTTTGCCACAAGGGGAGGTTGCCTCCATGAAGACCCTATTCATTCTAAATGATCCACCCTACGGGACTGAACGTTGCTACAACGCACTGCGACTCGCTCATGCGTTGCTCAAGAAAGATCCGCAGATGGAGGTCACCGTCTTCCTGATGGCGGACTCGGTCGTCGCGGCCAAGGCCGGGCAAAAGACGCCGGACGGCTATTACAACGTCGAGAAAATGCTCAAGCGCGTGCTGGCCGGAAAGGGCGTGGTGATCCTATGCGGAACCTGCATGGATGCTCGCGGCCTCGACGAGACCGCGCTGCTGGAGGGCGCGCGCCGCAGCACGATCGACGAGCTCGCAGCGGCGACTGTGGAAGCCGACAAGGTCTTGGTGTTTTAGGCCATGCGGCGCATCTATTTCGATTACAACGCCAGCACGCCGGTCGACCCGGCGGTCGCTCGCGCAATGGCGCCGTTTCTCGACGATCATTACGGCAATCCGTCGAGCGGCCATTGGGCGTCAACCGGCGCGAAGGCCGGCATCGAGACGGCGCGCGGCCAGACGGCGGCGCTGTTTGGCTGTAAGAGCGACGAAATCGTCTTCACGAGCGGCGGCAGCGAGGCCAACAATTTCGCGCTTAAGGGCATGTATTTCGCATTGCGCGATAGGGGCGACCATTTCGTCACGACCAAGATCGAACATCCGGCGATCATCGACCCATGCCGGTTTCTGGAGCGCCTCGGCGTAAGCGTCACCTATTTGCCGGTCGACGGCGCGGGCCTCGTCGATCCCGACGACCTCCGCAAAGCGATCACGCCGCGCACGATCCTCGTTTCCGTCATGCATGCCAACAACGAGGTCGGAACTATCCAGCCGATCGAGGATTGCGCGCAAATCGCCCATGCGCATGGCGTGCTGTTTCACACCGACGCGGCCCAATCCGTCGGCAAGGTCGCCACCGACGTGAATGCGCTCGGCGTCGATCTGCTGTCGCTCGCCGGGCACAAGCTTTATGCGCCGAAGGGCGTGGGCGCGCTGTTCGTGCGCAGGGGCGTCTCGCTCGAACCGCTCATTCACGGCGCGGGGCACGAAGGCGGGCGGCGAGCGGGCACCGAGAGTGCGCTGCTTACGGCCGGACTTGGCAAGGCCTGCGAGCTTGCGCGCGATCTTTCGTCCATGGACCGCGTACGCGAATTGCGCGACCATTTCTGGCGGGAGTTGCAAACGCGATTTGGAGATCGTGTCGCTCTCAACGGCCACTCCACGCGCCGCCTCCCCAACACGCTCAACGTTTCCTTCGTCGGCCGGATCGGCGCCGAAATTCTGGCGCGGCTCGACGGCGTCGCGGCCTCCACGGGCTCGGCGTGTCACTCGGACCGCATCACGTTGTCGTCGGTGCTGGAAGCCATGGGCGTCGCTCCCGACGTCGGCATGGGCGCAATCCGCTTCAGTCTGGGGCGCGGCACGACCCGCGATGAAATCGATGCGGTGGTCGAAGGTTTGTCTGACGCGCTCGGCGCCGCGAAATGAGGACTGGAAAGCCTTATGAAAAGCAGCAGCCGACGGGGTTCGCCGAGTCCTACGCCCGCTGGCGATCGAACCGTCTCGGCCAGATCACCGACGCATTGGAGCAACAGCTCCTCTTCGAACTTCTCGGCCGGGTCGCCGACAAAACAGCGCTCGACGTAGGCTGCGGCGACGGCGCCCTTGCTTCGGAGCTTGCCCGGCGCGGGGCAATTGTAACCGGCCTCGATCCGGACCCGGCGATGATCGCCGCGCAGCGACAGGCCGGGATCGAGGGTGCTCAATTGCGGCTCGTCGAAGCAAAGGCCGAGTTGCTGCCATTCCCGGACGCGAGTTTCGATGCCGTCCTCGCGGTCGCGGTGCTTTGCTTCGTTCGCGACGCCGAGCGAGCCGTGGTGGAAATGGCTCGCGTCCTGAAGCCTGGCGGCCGGCTGGTCATCGGCGAACTCGGGCGCTGGAGCCTGTGGGCCGCCTATCGGCGCATCCGCGGCTGGCTCGGCCATCCGACTTGGCGGGTCGCCAGATTTTGGACCGCGACGGAATTGCGCCAGCTCGTCGAAGGCGCCGGGCTCGATGTCGTCGAGATGCGCGGCGCTGTCTTTTATCCGCCATGCGGCGCCGCTGCGCGGCTGTTTGCGGCGATTGATCCGTGGTTCGGGCGGAGAACGACACTCGGCGCGGCCTTCATCGCCGTATCGGCGACGAAACCTTTCGGAAAAGTGCGGGACGTAGCCAGCGCCATGCAGGGGAGTGAAATGAAACCGCCGCCGATCCTTTCTCACAAGCATTGCGACGCGCCGTCCGCCTTCACGCCCGAGAGCCTGTTGCGCGAGGCGCGCCGCCAGAAAGGCCTTTCCGCCGCCGCCGTTCCCGAAATCTGCGTTCTCGATCCCGATGGCGACATCGTGCGGCGCTTGCGCGCCACGGGCTGCGCCGATCGTCATCCCGGCTGGGCCTGCTATCACACCGACCTTTTTGTCTTCCATCGTGACGGGAACGAATATGGAATCGTCGGTTGCGCCGTCGGCGCCGCTTTTGCTGTTCTGGTCGCGGAAGAGCTGTTCGCGTCAGGCTGTCGGCTGCTCATCAGCGTGACTTCGGCTGGGCAAATCCTTCCCGTGCAAGCTCCGCCGCATTTCATCGTCATCGACCGTGCGCTGCGCGACGAAGGCGCAAGCTATCACTATCTGCCGCCGTCCGATTACAGCGAGGCGGACCCTCGACTGATTGAGCTCTCGCGCGAGGCGCTCACTGTTGCGGGAATCTCGGCGCAGGTCGGCGCCTCCTGGACGACCGACGCCCCCTTTCGGGAAACGCAAGCGGCGATCGATGCGGCGCTGGAGGCTGGGATTCTCGCTGTCGAAATGGAGGCGGCCGCGCTCTATGCGTTTGCGAAAGCGTGCAATCGGTCCGTAATCTGCTTCGCCCATGTGACCAATCAGATGGGCCGGGTCGAGGGAGACTTCGAAAAAGGAATCGCGGATGGCGCAGAGGAGTCGCTCAAGGTGATTTCTCTGGTCGCCGAGCGTTGGCGCGCGGAGGCGTCGTTGTGAACGTCTATGATCGCTGGGTTTTTCCGCCGCTGCTCGATCTGGTCATGCGTCAGAGCCAACTCGAGAGGTATCGTCGCGAGGTTGTGGCCGCCGCCAGCGGCCGGGTGCTCGAAATCGGGGTCGGCTCGGGACTGAATTTCCCGTTCTATGGCGAACAGGTCGAGATTGTTATCGGAATCGATCCTTCGCCCCGTTTGCTCGCGATGGGGAGCCGACGCGCCGACGCGGCCACCGTCAGAACCCAACTCATACAAGCGTCCGCAACCGCGATCCCTCTCGGGGACGACACAATAGACACGGTCGTGATGACCTGGACGCTTTGTTCGATTCCCGACCCGCTGATCGCGCTGCGCGAAATGCGGCGGGTTCTCAAGCCTGGCGGCAGGCTGATGTTTGTCGAGCATGGACTTTCACCGGAGCCTCGAGTGGAAAGTTGGCAACACCGACTAACCCCGATATGGCGCAAAGTCGCCGGCGGTTGTCATCTGGATCGAAAGATGGACGATCTCGTGCGCGCCGCCGGCTTCGATCTGACGGAACTTAGAAACGAGTATGCGGATGGTCCCCGTATCATGACCTACATGTATGCGGGAAGCGCTCGGTCCACGGCGTGAACTCGTCTCGATCTCTCGTCGCGTCGCAATTAGCGCTTCTGCATATTTTCCTTCCTGTGGCGATTCCGCCGGCGTCGCCATCATCCTTAGCGGCGCAAGTCATGACATCGGGAGTGCGCCATTCTTAAGACCGATCGCCACGCCGAATTTCGCGTTCCACATTATCGATCCCAGCCGATTCCAATAGGCCGATTTTACGCGTTGGCGGTTTTCCGTTTTCGACGCCAACCAGGTTGAATTTCATTTCCCGGGGGGTATTCTCGGTCTTTCCGCCAGACATTTGAGAGATAGCTGGGCCTAGGGGCATCGAACAGGCGATTCGCCCGGATTCACGGGGCCTGCCGTCCCGACGATCTGAATTCGCTTCGAGTCTTTACGCCTCCCTCTCTGGCGGGAACGTCCGCCTCCGTTTGCATTGCGTTTCGTCCTATGGCCGCCGTCGTCGCCCAAAACCCTGCGGCCGCGATAATTTTCCCCTTGGCGCGCTGCGCGCCAATTCCTCGCGAGACAAAATTGACGCGGCCTTCGGGTCCTTCCCTCTGCTTCAGCCTCACGCCTTGTCGGCGCTTCGGTTATGGCGTCGCCTTCGCGGCCATCACGGACAGCCATCGCAACCGGGGCAGTCGCTCCAACGATGGAGAGCAAGATGAAGACTTTCGTGGAATTCCAGATCCTCGGCCGCATCGGCAAGGTTCGTGGCGAAATCATCCCGTCGTAGCCCGAACCTTTGCATGTCGGCGTTCTCTCCCAACTGGCTTGGTTTTGCGCCGCCCTGGTGGCCGGGATTCTCTCCGCCGTTGACAGCTTCCCAAACCGCGTGTTTGCGCGCCAGATCGGCGACTTACGTCCGCCTTCTGCTACGGGCTATTTCACCGCTGTTATTATGGCCTGACCTTCGATTGGCGGCAAACGCGAAAAGCCGCGGCTCGTGGCGGGCGCCAAAAGCGTCAATTCTTCAGCGGCGATCACCAGCGCCGCGATTGGATCGCCATCGGTCGGTCACGGCAAGCCAGCGCTCGACCAACTCGGCTATTGACGCTGGCAACGGTTCGCCGCCATCGTGCTGAATCGTCCAGCCTCTCTTCGCTTCGTCTTCCATATCACCCCTCAGCCGAGCAATTCGCGGGGCACGGGCCGTCCGTCCGGGCCGACGACAACTTCAAAATGTTCGGCGTCGATCATCGCGTTCTTTGAGGCGTAAATTTCGGCGACGTAGATGATCATCGGCACCGGCCAGTCGGCGCGCGTTGGCCGTTCCGTGAGTGTGAATACTGCGTCGTCAACTTCGAAAATTCCCGTGTTGTTGGATATGTCCGTCACATCTTCAACGCCCTCGAGGTAGGAACTGGCGAGCGATCTTGACCAGTGATGGCGGACGATGAGCGAATGCGGCGCGTCGCGGTCGAGGTGATCGATTTCATCGACAATGCTGCCACGGATTGCCGCAATAGCCCTTGGATCGAGCGTGTAAGTGATATGTTGAAGTTCAGGCGCCTTGTCCTGACGCGGTCGTTTAGCGACCTTCCACGAAATTCCGAAAATTCTTGGAAAGTACAGGCGCAACGGTGGACACCAGATGCGACCATGTCCATGGTCGGCCTTTCTTTTGCGTAAGCTCACATTGTGCCGCATCAAACGATTTTCCGGTCATCTCGCGCTCTGAGCGCGAGCTCGGAGTGTTTATTGGAAGCGCCGCAAGCGTTGCGAATTGTTAAGGCGATAATTCGGCATTTGTTCGATGTGCGGCAGCGATGGCGCCGCTATGGTAGCGCGACGACGCTATGTTGTTGAAGCTCTGGAAGAAATTGGCGCTCGAGGCTGCTCAACAACGTTCGTGGGCACCATGCGTCGACGTCGGTTGACCGATATGGGGTCATATTAAAAGTCTGCGAGTTGGCGTTTCGGCCTATGATCTATGCCGAGTAAATTTGCTAAGCCCCGATTTTCGCCGCGCGGCCTGCGATTGGCAAATAATTAGATACGAAGCCCATGCTCCACGCGCGGCCGAGTTGCGCCGCCGGTCGCACGATCGTGAACTCGACCACCATCGCCGCCGCGCCGATCGCCACCAGAGCGCCAAGGGCGGCGGCGGGCGCCCCGATCCATGGGGCGACCGATTCCGCGGCAATACCGATCAGCGGCAGATGGACGAGATAGACGGAGAACGACGCGCGGCCGATCCTTCGCACGGCCTCGCCGGCACTACCGGCGATGGGCGTTCCTTGGAGGCGTCCGAAAACGACGCCGGCGCTGATAAATGCGACAAGCGTCCACGCCAGCCCCGAGAAGGGGCCAATCCCAATGCTCGCCACCATGGACGCCACAAGGATCCACCATGCCGCCAATCCGGTGGACACGGGCGGCGCCTTCGCCAGCCAGGAGGCGCTCCGTCTCAACTGGCTGGCGAGCGCCGCGCCAAGCAGGAGCGCTTCCGGGCGCAGCGCCCACAGCAGGGAGCCGTGTGGGCGGGGAACGGGGGCAAGCAGCAGAATGGCTGCGGACACCCCGTAGAGCGCGGCACGTCCCCGCGCGAGCAGCAGCGCTGGTGCCAGGAAATAGAATTGCGCTTCGCTCGCCAGCGACCAGAAATGTGATGTCGCGAGCGGATCGCCGCAGCGGGCGTCGACTTCGCAGCGCGCCCAATGGACGTTTGCGATGAGCGCCGCGGCAGTCCAAAGATCGGTGACGCTCGACGCGGGATGTTCAATATGGGCCATTGCAAGCGCCGCGACGATCGCCCATGCCGGGAGCACGATCCGCGTTAGTCGGCGCGCATAGAAGGTCGCGATCCCGCGCGTGTAGCTGTGGGCTTGCGTCAGATCGGTAACATTCCGGAAAATCAGGAAACCTGAAATCACAAAGAACAGATCGACGCCGACGCTGAGATCAGGGAGGTTGAGCCAAAACGCTACGATCGATTGCGACCCGAAGGCGAGCGCGAAATGCGACAGCATTACCGCGCCGATCGCCAAAGCCCTCAATTCATCGAGCGTTTCAATCCGGTCCTTCAAACCCTTGAATTCCTCTCGGTTTTATTGCGCGCGGCAGTTGGGCGAACCCTATGGCCGCGCCTTAATCGCGTTAGCGACTGGCGCCACCTTTCGCCGTCACCGAACTTGCGGTTGACGATCCCTTGCGCCGTTGATCAGCCGCGCGCATTCGCGCGCACCTTCATTCCCTCTCCTTACTCCGTCAGCCTTCCCGGGTGCGCGCTTGGTCAAGTGAGAAGTCCATCGTCACGTTTCGGCGTGTTCCGCGCGACGAACGCGGCGCGCGCATGACGCTGAAAGTGTCGAGGAAACGCCTTTTTGTTTCGCTTTCCTTCAGACCGATCGAACAAAGCATGCCGTAGCAGGACTCGATGTTAAAGCCATAATCCCCTTCAAGACAATCTTATTATCGCCATTCCTCTAATAAAATGCTTTCCTCGCGCTCGAGGCTTTTCAGCCCGGAAAGTGGACGGCGCCCGCTTCGCATCATTGGAGTCAAGCGATGAGAACAACCAATCTTTTCATTCTACGAGGCTATGTCGGGCAAGAGCCGAAGGCGTTCGACAACGGTAAAATCGCCAAGGTGAGTGTCGCGACAAACCGCAGTTGGACGGATAAGAAATCGCGCGAGCGCATTGAGAAAACCGACTGGGTGACGGTCACTATTTTGAACGAGCGCGATGCGGCGTTCGTGTTGAAAAACGTCAGGAAGGGCGCGCCGATCTATGCCGAATGTCGTGTCGCTGAAACGTCCTATGAAAAGGAAGGCAAGATGAATTACGGCGTCGACGTCGTCGCCAGCGTGTTCGACCTGTTGAGTCGCGCCGATAGCGGCGAAGAGGATGCCGCGTAATCAGTCAACAAAGGCGGGCGCGCTCGGCGTCCGTGTCACCGCGAAAAAGGTGACCTTGAAGGCCTCGAAGGCTCGGAGAGCGCGTTGTGCTGGACCGAGACAACCGTTCCGTTGAGTGCGGTCGCGCATATTTCGCGTGGTGCGCAAGAATTTCGAAAAGAGCATCGAACAACTCGTCGACAGTATTCTTTGTCAGAGGCTTGCTGCTTACGTGCACAAACTGCTTTGATAGGGATCAAGGTCCCCCATTTCCTCTGCGAGCGGATCGGTTCGCGCAATTCCGCTAGCGTATGTCATGCGCTTACCCGCTTCGGCGTGGGTGCGGGGCCGGTCGAGGCGCCCGCTTTTCGGGCTCGCACTGGCCTCGTGACGGAGCGCGGCGCGCGCCGTCGCTATGCTCACTCGGACCAGAGGTCGCTATTACCGAAAGCAGGCAGGGCAATAGCCTTTGGCTTCGCAGAGCTCGCGTCGGGAACTATGGCCCTTCTTAGCGCTCGCGTTGCAAGCCTCTATGTGGCGCATCCGCGCCACCTGAGCCGATGACGAATAGGCGCCGTCGACCACTTGCGACTTTCCTTGCAGAACCTCGCGAGGCATAGCACGCCGTGGTTCTCGCTCGGCCATACGCATTGCCCTCTCTTGGCGGCTTTGCCGAACCATCACTCAGGGGTCTCGCTCGGTGCACCCTGAATGCCGCCACATATCGGCGCTACCGGCTCCCTTGCGGCTGCAGTCTTACCCGGAGCGATCGAAGCGTAGTCTGCGCTTTCAAGGAGGCCAATCATGATCCCCAATCAGTCCGATACGGTTGCAGACGCAGCGCCAACAACGCTTGCGCTCACCGATTACGATCTTACGCATATGATCGTTTATCTGCGCCTGCTCGACGCTGCGCGCGATGGCGCTGGCTGGGAGGAGGCGAGCCGGATCGTTCTCAAAATTGATCCCGACGTCGAACGTGAGCGTGCGCGGCGCGTCTATCACAGCCATTACGCCCGCGCGCGATGGATGACGCAGCAGGGCTATAAGGAGCTGCTGAAAATGCCGAATTCGTGACGACAATTGGGATGCGCGCCGGGGTTAACGCTTCACTCGTTTTTTCGCGGGTTCGGCGCGCGGCGCATCCCAATAGAAGCTTCGGCCGCCAAGCGCTCCCGTGAACCGGTCGCCATCGCCGTGAAGCGTGAAAACAACAGTGGTATTCGGCACCGCCAGTTCGAGGCGACGTTGCTCTCGATCATAGCGAACGACGCGCGCCGTCATCGTTTCGCCCTCTCTATCGGCGTCCGTTAAAATAATCTCGTTCATCGCTTCCAACTTGCATACGATCGTCCGACATTCGGATGGTCGCCCGCCCGCCGCGCGCTGCGCTGACACAATGCAACGTCGCCCGTTCCTCGATTGCACGCAACGGGAGCACGCCACGGCGACAACATTTCTGTCTCTCGCTTCCTTGCGCTTCGGGTGCGCCGCGCCGAAAGCCGCGTCCATCGTTTGCGTGGCGCGCGGGGCTGTCACTCAATAGGAGGCGGGTTTCTCACAATTGGCCCATTTGAGCAACGAGGCGCTTTCGGCGCCATCGACACAGCCACACGGGATCGACCATCGCCAACTCAGTTCGCGGGGTTGCGCGACGGTATGAGAACGATGCGGGCCGAGTCTCGACAGAAAATCCGGCTGACTTGGTTGTGTGTCGGACGCAGCACAAGATCTCACTTGCCATGTCGGGCCTTCGCCCGTTGCTCATGACTGGCTTGTCTAGCGCCGGCGGAGCCACGTCGGCGCCTGCGCCGAAGAATTTTCCCCTTGCCGCTACGCGGCAATTCCTCGCGCACGGGCGCTTTGCGCCCTCCAAAATTCCCCGTCGCGGCCGGCGCGCAGCGCTTCGCTCGCCCGCTGCGGCCTTACGGCCTTGCGGCTCTGTGGTCTCCTTACCCCGGCGCTTTCAGACCGCCATCGCAACGGGCCGAGGCCCAACGATAGGAGAGAGAAAATGTCGCAGCTCAACACGCACATTCAGGTCGGCCGGGTCGGTCAGCTCAAGGAAGTCGGCGCCAACCTCGTCGTCACCGTTTGCTCGAACAACCCCTACAAGAACGGCGACGGCGAGTGGATCGACAACCCCGAGTGGATCGAACATACGATTTTCGCTAGGCAGGAATCGCGCATCAAATGGGCGCGCGAAAAACTCGAATCTGGCCACCTCGTTCAAGTCACCTCACGCCCGAAGCAGACCGAATGGAAAGCAGCTAACGGCGAGCGCCGGTTCGGCTACACTTTCGCGGTGGAGGACATTCAGCACCTCGCGGACAAGCCGGTGAAGAAGACGGAAGCTCCCGCCGCGAAACCGCAGGGCAAGAAGGCCCGCTAAACGCCAGAGAGGGGCCGCGCGCGGTCCCTCTCTCTCACGACGAGGCGACGCCATAACCGACGCGCTGGACAAGCTCGTGACCGTCGCGAAATGCCACCTCCGTGAATGCGCCTCCTGCGGGTGCGGCGCGCATGACGAGCCGCGAAATAGCATTTTGCACCGGGCAACTCGGATTGCGTCGAGACGCGTGAGGCTCGTCGCCTCTTCCGCTGCCGCGCGAGCGTCATCGCGTCGCACGCGGCGACTGAAATTCGGGCGCTGCGGCGCGTCCGAGACGGCGACGCCTGACAGAGCCGCGCGGCGCCTACGGCGCCAGTATGCGGCCGATACCTATTCCAACGACGACGAGCGTCGCGCCGACCGCCATCCCGTAAATCAGCCATTGCGTCGTCTGGCGGCGCGCCACGTCACGCGCCACGTCTTGCGCCGCGAGCGCGACCGCCCGTGCGAGATCAGCCTTCGCCGTCTCGGCCCCGGCGCGTATCTGCGCTTCCGCCGCCTCACGCGTGCGCGCCATTACGGACGCCGCCTCAGTCGCGATCGCCCTCGGGAACTGACGATAAAGGCTGTCGTAGTATTGAAGCGCGAAGATGACGAGCCACAGCGCATCATTGTCGCGAAGTCCGAGAACTTCCTTGACACGACGAAGTTGGCGGCGTTCGGTTTCGGTTGCGGCCCGGCCGATCAGTTTCTCAAAGCCGCCCGCGTCTTCCCATTCCAGGCGCTCACTCATACGCCGTGACCGCCTTAAACACGCCGTCGACCTGGGCCAGCCACCGCTTCAATTCGGCGCGATTGCCAATCGGCATATCGGCGAGCGCCTTCCGAATGCTGAGGCGCTTGCTGTAAAGATCATCGCTCACGCGATCCGCCATATCTGGGAACAGCAGGCTCTTGCCGCCCCGCCCTTCGATCGTCTTGCGCGTTTTCGAGCCGTTGTAGAGCTCGAATTTCTCATCCGCGCCAAAGTAGCCGTTTTTGACGACGTGCACGGTCGAATTGGGGATCGCGTCGAGATAGTCTTGCAGCAGCTCCAGCGAGTCCCGCTGCCGATTGACGACCCACAACGTCACCAATCGCCGCTTCAGCTCATCAAGCGTGCCGCTCAGCGTGACCCCATAGGCGCCAACCCCCTGATTGTTCCGCGCCGCCGTGTTGACGATAACGGTCTTATCCGTGTTCTCATCGCATAGATTGACGAGTCGAATCCAGCCGTCGGCATCGTCCAGATTGACGCTCTCGCATTCGATCTCCTTTTCATAGTTCTGCATGACGTCAGGATTTGACGTATCGGCGTCGACCACGATAACCGCCTCGTCGCGCGCCGTCAGAAAGTGGATAAGCGCCATTGTCACCATGGATTTGCCGACGCCGCCCTTGCTGCCGCCGACCATATAAATCGCCCTGTCCATTTCCGATCTCCTAGATTTCATCGCGGTCGCGACGCACGCGGAAGGACGACGCGCGCGGCACAGGTTCAGACTCGATGGTCCCGGTGGATACGGGCCTTGTA